>NZ_JTJB01000030.1 GCF_000794385.1 Thermus sp. 2.9
AATCCTAAGGCCAAGGGAGAGGGGTGCGGAATGTCGGCAGGAAGCAAGACCGGGGCCATAGAGTTCGTGGGCGAGTTTGACCGCTATAACGTGGCCAGCGCCACCGGCTACCTGCGCTTGACCTACGCCGGCCCGTTGGACCTGGTGGCCCTCCTCTATAACGGTCCGGGGGACGCTAGCCCCCGCGCCTTGGACCCCGTGATGAACTGCGCCCCTGTTTCCCCCGCCACGCTTTTGGTGGTGCGGGACCGGGGCCTGGCCCGGGCGGGGTTTGACGAGGAGGGAAGCGGCCGGTACACCCTGGAGCTTTCCAGCACCCCCTGCCCATAGGGTCTTTAAAGGAGATGAGCCTGAGCTAAAGGCCCTTAAGCAAGTTCTCATCCTACCCCGCTGAACCGGTTCCCTGTTCAGCGGGCTTTTTAAATTATGGGAACCATTGCAGGGATAGTGGGGGCGGGTTCCATGAGGGAAAGCCCTCATGGTTCTCAGCTTCCTCCAGGCTTTGCCCGCATACTTGGGGGCGCTATGCGGGGTTTGACGCTTTTGCTCCTTTTCGCCCTCGCCGTTGCGGGGGGTTTCGCCCAGGAAGCGCAAAAGGTTTTGCGCCTCCAGGCCACGGCCTATACCTCCAGCCTCCGGGAGACCGACGTCACCCCCTTCGTCACTGCCACGGGGATGCGCACCCGGCTTGGGGTTCTGGCCGTGAGCCACGACCTCTTAAAGGTGCTACCCTACGGCACCAAGGTGCGCCTGCGCGACCTTGGGAGCGTGTACGGGCGGGGTAAGGGCCAGTTTGACTACCTCTTCCAAGGCCGCCTCTTCGTGGTGGCGGACGTGATGCACCCCAGGATGCGGGAGAAGGTGGACGTCTGGCTTCCCGACCGGGCCACGGCGGTGCGCTTTGGCCGCCGTTTGGTGGAGCTCGTGGTGGTGGAATACCCCCGGCGCTAGGGACCCTCGTTATCCTGGTCTCGTGCGCTTCGCCCTTTTCCTCGCCTGGGCCCACTTGACGCGAAGACCCCTGCAGACCTCCTTGGCCCTCCTGGGGGTGGGGGTGGGGGTGGCGGTGCTCTTGGCCGCCCTTTCCCTAACCAACGGCTTCGTGAGCGGCCTGGTGCGGGCCACCCTGAAGGCCTACCCCCACCTGGTCCTCTTTAGCTTCACGGAAGACCTCCCGCTCCTCCCCTCCCACCCCGAGGTGGAGAGTGCGGCTCCCTTCGCCGCCACCAAAGCCCTCCTCACCCGGCCGGCGGAAGGGGCCCGGGGGCCGGGGGTGGACTTCGCCACCTTGGTGGGCCTGGGGGAAGGGGGCGAGGCCCTGTACCCCGAGCTCGGCCTGAGGCTTGCGCCGGGAGGGGTCTACCTGGGCGCGGCCCTGATGCAGTCCCTGGGGGCGGTGGTGGGGGACCGGGTATACGCCCTTTCCGCCACCCAGGAGCGGGTGGCGCTTCGGGTCTTGGGCTCCTTCCGCACGGGGAACTACCTTCTGGACTCGGGCTACGCCTTCGTGGACCTGGCTTCCGTGGAAAAGCTCGCGGGCCTAAAGGCCCAGGGCTACCAGGTGCGGCTCAAAGACCCTTGGCGGGCCAAGGAGGTGGGGGTGGCCCTGGCGGGCACCCGCTTCTTCCCCCAAGCCTGGCAGGACTCCCAGCGCACCCTCTTGGAGCAGCTTACCCTGCAGAAGCGGGTGCTGGGCATCCTGGTCTTCCTCATCGTGGCGGTGGCCGCCTTGGGGGTGGCTAACCTTTTGGTGCTCAAGGTGGTGGAGAAGACCCCGGAGATCGCCCTCCTTCGGGCCATGGGGGCCTCGAGGCTCACCGTGGGCTTGGTCTTCGCCCTGGAGGGGGTGTTCCTGGGGGTGGGGGGCGTTTTGCTGGGCAACCTTCTCGGCTACCTCCTTTGCCTCTACCTCGCCCTGCGCCCCTTGGACCTGCCGGGGGAGCTTTACTTCCTCACCCATCTGCCGGTGGAGATGCGGTTTTCGGACTTCCTGGCGGTGAGCGGGGCGAGCCTTTGCGCCACCTTCCTTTCCGCCCTCCTGCCCCTTTTCCGCGCCTTGAGGGTCCAGCCCGGGGTGGTCCTAAGGTAGTTGCACGGGCGGGGCTTCTGCCCTAAACTCTTCTGGGCGGGCCGGTGTAGCTCAGCGGTAGAGCAACCGCCTCGTAAGCGGTAGGCCGCCGGTTCAAATCCGGCCACCGGCTCCAGACCCCCCGCCTGCGGGTGGGGGTCTTTTTTGTGCTTGCCAAAAGGCCCGAGGCCATGTACACTAGGCAAGTTGAGGGCCCTCAGGGCCAGCCCCTGGCCCTGAGGGTGGTGCCCTGTGCGGGCTAAACCGGGAAACTTCCCGGGTGGATCTTGAGAACACGGGGGCAAGTCCAAGAAGAAGGGAGTGGTGGCACTGCCGACGATCAACCAGCTGGTCAGAAAGGGCCGCGAGAAGGTCCAAAAGAAGAGCAAGGTTCCGGCCTTGAAGGGCTCGCCCTTCCGCCGGGGGGTGTGCACGGTGGTGCGCACGGTTACCCCCAAAAAGCCCAACTCCGCCTTGCGGAAGGTGGCCAAGGTACGCCTCACCTCGGGCTACGAGGTCACCGCCTACATTCCCGGCGAGGGGCACAACCTGCAGGAGCACTCCGTGGTCCTCATCCGGGGTGGCCGTGTGAAGGACCTGCCGGGCGTGCGCTACCACATCGTCCGCGGGGTCTACGACACGCAAGGCGTGAAGGACCGGAAGAAGAGCCGCTCCAAGTATGGGACCAAGAAGCCCAAGGAAACCAAGGGCGCGGCCCCGGCCAAGAAGAAGTAGGTGAGCCATGGCGCGGAGAAGAAGAGCAGAGGTACGCCAACTCCAGCCTGACCTGGTCTACGGGGACGTGGTGGTGTCGGCCTTTATCAACAAGATAATGCGGGACGGAAAGAAGAACCTGGCCGCCCGCATCTTCTACGATGCCTGCCGCATCATCCAGGAGAAGACCGGGCAGGAGCCTTTGAAGGTCTTTAAGCAGGCGGTGGAGAACGTGAAGCCCCGCATGGAGGTGCGTTCCCGCCGCGTGGGCGGGGCCAACTACCAGGTGCCCATGGAGGTTCCTCCCCGCCGGCAGCAGTCCTTGGCCCTGCGCTGGTTGGTGCAGGCGGCCAACCAGCGCCCCGAGCGCGGCGCCGCGGTGCGCATCGCCCACGAGCTCATGGACGCCGCCGAGGGCAAGGGCGGGGCGGTCAAGAAGAAGGAGGACGTGGAGCGCATGGCCGAGGCCAACCGCGCTTACGCCCACTACCGGTGGTAAACCATGGCGGTCAAGGTAGCGTACGACCTAAAGCGGCTCCGCAACATCGGCATCGCCGCGCACATTGACGCCGGTAAGACCACCACCACCGAGCGCATCCTCTACTACACCGGCAAGATCCACAAGATCGGCGAAGTCCACGAGGGCGCGGCCACCATGGACTTCATGGAGCAGGAGCGGGAGCGGGGCATCACCATCACCGCCGCCGTGACCACCTGCTTTTGGAAGGACCACCGCATCAACATCATTGACACCCCGGGCCACGTGGACTTCACCATTGAGGTGGAGCGTTCCATGCGGGTGCTGGACGGGGCCATCGTGGTCTTTGACTCCAGCCAGGGGGTGGAGCCCCAGTCGGAAACCGTCTGGCGCCAGGCGGAAAAGTACAAGGTGCCCCGCATCGCCTTTGCCAACAAGATGGACAAGACGGGGGCCGATCTTTGGCTGGTGATCCGCACCATGCAGGAGCGCCTGGGGGCGCGCCCGGTGGTGATGCAGCTTCCCATCGGCCGGGAGGACACCTTCTCGGGGATCATTGACGTCCTCCGCATGAAGGCCTACACCTACGGCAACGACCTGGGGACGGACATCCGGGAGATTCCCATCCCCGAGGAGTACCTGGACCAGGCCCGGGAGTACCACGAGAAGCTCATAGAGACCGCCGCCGACTTTGACGAGAACATCATGCTCAAGTACCTCGAGGGCGAAGAGCCCAGCGAGGAAGAGCTGGTGGCGGCCATCCGCAAGGGCACCATTGACATCAAGATCACCCCGGTGTTCCTGGGCTCGGCCCTGAAGAACAAGGGGGTGCAGCTCCTCCTGGATGCGGTGGTGGACTACCTGCCTTCCCCCTTGGACATCCCCCCCATCCGGGGCACCACGCCGGAAGGGGAGGAGGTGGAGATCCACCCCGACCCCGACGGCCCCTTGGCGGCCTTGGCCTTCAAGATCATGGCCGACCCCTACGTGGGCCGCCTCACCTTCATCCGCGTCTACTCCGGCACCATCACCTCCGGCTCCTACGTCTACAACACCACCAAGGGGCGCAAGGAGCGGGTGGCCCGCCTTCTCCGGATGCACGCCAACCACCGGGAAGAGGTGGAGGAGCTCAAGGCCGGGGACCTGGGGGCGGTGGTGGGCCTGAAGGAGACCATCACCGGGGACACCCTGGTGGGCGAGGACGCGCCCCGGGTGGTTCTGGAGTCCATTGAGATCCCCGAGCCGGTCATTGACGTGGCCATTGAGCCCAAGACCAAGGCGGACCAGGACAAGCTCTCCCAGGCCCTGGCCCGCTTGGCGGAGGAGGACCCCACCTTCCGGGTGTCCACCCACCCCGAAACCGGCCAGACCATCATCTCCGGGATGGGCGAGCTTCACCTGGAGATCATCGTGGACCGGCTCAAGCGGGAGTTCAAGGTGGACGCCAACGTGGGCAAGCCCCAGGTGGCCTACCGGGAGACGATCACCCGCCCCGTGGACGTGGAGGGCAAGTTCATCCGCCAGACCGGTGGCCGGGGGCAGTACGGCCACGTGAAGATCAAGGCCGAGCCCCTGCCCCGCGGCTCCGGCTTTGAGTTCGTCAACGCCATCGTGGGCGGCGTGATCCCCAAGGAGTACATCCCCGCCGTCCAGAAGGGGATTGAGGAGGCCATGCAGTCGGGGCCCCTCATCGGCTTCCCCGTGGTGGACGTGAAGGTCACCCTTTACGACGGCTCCTACCACGAGGTGGACTCCTCGGAAATGGCCTTCAAGATCGCCGGCTCTATGGCCATCAAGGAGGCGGTGCAGAAGGGGGACCCGGTGATCCTCGAGCCCATCATGCGGGTGGAGGTCACCACCCCCGAGGAGTACATGGGGGATGTTATCGGCGACCTGAACTCCCGCCGGGGCCAGATCCTGGGGATGGAGCCCCGGGGCAACGCCCAGGTGATCCGGGCCTACGTGCCCCTGGCGGAGATGTTCGGCTACGCCACCGATCTGCGCTCCAAGACCCAAGGGCGGGGCTCCTTCGTCATGTTCTTTGACCACTACCAGGAGGTCCCCAAGCAGATTCAGGAGAAGCTCATCAAGGGGCAGTAAGGACGCTTTTGGGGTGGGCCTTAGGGCCCACCCGTGCTTGCCGAAAGGAGAACGAGGATGGCCAAGGGCGAGTTTGTTCGGACGAAGCCTCACGTGAACGTGGGGACGATTGGGCACGTGGACCACGGGAAGACGACGCTGACGGCGGCGTTGACGTACGTAGCTGCGGCGGAGAACCCGAATGTAGAGGTGAAGGACTACGGGGATATTGACAAGGCGCCGGAGGAGCGTGCGCGGGGGATTACGATCAACACGGCGCACGTGGAGTACGAGACGGCGAAGCGGCACTATTCGCACGTGGACTGTCCTGGGCACGCGGACTACATCAAGAACATGATTACGGGTGCGGCCCAGATGGACGGGGCGATTTTGGTGGTATCGGCGGCGGACGGGCCGATGCCGCAGACGCGGGAGCACATTTTGTTGGCGCGGCAGGTGGGCGTGCCGTACATTGTGGTGTTCATGAACAAGGTGGACATGGTGGACGATCCCGAGCTTTTGGACCTAGTGGAGATGGAGGTTCGGGATCTTTTGAACCAGTACGAGTTTCCTGGGGATGAGGTGCCGGTGATTCGTGGGAGTGCGTTGTTGGCGTTGGAGCAGATGCACCGGAATCCTCAGACGAAGCGAGGGGAGAACGAGTGGGTGGACCGGATTTGGGAGTTGTTGGATGCGATTGACGAGTACATTCCCACGCCGCAGCGGGACGTGGACAAGCCGTTCTTGATGCCGGTGGAGGATGTGTTTACGATTACTGGGCGCGGGACGGTGGCTACTGGGCGGATTGAGCGTGGGAGGGTGAAGGTTGGGGACGAGGTGGAGATTGTGGGGCTATCTCCGGAGACGCGCAAGACGGTGGTGACGGGTGTGGAGATGCACCGGAAGACGCTGCAGGAGGGGATAGCTGGGGACAATGTAGGTTTGTTGTTGCGTGGGGTAAGCCGGGAGGAGGTGGAGCGGGGGCAGGTGTTGGCGAGGCCTGGGAGCATTACGCCGCACACGAAGTTTGAGGCCTCCGTGTACGTGTTGAAGAAGGAGGAGGGTGGGAGGCACACGGGGTTTTTCACGGGGTATCGTCCGCAGTTTTACTTTCGGACGACGGATGTGACTGGGGTGGTGGAGTTGCCCCCGGGTGTGGAGATGGTGATGCCTGGGGACAATGTGACGTTTACGGTGGAGTTGATCAAGCCGGTGGCGTTGGAGGAGGGTTTGCGGTTTGCCATCCGGGAGGGTGGGCGGACCGTGGGCGCCGGCGTGGTCACCAAGATCCTGGAGTGAGGTGAAGCATGCCCAAGATCCGCATCAAGCTTCGGGGCTTTGACCACAAGACCCTGGACGCCTCGGCCCAGAAGATCGTGGAGGCCGCGCGGCGCTCGGGGGCGCAGGTCTCGGGCCCCGTACCCCTGCCCACCCGGGTGCGGCGCTTCACCGTGATCCGGGGTCCTTTCAAGCACAAGGACTCCCGGGAGCACTTTGAGCTCCGCACCCACAACCGCCTGGTGGACATCCTGAACCCCAACCGCAAGACCATTGAAAGCCTCATGAACCTGGACCTGCCCACCGGCGTGGAGATTGAAATCAAGACCGTGGGAGGTGGCAAGTGAAGGGCATCCTGGGCACGAAGGTGGGCATGACCCGGATCTACAAGGACGACCGGGCCGTTCCCGTCACCGTGATCCTGGCCGGGCCCTGCCCCGTGGTGCAGCGGCGCACCCCGGAGAAGGACGGGTACCTGGCGGTCCAGCTGGGGTTTCTGCCCCAAAAGCCCAAGCGGGTGAACCGGCCCATGAAGGGCCACTTCGCCAAGGCGGGCGTGGCCCCGGTGCGGATCCTCAAGGAGATCCGGGACTTTAACCCCGAAGGCGACGTGGTGACGGTGGAGATCTTCAAGCCGGGGGAGCGGGTGGACGTCACCGGCACCTCCAAGGGCCGGGGCACCGCCGGTGTGATGAAGCGCTGGAACTTCGCCGGTGGGCCGGACTCCCACGGCGCCCACAAGATCCACCGCCACCCCGGCTCCATCGGTAACCGCAAGACCCCGGGCCGGGTGTACAAGGGCAAGCGCATGGCCGGCCGCTACGGGGCCGAGCGGGTCACGGTGATGAACCTCGAGGTGGTGGACGTCATCCCCGAGGAAAACCTCCTCTTGGTCAAGGGCGCGGTGCCGGGGCCCAACGGCGGCCTCCTGGTGGTGCGCGAAACCAAGAAGGTGGCCAGGTGAAGGCAGGTAAGGAGGACATGGTGTACCAGATCCCTGTGCTCTCCTCTTCCGGCAAGCGGGAGCTTGCCGCCGACCTCCCCGCCGAGGTCAACCCCCACCTCCTTTGGGAGGTGGTGCGCTGGCAGCTGGCGAACCGCCGCCGGGGCACCGCCAGCACCAAGACCCGGGGTGAGGTGGCCTACTCCAGCCGTAAGATCTACCCCCAGAAGCACACGGGCCGCGCCCGCCACGGGGACATCGGTGCCCCCATCTTCGTGGGCGGCGGTACTGTCTTCGGGCCCAAGCCCCGCGACTACGGCTACACCCTGCCCAAGAAGGTGAGGAAGGCGGGGCTAGCCATGGCCGTGGCCGACCGGGCCCGGGAGGGGAAGCTCCTTTTGGTGGAGGACTTCGCCGGGGTGAACGGCAAGACCAAGGAGTTCTTGGCCTGGGCGAAGGCGGCGGGACTGGACGGCTCGGAAACCGTGCTTTTGGTGGCGGAAAACGAGGTGGTCCGCCGCGCCGCCCGCAACCTGCCCTGGGTGGTCACCCTGGCCCCTGAGGGGCTCAACGTGTACGACATCCTGCGCACCGAGCGGCTTGTCATGGACCTGAAGGCCTGGGAAGCCTTCCAGGCCCGTTTGGGAGGTGAGGCGTGAAAACCGCTTACGACATCATCCTCGCCCCCGTCCTCTCGGAGAAGGCCTACGCTGGCTTCGCCGAGGGCAAGTACACCTTCTGGGTTCACCCTAAGGCCACCAAGACCGAGATCAAGAACGCGGTGGAGGAGGCCTTCAAGGTGAAGGTGGTGGGGGTCAACACCCTGCGGGTGCGGGGCAAGAAGAAGCGCCTGGGCCGCTACCTGGGCAAGCGCCCCGACCGCAAGAAGGCCATCGTCCAGGTGGCCTCCGGGCAGAAGATTGAGGCCTTGGAGGGCCTCATCTAGACCTGGCCGGGTGGGGTGCCCGGCCCCGATCCGGCAAGGAGGATTGAGAATGGCAGTCAAGAAGTTCAAACCCTACACCCCAAGCCGCCGCTTCATGACGGTGGCGGACTTCTCCGAGATCACCAAGACGGAGCCGGAGAAGTCCTTGGTCAAGCCCCTGAAGAAGACGGGGGGGCGGAACAACCAGGGCCGCATCACCGTGCGCTTCCGGGGCGGCGGCCACAAGCGGCTTTACCGCATTGTGGACTTCAAGCGCTGGGACAAGGCGGGCATCCCCGCCAAGGTGGCGGCCATTGAGTACGACCCCAACCGCTCCGCCCGCATCGCCCTTCTCCACTACGCCGACGGGGAGAAGCGCTACATCATCGCCCCCGAGGGCCTGCAGGTGGGGCAGCAGGTGGTGGCGGGGCCCGATGCCCCCATCCAGGTGGGCAACGCCCTTCCCCTGCGCTTCATCCCCGTGGGTACCGTGGTCCACGCCGTGGAGCTGGAGCCCAAGAAGGGGGCCAAGCTGGCCCGCTCCGCCGGCACCAGCACCCAGATCCAGGGCCGGGAAGGGGACTACGTGATCCTGCGCCTTCCTTCTGGGGAGCTTCGCAAGGTGCACGGCGAGTGCTACGCCACCATCGGGGCCGTGGGCAACGCCGACCACAAGAACATCGTCTTGGGCAAGGCGGGCAGGACCCGCTGGCTGGGGCGCAAGCCCCACGTGCGCGGCGCCGCCATGAACCCGGTGGACCACCCCCACGGCGGTGGCGAGGGCCGGGCGCCCCGGGGCCGTCCCCCCGCTTCCCCCTGGGGCTGGCAGACCAAGGGCCTTAAGACCCGGAACCGGCGCAAGCCTTCCAGCCGCTTCATCCTGGCCCGGCGCAAGAAGTGAGGTGAGCCATGCCGCGTAGCTTGAAGAAGGGCGTTTTCGTAGACGACCACCTTCTGGAGAAGATCCTGGAGCTGAACGCCAAGGGGGAGAAGCGGCTCATCAAGACCTGGAGCCGCCGCTCCACCATCGTTCCCGAGATGGTGGGGCACACCATCGCGGTCTACAACGGCAAGCAGCACGTGCCCGTCTACATCACCGAGAACATGGTGGGGCACAAGCTGGGTGAGTTCGCACCCACCCGCACCTACCGGGGGCACGGCAAAGAGGCCAAGGCCACCAAGAAGAAGTAGCCATGGAAGCGAAAGCCATTGCCCGTTACGTGCGCATCGCCCCCAGGAAGGTCCGGCTCGTGGTGGACCTGATCCGGGGGAAGAGCCTCGAGGAGGCCCGCGCCATCCTGCGCTACACCCACAAGCGGGGGGCCTACCACGTGGCCAAGGTGCTGGAGTCCGCCGCCGCCAACGCGGTGAACAACCACGACATGCTGGAGGATCGGCTTTACGTGAAGGCGGCCTTCGTGGACGAGGGGCCCGCCTTGAAGCGGGTGCTTCCCCGGGCCCGGGGCCGGGCGGACATCATGAAGAAGAAGACCAGCCACATCACGGTGATCTTGGGGGAGAAGCATGGGAAATAAAATCCACCCCATCGGGTTCCGGCTCGGCATCACCCGGGACTGGGAGTCCCGCTGGTATGCGGGGAAGAAGCAGTACCGCCACCTCCTCTGGGAGGACCAGAAGATCCGCGAGGTCCTCACCAAGGAGCTCTACCCGGCGGGGCTTGCCCGCATTGACATTGAGCGGGCGGCGGACAACGTGGCGGTGACCGTGCACGTGGCCAAGCCCGGCGTGGTCATCGGCCGGGGCGGGGAGAAGATCAAGGTCCTGCGGGAAACCCTGTCCAAGATGACGGGGAAGAACGTGGCCTTGAACGTCCAGGAGATCCACAACCCCAACCTCTCCGCTCCCCTGGTGGCCCAGCGGGTGGCGGAGCAGATTGAGCGCCGCTTCGCCGTGCGCCGGGCCATCAAGCAGGCGGTGCAGCGGGTCATGGAATCCGGGGCCAAGGGGGCCAAGGTCATCGTCTCCGGGCGCATCGGGGGGGCGGAGCAGGCCCGCACCGAGTGGGCCGCCGAGGGCCGGGTGCCCCTTCACACCCTGCGTGCTAACATAGACTACGGCTTCGCTTTGGCCCGCACCACCTACGGGGTGCTGGGGGTCAAGGCGTACGTCTTCTTGGGCGAGGTGATCGGCGGCCAGAAGGCCAAGGCCCGGGCCGAAGGCCCCAAGGGCGAGGAGAAGCCCCGCCGCCGCCGCCCCGCCGTGCGGGTGAAAAAGGAGGAGTAGGCCATGCTGATGCCCAGGCGCATGAAGTACCGGAAGCAACACCGGGGCCGCATGAAGGGGGCCACGAAGGGGGGCGATTACGTGGCCTTCGGGGACTACGGCCTGGTGGCCCTCGAGCCCGCCTGGATCACCTCCCAGCAGATTGAGGCGGCCCGTGTGGCCATGGTGCGCCACTTCCGCCGCGGGGGGAAGATCTTCATCCGCATCTTCCCCGACAAGCCCTACACCAAGAAGCCCTTGGAGGTGCGGATGGGTAAGGGTAAGGGCAACGTGGAGGGGTACGTGGCGGTGGTGAAGCCGGGCCGGGTGATGTTTGAGGTGGCGGGGGTGAACGAGGAGCAGGCCCTGGAGGCCTTGCGCATCGCCGGCCACAAGCTTCCCATCAAGACCAAGATCGTGCGGAGGGACGCCTACGATGAAGCTCAGTGAGGTGAAGAAGGAGCTGGAGGAGGCCCGCAAGCTCTCCCCGGCGGAGCTGGAGAAGCTCATCCGGAAGAAGAAGCAGGAGCTGATGGAGCTCCGCTTCCAAGCCTCCATCGGCCAGCTTTCCCAGAACCATAGGATCCGGGAAACCCGCAAGTCCATTGCCCGGCTCCTCACGGTGCTGAACGAGAAGAGGAGGGCCAATGCCTAAGAAGGTGCTGACCGGGGTGGTGGTGAGCGACAAGATGCAAAAGACCGTCACGGTCTTGGTGGAGCGCCAGTTCCCCCACCCCCTCTACGGCAAGGTGATCAAGCGCTCCAAGAAGTACCTGGCCCACGACCCCGAGGAGCGGTACAAGGTGGGGGACGTGGTGGAGATCGTGGAGGCCCGCCCCATCTCCAAGCGCAAGCGCTTTAAGGTACTGCGGCTTCTGGAAAGCGGGCGGCTTGACCTGGTGGAAAGGTACGAGGTCCGCCGCCAAAACTACGCCAGCCTTTCCAAGCGGGGAGGTAAGGCATGATCCAGCCCCAGACCTATCTGGAGGTGGCCGACAACACCGGGGCCCGCAAGATCATGTGCATCCGCGTCCTCAAGGGCTCCAACGCCAAGTACGCCACCGTGGGGGACATCATCGTGGCCAGCGTCAAGGAGGCCATCCCCCGCGGGGCGGTGAAGGAAGGGGATGTGGTGAAGGCGGTGGTGGTGCGCACCAAGAAGGAGGTGAAGCGGCCCGACGGTTCGGCCATCCGTTTTGACGACAACGCCGCCGTCATCATCAACAACCAGCTGGAGCCCCGCGGCACCCGCGTCTTCGGCCCCGTGGCGAGGGAACTCCGCGAGAAGGGCTTCATGAAGATCGTTTCCCTGGCGCCGGAGGTGCTCTGATGCAGACCAAGGTGCACGTGAAGAAGGGGGACACCGTGCTGGTGGCCTCCGGCAAGTACAAAGGCCGCGTGGGCAAGGTGAAGGCGGTGTTACCCAAGCGCCAGGCGGTGATCGTGGAAGGGGTGAACATCGTCAAGAAGGCGGTGCGGGTGAGCCCGCAGCACCCCCAGGGCGGGTTCGTGGAGCAGGAGGCCCCCTTGCACGCCTCCAAGGTGCGCCCCATCTGCCCCGCCTGCGGCAAGCCCACCCGGGTGCGCAAGAAGCTCCTGGAAGACGGGCGGAAGATCCGGGCCTGCGCCAAGTGCGGCGGGTCCTTGGACGTGGAGGAGTAGCATGCCTCTGGACGTTGCCCTGAAGAAGAAGTACTACGAGGAGGTCCGGCCCGAGCTCATCCGCCGCTTCGGCTACCAGAACATCTGGGAGGTTCCCAGGCTGGTGAAGGTGGTGGTGAACCAGGGCCTGGGCGAGGCCAAGGAGGACGCCCGCATCCTGGAGAAGGCCTCCAAGGAGCTCGCCCTTATCACCGGCCAGAAGCCGGCGGTGACCCGGGCGAAGAAGTCCATCTCCAACTTCAAGCTCCGCAAGGGCATGCCCATCGGCCTTCGGGTGACGCTGCGGGGGGACCGCATGTGGATCTTCCTGGAAAAGCTCCTCAACGTGGCCCTGCCCCGCATCCGCGACTTCCGGGGCGTGAACCCGGCAAGCTTTGACGGCCGGGGCAACTACAACCTGGGCCTCAAGGAGCAGCTCATCTTCCCCGAGGTCACCTACGATATGGTGGACGCCCTTAGGGGGATGGACATCGCGGTGGTCACCACCGCCAGGACCGACGAGGAGGCCAAGGCCCTTTTGGAGCTCTTGGGTTTTCCCTTCCGCAAGTGAGGCGAGCATGGCGAGAAAAGCGCTGATTGAGAAGGCCAAGCGGACCCCTAAGTTCAAGGTGCGGGCCTACACCCGGTGCGTGCGGTGCGGGAGGGCCAGGAGCGTCTACCGCTACTTCGGTCTTTGCCGGCTCTGCCTGCGGGAGCTGGCCCACAAGGGGCAGCTTCCTGGGGTGAAGAAGGCCAGCTGGTAGGCCGTGGCCGGTCGGGGGGGTTCCCTCGAGACCGCATGGCTTGGGAGTGAGGTAAAAGGAGAGAGGAAATGCTGACGGACCCCATTGCCGACATGCTGACCCGGATACGCAACGCCACCCGGGTCTACAAGGAGAGCACCGAGGTGCCCGCCTCCCGCTTTAAGGAGGAGATCCTGAAGATCCTGGCGCGGGAGGGCTTCATCAAGGGGTACGAGCGGGTGGAGGTGGACGGCAAGCCCGTGCTGCGCATCCACCTGAAGTACGGCCCCAGGCGCCCCGGGCTTGACCCCCGCCCCGAACAGGTCATCAAGCACATCCGGCGCATCAGCCGCCCGGGACGGCGGGTTTACGTGGGGGTGAAGGAGATCCCCCGGGTGCGCCGGGGTCTCGGGATCGCCATCTTGTCCACGCCCAAAGGGGTTCTCACCGACCGGGAGGCCCGCAAGCTGGGCGTGGGCGGCGAGCTCATCTGCGAGGTGTGGTGATGTCTAGGATTGGTCGGCTTCCCATTCCCCTGCCCAAGGGGGTCAGCGTGGAGGTGGCCCCGGGCCTGGTCAAGGTCAAGGGCCCCAAGGGCGAGCTTTCCGTGGCCATCTCCCCCGAGATGCGGGTGGTGGTGGAGGAGGGTGTGGTCCGGGTGGAGCGCCCTTCGGACGAGCGCCGCCACAGGAGCCTTCACGGCCTCACCCGCACCCTCATCGCCAACGCGGTGAAGGGGGTGTCCGAGGGGTACGCCAAGGAGCTCCTCATCAAGGGCATCGGTTACCGGGCGCGGCTTGTGGGCCGGGCGGTGGAGCTTACCGTGGGCTACAGCCACCCCGTGGTGGTGGAGCCCCCGGAGGGGATCACCCTCGAGGTGCCCGAGCCCACCAGAATCCGGGTGGTGGGCATTGACAAGCAGCGGGTGGGCCAGGTGGCCGCCGACATCCGGGCCATCAAGAAGCCCAGCGCCTACCACGAAAAGGGCATCTACTACGCGGGCGAGCCCGTCCGCCTCAAGCCCGGCAAGGCCGGGGCCAAGAAGTAGGGGGGATTATGGCACGGCTTACCGCATACGAGCGCCGCAAGTTCCGGGTGCGCAACCGCATCAAGCGCACGGGCCGGCTACGCCTTTCCGTCTTCCGCAGCCTCAAGCACATCTACGCCCAGATCATTGACGACGAAAAAGGGGAGACCTTGGTGGCCGAGTCCAGCCTGGCCCTCAAGCTCCAGGGCAACAAGACCGAGGTGGCCCGGCAGGTGGGGCGGGCCCTGGCGGAGAAGGCTTTGGCCAAGGGCATCAAGCAGGTGGCCTTTGACCGCGGCCCCTACAAGTACCACGGCCGGGTGAAAGCCCTGGCCGAGGGGGCCCGGGAGGGCGGTCTGGAGTTCTAAGGGGGGGACCATGCCCGAGACCGACTTTGAAGAGAAGATGATCCTGGTGCGGCGCACCGCCAAGACCTACCAGGGCGGCCGCCGCTTCCGCTTCGGGGCCTTGGTGGTGGTGGGCGATCGGCAGGGCCGGGTGGGCCTGGGCCTGGGCAAGGCCAAGGAGGTGCCCTTGGCGGTGCAGAAGGCCGGGTACTACGCCCGCCGCAACATGGTGGAGGTGCCCATCCAAAACGGCACCATCCCCCACGAGATTGAGGTGGAGTACGGGGCGTCCAAGATCCTCCTGAAGCCCGCCGCCCCCGGCACCGGGGTGATCGCCGGGGCGGTGCCCCGGGCCATTTTGGAGCTGGCGGGCATCACCGACATCCTCACCAAGGAGCTGGGAAGCCGCAACCCCATCAACATCGCCTACGCCACCATGGAAGCCCTGCGGCAGCTCCAGACCAAGGAGGACGTGAAGCGCCTCCGGAAGGGCGGGGAGGAGTGATGGCTAAGCTCAAGGTCAAGTTGGTGAAAAGCCCCATCGGCTATCCCAAGGACCAGAAGGCGGCCCTGAAGGCCTTGGGACTCACCAAGTTGCAGAAGGAGAAGGTGTTGGAGGATACCCCGGCCATCCGGGGCAACGTGGCCAAGGTGGCCCACCTTCTCCGGGTGGAGGTGCTGGAATGAAGCTCACCGACCTAAAGCCCAATCCCGGGGCGAACAAGAAGCGCAAGCGGGTGGGGCGGGGCCCTGGCTCCGGCCACGGCAAGACGGCCACCCGGGGTCATAAGGGGCAGAAGTCCCGCTCCGGTGGCCTCAAGGATCCCCGCCGCTTTGAGGGGGGGCGCTCCACCACCCTCATGCGCCTGCCCAAGCGGGGCATGCAGGGGCAGGTGCCGGGGGAGATCAAGCGCCCCAAGTACCAGGGGGTGAACCTCAAGGACCTGGCCCGCTTTGAAGGGGAGGTGACCCCGGAGCTTCTCGTGCAGGCGGGCCTTCTGAAGAAGGGGTACCGGCTCAAGGTGCTGGGGGAAGGGGAGGCCAAACCCCTCAAGGTGGTGGCCCACGCCTTCTCCAAAAGCGCCCTGGAAAAGCTGAAGGCCGCGGGCGGGGAAGCCGTCCTCTTGGAGGGCTAAGATGCTGAAGGCCTTCCGGAGCGCCCTCCAGATCCCCGAGCTTCGCCAGCGCATCCTCTTCACGCTCCTGGTCCTGGCCGCATACCGCCTGGGGGCCTTCATCCCCACCCCGGGGGTGGACCTGGATAAGGTCCAGGAGTTCTTGCGCACCACCCAAGGGGGGGTCTTCGGCATCATCAACCTCTTTTCCGGCGGTAACTTTGAGCGCTTCTCCATCTTCGCCCTGGGCATCATGCCCTACATCACCGCCGCCATCGTCATGCAGCTTCTGGTGAACGTGGTGCCGGCGTTGGAGAAGCTATCCAAGGAAGGGGAGGAGGGCCGCCGCATCATCAACCAGTACACCCGCATCGGCGGCATCGCTCTGGGGGCCTTCCAGGGCTTCTTCCTGGCCACGGCCTTCTTGGGGGCGGAGGGGGGGAGGTTCCTCCTCCCCGGCTGGTCCCCGGGGCCCTTCTTCTGGCTGGTGGTGGTGGTCACCCAGGTGGCGGGGATCGCCCTCCTCCTCTGGTTGGCGGAGCGCATCACCGAGTACGGCATCGGCAACGGCACCAGCATGATCATCTTCGCCGGCATCGTGGTGGAATGGCTGCCGCAGCTGGTGCGCACCGCGGGCCTCATCCGCACCGGGGAGGTGAACCTGGTGGCCTTCCTCTTCTTCCTGGCCTTCATCGTGCTGGCCTTCGCCGGGATGGTGGCGGTGCAGCAGGCGGAGCGCCGCATCCCGGTGCAGTACGCCCGCAAGGTGGTGGGCCGCAGGGTGTACGGGGGCCAGGCCACCTACATTCCCATCAAGCTGAACGCCGCCGGGGTGATCCCCATCGTCTTCGCCGCCGCCATATTGCAGATCCCCATCTTCCTCGCTGCCCCCTTCCAGGACAACCCCGTGCTCCAGGCCATCGCCAACTTCTTCAACCCCACCCATCTTTCCGGGCTCCTCCTCGAGGTCCTCCTCATCGTCCTCTTCACCTACGTCTACACCGCGGTGCAGTTTGACCCCAAGCGCATCGCCGAGTCCTTGCGGGAGTACGGGGGGTTCATCCCGGGCATCCGCCCTGGGGAGCCCACGGTGAAGTTCCTGGAGCACATCGTCTCCCGCCTCACCCTCTGGGGAGCCATTTTCCTGGGCCTGGTGGCGGCCTTGCCCCAGATCATCCAAAACCTCACCGGGGTGAGGAGCATCGCCTTCTCAGGGATCGGCCTGTTGATCGTGGTGGGGGTGGCCCTGGACACCCTGAGGCAGATTGAGAGCCAGCTGATGCTCAGGAACTACGAAGGGTTCCTTTCCAAGGGCCGCATCCGCGGCCGCACGCGCTAGGAGGCGGAATGGGGGAAGCGGTGATCTTCTTGGGGCCGCCGGGGGCGGGCAAGGGCACCCAGGCAGCCAGGCTTGCGGCGGAGCTGGGCTTTAAGAAGCTCTCCACCGGGGACATCCTGCGGGACCACGTGGCCCGGGGCACCCCCTTGGGCCAGCAGGTGAAGCCCATCATGGACCGGGGGGACCTGGTGCCGGATGACCTGATCCTGGCCTTGATCCGGGAGGAGCTTGCCGAGCGGGTGATCTTTGACGGCTTTCCCCGGACCTTGCCCCAGGCGGAGGCCCTGGACCGCCTCCTGAAAGAGACGGGCACCCGGCTTCTTGGGGTGGTGCTGGTGGAGGTGCCCGAGGGGGAGCTGGTCCGGCGCATGCTCAAGCGGGCGGAGCTGGAGGGCCGCTCCGACGACAACGAAGAGACCATAAGGCGCCGCCTCGAGGTCTACCGGGAGAAAACCGAGCCCCTCATCCAGTATTATGAGAAGACGGGCGCCCTGAAGCGGGTGGACGGCCTGGGCACGCCCGATGAGGTCTACGCCCGCATCCGGGCCGCCTTGGGAATCTGATGGCCATCAAGCTGAAAAGCCCCTGGGAGATTGAGCGCATGCGGGAGGCGGGCGCCCTCCTCACCGAGGTGGTGGAGGAGGTGGCCCGCCACGTGGAGCCGGGGATCACCACCAAGGAGCTGGACCGGATCGCCCACGCCGCCATCCTGAAGCGCAAGGCCAAGCCGGCCTTCCTCGGGCTCTACGGGTTTCCCGCCACCCTTTGCACCTCGGTGAACGAGGTGGTGGTCCACGGCATCCCCTCGGACAAGCCTCTCCGGGAGGGGGATATCCTCTCCGTGGACGTGGGCCTCTTCTACGGGGGCTTCGCCGCCGACATGGCCCGCACCTTTCCCGTGGGGAAGGTTTCCCCCGAGGCACAAAGGCTCATCCAAGACACGGAGGCCGCCTTCTGGGAGGGGATGAAGTACCTCAGGCCCGGCTTCCGCATCGGGGACGTGGCCCACGCGGTGCAGACCTTCTTGGAAAGCCGGGGCTACGGGGTGGTGCGGGAGTTCGTGGGCCACGGGGTGGGCCGGGAAATCCACGAAGACCCCCAGCTCCCCAACTTCGGCAAGCCGGGCACGGGGCCCAAAATCCGCCCCGGCATGACCTTGGCCCTCGAGCCCATGGTCACCTTGCGCCCGGCGCCTGTGGTAATATTGGAAGATGGCTGGACGGCGAGCGCCGGCCAAGGCAACCTCGCCGCCCACTACGAGAACACCGTCTTGGTGACGGAGGAGGGCCCGGAGCTCCTCACCGGGGTTCCCCTGGTGCGGGCGCGGTAGGAGGGGTATGGCGAAGGAGAAGGACACCATTCGGGCGGAAGGCGTGATCACCGAGGCTTTGCCCAACGCCACCTTTCGGGTAAAGCTGGACTCGGGACCGGAGATCCTGGCCTATATCTCCGGCAAGATGCGCATGCACTACATCCGCATCCTGCCGGGGGACCGGGTGGTGGTGGAGATAACCCCCTACGACCCCACGCGGGGCCGCATCGTCTATAGAAAGTAGGAGGCGCGATGAAGGTACGGGCGTCGGTCAAGAAGATGTGCGAGAAGTGCAAGGTGGTGCGCCGGCACGGGCGGGTCTACGTGATCTGCGAAAACCCCAAGCACAAGCAACGGCAAGGTTAGGTAAGGAGGCAACGTGGCGAGGATTGCAGGCGTAGAGATTCCCAGGAACAAGCGGGTGGACGTGGCCCTCACCTACATCTACGGCATCGGGCCGGCCCGGGCCAAGGAGGCGTTGGAGAAGACGGGCATCAACCCCGCCACCCGGGTCAAGGACCTCACCGAGGCCGAGGTGGTGCGCCTCCGCGAGTACGTGGAGAACACCTGGAAGCTGGAAGGCGAGCTCCGGGCGGAGGTGGCCGCCAACATCAAGCGGCTCATGGACATCGGGTGCTACCGGGGGCTCAGGCACCGCCGGGGCCTGCCCGTGCGCGGCCAGCGCACCCGCACCAACGCCCGCACCCGCAAAGGACCCCGCAAGACCGTGGCGGGCAAGAAGAAGGCTCCGAGGAAGTAATCCTAGGGCCAGCGGATACTCCGGTAGAGGGAGAGTATGGCCAAGAAAACCACCAAGAAAAAGGTCAAGCGACAGGTCGCCAGCGGGAAGGCGTACATCCACGCCTCCTACAACAACACCATCGTCACCATCACCGACCCGGACGGCAACCCCATCACCTGGTCCTCGGGCGGGGTCATCGGCTACAAGGGGAGCCGCAAGGGCACCCCTTACGCCGCCCAGCTCGCGGCCATGGACGCCGCCAAGAAGGCCATGGCCTACGGCATGCAGAGCGTGGACGTGATCGTGCGGGGCACCGGGGCGGGCCGGGAGCAGGCCATCCGCGCCCTCCAGGCTTCGGGCCTCCAGGTGAAGTCCATCGTGGACGACACCCCCGTGCCCCACAACGGCTGCCGGCCCAAGAAGAAGTTCCGCAAGGCCTCTTAGGGAGTGAGAGAAGATGGGTCGTTACATTGGACCAGTTTGCCGTCTTTGCCGCCGGGAAGGAGTCAAGCTTTACCTCAAGGGGGAGCGGTGCTACAGCCCCAAGTGCGCCATGGAGCGCCGGCCCTATCCCCCGGGCCAGCACGGGCAGAAGCGGGCCCGCCGCCCTTCCGACTACGCGGTGCGCCTGCGGGAGAAGCAGAAGCTTCGCCGCATCTACGGGATCTCGGAAACCCAGTTCCGCAACCTCTTTGAAGAGGCGAGCCGGAAGAAGGGGGTCACGGGTACCGTCTTCCTGGGGCTTCTGGAGTCCCGGCTGGACAATGTGGTCTACCGCCTGGGCTTCGCCGCAAGCCGGCGCCAGGCCCGCCAGATGGTGCGCCACGGCCACATCACCGTGAACGGGCGCCGGGTGGACCTGCCCGCCTACCGGGTGAAGCCGGGGGACGAGATCGCCATCGCCGAGGGGAGCAGGAACCTGGCCTTCATCCGGGAGAACCTCGAGGCCATGAAGGGCCGCAAGGTGGGTCCTTGGCTTTCCCTGGACGTGGAGAACATGAAGGGCAAGTTCCTCAGGCTCCCCGACCGGGAGGATCTGGCCCTGCCGGTGAACGAGCAGCTGGTGATCGAGTTCTACTCCAGGTGAGGTTTTGGGGCCCGGGCGGACCGGGCCCCCATTGCCCCTTTAGAGGAGGCCTATGTTAGAGAGCAAGCTGAAAGCCCCGGTCTTCACGGTGCGAACCCAGGGGCGGGAGTACGGGGAGTTCGTCTTGGAGCCCCTGGAGCGGGGGTTTGGCGTCACCCTGGGCAACCCCTTGCGGCGCATCCTCCTTTCCTCCATCCCCGGGACCGCGGTCACCAGCGTCTACATTGAGGACGTCCTGCACGAGTTCTCCACCATCCCCGGAGTGAAGGAGGACGTGGTGGAGATTGTTCTGAACCTGAAGGAGCTGGTGGTCCGCTTCTTGGACCCCAAGATGCAGACCACCACCCTGGTCCTGCGGGCGGAAGGCCCCAAGGTGGTCACCGCCCGGGACTTCACCCCTTCTAGCGACGTGGAGATCCTGAACCCCGACCTCCCCATCGCCACCCTCGAGGCGGGGGGGAAGCTCTACATGGAGGTCCGGGTGGACCGCGGGGTGGGGTACGTGCCGGCGGAGCGCCACGGCATCAAGGACCGCATCAACGCCATCCCCGTGGACGCCATCTTTTCCCCGGTGCGCCGGGTGGCCTTCCAGGTGGAGGACACCCGCTTGGGCCAGCGCACGGATTTGGACAAGCTCACCCTGCGCATCTGGACCGACGGCTCCGTCACCCCCCTGGAGGCCTTGAACCAGGCGGTGGAGATTCTGAAGGAGCACCTTTCCTACTTCGCCAACCCCCAGGCCACCGCCTTGCCCACCCCGGAACCCGTGGCCGAGCGGGTGGAGAAGGAGGAGGACCTGGACCTGCCCCTGGAGGAGCTCGGGCTTTCCACCCGGGTTTTGCACAGCCTCAAGGAGGAGGGGATTGAGTCGGTGCGGGCCCTTTTGGCCCTCAACCTCAAGGACCTCCGCAACATCCCCGGCATCGGGGAAAGAAGCCTGGAGGAGATCCGCGAGGCCCTGGCCAAGCGGGGCTTCGCCTTGAAGGAGTGAGACCATGCGCCACCTAAAGTCTGGAAGGAAGCTAAACCGCCACTCTTCCCACCGCCTGGCCCTTTACCGCAACCAGGCCAAAAGCCTCCTGACCCACGGCCGCATCACCACCACCGTGCCCAAGGCCAAGGAGATCACCGGCTTCGTGGACCACCTGATCCACTTGGCCAAGCGGGGGGACCTGCACGCCCGCCGCCTGGTGCTCCGGGACCTGCAGGACGTGAAGCTGGTGCGAAAGCTCTTTGACGAGATCGCCCCCAAGTACCAAAACCGCCCCGGGGGGTACACCCGGGTCCTCAAGCTGGCGGAGCGCCGCCGGGGGGACGGGGCGCCCTTGGCCCTGGTGGAGCTGGTGGAGTAGGGCGAACGGGAAGGCGTGGGGGGCGGCCACGCCCCCTAGCTTTTTTCTTCCCCTTTGGGGGAAAGGAGCCTCAAAAGCTGGTCCTCCAGCTCGCCAATGTAGGCGGCCAAGGTGTTCCCGTGCTTCTCCAGGGTTTCGGCGATGCGGGCCTCGAGGGCCCGGATCTCCTCCTTTTCCGCCTCCTTCAAGCGGGCGAACTCCGCCTCCAGGTAGCGCCTGAGCTCCGTGTAGCGGCTTTGCTCGGCGTCTTCCGCAAGCTTCTTGTACTGGAGGACCTCCCGGGCGTAGCGGCGCACCTCCAAGAGGGCGGCCGTTTCCAGGCCGATGGTGAAGAGGAGGTAAAGGAGGGAAACCACCCCCAGGGCCACCACGAGGACGAGGCCCAAGGGGGCCTCCACCCGGGTGAGGCCCAAGGACAAGGGGGCGGGCCGGGTGATCTCCCCCCAGTTGAGCCAGGCGAAAAGGGCGAGGAGGAGAAGGAAAAAGAGGGCGAAGAGGGTACGCGCGCTCATAAGACCTCCATGAAGCACCTGGGGGGATTATACTCCCTTGCCATGGGCTACCTCTTTTTGCTCCTCGCCGCCTTCTTGTGGGGCCTTATTGGCCCGGTGAGCCGCCTGGCCTTCCAGGAAGGGCTTTCCCCCCTCTTGGTGGCCTTCTTCCGCGCGGGGATCGCCTGGGCCTTCTTCGCCCTCCACGCCGCGCTTTTGCGCCAGGTCAGGGTGGCGCCGCGGGACCTACCCGTCCTCCTCCTCTTCGGTTTGGTGGGGGTTTCCCTCTTCTACGGGTCCTACCAGCTGGCGGTGGGGTACGGGGGGGCGGCGTTGGCCTCGGTCCTCCTCTACACCGCCCCCGCCTGGGTGGCCCTCCTTTCCTCCTTGGTCCTCAAGGAGCCCTTGGACCGGGTGGGGGCCTTGGCCGTGGTCCTCACCCTCCTCGGGGTGGGGCTCATGGGCCTGGGCGGGGGGAGCGAGGTGCGGGCCGGGCCTTTGGCCCTTTTCTTCGGCCTCCTTTCCGGCTTCACCTACGCCCTTTACTACATCTTCGGCAAGCTCTACCTGCCCCGCTACGCCACCCCCACCCTTTTCCTTTACGCCCTGCCCGTGGGGGCGTTGGGGCTTCTGCCCTTCGTGGACTTCGTTCCCCTAAGCCCCAAGGCCCTTCTCGCCCTCCTTTTCCTCGGGGGCTTCTCCACCTATGGGGCCTACCTGGCCTACTACGCCGGGCTCAAGCGCCTTCCCGCCACCCGGGCCAGCGTGGTGGCCACCCTCGAGCCCGTGGTGGCCAACTTCTTTGCCTTCTTCCTCTTTAGAGAGGTCCTTTCCCCCTTGGGCTACCTGGGGGCGCTTCTGGTCCTCTTGGCGGTCCTCCTTTCGGTGCGGCGGTAGACTCTTGCCATGAAGCGCTTCCAAGCCCTGGCGCTCTTCCTGAGCCTGGCCCTGGCCCAGGCCCACGACCCGCAAGACCCCGCCCAGTTTTCCCGCCTCCCCGAGGGGTATTCCGTCCGCTTCCAGGCCCCGGCGGAGGAGGTGCGGGAGGCTTGGGTGGTCCAGGGAGGGCGGACCTTTCCCATGGGGCGCCAACTGGTCTTTGGGGGCCAGGAGGTGTGGCGGGGGCTCATCCCGGAGGCCGCCCCCTATACCTTGCGGGTGCGGGGCAGGGCGGGGGAGAAGGTCCTGGGCCCCTTCACCCCGCCCAAGGCTCCCTTCGCCGCCTTGGCCTGGGTGGGGCGAAAGGGGGGCTACCAGGTGTTCCCCGACCGCTTCCAAAACGGCGACCCGGGCAACGACGCCCTGGCCCTGGAGGACGACGAGTACCGCTACAACCTGCTCTGGCAGAGCCGCGGCGGGCCCTTGCCCCACCTCTCCGCCTGGCGGGACCCGCCCAGCCCCTTGCACTGCTGCCACCAGTACTACGGGGGCGACCTGAAGGGCCTGTGGGAGCGGCTTCCCCACCTGGCGGAGCTCGGGGTGGGGCTTCTTTACCTGAACCCCATCTTCCGCTCGGGAAGCGCCCACGGGTACGACACCCACGACTACCTCCAGGTGGCCCCCCGCCTGGGGGACGAGGCCCTGTTGCGCCAGGTTTTGGACCGGGCCCACGCCTTGGGCATCCGGGTCCTCTTTGACTTCGTGCCCAACCACACGGGCCTGGGCTTTTTCGCCTTTCAGGACGTGGTGAGGCGGGGCCCCGCTTCGCCGTACTGGAACTGGTACTTCGTGCGCCGCTACCCCTTCACCCCGGGGGACGCCTCCGCCTACGAGGCCTGGTGGGGGGTGGGGAGCCTGCCCAAGCTGAACACCGGCAACCCCGAGGTGCGGGCCTACCTCCTGGGGGTGGCGGAGCGCTGGGTGCGCTTCGGCTTTGACGGGGTGCGGGTGGACGCGCCCGAGGACCTCCTCGAGGCCCCAGCCTTCTTCCGCGAGCTCAAGCGCCGCCTGCGGGCCGTGAACCCGGAGGCCTACCTGGTGGGGGAGATCTGGCGCCGGGCCCCGGGCTGGGTGGGAGACGCCTTTGACAGCCTGATGAACTACGCCATCGGCCGGGACATCGTCCTGCGCTACGCCCAAGGGCTCCACCCCGCCCTTTTCGGCGGGCCCAGGGCCCTTAGCCTCCTTGCGGAAACCTACGCCCTTTACCCGGAGGCGGCCGCCGCCATGGGCTTTAACCTCATCAGCTCCCACGACACCTCCCGCCTCCTTTCCGACCTGGGGGGAAGCGCCCCGAAGGCCCGCCTCGCCTGGGCTCTCCTCTTCGCCTTGCCCGGGACACCCATGGTGTGGCAGGGGGAGGAGTGCGGTCTTTTGGGGGAGAAGGAGCCTTTGGACCTCCAGCGCCGCCCCATCCCCTGGGAGGCTTGCAACCAGGATTTTCGCGCCTACCTCCAAGGGCTTTACCGCCTGAAGGCCCAAGAGCCCGCGCTAAGGGGGAGCTCCTTCGCCACCTATTTGGCGGAGGGGGGCCTCCTTTCCTTCTTCCGGGGGGGAGGGGAGGAGAGCCTCCTTTTGGCCTTCAACAACCAAAGCGCCCCCGCCACTTTGCCCCTGCCCCAGGGGAGCTGGCGCGACCTCCTCACGGGGGAGGTCTTCCAGGGGCAGGCGGAGGTGCCGGGGCTTGGAGTCCGCTACTTCAAGAGGGCTTCCAGGTAAGGCCGCCAGTCCTCGGGGATCTCCCGCATCTCCGCCAAAAAAAGGGGCGCCTTGGGCGCCCGGGGGGGCTTCAAGAGGCGCATGCCCGCTTCCTCCGGGGTGCGGTCCCCCTTCTTGAGGTTGCAGCTGCGGCAAGCGGCCACCAGGTTTTCCCAGGTGCGCTGGCCCCCGCGGCTTTTGGGCACCACGTGGTCCACGGTGAGGTCGCTCCCCTGGCGGCCGCAGTACTGGCAGGTGTACCGGTCCCGCCGGAGGACGTTGCGGCGGTTTAGGGGGACGCGGCTTACGCCCCGGCGCACCATGCGCTTCAGGCGGATGACGCTGGGCACGGGGATGCGGGTGGAGGGGGTGTGGAGGTGGCGCCCGCTTTCGGAAACCATCTCCGCCCCCCCGGAAAGCACCAGGAGGACGCTCCGCTTGATGCTGGCTAGGCCCAAGACCTCGTAGGCGGCGTTGAGGACCAAGACCTTGGGGGCGTCCAGGTCCAAGGGCCTCGAGGGGGGTGCCTCCACGTCTTCTAGGATAGCAAAGCGGGTTTGCTTTCCTTGGGCGTGTGCTATGCTTAGGGCAAAGACGGGTTTGGAGGCCCTTATGATGAGACGCGTTCCCAAAGCCCTGCCGCTCCTGCTGGGGTTGGGCCTGGCCCTGGCCCAGCCTTCCTTGGAGGAGGCCGAGGCCCTTTTGCGCGCTGGAGAGTACGGCAAAGCCGCGCTGGCCTACGAGGAGATCCTGGCCCAGGACTATGGCCGCCTCGAGGCCCACCTGGGCCTGGGGGTGGCCCTGGCCAAGTCGGGCCGCTTGGAGGAGGCCCGCTTCGCCTTCTTGCAGATGACCCAGGTCTTCCCCGACCGCTACGAGGGGTACTACAACCTGGGCCAGGTCTACCTGCGCCTGGCCAAGCCCAAGGAGGCGGCGGAGGCTTTTTCCAAGGCAGTGGAGCTAAACCCCACGGAGGAGGCCTACCTGGGCCTCGCCAGTGCTTTGAGCCAAGCCGGCCAAGCCCAGGAAGCGGCGCAGGCCCTCAAGCGGGGCCTCACCCCCGAGCGCACCCCCGCCTACCGCCTGGCCTTGGCCCAGGCCCTCTACGCCGCTCAGGCCTGGGTGGAGGCCGTGCCCGTGCTCTATGGCCTTGTGAACCGGGAGCCCGGCCTGGCGGAGGCCTGGGACCTTTTGGCCCGCATCCTGGCGGAGGAGGGGCTAAAGGAAAGGGCCTTGCGGGAGCTGGACCGGGGGCTAAAGGCGGTGGAGGGTAAGGAGCGGGCCAAGCTCCTCCTGCGCAAGGCCCTCCTTTCCCCCACCCCGGAGCCCCTCTTGCGCGAGGCCTACGCCCTGGACCCCAGCCTTTGGCAGGCGGCTTACCTCCTTGGGCAAAGGCGCTTGGAGGCGGGCGACGCCCGGGGAGCTTTGGGCTTCCTCCAGGCGGCGTACCGGGTGAGCCCCGAGCCCGAGGTGGCCCTGGCCTTGGCCGCGGCCTATTTGCGCCTGGGGGACGCCCAGAACGCTTACCGCTACGCCGAGGAGGCGGGGCCCCCGGGGACCTTCCTCAAGGCCCAGGCGGCGGTGGCCTTGGGGCGAAAGGCGGAGGCTTTGCGCCTTTTGGAGGGGTTATCCGCGCCCGAGGCCCAGGCCCTGAGGGGGGCGTTGCTCTTGGAGGCGGGCCGGGCCGAGGAGGCGGTGGCCCTCCTCCGGCCCCTTTACGAGGCGGGCCGCAACCCCGAGGTGGGGGTGAACCTGGCGGCGGGGCTTTTGGCCCTGGGGCGGTTGGGGGAGGCGGAGCTGGTCCTTCGGGAGGTGCTGGAGCGGGCGCCTCGGCAGGCCGCCGCCTGGTATAACCTGGGCCTCGCCCTCCGGGGCCTTGGCCGGCAGCAGGAGGCGGAAAGGGCCCTGCGGCAGGCGGCGAGCCTTGGTTCCAAGGAGGCCCAGGCCCTCTTGCGGAGGTAGGATGCGCTGGCTTAAGGAGAACTGGCTGGACCTTTTCATCTTCCTCCTCATCGCCTTGGTGGCGGCGGGAATCGTCTTATACCTCACGGGCATCAACCCCTTTTCCCGTCCCGCCTCCCAGGCGGTGGCCCCGTCCCCCGCGCCAAGCCCCTCCGCGGCCCCCACCCCGCCTCCTTCCCCAACGCCTCCCTCCACCCCCGCTGAGCCCGTGGTCACCGTGATCCCCCTGCCCAAGGCCCCCGAGGCCCCGGCCGCACCCCAGGCCACACCGAAGGCCACCCGGGGCCGGGAGGAAGGGGCCAAGCCTGCTCCTTCCCCGGCGCCCACCCCCACCGCAAGCGGAGCCTACCGGGTGGTGGTGGGGGCTTTCGCCAACCCGGAAAACGCCCTTAGGTTAGAACGGGAGCTGAAGGCCAAAGGATACCTGGCCCGCCTCGAGGCCGCGGGCAACCTCACCCGGGTGGTGGTGGGCCCCTACGCCACGGAGGGGGAGGCGGCCCGGGTAGCCCGGGCCCTGGCCTCCTACGGGGCCCAGGTTTACCGGGGCCAGGGGGCGGCGCCTCCCGAGGGCCAGGTGTATTTGCAGGTGGGGGCGTTTCAAAAGGAGGAAAACGCCTTGGCCTTGGCGGGGAAGCTCAAGGAGGTGGGCTTGCCGGTGGTCTTGGTCAAAAACGGCGTGTACCGGGTGCGGGTAGGCCCGGTGGCGGAAGGGGAGAAAGAGGCGGTGAAGGCCAAGGTGGAGGCCCTGGGCCTTACGGCGTTGGAGGTGCAATGAAGGTTCCGAGCGCCGCCATCATCCGCCTGGTCACCTATTTGCGCATCCTGGAGGAGCTGGAGGCCAAGGGGGTGCACCGCACGAGCTCGGAGCAACTGGCCGAACTGGCCCAGGTTACCGCCTTCCAGGTGCGCAAGGACCTTTCCTACTTCGGCTCCTACGGCACCCGGGGCGTGGGGTACACGGTGCCCGTCTTAAAGCGGGGGCTCCGGCACATCCTGGGCCTGAACCGCCGCTGGGGGCTTTGCATCGTGGGTATGGGCCGTTTGGGCAGCGCCTTGGCCGACTACCCGGGCTTTGGGGAAAGCTTTGAGCTCCGGGGTTTCTTTGACGTGGATCCGGAGAAGGTGGGCCGCCCCGTGGGCAAAGGGGTGGTGGAACACATTGACCGCCTTCCCGAGAGGGTGCCGGGGCGCATAGAGATCGCCCTCCTCACCGTGCCCCGGGAGGCCGCCCAGGAGGCGGCGGACCGCCTGGTGGCGGCCGGGATCAAGGGCATCCTCAATTTTGCTCCCGCCGTCCTCGAGGTGCCCAAGGAGGTGGCGGTGGAGAACGTGGATTTTCTCGCTGGCCTTTCGCGGCTGACCTTCTCTATACTGAACCCTAAGTGGAGAGAGGAGATGATGGGATGAAGGGGAAGTGGTTGTTGGTTGGGTTATCGGGTGTGTTGGCTTTGCTCGTCTCGGGTTGTAGCAACTTTTTTGCAGGAGGGGTCATCTTTGGCGGTCCCACGGTCTTGGTGTCGCGGGAAAACTTCTCCTTCTCCACGGAAACGGACCAGAACGACAACACCACCTACACATATCGCTACGATATCGTTCTTTACGCTTTGCCCGGCTCTGGGGCGGGAAGCGTGGTTCTCCTGGACGCCCAGGACAATCCCTTGGACGCTCCCTTCCTGATCCCCCAGGCTTGCCCGCCTTCCAGTGCGGACCCTTGTGGCCCCTACACCCGCACTTACGAGAAAAAAGCTGCTACCCCCCTTTCGCCGGTGCAGGCGGTGAAGTACCGCACCACCTCCGCCAACGGCCAGTCCAAGGTGGTGCCCCTGCCCGCACCCATAGCGCTCTACTAGCCCTATACTGGGGGGCGTGACGGTCCACGAGGCCCTCGAGGCCCCCCTCCTTCGCTTTGAGGAAGCCCTTTCCGAGCTGGTGCAGTCCGAGGTCCTCTTCATCCGCCTCATCCACCAGGACCTGGTGACCGCCGGGGGCAAGCGGATCCGCCCCCGGCTCGTCTTTTTGGCCTCCAGGGCCTTGGGCGGGGCGCCCTTTGAGCTGGAGCTGGCCTTGGCCGTGGAGCTCCTCCACTCCGCCACCCTTCTCCACGACGACCTCATTGACGATGCCCAAATGCGCCGGGGCAAGGAGGCGGCCTTCCGCCGCTACGGAAACGCCGTTTCCGTGCTCTCCGGGGACTTTCTCCTGTCCCGGCTCCTCTACGTCATCGCCCAAACGGGGCGCATGGAGCTGGTGGAGCGCTTCGCCGAGGTGGCCAAAACCCTTTCCGAGGGAGAGGTTTTGCAGTTCCAGGTGGCGGCCTTGGAGGACTATTCCCTGGAAAACTACGAGCGCATTATCACCGCCAAGACCGCCGCCCTCATGGCCCTCTGCACCGAGGGACCCGCCCTTTTGCGGGGGGAAGGGGAGGAGGTGCGGGAGGCTTTGCGCCGCTTCGGCCTCCTCTACGGCCAGGCCTTCCAGATGCGGGACGACTACCTGGACCTCATGGGGACGCCCGAGGCCTTAGGCAAGCCCGTGGGCGGTGACGTGCGGGAGGGGAAGGCCACCCTCATCACCCTCCTCCTTATGGAGCGCTTTCCCGAGGCGCGGGAAATCCTGAAGCGCAAGGGGCGGGAAGAGGGGGACCTGGAGCGCCTTCGGGCCTGGGCCTGGGAAAGCGGGGTGGCGGCGGAGGTGGAAGGCCAAATCCGCGCCCGGGCGGAGGAGGCGGCGAGGGCCCTTACGCCCCTGCCGGATAGCCCCTACAAGGAGGCCCTGAAGGCGCTTGCCCTCAAGGAGGCAAAGCGGCTTTCCTAGCGGGCGGTTTGCCCCCAAGGGGCGGGGTATAATCCCCCCAGGTGATGCTATGAGCCTGCCCGCCTACCGTCCTCCCGAGGACCCTGGCCTTTGGGAGGCCTTCCTAGAGCGGCTAGAAAAGACCCTGAAGGTGGCCGCCGTTCACCCCACCACCTTGGAGTACCTGGCCCACCCCAAGCGCCTGGTCACGGTCTCCTTGCCCGTGGTGATGGACGACGGCAAGGTGCGGGTCTTCCAGGGCTACCGGGTGGTGCACGACATTGCCCGGGGGCCCGCCAAGGGTGGGGTGCGCCTCCACCCCAAGGTGAGCCTGGGCCAGACCGCGGGCCTTGCCGCCTGGATGACCCTGAAGGCGGCGGTGTATGATCTTCCCTTCGGTGGGGCGGCGGGCGGGGTGGCGGTGGACCCCAAGCTCCTTTCCCGGAGGGAGTTGGAACGTTTGGTGCGCCGGTATACCGCCGAGCTGGTCACCCTCATCGGCCCGGACATGGACATCCTGGGCCCCGACGTGGGGACGGACCAACAGGTGATGGCCTGGATCATGGACACCTACTCCATGACCGTGGGCTCCACCGTGCCCGGGGTGGTGACGGGAAAGCCCCACGCCCTTGGGGGCACCGAAGGGAGGGACGACGCCGCCGGGCTGGGCGTGGCCCTGGTCCTGGCGGAGCTGGCCAAAAGGCGGGGCCTGCCCCTAAAGGGGGCGAAGGTGGCGGTCCAGGGCTTCGGCCAGGTGGGGGGGAGCTTCGCTCTCCACGCCGAGCGCTTGGGCCTGAAGGTGGTGGCGGTTTCCACGAGCCGGGGGGCGCTTTACCGGGAAGAGGGGCTTGCGGTGGCTGAGCTTTTGGCCCACCACGAGGCCACGGGGGAGCTTCCCGCGTACAACCTGGCCCCGGAGGAACTCTTTGGCCTTCCCGTGGACTACCTGGTCCTGGCTGCTCTGGAAGGGGCCTTGGATGGGGAGGGGGCTAAGGGGGTAAAGGCCCCGGTGGTGTTGGAGGCGGCCAACTTCGGCCTCACCGCCGAGGCCGAGGCCTACCTCCTGGGCAAGGGGGTCTTGGTGGTGCCCGACCTCCTCACCGGGGGTGGGGGGCTTCTGGCGAGCTACCTGGAGTGGGTGCAGGACCTCAACATGTTCTTCTGGAGCGCGGAGGAAGTGCAGGCGAGCTTCGCCAAGAGCGTGGCCAGGGCGGTGGCGGAGGTGTGCGCCAAGGCTGAGGGGCTTTCCCTGGACCTCCGCACCGGGGCCTTGGTCTTGGCGTTGGAGCGGTTGAACGAGGCCACACGGCTTCGCGGCGTGTACCCCTAAAGAAGAGGCGGCTATGAAGAGCGAACCCCTTTCCTACCTGGGCAAAGACGGCGGCCCTTGGGAGATTTTTACCGAGCAGGTGGACCGGGTGGTCCCCTACCTGGGGCGCTACGCCCCCCTGGCGGAGAGCCTAAAGCGGCCCAAGCGGGTCTTGATCGTGGACGTGCCCATCCACTTGGACGACGGCACCGTGGCCCACTTTGAGGGCTACCGCGTCCACCACAACACCGCCCGGGGGCCGGCCAAGGGCGGGGTGCGTTACCACCCCGAGGTCACCCTCTCCGAGGTCATGGCCCTGGCGGCCTGGATGACCATCAAGAACGCCGCCGTGGGCCTGCCCTACGGCGGGGGCAAGGGGGGGATCCGGGTGGACCCCAAGAGGCTTTCCTCCCACGAGCTGGAGCGCTTAACCCGCCGCTACACCTCGGAAATCGGCATCCTCCTGGGGCCTGACCGGGATATCCCGGCCCCCGACGTGAACACCGGGGAGCGGGAGATGGCCTGGATGATGGACACCTTCTCCATGAACGTGGGCCGCACCGCACCCGGGGTGGTGACGGGGAAGCCCATCGCCCTGGGGGGCTCCCTGGGGCGGCGGGACGCCACGGGCCGGGGGGTCTTCGTCACCGCGGCGGCGGCGGCGGAGAAGATCGGGCTTCCCATTGAGGGAAGCCGGGTCACCTTGCAGGGCTTTGGCAACGTGGGGAACGCCGCCGCCCGCATCTTCCACGACCACGGGGCCCGGATCATCGCCGTGCAGGACCACACGGGCACCATCTACAACGAGGCGGGGATTGACCCCTACGACCTCCTCCGCCACGTGGGGGAGTACGGGGGGGTGCGGGGCTACCCCAAGGCGGAGCCTTTGCCCAACCCCGAGTTTTGGGCGGTGCCCACGGACTTCCTCATCCCCGCCGCCTTGGAGAAGCAGATCACGGAGCAGAACGCTTGGCGCATCCAGGCCAAGATCATCGCCGAGGGGGCCAACGGCCCCACCACCCCGGCCGCGGACGACATCCTGCAGGAGAAGGGGGTGCTGGTGGTGCCGGACGTGATCGCCAACGCCGGCGGGGTCACGGTGAGCTACTTTGAGTGGGTGCAGGACTTCAACTCCTACTTCTGGACGGAGGAGGAGATCAACCATAGGCTGGAGCGGGTCTTGAGGAACGCCTTTGAGGCGGTGTGGCAGGTGAGCCAGGAGAAGAAGATCCCCCTGCGCACCGCCGCTTACGTGGTGGCCGCCACCCGGGTCCTCGAGGCCCGCGCCCTAAGGGGGCTTTACCCCTAGGGGTCTTGCGCTAGGCTATCCCTTGTGGACTGGCCCCGCTATGGCCGCGTGACGCTGAAGCCCTTTAGCGCGGGGCTGAGCGAGGCGGAGTGGAAGGGCCTCTACGAGACCTTCCGCGACCCCGAGGTGGCGGAGTGGAACGGCTCTAGCCCCTTGCGCTCCCCCTTTTGGCTCTTTAGGCGCTTTGTCCAAGCGGAAACACGGCGGAAGGACCGCCTGGCCTTCGCCATCTTGGACGAGGAGGGGGGGTATTTGGGTACGCTTGAGCTTTACGACCTCACCCCGGAGGAGGCCACCTTGGGCATCCTCATCGGCAAAAAGGAGCGCTGGGGCCAAGGCTACGGCACGGAGGCGGTGCGGGCGGCCTTGGCCTACGCCTTTAGGGAGCTAGGCCTTAAGCGGGTGAAGCTCCGCACCTTCGCCCACAACCACCGGGCCCGGCGGGCCTTTCAGAAGGCGGGCTTCCGCGAGGTGGGCTTAGTCCCTGGGCCCCAAGGCAAGGAAGACGTGTACATGGAGGTGCGCCGTGAGGATTTTGGCCCCGAGGCTTAGGCAAGAGGTCTTCGCCCTCCTGCCCGAGGGGGTGGAGGTGCGCTTTTTGGACGAGCCCTGGCCCAAGACGGCGGATTTCTTCCTCCCCCCCTTCCGCCAGGAGGAGGTGGTGCGGAAGGTGCTGGCGGAGGTGGAGGTGAAGGTGGTGCAAACCCTCTCCGCCGGGGTGGACTGGATCCTTCCCCTGGTGCCGCAAGGGGTGGTGCTTTGCGACGGCTCCGGCATCCACGACGCGCCCGTGGCGGAGTGGGTGGTGATGGCCCTCCTCGCCCTCCTCAAGGACCTACCGGGTTTCCTCGAGGCGCAAAAGGAAAGGCGCTGGGCCCCCAAGCGGCTTTTGGGCCTAGAGGGGAAGACGGTTCTTCTCTTGGGCTACGGGGCCATCGGCCGGGCGGTGGCGGAAAGGCTTAAGCCCTTTGGGGTGGAGCTTCTTCCCGTAGCCCGCCACGCCCGCCCCGGGGTCTACACCCCCAAGGACCTCCCCCACCTCCTGCCCCAGGCGGACGCCGTGGTCCTCCTCCTTCCCCTAACCCCAGAAACCCAAAGGATGGTGGACCGGGACTTCCTCGCCCAAATGAAGCCGGGGGCTTTTTTGGTGAACGCTGGAAGGGGGGCTTTGGTGGACACGGAGGCGCTCCTTGAGGCTTTAGAGGCGGGAAGGGTGCGGGCCTTTCTGGACGTCACCGAGCCCGAGCCCTTGCCGGAGGACCATCCCCTCTGGCGGGCCAAGGGGGTGGTCATCACCCCCCACGTGGCGGGGCTTTCCGAGGGGTTTCATCGGCGGGCGGCCCGCTTTTTGGCGGAGCAGGTGGGGCGGTACCTCCGGGGGGAGCCCCTTTGGAACGTGGTGCGGGAGGGGTATTAGGATGCTATCCTGGAGAAGGATGAGGAGCGTTGCCCTACCTGAGGACGTGGCCGAGGCTTTGGAGCGCTTCCGCCGTGCCAGGGGACGGGGTTGGCGCAAGGCGCTTATGGACCTTCTTACGCAGGAAGAACGGAAGGCCTTGGCCCAGTTGGTGTGGGAGCTCAGGGCTACGGCTGCGTCCCAGGGGCTTACCGAAGAGGAAGTGGCCCGCCGCCTGGAAGGGTGAGGGTGGTCTTGGACACCAATGTTTTGGTGGCGGCTCTCCTCACCCAAGGAGTGGCGGCCCGCGTGGTGGACCTTTGGTTGGAGGGTCGCTACATCCTCCTCACCGCTGAGGTCCAGTTACGGGAGCTAAGGCGGGTGCTGCGGGATAAGTTTCCCGAGCTACCCCGGGCCAAGGTGGGTAGACTCGTCAACCTGCTGCGTCGCCAGGCGGAAGTGGTGGCCCGCTCCAAGCCGCCAGGCCTTTCCCCGGACCCCGATGACGACCTTCTCTTAGGCATCGCTTTGGCGGGACGAGCGGACTGCTTAGTGACCGGGGACAAGGCCCACCTCCTTTCCCTCAAGGTCCCTGGCCTGCGGGTTCTTCCAGTGAGGTCCTTTTTGCAGGAGGTGGGCTAATGGAGGTTGTTCTACACGGCGATCTGCGCCGCTACGGCGAGCGCCTGCAGGTGGAGGCCAGAACCCCGAAGGAGGCCCTGGAGAAGCTGGGCGTCCCCTTGGACGAGGTGTGGCTTCTGGCGGTGGGGGACAGGGTGGTGGGCCTCGAGGAGGAGGTGGAGGGCCCCTTGGAGGTTTACCCCCCCATCGCCGGGGGATGGTATACTTGAGGTCCTGCCCTAAGGAGGCAGGGGGCGCAGGAAGGGGGGAGCCGCCCAACGCCCACCCCGCGTAGAAAGGAGAAGCATGGAGAAGAAGGAACTCCTCTCTACGCCCGTGGTCCCCATTGACATCAAGGCCTTTGACGCCGGGCCCATCCTCGAGGCCATGGGCAAGACCGCCTTCCAGGCCAGGAACCTCCACAGGGCGGCGGAGATCTACCTCAGGATGCTGGAAGACGACGCCGCCGTCATCCTCACCCTGGCGGGGAGCCTGGTTTCCGCTGGCCAAGGGCTCATCATCCACGACCTGATCCGAAAGGGCCTGGTGGACGCCATCGTGGCCACCGGGGCCAACATCGTGGACCAGGACTTCTTTGAGGCCCTGGGCCACCGCCACTACCAGGGGGACCCCAAGGCCGACGACGAGGCCCTGCGCCGCCTTTGGATTGACCGCATCTACGACACCTACATTGACGAGGAAGAGCTCCGGCACACCGACTACACCATCGCCGAGATCGCCGATGGCTTGGAGCCCCGCCCCTACTCTAGCCGGGAGTTCATCTGGCACATGGGCCGCTACCTGGCGGAAAGGGGCCTGGGGGAAACGAGCATCGTCCGGGCGGCCTATGAGGAGGGGGTGCCCATCTTCGTCCCCGCCTTCTCCGACTCCTCCGCCGGCTTCGGCCTGGTCTACCACCAGGTGAAAAACCCCAAGGCCCACGTGACCATTGACTCGGTGGCGGACTTCCGCGAGCTCACGGAGATCAAGCTAAAGGCGGGCACCACGGGGCTCGTGATGCTGGGGGGCGGGGTGCCCAAGAACTTCGCCCAGGACATCGTGGTGGCGGCGGAGGTCCTGGGGCACCAGGTGGAGATGCACAAGTACGCCATCCAGATCACCGTGGCGGACGAGCGGGACGGGGGGCTCTCCGGCTCCACGCTTTCCGAGGCGCAAAGCTGGGGCAAGGTGGACGCCGCCCTTTCCCAGATGGTCTTCGCCGAGGCCACCTTGGCCTTCCCCCTCCTCGCCTCCTACGTCTACCACCGGGCCCCCATGCGGGCCAAGCGCCGCTACGCCGACCTCTTCCGCCAGGAGGTGCCCGCTTAGGGTCCCGGGGTCTTGGGGGGGCGGCTTTACCGCCCCCCTCCCTTTTTGGTACACTCCCGGCAAATGCCCGATGAGCTAAGGCTCTACCTAAAGGAGCGTTTCGGCGTTCAGGGGCCTGTTTCCCCGGGGCGCTTTGAAGCGGAGCTGGCCAAGCGCATGGGAAGCCCCGCCCGCCGGGAGCCCCTGCTCAAGGCCTGGCGCGCCTATCTGGCCGGGGGGGGCAGGGAAGCGGTGCGAAGTTTTTACCGGGAGGTGCTCAAGGTCCCCAAGGGGGAGGCCCTGGTCTACGGGATGCACCTTCCCTTCCTGGAGTTTTACGCCAAGGAGGTGCCTTCCCGGGTGGAGGGGCGGGTCTTGGAGGTGGGGGCGTTTACCGGGGCCTTGGTGGGCTACCTGCAAAGGAAGCGGCCCGAGCTTTCCTGGCACGCCCTGGACGGGGTGGAGGAGGCCGTGGACCTGGGGCGGAAGCGGGTGCCCGAGGTGGCGTGGCACCTGGGGTGGGCCGAGGAGGTGGACCTCCCCCCCTTTGACACCCTTTTGCTCCTTTCCGTCTTCCCGGAAGGGCAGGTGGACCAGGAGCTGGAAAGCCGCCTGGAGCCCGAGGCCTTTTGGAAGCGCTTCGCCTTCTTTGAGCGCCTGCCCCTCTTCGCCCGGCTCCTGAAGCCTGGGGGGCTTTTGGTCTACGGCCACGGGCCCTTTTTGGGCAAAAGCCTCGAGGGGGTGGAGGAGGGCCTGAGGCGGCTTGGGTTCCAGGAGGTGGCGCGGGTGGGGGAGGGGGAGTACTTTCTGGTGCTGGCCAGGAGGCCCGAGGCCTTGGCCGAGGTTTCGGCGGAGGAGGCCCTTTGGGAAGCGCCCGCCTTGGAGCCGGTGGCGGTTTTGGCGGAAGGGCCGGACCTGGCCCGGGTGCGGGCGCTTTTGGAGGCGGGGCAGTACGCCGAGGTGCTTTCCCTCCTGCCCGAGGGGGTGGAAGGGGAGGCGGCCCTCCTGCGGGGCAAGGCCCTTTTCGCCCTTTCCCGTTTCGCCGAGGCGGAGGAGGCCTTGCGGCGGGCCCTTTCCGAGGAAGCGGAGGACCTTAGGGCCTTGGTCCTGGTGGAGCTTGGGGAGTACGCCCGGGCCCAGGGGCGCCTCGAGGCCCTGGCGGGGCGGGGCGGGCGGTACCGCTTGGCCCTGGGGCGGGTCTACCTGGCCCAGGGGCGGTACGCCGACGCCCTAAGGCAGTTCGTGGAATCGGGCCTGCCCGAGGCGGAGCTTTACGTGCGGGAGGCCCTGGAGCGCATCACCGAGCGCATGCGCCGCTACGCCAAGGAGGGGGAGTGGGCGGAGGTGAGCCGCCGGGCGGAGTTCGTGGAGGACCTTTCCCCGAGCCTCCTCACCCGGGAGATGCTCCGCCTCGGCCTGAAGGCGGCCCTTCTGCAGGGGCTCTTCGCCCGGGCGGAGCGCTACGCCCGGCGGCTTGCCGACCTGGACGAGGCGGAGGGGTTTTTGGGCCTGGCCTTGGCCGCCTTGCGCCTGCGCACCCCCTTGGACCACAAGGGGGAGGACCTCAAAGGGGTGGAGCCCTACCTCACCGAGGCCTTGGCCCGGGCGGAGATCCCGGAGGCCCTCTTGCTCCTCGGGGTTTTGCGGGAGCGGGAAGGGCGCTACCGGGAAGCCCTTCACCTCCTGGAGCGGGCGGCCCGGCACGGGGAAGGGGAGGTGGCGGGGCTCGCCTACCACCACCTGGCGGAGGTGAAGCGGGCCTTAAGGCGCCCCCTTAGGGAGGTGCTGGGGGACCACAAGCGGGCCCACGCCCTGAGGGCCTACCCCGCCCCTTACCTCTTCCGCCTGGCCCAGGAGGCCCTGGCGGGGGGAGAGGAGGTCTTGGCCCGGGAGCTCCTCTCCCGGGCCCGGGACGCCGGGCTCGCCGAGGTGGCGGAGGAGGACCTAAGGGGGCTCCTTTCCCTTTTGGAGCGGCTAGAAGGCCCCTGGGCCGCCTTCCACGTCCTCTACCAGGCCCTAGGCCGCACCCCCGAGCCCCCCCTGGAGCTTCTGGCCTTGGCCTACCGCCTTTCCCGCTCCTTCCGGGAAAGCCCGGAGGCGGAGGCGGTGCGGGGGCGGTACCTGGCGGCCCTCTACGCCTCGGGGCGGGTGGGGGAGGCGGAGGCCTTGTTAAAGGCGGAGCTTGGGCAAAACCCCCAGGCCCTGGAGGTCCTCTTTGACCTGGCGGAGCACCAGGAGGCCCAGGGGAACTGGCGCCAGGCGGCGGAGTACTGGCAGAAGGCCCTGGAGGTGGCCCTTTACCGGGAGAAGGACCTGGAACTGGCCCGGGAGCTTCTCAGGAACCTCCTCTTCCTTAGGCCCCACGACGAAAGCCTCCTCCTCTACCTGGAGGAGCTAAGGGCGGTGGCCCGGGGCCTCGAGGCCTTGGGGGAGGAGGCCAAGCCCCTGCCCGAAAGTCCGGGGGAGCTAGTGGAAGAGGCCCTGCCCCGCTTCCACGGGGAGCACCTTTTGGTGGTGGGGGGGCACACGCAACTCCGGAGCCGCCTGGTGCCCTTCCTGGAGGGCCGGGGGCTCAAGGTGGACTGGTTTGACGCGGATAGCGCCGGGGTGGGGAAGGAGGCCCTAAAGCGCATCCTGAACCGGCTGGAGCGGGCCCACGGCCTCATGATCGTTTCCAGTTACGTGGGCCACGACCTTTCCGAGCCGGTGCGCCAGGAGGCCGAGCGCCTGGGCATCCCGGTCCACATCATCCCCGGGCGGGCCCGGGGGGCCACGGGTTTCCTCCGGGCCCTAAAGGGCTTCGCCCCCGAGCTCTTCAAGCGGGCCCTCAAGGGGGTACAGTAAGGGGCATGGAGGCTTTAAAGCTCGGCTACTCCCCCTGCCCCAACGACACCTTCATCTTCTACGCCTTGGTGCACGGCGAGGTGGCGAGCCCCGTGCCCGTGGAGGCGGTCTTGGAGGATGTGGAAACCCTAAACCGCTTTGCCCTAGAGGGAAGGCTTCCCCTCACCAAGCTCTCCTACGCCGCCTACGGCCGGGTGCGGGACCGGTACGTGGCCCTAAGGAGCGGGGGGGCCTTGGGCCGGGGGGTGGGGCCCCTTTTGGTGGCCAAGAGGCCCCTAAAGCGCCTGGAAGGGGCGCGGGTGGCCATCCCCGGGCGGAACACCACCGCCTTTTTGCTCCTCTCCCTTTATGCCGAGGGCTTCCACCCGGTGGAGGTGCGCTACGACCGGATCATGCCCTTGGTGGCCCGAGGCGAGGTGGAGGCGGGGCTCATCATCCACGAAAGCCGCTTCACCTACCCCCAGTACGGCCTGGTGAAGCTTTTGGACCTGGGGGAGTGGTGGGAAGGGGAGACGGGCCTGCCCCTGCCCCTCGGGGCCATCCTGGCCCGGCGGGACCTGGGGGAGGACCTCATAAAGGCCCTGGACGAGGCGGTGCGGCGGAGCCTAGAGTACGCCTTCGCCCACCCCGAGAGGACGCTTCCCTACCTCAAGGCCCACGCCCAGGAGCTCTCCGAAGAGGTCATCTGGGCCCACGTGCGCACCTACGTGAACCCCTTTAGCCTGGACGTGGGCGAGGAGGGGGAGAAGGCGGTGGAAAAGCTCTTCGCTCTGGCGGAGGCCAAAGGGCTTATGCCGTCCTCCTCCTTACCCCTTTTTCGGTAGACTCGGGGCATGTTCCAGGAACTTCCCCTCGAGGCCCGGCGGGAACTGGCCCGCATCTTCCTGCCCCTTAGGGTGCGGCGGGGGGCCACCCTGTACGCCCTGGGGGACGGGGTGGATGGGGTCTACCTGGTGCGGGAAGGGCTTCTTTGGCTGGAGGGCCCCCGCTCGGCCACGGGCGAGGCGGCGAGCCTGGGGGTGGTGGGGCCGGGGGGGCTTTTGGGGGAGGAGGCCTTGGTGGGGGAGAGGCGGCGCACCGCCGGGGCCACGGCCCTCACCTACGCCGAGCTCCTCTTCGCCAAGGCCGAGGAGCTTTCGGCCCTAAGGCGCTTCCCGGAGGTGGAGGCCTTTTTCCTCAAGGCCCTCTACAGGAGGCTCAAGGCTGCCGAGGAGGCCCTCTGGGCCGCCCGCCACCTCTCCGTGGCCCAGCGCCTGGCCCGCCTCCTCTTGGATCTGGCCCAGGAGGGGGAGGTGGCCCTTTCCCACCAGGACCTGGCCCACATGGTGGGGGCCACCCGGGAAACGGTGACCAAGCTCCTGGGGGAGTGGGCCCTGAAGGGCCTGGTGGACCTGGGCTACCGCCGGGTGGAGCTTCAGGACAAGGAAGCCCTTGCCCGCTTGGCCGAGGCGCTATAGGCTTTAAAGCTATGGAAGCCGCCCTTTTGGCCCGCCTCCTGGGCCTGCCCCAGGGGGAGGAGGCCCTTAAGGCGCGCCTTGGGCGGGCGGCCCACCCGGGGCTTGCCCAAGCCCTAGGGGCTTACCTGAAACGCCTGGGGGCACCCCCAGAAGCCTTGGCCGCCTTGGCGGGGCTTGCCCGGGGAGCGGTGGTCACGGGGCAGCAGGCGGGGCTTTTGGGGGGGCCTTCCCTCACCTTTTACAAGGCCCACGCCGCCCTTTCCCTGGCGGGGGGGTAGGGGGGAGCGCGGTCTTTTGGGTGGCCTCCCAGGACCACGATGTGGAGGAGGTACGCCACCTCCACCTCCTCCTGGACGAGGAGGTGAGGACCCTTTCCCTTCCTTTGCCCCCCTTGCCCGCGGGGCGCATTCCCCTGGCCCCCTACCGGGAGGACCTCAAGGCCTTCCTCGGGCCCTGGGCCAAGGACGCGCGGGTGGCCTACGCCCTGGAGGGGAAGACCCTTTCCGAGTTTTTCGCCCGCACCCTCCTGGCCTTTTTGGGGGAGCGGGGGCTCATCCCCTTTGACCCCATGGCCGAGGAGCTTGCCCCCCTTTTCCTGGAGGCGCTAGAGCGGGAGCTTTCCGACCCCCTAGCCAGCGCCGAGGCCATCAACCAGGAGGCGGAAAGGATCCGGGCCCTAGGGGGAAAGCCCCCCTTGCGGCGCAAGCCCGGGGCCACCAACCTCTTTCTGGAAACCGATGCCCGCCGCCTCCTCTTCTACGAGGGCGGAGCCTTCACCGACGGGGTGCGCCGCTACACGGCCAAGGAGCTTGGGGAAATCGCACGACAGGACCCTTCCCGCCTCACCCCGGCTGCGGGCTTGAGGCCCGTCTTCCAGGACCTCGTCCTGCCCACGGCGGGCTTTGTGGTGGGGCCCAACGAGTTCCGCTACGTGGCGGAGCTTTCCCGGGTCTATGCCCTTTACGGCCTTCCTGTGCCCGCCCTGTTTCTCAGGCTTCAGGCGGTAGTCCTGGAGCCCCCCATCCGGCGCATTCTGGAAAACTACCGCCTTTCCCCCTGGGCCTTCCTGGAGCGGGGAGAGGAGGCCTTTTTGGAAGCGGTCCGGGGCCTTTTGGAGGGCTACCGCTCCTTGGAGGAGGAGCTTCGGGAGCTTCTGGCCCGGCTCGAGGCCTTGCAGGCCCAGGCCAAGGCCTTGGAGCCCACCCTGGAGCGCCCCTTCCGCCGCTTTAGGGTGCGGCTTGCGGGAGAGGGGGAAAGGCTTTTGCGCAAGCTCCTCAGGGCCCGCATGGGCAAGGATGCGGTGCTCATGGGGCATCTTGAGCGGCTTAAGCGCCACCTCCTGCCCTTAGGGATGCCCCAGGAGCGGGTCTACCCCTTCGCCATGTACGCCCTGCGCCACCCGGAGGCCTTGGCCCGCTTGGTGGAGGCCCCGCCCCAGGGCAGGGCCACCCTGGTCTTGGGCTAGGATGGAGGGGAAGGCTATGGTCCGCTTCTGGCCCCTTATGTTCCTCCTTCCCCTCCTCGCCTTTTTCCCCGCCCGGGGGCAGGGGAAAGACCTCCTCCTCCGGGTGCTCCTTCGGGAGGTGCCTCCAGGGCAGGCGGTGCGCCTGGCCCTTCCTTCCGGGGAGGTACGCGCCTCTGCGGGCGGGGAAGGGGTGGTCCTGGAGGGGCGGGTTGCGCCCTCCTTTGACCTGGAGGTGCCCTACTTTAGCCTCGAGGGCCGCCCTTACCGGGGTGGGGTGCGGCTTCTCCCCCAGGGAGGCAAGCTCCTTGTGATCAACTTGGTCCTCCTGGAGGACTACCTCCTCGGGGTCCTGCCGGGGGAGATGCCCGAGGGCTTTCCCCTGGAGGCCCTGAAGGCCCAGGCGGTCCTGGCCCGCACCTTCGCCGTGAACCGCCTGAACCCCAAGGCGCCCTACGACCTCTGCGCGAGCGAGCTCTGCCAGGTCTACCTGGGCTTCGCCGCCGAGAAGCCCAAGCACGCCCAGGCGGTGGCCGCCACCCGTGGCCAGGTCCTGAGCTACGGGGGCAAGGCCATCTCCGCCCTGTACCACGCCGACTCTGGAGGCATGACGGCGGGGAGCGAGGAGGTGTTCCAAAAGGCTCTTCCCTACCTCCGCCCCCGGCCCGACCCCTACGCCAAGGGGCCCAAGAGCGCCTGGCGGGTTTCCGTGTCCAAGGAGGCGGCGGAGCAGGCCCTCAGGGCCTTGGGCTACACCCCTAAAGGGGAAGAGGCGCCCCAGGTGTTGGAGCGTAGCCCCTCGGGCCGGGCCTGGCGGGTGCGGCTTATGGGGGTGGAGGTATGGGGTCCGGAGGCCCAGCGCCTCCTCCGCCTCATGGGCCTTCCCTCCGCCTTGGCCGAGTTCCAGGGCTTTGAGGCGGTGGGCCGGGGGGCGGGGCACGGGGTGGGGCTTTCCCAGTGGGGGGCCAAGGGGATGGCGGAGGCGGGCTTTGACCACCGGGAGATCCTGGGCCACTACTTCCCCGGCACCTTCCTCTCCGAGCTCCTCCTGGCGGGGGTGCCCTAGGTGCTCCTTTCCACCCCCCTAGGCCCCCTTTGGCTGGCGGTTTCCCCCGTGGGGGTGGCGTGCCTAGAGCCCGCCCTTTTTCCCCGGGGCAAGGAGGCGCAAGGTCCCTTGGCCGAAAGGGTGCGGGAAAGCCTCGCCGCCTACTTCGCCGGAAAACGCCCGGACTTTTTGGACATCCCCCTAGACTATAGCGGGCTTTCCCCGGAGCGCATCCGCCTTTACGAGAGGGTACGCCGCATCCCCTACGGCAAGACCACAAGCTACGGGGCCCTCGCCCGGGAACTGGGGCTTTCCCCCCGGGCGGTGGGGGCGGGGCTTCGGGCCTCTCCCTTCTTCCTCCTGGTGCCCGCCCACCGGGTCATCCACCAGGATGGCCGGCTTGGGGGCTTCGCCGGGCAGGAGGGGCTAAAGCTTTGGCTCCTCCGCTTTGAAGGGGCCCTTTAGACCTCGGTCCAGACCGCCACGGAAAAGGGCGGAAGCTCGGGGCCGCAAAGCCGCCCCCCCTTGGGGGTGCAGAGGGCGCCCGAGAGGAGGTCCACCGCCTGGGCCCCCCGGGGCAGGGCCCCATGCAGGGGGATGTCCTGGAGGAAAGGCTCGGGGGTGGCGTTCACCACCACCAGGTAGGGCCCTCGGGTGAAGGCCAGGTGCCCGTCCACGGCGTAGACTCGCCCGTAAGGAGCGGTGCGGAGCTCCGGGTGCTCCCGGCGCAGGCGGGCGAGCCGCCGCACTGCTTCCCATAGGGGTTTTTTCCAGGCCGCCTCCGCCCAGACCATGCCGCCCCGGTTTTCCGGGTCGTGCCCGCCTTCCATGCCGATCTCCTCCCCGTAGTAAACCGTGGGGTTGCCGGGAAGGAGGAAGAGGAGGGAGAGGGCAAGCCGGGCCCGCTCCAGGCTTCCCCTAAGGAGGGTGAGGAGGCGGGGGGTGTCGTGGGAGGTGAGGAGGTTCATCTGCGCCCGCACCACCTCGGGACGGTATCGGGCGAAGAGGTTTTCCAGGCGGTGGCTAAAGGCCAGGGCTTGCAGGAGTTCTATGCGGCCCAGCCCGCTTCTTCCCGCCAGCTCCTGGTCCAGGGCCTCCCCACCCACGAAGCCTAAAACGGCCCTGCTCAAGGGGTAGTTCATGGTGGCGTCAAACATGTCCCCCTGGAGCCAGAAGTCCGCCTCCTCCCAGATCTCCCCCACGATGTAGGCCTCGGGGTTCGCCCCCTTGACCCGCCTGCGGAAGGCCCGCCAGAACTCGGGGTCTTGGATCTCGTTGGGCACGTCCAGCCGCCAGCCGTCGGCCCCGAAGCGGATCCAGTACTCGGCCACGGACAGGAGGTACTCCCGCACCGCCGGGGTTTCCACCTTGAGCTTGGGGAGCTCGGGGTTGCCCCACCAGGCCTCGTAGTTGGGGTTGGGGCCGTAGGCGTTCAAGGGGAACCCCCGCACGTGGTACCAGTCCCGGTAGGGGCTATGCTCCCCGTTTTCCAAAAGGTGCTGGAAGGCGAAGAAGCCCCGACCCGTGTGGTTGAAGACCCCGTCCAGAATGACCCGGATCCCGTGGGCGTGGGCCACCTCCAAGAGGTGGCGGAGTGCGGCGTTCCCTCCCAGGAGGGGGTCCACCTGGAAGTAGTCCACGGTGTGGTAGCGGTGGTTGGCGGTGGAGGCGAAGACGGGGTTGAGGTAGATGGCCTCCACCCCCAGCTCCACCAGGTAGGGGATCTTCTCCGCCACCCCCCAAAGCGTGCCCCCCTTGAAGCCCCTCAAGGTGGGCGGGGCGTCCCAAGGCTCCAGGGGCCCTGCGGGGGCGGGCTTGCCCGGGGGGCCTGCCCGGAAGAAGCGGTCGGGGAAGATTTGATAAAAGAAGGCGCCCTCGTACCAGGCCACGGGCTCAAGTGTACCACGGGCGAAAGGTGCCTACATCACAAAAATCCTTGCCCCCGGGCCCAGGGTTTTGGTATCCTCCCGGGGTGAAGGCCATGCGGGGCCGCCTTTTCGTCATGACCGGGGCTAGCGGGGTGGGGAAGGGCACGGTGCGGGCCAAGGTGCTGGAGCGCACCCGCCTCTTCTACTCCATCTCCATGACCACCCGCCCTCCCCGCCCCGGGGAGCGGGACGGGGTGGACTACTACTTCGTGGACCGCCCCACCTTTGAGGCCCTCCTGGACCAAGACGGCTTCCTGGAGCACGCCGAGTACGTGGGCCACCTCTACGGTACCCCTAAGGCCCCCGTGGAGCGGGCCCTGGCCCGGGGGGAGGACGTCCTCTTGGAGATTGAGGTGCAAGGGGCCTTGCAGGTGCGCAAGAAGGTGCCGGAGGCGGTCCTCATCTTCCTCCTTCCCCCATCCCTTTCCGAGCTGAAGCGCCGGCTGGTCTACCGGGGGAAGGATAGCCCCGAGAAGATCGCCAAGCGCCTGGCGCAGGCGGAGTGGGAGATCCAAAACGCCCATCTCTTTGATTACGTGGTGGTGAACGACGTTTTGGAGGAGGCGGTGGCGGACTTTTTGGCCATCCTCACCGCCGAAAGGCGGCGCACCCACCGGATGGCCTGGGCCCTGCAAAAGGCCCTGGAGCGGGACCCTGACCTGGAAAGCGAGCTGGACGAGATCCTGAGGAGGAACCATGGCGGAACCCGGCATTGACAAGCTTCTCGGCATGGTGGATTCCAAGTATCGGCTCACCGTGGTGGTGGCTAAGCGGGCGCAGCAGCTTTTGCGCCACCGCTTTAAGAACACGGTGCTGGAGCCGGAGGAAAGGCCCAAGATGCGGACCCTCGAGGGCCTCTTTGACGACCCCAACCCCGTGACCTGGGCCATGAAGGAGCTGCACACCGGCCGGCTGGTCTTCGGGGAGAACCTGGTCCCCGAGGACCGCCTGCAGAAGGAGATGGAACGGCTTTACCCCGTGGAAGAGGAGGCCTAGGTGGCCCGGGTCCTGGTGGCGGTGAGCGGAGGGGTGGCGGCCATCAAGGTGCCCCACCTTCTCCGCCTCCTCCGCCAGGCGGGGCACGAGGTGCGGGTCCTGGCCACCCCTCGGGCCTTGGCCTTCGTCACCCCCCTCTCCCTGGCGGTGGCCGCCGGGGGGGAGGTGGCCACGGAGGAGGCCTGGTTCCAGCCCCACGGCCGGGCCCTCCACATAGAGCTCGCCCGCTTCGCCGACGTGGTCCTGGTGGCCCCCGCCACCGCCGACGCCCTGGCCAAGGCCGCCTTGGGCTTGGCGGACGACCTCCTTTCCGCCACCCTCCTGGCTGGGGTCAAGCGGGTGGCCTGGGCCCCGGCCATGAACGAGGCCATGTGGCTCGCCCCCCAGACCCAGGGCCACGTGGAGCGGCTAAAGGCCTTGGGCCACGCCTTTTTTGGCCCCACCCACGGCCCCTTGGCCGCGGTGGGGGAGGGGGAGGGCCTGGGGCGGATGTTGGAGCCCGAGGAGCTGGTGGCGCGTTTGGAAGCCCTCCTTACCCCTAAGGACCTCGAGGGCCTGAAGCTCCTCGTGTCCGCCGGACCCACCCGGGAGTACCTGGACCCGGTGCGCTTCCTCTCCAACCCCTCCTCGGGGCGTATGGGCTACGCCGTGGCCGAGGCCGCCCGGGATAGGGGGGCGGAGGTGGTCTTGGTGGCGGGCCCCACCTGCCTCCCCGACCCTTGGGGGGTCCAGGTGGTGCGGGTGGAAAGCGCCTTGGAGATGCGGGAAGCCATCCTGGCCCGCTACCCTTGGGCGGAGGCCGTGGTCATGGCGGCGGCGGTGGCCGACTACCGCCCCGAGACCACCCTGGCCGACAAGGAGCCCAAGGTGGAGGCAAGCCGGGTCCTCCGCCTGGTACCCAACCCCGACATCCTCAAGGAGCTTGGGGAACGTAAGGAAAAGCGGGTTTTGGTGGGCTTCGCCATGGAAACCCGGGAGGGTCTGGAGCGGGCGCGGGGGAAGATGGTGCGCAAGAACCTGGACCTCATCGTCCTCAACTGGGTGAACCGGGAGGGGGTGGGGTTTGGCAGCCCGGAAAACGAGGTGGTCCTCCTCCTACGGGACGGGCGGGTCCTAGAGCTTCCCCGGATGCCCAAGCGCCAGGTGGCCCACCGTATACTGGATTTCGTCAGGGGGTTTTGGAAAGCCTAACGGGGTGGATATGCGCAGCAAGGCCGAGCGGCACCGCGCCATACAGGAGATCGTGAGCCGGGAGGAGATCGGCACCCAGAAGGAGTTGGTGGAGCGCCTACGGCAGCTGGGCTTTGAGGTGACCCAGGCCACGGTGAGCCGGGACATCGCCGAGCTCCGCCTGGCCCGCATCGCCTTGGGCAAGGGGCGGCACAAGTACGCCCTGCCCTCGGTGGAGCTTCCCGAGGACGTTTACGAGGAGCTCAAACGGCAGTTTGGCCTCTTCGTCAAGGACGTGGACCGGGGTGGGAACATCCTGGTGGTGAAAACCGCTGAGGGGCACGCCTCGGGGATCGCCCTCCTCTTGGACCGCCTCAAGCGGGACGAGATCGTGGGCACCCTGGCCGGGGAGGACACCATCTTGGTGGTGGCCCGGAGCGAGGAGGAGGCCAAGGCCTTGGAGGAGGAGCTCGGTGAGCTTCTCTTGGCGGGCAGGGCTATCAAGGGAGGGGCTTAGCGCCGCAGGCCCGAAGTGATAGAACTTTTCCTGAAGTCCTTCCTGACCCTCTTCGTGGTCATGGACCCGGTGGGCCTGGTCCCCGTGTTCTTGGCCCTGGCGGGGGACCGCCCCCCGAAAAAGCAGGCCCAGATCGCGGGGAGGGCGGTGCTGGTGGCGGGAGGGCTTCTCGTGGCCTTTTTCTTCTTCGGGAGGGGGCTTTTGGCCCACCTGGGGATTAGCCTCGAGGCCCTGCGCATCGCCGGGGGGATCCTCCTCTTCCGCATCGCCACCGACATGGTCTTCGCCCACCACGAGCGGGAAACCGAGGAGGAGAAGGACGAGGCCTTAGCCCGGGCCGACATCTCCGTCTTTCCCCTGGCCATCCCCCTCATCGCCGGGCCTGGGGCCTTGGCCAGCGTCCTCATCCTGGGGGGGGAGGCCCGGGGGGTGGTGGGGGGGTGGGCGGTGGTCCTCTTCAGCGCCTTCTTGGTCCTCCTTCTGGCCTATATCTTCCTGCGGGCCGCTTCCGGGGTGCGCCGGGCCTTGGGGCGCACGGGGGTGAACGTGGTGACCCGGGTCCTGGGCCTTTTGCTCGCCGCCCTGGCGGTGCAGTACGTGGCCGATGGGGTCAAGGGCCTCCTTTAGCCCGGTACATGCGGCGGTCCGCCTCCTGCAAAAGCGCCTCCAGCTCCTCCCCTTCCACCCCCACCCCGCCCGCCGCCACCCCGTAGGGGAGGCTTTGCCGCAGGCGGGCGATGAGGGCGGGGATCTCCTCCTCGCTAAGGCCCAGGTGGAGGCTCACGAACTCGTCCCCTCCCACCCGGAAAGCCAGGTCCCGGCGGCGGGAAAGGCGCTTCAGGGCCTCGGCCAGGGCCTTCAGGGCCCGGTCCCCGGCGGCGTGCCCTTCCCGGTCGTTCAGGGCCTTGAGGCTGTTTAGGTCCCAGTAGATGAGGGCCAAGGGCTCCCCCAGGGCTTTGGCCTCGGCCAGCAGCTCGGGGAAGGCCTCCTCCAGGGCCCGCCGGTTCCCCAAGCCGGTGAGGGGGTCGGTGCGGGCCGCCCTTTCCAGGGCCTGGCGCTCCTTCATGGCCTTGAGGAGGAGGGCGGCCTCCAAGGCGAAGGCCTGGGCCAGCTCCAGGGAAAGCGGGGTAAAGGCCTCGGGGTCGTGGAAGTTATCCAGGTTCATGGCCGCCAGCACCTCCCCTTCCAGGACGATGGGCAGCCCCAAGGTGGCCTGGATCTCCAGGAGGCGGCCGTGTTCAAAAAAGGCGGGGCGGGCCTCCACGGTGCTCAGGCTGGAGAGGTGGCGGATCTCCACCCCTTTGAGCACCCTGGGGCGGCCCTTAAGCCAGTTGTCCACGCCGAGCCCGTACCAGGCCAGCTCTTCCTCCAAGGAGGTGCGGGCCCCTAGGAGGGCTTCGGAAAACCCCTCCTGGGCCACCAGGTGGAAATACCCCCCCTCCCGGAGGAGGATGCTTCCCGCTTCCGCCCCCGGCACCACCGCCACCGCCTCCCGGATGAGGTCCTGCAGAAGCCCTTCCGGCTCCTCGTGCTGCAAAAGCCCCCGCAGGACCTTTAGAAGCCCGGTGTAGGCCCGGGCCTGGACGGAAAGGTCCGTGGTGTCCAGAAGGAGCAGGTAGGTGCCTTCCGGGACCCTCAGGCGGGCCACCCGGTAGGTCTTTTCCCCGAAGGCCAAGGTGTCCCCTTGCGGCACGGGGAGGCCCTGCGCCAGGGGATTGCGCTCCACGCCGGTTTCCCGGAGGAGAAAGACCGGGTAGGGGGCTTCCAAGAGGTTCATCCGGCCTCCAAGAGCAAGCGGGCGTGGGAGAGGGCGGCCTCGGTGTACTGGCCCGAGAGGAGGCGGGCCAGTTCCCGCACCCGCGCTTCCCCTTCTAGCACCTCCACCCGCACCTCGCTTCCCTCCTTCACCACCTTCAGGTGGCAGTGGGCCCGTGCGGCCACCTGGGGCAGGTGGGTCACCACCAGCACCTGGCGCTTTTCCCCCAGGCGGGCCAGGCGCTCCGCCAGCTTCCAGGCGGTTTCCCCCCCTACCCCGGCGTCCATCTCGTCAAAGACCACGGTGGGGGCCTCGGCCCCGGTGAGGAGGGCGAGGGCCAAGGCGATGCGGGAAAGCTCCCCACCGCTGGCGGCGGAAAGGGGGGAAAGGGGCAGGTGGGGGCTTGCGGCGAAGCGGAAGGCCACCTCCTCCAGGCCGAAGGGTCCGGGCTCGGGCAAGGGGGTGAAGGCCACCTGGAAGCGGGCCTGGGGAAGCCCCAAGGCGGCGAGCTCCTCACCCATGGCCTTCTCCAGTCCCTTGGCCGCCTCCCGCCGGGCCTCGCCCAAGGCTTCCCCCGCTTGCCAGAGGGCTTCTTCCGCCGCTTTGAGGGCCTGGTCAAGGTCCTGTAGGTGCGCTTCCCCTCCTTCCAGGGCGGCCAGCTCCGCCTCGGCCCGCTCCCCGTGGGCCAGGACGTCTTCCAGGGTGGGGCCGTACTTGCGCTTGAGGCGCTCCAAAAGGGCCAGGCGCTCCTCCACCTGGGCGAGGCGGCCGGGGTCGGCCTCGAGGCCCTCCAGGTACCCCTCCAGTTCCCGCGCCACCGCTTCTGCGCCCTCTAAAGCGGCTTCCAGGTCCTTGGCCAGGGCTTCCAGGGCCGGGTCGTACCGCCCCCCTTGGCGGAGCTCCCGCACGGCGCTTTCCAAGGGGGAAAGCCCCTCGTCCGCCAGGAGGGCGTAGGCCCTACCCGCCCTCTCCCGCAGGGTTTCCAGGTGCCGAAGGCGCCGGGCTTCCTCCTCAAGGGCTAGGTCTTCCCCCGGGCGGGGTTTGGCTGCTTGGATCTCCCGCAGCTGGAAGCGCAGGAGGTCTTCCCGCTCGCTTTTCGCCCGAAGGGCCTCCTCCAGGGCTCGCTTCTCGCCGAGGAGGGTCTGGTGGTGGGCGTAGGCCTCCCGGTAGGCCTGAAGGAGGGGGGAGGGCAACAGGGCGTCCAGGAGCTCCCGCTGGCGCTTGGGGGAAAGGAGGGCCAAGGCGGCGTGCTGGGCGTGGAGGGATAGCCAGCGCTCCGCCTCCTCCTGGAGCTCCTTGAGGCTCACCACCTCCCCGTCTATGCGGGGTGTGGAGCGGGCCCCCACCCGGCGGGAAAGGACCCGCTCCTCTTCCCCCTGGAAGAAGGCGGTGACGAGGAGGCTATCCCCATAAGGACCGATAAGCCCCTCGGCCCTTTCCCCCAAAAGGAGAGCCAAGGCGTCCACCAGGAGGCTTTTCCCTGCACCGGTTTCCCCGGTGAGGACGTTTAGGCCGGGGGCGAGCTCCAGGGTGGCCTCGCGGATGGCGGCGAGGTTCTTCACCTCGAGGCGCACGAGCATCTTCCTCTATTGTAAAGAAATCCGAGCCTAAGCTAGAGTTATCCGGTCGCGCCCGGACTCTTTAGCCCGAAGAAGGGCGTAATCGGCTTTTAAAAACCACTCCTCTACTTCCTCTTGTCCTTTTGGCACCTTTCCCCCCGCAATACCCGCGGAAAGGGTGAGGGGATAAGGAATGGGGTCCACCTTTTGGGTGCGGAAGCGGGACCGGATGCGCTCCACCACTTCCTTGGCGGCCTGTTCGTCCGCTCCGTACAGGAGCAGGAGGAATTCTTCCCCGCCATAGCGTACAGCTAAGTCTTCCCGGCGGATGCTTTCTTGGAGAATGCGGCCAAGGACCTCGAGCACTTTATCCCCCACGGGGTGGCCGAAGGAATCGTTGACGCGCTTAAAGTGGTCTATGTCCAGTAAAGCCACGCTTAGAGGGGTATGGTAGCGCTGTGTTAGTGCAAGAAGCTTGGGAAGCTCGGTCTCGAGGCCCCGGCGGTTCAGAAGCCCGGTGAGAGGGTCTGTAAGGGCTAAGGTCCCCCACTCCACCTGCCTGAGCACTTGGCGAAGCCGCTCACCCAAAAGAGAAAGTAGACCTTCGGGCACAGGTTCCGTGAGGGGTTTCTGCAAGAATAGGTGGGCCACCTCCCCGTTCATGGGCACTTTCACGCTATAAGGCGTGCGTTGGCCTACAAGCCCTCGCCTCCCCCGCACCTCGAGGCCCGCTGCCTCGGGGATCAAGGTGCGTGTGGCTTCCAAGGCGCTCAAGAGGGCGGCTTCAGGGCTTAGGGTCTGGGTAATTCTTGGAGAAAGGCGGGCAAGTTCGCCTAAGAACCGTATCCAGCGTGCGTGCTTTTCTTCTGTGCGAACCCGTTCTAGATGGATTGCGTAAAGTAGTCCCAAAGCCCCCACGATTCCCCCGTACACGAGCAGGATGCGGGTTCCCAGCGGGATGTTTTCCGAGAAGGATAGAAACGGAAAAATCACGAGTCCAGTGAGGGCTAGGGCTTGGGAGGGGAAGGAAATACTTTCCCAAGACCCCGCACTCATACCAATCAAAAGGTATCCCATGCTCCGGCCAAGGTGGAGAAGGGATCCACTTTGGCCTTCTGTATAGGCTGAGGCCATGGCCTCGAGGAGGATGAGAAGAAAACCCACACCCCATAAGGACGCTTCATCGGGAGCTTTGTGGAAAAGCACTTCCAAACGTGGAAGGAGCAAGAGGAAAAGAGCGATGTTCCACGCCGTGTAAAAAGAGTCTAAGCCAAGTCCCCCTTGGGCTAGGGCCTCGAGGCCCAATAACATCAGGGGAAGTAGGAGAAGCGTTAGGCGTGAAGGACGACCCGGTGTCCTTAGAACAGCGAGGGTTAGCGTTACGTACCCAAGGAAATCCAGGGTTGTACTTAGAACAAGGGTCTGAGGGCGCATCGGTGAATTTCCCAGATTCCAAAGGAGGTCGTCCAAGCTCCAAAAGAGGAGGCCAAAGCCCCATAGGGGCTTTTTCCGGATTAGAAGGTAAACAGCAGCACCAAGTCCAATCGCAGGGGCAAGGATGCGTTCGCTCCATGGTGAGGCTGGCAACAGGCCAAGGATTACTAGCAACAGGAAGCCCAACCAGGGGTGAACCACGAGCTCAGTTTAACCAAGCTTTTCCCTTAGGGACTTAGCACTGCTCCTCTGTCCTGGGCTTACCTAACAAATCGCCTTGTACCCCGGAGGAGGAGGGAGGGAAAAGAGCACCCTGAGGCCATAGGCCAAAAGCTCCAAGAACGCCCGCACCATCGCCGCCCTCGGCTTCCGCTCCCCACAGGGACCAAACCGCCCCAAGGCCCATGCTCCCAAAACCGTGTCGGAAGCGTACCCCGCCCCCACACTCCCCCCAAAGGGCCAAAGGAGTTTTCTTCCCCGCGCCCGCCGTACCTCCTCCCCCCCGCGTTACCGCAGTTCCTGATCCCCCCTCCGGTAGCTCAGGCCGGTGGTGTCCATGAGGTAAAGGGGGGGTCGGGGTCTTGGGGTGAGAGGTGGGCCTCCACCTCCTGGGCCAGGCGGTGGAGGAGGTCCTCCAGGAGGCTTGGGTCCAGGTGGTGGAGGGCGTAGCGGGCCAGGGACGGGTGGGAGGGGAAGGGGTCTTCCATCAGGTCTCGCAGGAGGGCCTCGGTTTGGCGGTGGGTGAGCTTGTGGAAGGCCCTTGAGGAGGTGAGCCTGGGGGTGCGGGAGGAGCGGAGGCGCGGTCAGGCAGCGGGGCTTTCGGTTTCTGAGGGACCCCTAGTTCTTCGCGGAGAGCGCCTTCTTGAAGCGGCTAGGGCGGGTGATGGCCTTGGGGATGGTGATGGCGGTGGACCTGGGGGAGTGGGTGTTGCGGCGGGGGCTTGGGGAGACGGGGGCGTGGGTGCCGGGCCAGGAGGGGAAACCCACGCGAAGGCCCACGTTGCGGTGGGTGTTCCAGTACTTCCCCTGGGTGCGCTTGGTCGTCCTTGGGGGAAAGCCCTTGGTGCTCAACCTTTCCCCACACCACGAAACGGTGGTCCGGCTCCTGGGGGTGGAGCGATATTATCTCCTCACATGAAGAAGGGTGCAGAATGTGGGCTCGAACCCCTTTTTGCCCTAAAAAGTCCCATAAAAGGGCCTCCCCGCCTCGCTATCAAGGCGGGGAGTTTTGCCTTTCCATCGTGGTGGGCGGCAGAGGATTTGAACCTCTGACCTCTCGCTTGTAAGGCGAGCGCTCTGACCAACTGAGCTAGCCGCCCATGGTGACCCCAGGGGGAATCGAACCCCCGTTTCGGCCTTGAGAGGGCCGCGTCCTGACCGCTAGACGATGGGGCCCCACACCAGACCCGGAAGCCCCTTCCAGGCCCATTCACCCAGTGTAGGGCCTCCCCATCCACCCTTCAAGCCCCCTCTATACTGACCTTTGTACTTTCCGCCTAGACCGCGAACGGCACCCCGAGAGGGAGTGCCATGGATTTGTCAAGACTTCCCCCCTTCAAGCGGGCTTTGGTGGAGAAGGCCCTGCGGCGCGGAGACACGGCGTGGGCGGAGCGGTTGCTGGCGATGTTCGCCGCGGATGCGCCGCCCCAGGAGCAAGAAGAGGTAAGCCCAAATTCCCCCAAGCCCCTTCCTCAGCACCTTCAGGGAAAACCCATCCAGGTACACGAAGGCCATCTCCTCCGGCAAGGGCCTCTTCCGGAAGGCCTCCGCCTTCTCCAGCACCTCGTCCGTGATGGCGCCCTTGGTCTCGTGGGTGTAGCGGTGGCCCAGGAGGAGGCTCATCACCTCCGCCGCCTTGCGCTGGGTGACCCCGGCGGCGTACAGGGCCACCGCCACCTCCCCCACGTCCACCTGGCGGCGGGCGTAGGGCTGGTTGACGGAGTCCCCGCGATAGCGGAGGAAGCTGGGGTAGTACCGCCCTTCCCGATCCCGGGGGATGGCCAGTTCCACCTGGCCGAAGGCGGTCTCCAACCTGCGGGGGTAGTGGCCGTTCTCGCGCCCGCCCTTTTGCCGGAGAAAGGCGTCCCGGTCCGCCTCCAGGAGAAGCTGGAGCACCTCGGTCACCGTTTCCTTCACCGCTTCCCGTAGCAGGGCTTGCAGGGTAGACGGGTCCATGGGGTACCTCCTGTCTGGCTCCTGTACCCCCCCTTTTTTACACAAACCCATATACATAATTCCTTACACGACCGCCCTTTTTGCACAAACTCATACACAGTATTCCTTACACGACCCCCTGGACCCCATGGACCCCATGGAAAAGGAGCTACGGGACTTTTTTCGGACCAGGAGGAAGTGCATAATCCCCTGGACGAGGCTACCCACCGCAGGCGCCGGGTAGGAAGACGCTTCCCAAGGGAAACCTTCCTGATGCTTAGGGAAAAGGAGAAGAGGCACTACGGGGAATACCGCACCCGAAAGCCTTGTCCTCGAGGCCTGGGAAAAACTGGGCTGAACCCAGAGGGGGTGCTTAGCCCTTTGAGGCTAGCGCCAGGTTTTCTAAGGCCTCCCGCAGGACCTCAATCCCTTTCAGGAACTCGGGGACCTCCACGTGCTCGTAAGGGGTGTGGTCCAAGGTGGAGTCCCCCGGGCCGTAGGCCACCATGGGCACCTTCCAGTGGGGGGCCAGGACGTTCATGTCGCTGGTGCCGGTCTTGAGCTTGAAGACGGGTCTACCCCCCGCCTTGCGGATGCCCTGGCGCAGGGCCCGGGTCAGGGGGGTGTCCTTGGGGCCCAGGTAGGGCACCTCCCGCCCGAAGAACTCCAGCTCCAGGGTAGGGGGGGCGTAGGCGCTCAGGTGGCGGATGGCCTCCTCCGGCGGGAGCCTGGGGGGCAGGCGCAAGTCAAAGTACATCTCCGCCACCTGCTTGAGCTCGGCGGGGTGGATCTTGAAGTCCCGCAGGGTGTACTGCACCTGGTCAAAGGGGCGCTGGCCCACGTTCATGGCCTCCGCCCAGGCCTTGATGGCCACGAAGTAGCTGATGAGCTCCTCGGCGGCGTTGGGCTCGTGGTGGGCGGAGTGGAAGTTGTCCTTTTCCCGCCGGGCCTTCACCAGAAGCCGGCCCTTGTAGCCCAGGGTGATCCCCTCCCACCCCGAGGGCTCCCCGATGATGGCGTAGTCCGGCTTTAAGCGGGGGGCCACGAAGCGGGCGCCCTTGGAGCTTGGGGCCTCCTCCTCCGTGGCCCCCACCAGGTGCACGGTGAGGCGCTTTCTGGCCTCCTCGGAAAGCCCCGCCGCGGCGAAGACCATGGCCACGAAGGGCCCCTTGGCGTCCACCGCCCCCCGGCCGAAGAGCTTATTCCCTTCCAGGCGCACGGGCACGAGGCCGGGCACGGTGTCAATGTGCCCCAGGAGGACCACCTGGAGGGGGCCTTCCCCCACCTGGCCCCGGGCGTTGTCCGCCTCGTCCACAAACCCCCTTAGCCCAAGCTTTTCCATCCCCTCCGCCAGGTACTCCGCCACCAAGCGCTCTTCGCCCGAAGGGGAGGGAATCTCCAGGGCCCCCTTGAGGAACTCCACCGGGTCTAAGCGCATCATGCCAAAAGCACTGCCCGAACCGCCTCCACCACCCTTTCCAGGTCCTCCTTCTCAATGACGAGGGGCGGCAGGAAGCGGATCACCGTGGGCCCCGCCTGCAGGGTGAGGATGCGGTGCTCCTTTTCCAGGCGCTCAATGTAGGGGGCCACCTTTTCCTTGAGCTCCAGGCCCACCATGAGGCCCATCCCCCGCACCTCCCGGATCTTGGGGGAGGGGATTTCCCTGAGCTGTTCCATAAACCAGGGCCCGAGCTCCGCCGCCCGCTCCCAAAGCCGCGTGCGCTCCAGGTAGCGGAGGGCGGCCACCCCGGCGGCCATGGCCAGGGGGTTGCCGCCGAAGGTGGTGCCGTGCCCGCCTTGGGCATGCTCTTCGCCACCTCCTCCCGCATCACCGCCACGCCCAAGGGCACCCCGCCCCCGATGGCCTTGGCCAGGGTGAGGATATCGGGCACCACGCCGTAGTGCTCAAAGGCGAAGCGCTTACCCGTGCGGCCCATGCCGGTTTGGATCTCGTCCAGGATGAGGAGGGCGCCCTTGTCCCGGGTGATTTCCCGCGCGGCTTGGAGGAACTCCGGCGTGGCCGGGCGCACCCCCCCTTCTCCCTGCACGGGCTCCAGGATCACCGCCGCCGTTTCCTCGTCCACCGCCTCCCTTAGAGCCTCCACGTCGTTGTAGGGGATGAAGGCCACAGGCTCCACCAAGGGCAGGAAGGGCTCCCGGTACTTGGGCTCCCAGGTGACGGAGAGGCTGCCCATGGTCCGGCCGGAAAACCCCCGCATGGCGGCCACGAACTTCTTCCGCCCGGTGTGGGCCCGGGCGAACTTGAGGGCCGCCTCGTTGGCCTCGGTGCCCGAGTTCACCGGGAACACCCGGTTGAGCTCGGGGGGCAGAAGGGAGACCAAGGTGCGGTAGAACTCCCCCCGCATGGGGGTGGGGAGGGTCTGGGGCATGCTCAAGAGGGTTTCCGCCTGCCGCTTCACCGCCTCCACCACCTCGGGGTTGCTGTGGCCGAGGTTGGCCACCCCGTAGCCCCCCACGCAGTCTATGTACTCGTTGCCCTCGGCGTCCCACACCCGGGCCCCTTGGCCGCGGACGAGGAGGAGGGCGTGCTTGGTGTAGACCCCGGTGTCCAGGGTGAGCTCCGCCTCCAGAAGCGCCTGCCAGTCCTCTTTCACCATACGCACCCCCGCAAAGAAAAACCCCCGGGACGGGCCCGGGAAGCCAGGCTTCCCAGGCCGGTTTAGGTTTTGCCCCGGACGGCCATCTCCCCTTCAGGGTAGGGGGCGGGCCCCCCGGTGTCAACGGGATAGACTGGGGGCGTGCTGGCCTACGTGGGCTTGGGCTCCAACCTGGGGGATCGGGCGGCCTATCTCTTGGCCGCCTCCTCCCTCCTTTCCCGCCTCCCCAAGACCCATCTCCGCCGCCTTTCCCCCGTATACGAAACCGCTCCCCTTGGCCCGCCCCAACCCCCTTACCTCAACCTGGTGGCGGAGGTGGAGACGGGCTTGGGCCCAAGGGAGCTCCTCGAGGCCCTCTTGGGGGTGGAGAGGGCCTTGGGCCGGGAGCGCAAGGAGCGCTGGGGCCCGAGGACCATTGACCTGGACCTCCTCCTCTACGGGGACCTGGTCCTGGAGGAGGAGGGGCTTCAGGTGCCCCACCCCAGGCTCCACGAGCGGGCCTTCGTGCTGGTGCCCCTTTTGGACCTCCTCCCCGAGGGGCGGCACCCCGCCTTGGGCCTCGGCTTCGCCGAGCTCTTGGCGGCCTTGGACGCCTCCGGGGTTTCGCCCCTTGTGCTATAGTGGGGGCATCGCGGGCAGGACCGCGCGAGGAGAAGGAAAGTGGAGATAGAAGCGGGAAGCATCGTGGAAGGCCGCGTGGTGCGGGTGACGGATTTCGGCGCCTTTGTGGAGCTTCCGGGCGGGGAGCAGGGCCTGGTGCACATCTCCCAGATCGCCCACGAGTTCGTGAAGAACGTCCGGGACTTCCTCAACGAGGGGGACATCGTCCAGGTGATGGTGAAGGGTCGGGACGCCAAGGGCCGGCTGGACCTTTCCATCAAGGACCTGACCCCGGCCCCCGAAGGGGCGCCCCCGCCCCGGCCCCGGCGGCTCCCCAAGCAGTCCCCGGAGTTTGAGAACAAGCTCAAGAGCTTCCTCCGGGGCACCGGGGGGTTTGGCGGTGGCAAGGGCAAGAAGGGCGGCCGCAGGAAGCGTTAGCGCCCAAAAGGGACCCCGGGGGGTTTATCCCTCCGGGGCTTTGCCGTAGAGTAGGGGGGTATGGCGAAGCCCCTGGAGGTTACCGACCAGAACTTTGATGAGCTCTTGGGCGGCCACCCCTTGGTCCTGGTGGATTTCTGGGCGGAGTGGTGCGCGCCTTGCCGCATGATCGCCCCCATCCTGGAGGAGTTGGCCCAGGAGTACGAGGGGAAGCTGGTGGTGGCCAAGCTGGACGTGGACGAAAACCCCAAAACCGCCATGCGCTTTCGCGTGATGAGCATCCCCACGGTGATCCTCTTCAAAAACGGCCAACCCGTGGAGGTCCTGGTGGGGGCGCAGCCCAAGCGCAACTTCCAGGCCAAGATTGAGAAGCACCTGCCCCAGGCATGAGAATCGCCCTGGACGCCATGGGGGGGGATCGGGCCCCGGAAGTAACGGTCCAGGGGGCCCTCTTGGCGGCCCGGGAGGGGGTGGAGGTCCTTTTGGTGGGGGAGGAAGAGCGGCTTAAGGCGACCTTGGCCCGTTTTGGGGGAAGGCTTCCCATCCACCACGCCCCCGACTGGATCCCTATGGAGGAGCACGCCACCGAGGTGCGCAAGCGCCGGGAAAGCTCCATCTGGGTGGCCATGGAGCTCCTCAAGCGGAAGGAGGTGGAGGCGGTGGTTTCCATGGGGCACACCGGGGCCACCATGGCCGCCGCCCTGTTCGTTTTGGGCCGGGTCCGGGGGGTGGAGCGGCCCGCCCTCCTCGTGGAGTTCCCGAGCCTAAAGGGGCGCACCTTCTTGCTGGACGGGGGGGCCAACGCCGACTGCCGCCCCCCCTTTTTGGTCCAGTTCGCCGCCATGGGCCTGGCCTACGCCGAGGCCAGCGGGGTGGCCCATCCCAAGGTGGGCCTCCTTTCCATCGGGGAGGAGGAGGGGAAGGGAAACGCCTTGGTCCTCGAGGCCTACCCCCTCCTGCGGGCGGCCTTGGGGGAGCGCTTTTTCGGCAACGTGGAGGGGCGGGACATCTTCCTCGGCACCGCGGAGGTGGTGGTCACGGACGGCTTCACCGGGAACGTGGCCCTGAAGCTGGCGGAGGGGGAGGCCAAGGCCCTTTTCACCTGGATCAAGGAGGCCTTCGCCTCTAGCCCCTGGGCCAGGCTGGGGGCCCTGTTGGCCCGGGGGGCCTTGCGCCGGGTGAAGGCCCGGGTGGACCCCTCCCAGTACGGGGCCATGCCCCTTTTGGGGGTGGAGGGGGCGGTCTTCGTCGGCCACGGCTCGGCGGATGCCTTGGCGGTGAAAAACGCCCTCCTCCGGGCCAAGGCCTTGGTGGAGGCGGGGCTTCTTGCGCGGGTGCGGGAGGCCCTGGCCGCCCTACACGTCTAGGATCACCCGGGCCCGCCACCTCCCCCCTTCCTGGCCCACGTACAGGCCGTGGAAGGTGGTGCTCTTCACCTCCCCCTGGAAGCCAAAGGCCTCCTGGAAGGGCTCGCCTCGGAGGTGGGCTTCCAGGCGGTAGCCCCCTTCCTCCTCCCGGATGCTCACCTTGGCCTTGCCCGGCACGAAGCCCTTGGTCTGGATCAGGTAGATGAGCTCGTTTAGGTAGCGCACCAAGAGGGTGTCCAGGTCCTCGGCCCACAGGGTGAGGCGCCGCCCTTTCTTTCCCCCTTCCGGGGGGTTTTGGAACATTACCGCCAAAAGCCCTTTTAGGGCGGCCTGGAAGAGGCCCTCGAGGCTTTCCGCCTCCACCTCAAAGCCGATGTCGGCGGTGTGGTCCAATAGCCTCACCACCATGGCCCCTCCACCAAGCCCTCCCTTCCCACCACGTGGAAGGTCTCGGTCCAAAGCCGCTCCGGGTGGCGCTCCAGGAAGGAGAGGACCGAGAGGGCCTGGGTCTTGTGCTGGGCGAGGGCCCTGAGCTTCTCCTTGAGGGCCCACTCGGGCAGGCGCAGGCGGTGGGTTACGGGGTAGGGGCCTTCCGGGCGCACCATGTAGACCACCTGGGCGAGGCCCGCCGCCGCCCCTTGGGCGTAGCGGCTTGTGGCCACGTGGTCGGGGTGGCCGTTCAGGCCGTCCGGGGGGAAGGTGATCACGGAGCGGGGCCTTAGGGCGAGGAGGCGCTTTCGGATGGCCTCTTCCGCCTCGGGGTGTTCCAGGAGGCCTTCCCCCGTGGCCTTGCCCCTTTCCCCCCTTCCGCTTCCCGGGGGAGGCCGTTAGGGAAGGAGAGGACCTCGAGGAAGTCCACCCGCAGGACCTCCGCCGCCCGCCGGAGTTCTTCCGATCGCACCCTCCCTAACTCCTCCGGGGGGCAAAGGCCCAGGGTCCTCCCCGCCTCCCCCCGGGTCAGGGTGAGGATGCCCGTCCTTAGGCCCGCGGCCTTGGCCAAAAGGAGCGCCCCCCCGGCTCCGAAGCCCTCGTCGTCGGGGTGGGGGACCACCACCAGGAGGTCCAGCATCAGGGCATGGGGTGGGCGAGGGCCAAAGCGCGCACCTCTTCCCTAAGGGCTTCCGAGGGGCCTTCCGTGAGGGCTCGGTCAATAAGGTCCGCCACCCGGGGCATCTCCTCGGGGGTGAAGCCCCGGGTGGTGATGGCGGGGGTGCCGATGCGGATGCCGGAGGTGACGCGGGGGGGCTTGGGGTCAAAGGGGATGGCGTTCTTGTTCACGGTGATGCCCACGGCGTCTAGGCGCTCCTCCGCCTCCTTGCCCGTGAGGCCCTTGGGGCGGAGGTCCACCAGGAGGAGGTGGTTGTCGGTGCCCCCGGTGACGATGCGGTAGCCCCGCTCGGCCAGTTCCTGGGCCAGGCGCTTGGCGTTTTCCACCACCAGGCGGCTGTACTCCCGGAAGTCGGGCTGCAGGGCCTCAAAGAAGGCCACGGCCTTCCCGGCGATCACGTGCTCCAGGGGACCCCCTTGGATGCCGGGGAAGATGAGCTTGTCAATCTTCTTGCCCAGTTCGGGGTCCTGGGAGAGGATGAGGCCGCCTCGAGGGCCCCTTAAGGTCTTGTGGGTGGTGCTGGTCACCACGTGGGCGTGGGGGAGGGGATTGGGGTGGAGCCCCGCCGCCACGAGCCCGGCGAAGTGGGCCATGTCCACCACCAAGTAGGCCCCCACCTCCTCGGCGATCTCCCGGAAGGCCTTAAAGTCCCAGAAGCGGGGGTAGGCGCTGGCCCCGGCCACGATCACCTTGGGCCGGTGCTCCCGGGCGATCCTCCGCACCTCCTCCAGGTCTATGAGCTCGGTGTCGGGCCGCACCCCGTAGGAGACCACCTTGTAAAGCTTCCCGGAGAAGTTGACCTTGGCCCCGTGGGTCAGGTGCCCCCCGGCGGCCAGGTCCATGCCCATGAGGGTGTCCCCAGGCTCCATGAGGGCCATGTAGACCGCCATGTTGGCCTGGGAGCCGGAGTGGGGCTGGACGTTGGCCCAGGCGGCCCCGAAGAGGGTCTTGGCCCGCTCTATGGCCAAGGACTCCACCTGGTCAATGACCTCGCACCCCCCGTAGTACCGGGCGTTTGGGTAGCCCTCGGCGTACTTGTTGGTGAGGACGCTTCCCACCGCCTCCCGCACCTGCTTGGAGACGAAGTTCTCGCTGGCGATGAGCTCTAGCCCTTCCCGCTGCCGCTTTTCCTCCAGGGCGATGAGCTGGAAGATGGCCTCGTCGCGGACGCTGGCGCTTACCATAGGGCGATTATAGGTCTTCGGGGGCTGCTAAGCTAAGGCCATGAAAGGGAACGCCTTCACCATTTTGAAGTGGGGAGCCCTGCTGGCCCTCGCCGTTTTGCTCCTCGCCACCCTCCTCATCAACTTCACCACGAGCCGCGACCTGCCCGAGCTGGTGCGGGTGCAGGTGGAGCGCTACGCCGTTTGTAGCTACTGGTTTTTCGGCTGGCACCTGGCCTCCACCGGGGCCTTCGCCTTCGCCTTCTTGGCCCTGGGCCTCGTCCTGGGGCTCGTCTTGGGGCTTTTCCTGGGGCGGCGCTAGAGGAGCTCCAGGGAGAGCTTTTCCCCCTCCTCGGGGACGCCCGCGGGGTAGCGGCCGTTGAAGCAGGCCAGGCACACGGGGCCCCCGATGGCCCGCCTGACCCCCTCCTCCGAGAGGAAGGCCAAGGAGTCGGCCCCGATATAGGCCCTGATCTCCTCCACGCTCTTCTGGGCGGCGATGAGCTCCTTGCGGGCGGCGGTGTCAATGCCGTAGTAGCAGGGGAAGCGGATGGGGGGGCTACTGACGCGGAAGTGGACCTCCTTGGCCCCCGCCTCCTTCAAAAGGGCCACGATGTGGCGGCTGGTGGTGCCCCGCACGATGGAGTCGTCAATGAGGACCACCCGCTTGCCCCTCACCGCCGAGGTGGGGGAGAGCTTGAGGCGGGTTTTCAGGTCGCGGAGCTCCTGGGTGGGCTGGATGAAGGTGCGGCCGGCGTACGGGTTCTTGTAGAGGCCGTACTCCAGGGGGAGGCCGCTGGCCCGGGCGTAGCCGATGGCGGCCCCCATGCCGGAGTCGGGCACGGGCACCACGAGGTCCGCCTCCGCCGGGGCTTCCCGGAAAAGCTCCTCCCCCATCCGCACCCGGGCGGCGTAGGCCTCGGTGCCGTCCAGGAAGCTGTCGGGCCGGGCGAAGTAGATCCACTCAAAGGCGCAAGGGGTGGGGTCGGGGGGGAGGGCTTGGAGGCTTTTGAGCTCCCCTTCTTCCACCCAAACCACCTCCCCAGGGCGCACGTCCCGCAGGTACCTCGCCCCTAAAAGCTCCAAGGCCGGGGGTTCGGAGGCGAAGGCGTAGCCCCAAGGGGCTAGGCCGATGGCGAGGGGCCGCACCCCGTGGGGGTCGCGGAGGGCGAGGAGGGTCTTGCGGTCCATGAGGAGGATGGAATACCCCCCCTCCAGGCGCCGCATGGCCTCGAGGGCGGCCTCGGGGAGGGAGAGGTGGGAAAGGCGGGCCAGGAGGAGGAGCATCACCTCGGTGTCCGTGGTGCTCTGGAAAGTGGCCCCTTCCTGGAGGAGGCGGTCGCGCAGGGGCTTGGCGTTGGTGAAGTTGCCGTTGTGGGCGATGGCCAGGACCCCGTGGGCGGTGCGGGCGGTGAGGGGCTGGGCGTTGAAGCGCAGGTTGGAGCCCGTGGTGGAGTAGCGGGTGTGGGCGAGGCCCAGGCGGGCCCCCGGGAGGCGGAGCTTGGCGAGGCGCTCCTCGGTGAAGACCTGGTTCACCAGGCCCAGGTCCTTTTCCACCAAGAACTCCTTGCCGTCCGTGACGGCGATGCCCGCGGCCTCCTGGCCCCGGTGCTGCAGGGCGAGAAGCCCGAGGTGGAGTAGCCCCGCCACCTCCAAGGGGCTTTCGCTCCAAAGGCCCAGGACGCCGCATTCCTCCCTTGGCTTATCCATCCAGGACCTCCCGCAAGGGGCGTTGCCAGATGGCCTTAAGCTCGGCCACCTCCCACTCTAGCACCCCCTTTGGGGTGAGGACCGTGAGGGTCTTCCCGCCCGTTTCCCCCAGGATGCGGTAGGGGAGGCCTTGGGCCTCGAGGCGGGCCGTGGCCTCCTTCAGGCGCTCCTTGGCCACGGTGAAGAGGATGCGGCTCGGCGCCTCCCCGAAGAGGGCCTCCAGGCCCTCCTCCCGCACCTCCACCGTGGCCCCGAGGCCGTGGGGGAAGGCCATCTCCGCCAACGCCACCAGAAGCCCCCCTTCCGCCAGGTCGTGGGCGGTCTGCACGAGACCCGAGGCGATCAGGTCGCGGATGGCTTCCTGCGCCGCCTTCTCCCGCTTTAGGTCCAAGGCGGGCGGGTGGCCGGCCTCGAGGCCGGTGAGGAGGTACAGGACCTCGCTTCCCCCAAGCTCCCCCCGCTCCTCCCCCAGGAGGACCACCACTTCCCCAGGCCGCTTAAAGCCCATCTCCGCCCGGCGCCGGATGTCCAAGACCCCCCACCACCCCCACCATGGCCGTGGGGGGGATGCGCCTTCCCCCCGCCTCGTTGTAGAGGGATACGTTGCCGCTCACCACGGGCACGCCCAAGGCGGCGCTGGCCTCCTTTAGGCCCTCTAGGGTTTCCTTGAGCTCGTAATAGCCCTCGGGGGTTTCCGGGCTTCCCAGGTTGAGGCCGTCGGTGTAGGCGAGGGGCCTCGCCCCCACCACGGAGACGTTGCGGCAGGCCTCCGCCAGGGCGTGCATGGCCCCCAGGCGGGGGTGGAGGCGGCTATAGCGGGGGTTTTGGTCCACCTTGGCGGCGATGCCGAGCTGGGTGCCCTTGACCCAGAGGATGGCGGCGTCCCCCTTCCCCGGCACCAAGGCGGTGCGGGTGCCCACCTGGTGGTCATAGCGCTCGTAGACCGCCTCCCGGCTCGCCAGGTTGGGGGAGGCGAGGAGCCTTTCCAGGACCTCCTTGGGGTCCGCCTTTAGGGGAGGAAGGGGGGTTTCCCGGAGGCGCTTCACCTCGGGGTCCTCCTGGGCCAGGCGCACGTAGGTGGGAGCCTCCGCCAGGGCCTCCGTGGGCACCTCCGCCACCACCTCTCCCCTAAAGAAGACCCTGAAGACCCGCTCTGGGATGGTGCGGGCCACGGCCACGCAGTCCAGGCCCCACCTGCGGAAGACCTCCTCTAGCGCCTTTTCCTTCCCTGGCCGGGGCACCAGGACCATGCGCTCTTGGCTTTCCGAGAGGAGGAGCTCCTCCGGGGCCATGCCCGCCTCCCGGGTGGGGACGAGGTCCAGGTGGAGCTCCACCCCGAGGCCGGACTTGTGGGCGAGCTCGGCGAGGCTGGAGGTGAGGCCCGCCGCCCCCATGTCCTGCACCCCTTCCACCAGGTCTTTTTCTATGGCCTCGAGGGTGGCCTCCATGAGGAGCTTCCCCAAAAAGGGGTCCCCCACCTGCACCGCCGGGCGGTCCTCTTCCTTCTCCTCCTTGAGCTCCCGGCTGGCGAAGGCCGCCCCCCCGATGCCGTCCCGCCCCGTCTTGGCCCCGGCGTAGTAGATGGGCCGGCCCAAGGAGGCGCGGCTTCGCCGCAGGTGCTCCTCCCGGAGGAGCCCCAGGCACATGGCGTTCACCAAGGGGTTTTCCCGGTAGCCCTCGTGGAAGTAGAGGTCCCCGCCCACGGTGGGCACGCCGATGGCGTTGCCGTAAAAGGCGATGCCGGAAACCACCCCCTTGAAGAGGTAGCGGCTACGGCCCTCGGGGGGGCCAAAGCGCAGGGAGTCCAGGAGGGCGATGGGGCGGGCCCCCATGCTCATGATGTCCCGGAGGATCCCCCCCACCCCCGTGGCCGCCCCTTGGAAGGGCTCCACGGCGGAGGGGTGGTTGTGGCTTTCTATCTTGAAGGCCACCGCCCACCCTTCCCCCAGGCGCACCACCCCGGCGTTTTCCCCCGGGCCCTGGAGCACCGCTTCCCCCTCCTTGGGGAGCTCCTTGAGGAGGGGGCGGGAGTTCTTGTAGGCGCAGTGCTCGCTCCACATCACCTTGAAGAGGAGGAGCTCCACCCGGTTGGGCTCCCGCCCAAGCCGCCTTTGGATCTCCCGGTACTCCCCTTCCGGGATGCCCAACTCCTTGGCCAGGGCTTCCATCACTCCAGGAGGGGGAGGAGCTCGCGGTGGTCCTTCACCTTGGCCGTGGGCTTCACCTCCCCGTTCACCTCCCTCAGGCCCACGTACTGCACCGCCCAGGGATAGCCGGCGCCGAAGGCTCCCTTGATGTCCGTGTGGGGCAGGTCCCCCACGTGGAGGGCCTCCTCGGGGGCCACCCCCAGGGCCTCGAGGGCCGCCAGGAAGGCCTCGGGCTTGGTCTTCACGAAGCCGGTCTCGTCGGAGAAGCTATAGGCCTGGAAGACGTCCAAGCCTTGCCTGCGCAGGTGCTCCCGGAGGAGGCGGCCCGGGGTCATGCCCGTGTCGGAAACGATGGCCAAGGGGTACTTCCCGGCCAGGGCCCTTAGCGCCTCCACCCCCGGCAGGGGCTTGAGGTCGGCGAGGAGGGAGGTCTCCTCCAGCCTCCTCGCGGTGAGGGCGATGAGCCCGGGGTCGTGGGGGGCGCCCAGGAGGGCGAAGATGCGGGCCACCCGGTCGTACACGGACAGGTGCTCCCCCGCCTTCCAGGCCTCCTCAAAGGCCAAGGCCGCCTGCCGGTAGGCCTCCCGCACCTCGCTTTCCTCCGCGGGGTGGCCCGCTTCGGAAAGGGCGTCCAGGAGGATCTCGTACCGGGCGGGCATGACCTTTTCCAAAAACGCCTCCCCCTCGGTGAAGAGGGTGCCCCAGAAGTCAAAGGTGATGGCCTTGGGTTTCATGGTCTAGCCTCCCGTTGAACCTGTAAAAGCCCCAGGAAGAGGGGAAGCCCATCCTCCCCTCCCAAAATGGGGTCCACGGCCCGCTCAGGGTGGGGCATCATGCCCAGGACGTTGCCCTTCTCGTTCACGATGCCGGCGATGTCGTTCAGGCTCCCGTTGGGGTTGAAGTCCTCTTCCCCCGCCAAGGGGGCGTAGCGGAAGACCACCTGCCCCTCTCCCTCTAGCCGCCCTAGGGTTTCGGGGTCGGCGTAGTAGCGCCCCTCGGCGTGGGCGATGGGCAGGCGGAGGACCTGGCCCCGTTGGTAAAGCCGGGTGAAGGGGAGGTCGGCCCTTTCCACCCGCACCCCCACCTCCTTGCAGGTGAAGTGGAGGTTGAGGTTGGCGAGGAGGGCCCCGGGGAGGATCCCCGCCTCCGTGAGGACCTGGAAGCCGTTGCAGACCCCGATGACGAAGCGCCCTTCCCGGGCGAAGCGGCGCACCGCTTCCATCACCGGGCTCTTGGCGGCGAGGGCCCCGGCCCTCAGGTAGTCCCCGTAGCTGAACCCCCCCGGGAGGAAGACCCCGTCAAAGCCCTTTAGGTCCCGCTCCGTGTGCCAGACGAACTCCGCCCGTATGCCCGCCTTGGCGAAGGCGAAGCGGGCGTCTTCGTCGCAGTTGGAGCCGGGGAAGCGGACGATGGCCCACCTCATAGTTCCTTGAGGGCCTCCAGGGTGTAGACCTCCATCACCGGGTTGGCGAGGAGGCTTCCTAGGGCCTTGGCCTTTTCCTCGGCCTGGAGCAAGTTTTCCGCCGAGAAGACGATTTCCAAAACCTTTCCCACCCGCACGGACTCCACCGGGTGGCCGAGGTCCCTCAAGACCCCCTCCACCGCCCGGCCCTGGGGGTCCAGGATGCCGTCTTTGAGCTCAATGAGGAGCGTGGCCTGGTACCTGGGCATCTAGCCTCCCAAAACCCGCCTTAGGACCTCCTGGTAGGCCTCCTCCACGCCCCCCAGGTCCTTGCGGAAGCGGTCCTTGTCCATGGGTTCGCCCGTGGCCATGTCCCAAAGGCGCATGGTGTCGGGGCTGATCTCGTCGGCGAGGAGGATTTCCCCGTCTTTCTCCCCGAACTCCAGCTTGAAGTCCACCAGTTCCAAGCCCCTTTGCGCGAAGAAGTCCTTCAGGATCTCCCCCACCCGCAAGGTGGTGGCCTTGACCTCCCTTAGCGCCTCCGGCGTGGCCAGGCCGAGGGCCATGATGGCTTCCTCGCAGATGAGGGGGTCCCCCAAGGCATCGCTCTTCAGGGAAAACTCCAACAAGGGTGCCTTGAGGGGTGTCCCTTCCTTAAGCCCATAGCGCTTGGCAAAGCTCCCCGCCGCCCTATAGCGGAGGATCACCTCCAGGGGGAGGATCCTCACCCGCTTCACCCGCATCTCCCGTTCGGAGACCTCCTCCAAGAAGTGGGTCTTGATGCCCTTCGCCTCCAGGAGGCGGAAAAGGGCGGCGGAGACCTTGTTGTTCACCACCCCCTTGCTGGGGATAACCCCCCGCTTTTGCGCATTAAAGGCGGTGGCCTCGTCCTTGAAGTAGACCCTTAGGGTGTCCTCCCCTTCCGGGTAGAGGATCTTGGCCTTGCCCTCGTAAAGCTTCTCCATGCCCCTCCTTGTGGCCAAGCGGCCCTTTCCCTCATTCTAAAGGCCAAAGCGGGCGTAGATGGCGTCCACGTGGCGGAGGAAGGCCTGGGGGTCAAAGAGGGCCCTTAGCCTTTCCCCCTTGATGGGGTTTTCCGGTTCGGCTTCCAGAAGCTCCAGGAAGCTTCGCCCCTCCTCCCAACTCTTGAGGGCGTTCCGCTGCACCAGGGCGTAGGCCTTTTCCCGGGGGAGGCCCTCGGCGATGAGGGCGTTTAGGACCTGCTGGGAGTAGACGAGGCCCCGGGTGAGGTCCAGGTTGCGCTTTAGGTTTTCCTCAAAGACCTTAAGCCCTTCCAAAATCCCCTTAAGGCGCCTTAGGGCGTAGTGGAGGGCGGTGGTGGCGTCGGGGAGGATGACGCGCTCCACCGAGGAGTGGGAGATGTCCCGCTCGTGCCAGAGGGCGATGTTTTCAAGGGCGGGTCCGAGGTAGCCCCTTAGGAGCCGGGCCATCCCCGTGAGGTTTTCCAGGCCCACGGGGTTTTTCTTGTGGGGCATGGAGGAGCTTCCCGTCTGGCCCTCGCGGAAGGGCTCTTGCGCCTCCAGGACCTCCGTGCGCTGGAGGTGCCTGAGCTCCACCGCCACCCGCTCCACGTTTCCCCCCAGGATGGCCAAGGCCGCCAGGACCTCCGCGTGCCGGTCCCGGGGGACCACCTGGGTGGAGATGGGCTCCACCTCGAGGCCAAGCCGACGCGCCACGTGGGCCTCCACCTCGGGGGGGACGTGGGCGTAGTTGCCCACGGAGCCCGAGAGCATGGCCACGCCGATGGTCTTCTTGGCCCTTAGAAGCCTCTCCTCGTCCCTCAGGAAGGCGGCGTAGAAGGAGAGGAAGCGCAGGCCGAAGCTGTTGGGCTCGGCGTGGACCCCGTGGGTGCGGGCGATGGCGGGGGTGTGCTTGTGGCGGAGGGCGAGGGCCTTGAGGGCCTCCTGCACCCCCTTAAGCTCCTCCTGGATGAGGTCCAAGGCCCGCACCAAAAGAGCGTTTTGCGCCGTGTCCACGATGTCCGAGCTGGTGAGGCCCAGGTGGAGGTAGCGCCCCACCTCCTCGTCCCCGGTCCACTCGGCGAGGGCCCGGGTGAAGGCCACCAGGTCGTGGCGGGTGGTTTCCTCTATCTCCGCCACCCGCCGGGCGAAGGCCTCGGTGAGGGGTTTTTCCTCCAGGGTTCGGAGGAGCCTGGCGGCGAGGCCCCTCGGCACCTGGCCCAGGGCCTCCCAAGCATCGAGGGCGTAGGCCTCCACCAAGGCCCACATGCGGTAGCGGTTTTCCTCGGACCAAAGGACCGCCATCTCCGGGGTCTGGTAGCGGGGGACCATGGCTAAAGGCTACCCGCTGGCCCTCGTCTCCCGCTACCCCTGGCCGAGGAGGGCTGACCTCTCATCCCTTTTCCTACCCCTGTACCAGTTGCTGAAGAAGACCTGTGAGCGTCCTCACCGCCACACCCCGCAGGGAGGGGGGCCCCTGGGCCAGAAGGAGGCGGGCTAGTCGGAAAAGGCTCTGCCGCTCCGGATGCGCCACCACCTTCGGCCACCACTCCCTGCCCCGCAAGGCGGCCCCCAACAGAACCAAGAGCACCATCCCTAGGAACAAAAGCCAAAGCCATCCCCTAAGGCTTCCCTCCGTCCTGAGCCCGTGCCGGTCCAGCCCAAACCTCCGCCCCTCAGGTCCCGGAAGGCCAGATACCAGGGCTCCCGCTTCCCCTGGACCAGGAGGAGCTCCACCTCCACCTTCCTCCCGCCGTGCCCAAAGAGACGGACCCGCTTGCGCTCGGGCCTGGGCACCTCCGGGTAGCGCTCCCCCAGGAGGAAGCGCTCCCCCGTTTCCATTTCCACCTCCCGGTTGCGCCGCAACCGGATGAGGAAACCCATGCCCCCTTCCTGGAGCCGCCGCATGAGGGAGAGCCGGTCAAAGCCCCGGTCCAGGAGGAAGAGGGGGACATAGCCCAGGGCCTGGATCTCGCGGCCCAGGCGGTGGAGGAAGGCTTCCTCCACCCGGTTCTGGCTGGGGAAGGGGGAGAGGGAGTGGAGGGCGAAGGCGAACCCCAGGGCTCTCCCCCCCTTGGGGAGGGCGGCCACCAGGACCTGGTGCTTGCCATCCTCCCCTGGGGTCCAGTCCACGAGGAGGGGGAGCAGGTTTCCTTGGGCGAGGCGGGGTGCCGGGAGGGGGAGGAGGTGGGCCGTGAGGGTCCAGGGGTTTTGCAGGGTGGGGTGGTGGAGGAAGCGCCAGAGGCGGTTGAGACGGCTTTGGGCCAGGGTGGGGAGGGGGGTTCTGCGGGCGAGGTCGGAGAGGGTGGGGTCTAGGGGGCCGGAGAGGAAGAGGGCCAGGTTGGTGCGCGCGGGTTTCCTGAGGGACCGGAAGACCGTGTGGACCCAGGTTGTGGTAGCCTGCAGGAGGGGGGTTTTGGTTGGCATACCTTACCAACCCCCCTCTTTATTTCCTCCTGTCAAGTCCCTACGGACAAGTGATGAGAGGTCAGGGTCCGGGGTACTTGACACGCTCTTAGGGGCCTGGTACTCTTTTCTTTGCGCTGCCTGGTAGGCGGCGGGGGATCTTGAAAGCTGGGGTGGATGGGATAGAGGATAAGGGCCATGCGGTAGTGTGGCCTTGAGGGTCAAGATGCTAAGGGCCCACGGTGGATGCCTTGGCACCCGAGCCGATGAAGGACGCGGCTACCTGCGATAAGCCAGGGGGAGCCGGTAGCGGGCGTGGATCCCTGGATGTCCGAATGGGGGAACCCGGCCCGTGGGAACACGGGTCACCGCGCGGGAGCGCGGGGGGAACCTGGGGAACTGAAACATCTCAGTACCCAGAGGAGAGGAAAGCGAAAGCGACTCCCTGAGTAGCGGCGAGCGAAAGGGGAAGAGCCTAAACCGTCCGGCTTGTCCGGGCGGGGTTGTGGGGCCCTCGGATACCGAATCCCCAGCCTAGCCGAAGCTGTTGGGAAGCAGCGCCGGAGAAGGTGAAAGCCCTGTAGGCGAAAGGTGGGGGGATAGGTGAGGGTACCCGAGTACCCTGTGGTTCGTGGAGCCATGGGGGAATCTGGGCGGACCACCGCCTAAGGCTAAGTACTCCGGGTGACCGATAGTGGACCAGTACCGTGAGGGAAAGGTGAAAAGAACCCCGGGAGGGGAGTGAAATAGAGCCTGAAACCGTGGGCTTACAAGCAGTCGCGGCCCCTTTAGGGGTTGCGGCGTGCCTATTGAAGCATGAGCCGGCGACTCACGGTCGTGGGCGAGCTTAAGCCGATGAGGCGGAGGCGTAGGGAAACCGAGTCCGAAGAGGGCGTTGAGTCCGCGGCCGTGGACCCGAAACCGGGTGAGCTAGCCCTGGCCAGGGTGAAGCTGGGGTGAAACCCAGTGGAGGCCCGAACCGGTGGGGGATGCAAACCCCTCGGATGAGCTGGGGTTAGGAGTGAAAAGCTAACCGAACCCGGAGATAGCTGGTTCTCCCCGAAATGACTTTAGGGTCAGCCTCAGGTGCTGACTGGGGCCTGTAGAGCACTGATAGGGCTAGGGGGCCCACCAGCCTACCAAACCCTGTCAAACTCCGAAGGGTCCCAGGTGGAGCCTGGGAGTGAGGGCGCGAGCGATAACGTCCGCGTCCAAGCGCGGGAACAACCGAGACCGCCAGCTAAGGTCCCGAAGTCTGGGCTAAGTGGGAAAGGATGTGGCGTCGCGGAGACAGCCAGGAGGTTGGCTTAGAAGCAGCCATCCTTTAAAGAGTGCGTAATAGCTCACTGGTCGAGTGACGCTGCGCCGAAAATGATCGGGGCTTAAGCCCAGCGCCGAAGCTGCGGGTCTAGGGCGGATGTCCTAGGCGGTAGGGGAGCGTTCCCGATGCCGATGAAGGCCGACCCGCGAGGGCGGCTGGAGGTAAGGGAAGTGCGAATGCCGGCATGAGTAACGATAAACAGGGTGAGAATCCCTGTCGCCGTAAGCCCAAGGGTTCCTACGCAATGGTCGTCAGTGTAGGGTTAGGCGGGGCCTAAGGTGAGGCCGAGAGGCGTAGCCGAAGGGCAGCCGGTTAATATTCCGGCCCTTCCCGTGGGTGCGATGGGGGGACGCTCTAGGCTAGGGGGACCGGAGCCATGGACGAGCCCGGCCAGAAGCGCAGGGTGGGGGGTAGGCAAACCCGCCTCCCATGAGCTCTGCGTGGTGGGGAAGCCCGTGAGGGTGACAACCCTCCGAAGCCAGGGAGCCGAGAAAAGCCTCTAAGCACAACCCACGGGAACCCGTACCGCAAACCGACACAGGTGGGCGGGTGCGAGAGCACTAAGGCGCGCGGGATAACCCTCGCCAAGGAACTCTGCAAGTTAGCCCCGTAACTTCGGGAGAAGGGGTGCTCCTCGGGGTGCCGCGTGCGGTGCCTTTGGGGAGCCGCAGTGAATAGGCTCTGGCGACTGTTTACCAAAAACACAGCTCTCTGCGAACTCGTAAGAGGAGGTATAGGGAGCGACGCTTGCCCGGTGCCGGAAGGTCAAGGGGAGGGGTGCAAGCCCTGAACCGAAGCCCCGGTGAACGGCGGCCGTAACTATAACGGTCCTAAGGTAGCGAAATTCCTTGTCGGGTAAGTTCCGACCTGCACGAAAAGCGTAACGACCGGAGCGCTGTCTCGGCGAGGGACCCGGTGAAATTGAACTGGCCGTGAAGATGCGGCCTACCCGTGGCAGGACGAAAAGACCCCGTGGAGCTTTACTGCAGCCTGGTGTTGGCTCTTGGTCGCGCCTGCGTAGGATAGGTGGGAGCCTGTGAAGCCGCCCTTTCGGGGGCGGTGGAGGCGCCGGTGAAATACCACCCTGGTGCGGCTGGGGGCCTAACCCACGGAGGTGGGGACAGCGCTTGGCGGGCAGTTTGACTGGGGCGGTCGCCTCCTAAAGGGTAACGGAGGCGCCCAAAGGTTCCCTCAGGCGGGACGGAAATCCGCCGGAGAGCGCAAGGGTAGAAGGGAGCCTGACTGTGAGGCCTGCAAGCCGAGCAGGGGCGAAAGCCGGGCCTAGTGAACCGGTGGTCCCGTGTGGAAGGGCCATCGATCAACGGATAAAAGTTACCCCGGGGATAACAGGCTGATCTCCCCCGAGCGTCCACAGCGGCGGGGAGGTTTGGCACCTCGATGTCGGCTCGTCGCATCCTGGGGCTGAAGAAGGTCCCAAGGGTTGGGCTGTTCGCCCATTAAAGCGGCACGCGAGCTGGGTTCAGAACGTCGTGAGACAGTTCGGTCTCTATCCGCCACGGGCGCAGGAGGCTTGAGGGGGGCTCTTCCTAGTACGAGAGGACCGGAAGGGACGCACCTCTGGTTTCCCAGCTGTCCCTCCAGGGGCATAAGCTGGGTAGCCATGTGCGGGAGGGATAACCGCTGAAAGCATCTAAGCGGGAAACCCGCCCCAAGATGAGGCCTCCCACGGTGTGAAGCCGGTAAGGACCCGGGAAGACTACCCGGTGGATGGGCCGGAGGTGTAAGCGCCGCGAGGCGTTGAGCTGACCGGTCCCAATCGTCCGAGGTCTTGACCCTCCTTTGCTCTGATGCGTCCACCCCAGCCTTTTTCCCCCGCCGCCTGGGCGAGCGCAGGGATTTTGAAAAGCAAAACACGAGAATCCCCCGTGCCCATAGCGGCGTGGAACCACCCGTTCCCATTCCGAACACGGAAGTGAAACGCGCCAGCGCCGATGGTACTGGGACCGCAGGGTCCTGGGAGAGTAGGTCGGTGCGGGGGATTTTTCCCATGCGGGAGTAGCTCAGTCGGTAGAGCACGACCTTGCCAAGGTCGGGGTCGCGGGTTCAAGTCCCGTCTCCCGCTCCAAACGCCCCGGGCCATGGTCCCGGGGTTTTTTATTGCACGCTCTCGTCGGAGAGCCAGTCGGCCCAGGTTCCAGGTGGGCCACGTCGGAGACGCTGAGCACCTCCCGGTTGGGTAGCTGGATGCGGGTGATGGAGGTGTTGGGGATGTGCACCCGGCGCCAGGCGTGGCCTTCCAGGTCCAAGGTGAGCTTGAGCGCTGCCCGGATCACGCCCCCGTGGGTCACCAGGAGGTGGCGGCCGGGGGGGAGGGTTTCCAAAAAGACTAAGAGGCGCTGGGCGAGGTCCGCCATGCTTTCCCCCCCGGGGCGGGGGGTGTGCCAGGGGTCCTCCTGGGCCCTTTGCATGAAATCGGGGAAGCGGGCCTCCGCCTCGTCCCGAGCCAGACCCGCCAGCTCGCCCACGTCAATCTCCCGCAGGAGGGGGGTGGTTTGGAGGGGAAGACCCAGGACCGCGGCCAAGGGCTCGGCGGTTTCCCTGGCCCGGCGCAGATCGGAGGAGAAGAGGCCGTCAAAGGGAAGGCGGCTTCGGGCCAGGCGCTGGGCCAGGCGGAAGGCCTGGCCGATCCCCACGGGGGAGAGGGGGACGTCCAGGTGGCCTTGGAACCGCTTCTTGACGTTCCACTCCGTTTCGCCGTGGCGGATGAGCCAAAGTTCCTTCATAAGAGGTGCACTCCGCTCCCAGGAACCACCCGGCCCACCCGGTAGCCCTCCACCAAGGCCAAGGCCTTTTCCGCCTCGGCTTCGGGAAGAATGAGGATAAGCCCGAGGCCCATGTTGAAGACCCGGTACATCTCCTCCTCGGGGATATTCCCTAAACGTTGCAGGTAAGGGAAGATGGGGGGGATGGGCCAACTGCCCTTGTGGATTTCCGCGCCCAGGCCTTCGGGGAGGGCGCGGGGGAGGTTTTCCGCAATCCCACCGCCCGTGATGTGGGCGATGGCGTGGGCTTTGACCCCCGCTTCCTTCAGGCGCAAGAACTCCTTCAGGTAGGCCCGGTGGGGACGGAGTAGGGCCTCTTTGAGGCTTTCCCCCAGTTCCGGCACCGGGGCGAAGAGGTCCTGTCCGGCCACCGCTTTACGGATGAGGGAGTAGCCGTTGGTGTGGGGGCCGGAGGAGGGGAGGGCGAGGAGGACGTCCCCTTCCCGCACCCGCTCCGGGCCTAGGATCTCCGAGCGTTCCACCACCCCCACCAAGGTGCCGGCCACGTCCCAGGCCCCTTCCCGGTAGACCCCGGGCATCTCCGCCGTTTCCCCGCCAAGAAGGGGGATGGAAAGGGCGCGGCAGGCCTCGGCCAAGGAGGTGAGGAGGGGGGCGAGGACGGACTCGTCCAGGCGGCTTGCCGCCAGGTAGTCCAGGAAGAAGAGGGGCGTGGCCCCTTGGCAGAGGAGATCGTTCACCGAGTGGTTCACCAGGTCAAAGCCGAGGCCGGAAACGTCGCCGGCCTCGAGGGCAAGCAGGGTTTTGGTCCCGACCCCGTCCGTGGTGGCAACTAGAACCGGGTGCTCCATCCCCTTCAGGGCCCGGGCGTCAAAGAGCCCCCCAAAGGCCCCAAGCCCTCTGAGGACCGCTTCCGTGTAGGTGGCGGCGATGGCGGCTTTGGCCCCCTTGAGGGCCTCGGCCTTGGCCTCTATGTGGACCCCGGCCTCCTCGTAGCGCATCGGCCCTATCCTACCCCAAGGGCCTCCTGGAGGAGGCGGCGCACCAGGTCGGGCCGGGCCTGGCCTTTGGTCCTTTTCATCACCTGGCCCACCAGGGCGTCCAGGGCCTTGAGCTTACCCTGGCGGACGCTTTCCACCGCCTCGGGCATGGCGGCGATCACCTCCGCCACTACCCCCTTTAGGGCGCCCTCGTCCGCCACCACCCCTAGCCCCCGCTCCCGCACCAAGGCCTCGGGGTCTTGGCCCTCCAGGACCTCGGGGAGGAGGGCCTTGGCCACCCGGCTTGTCACCTCTCCCCGTTCAAAGAGGGCCACCAGGCGGGAAAGGGCCTCGGGGGTGAGGCGGGTTTCCTCCAAGGTAAGGCCCCGCTCGTTTAAAAGCCCCGCCACGTCGGCCAAAAGCCAGTTGGCCAGGGCCTGGGGGGAGGCTTCCCCAAGCGCCAGGGCCCGGTCCAGAAAGCGGGCTAGGGCGGGGCTATAGGCCAGGACCTCCGCGTCCTTCTCCTTGATGCCCAGGGCGCGGTAGCGGCCCTCCTTTTGCCAGGGAAGCTCGGGCATGTTGGCTTGGACTTCCTCCAGCCAGTAGCGGGGGATGGGGATGGGGGGGATATCGGGCTCGGGGAAGTAGCGGTAGTCCGCCTCCTCCTCCTTGGTGCGCATGGGGTAAGTTTTGCCGCTTCCCTCCTCAAAGCCCATGGTGGCCTGCTTCACCCGCTCCCCCCGCCTGAGGATCTCGGTTTGGCGGCGGATTTCGTATTCCAGGGCCCGCTGCACGCTTTTGAAGGAGTTGAGGTTTTTGATCTCCACCTTGGTGCCCAAGGGTTCCCCCGCCCGGCGCACGGAAACGTTTACGTCGGCCCGGAGCTTGCCCTCCTCGGGGCTCGCCTCGGAGATGCCCAGGGTCTGCACCATGGCCTGGATGCGTTGCAGGAAGAGCCGGGCCTCCTCGGGGGAGTGGAGGTCGGGCTCGGTCACGAGTTCAATGAGGGGGCTTCCCGCCCGGTTCAGGTCCAAAAGGGTGCGGCCTTCCAGGTGGAGGCTTTTCCCGGCGTCCTCCTCCAGGTGGAGGCGCTTGATGCGCACCCTTTTATCCCCCAAGGGCAGGAAGCCCCCTTGGCCCAGGGGGAGGTCGTACTGGCTGATCTGGTAGTTCTTGGGCAGGTCGGGGTAGAAGTAGTTCTTGCGGTGGAAGACCAGTTTCTCCGGTACCCGGCTTCCCAGGGCCAGGGCCAGGCGCAGGCCGAACTCCACCGCCTTCCGGTTGGGCACGGGTAGGGTGCCGGGCAGGCCCAGGCAGATGGGGCAGACGTGGGTGTTGGGCTCGGCCCCGAAGTAGTCGGCTTGGCAGCCGCAAAAGGCCTTGGTCCTGGTTTTTAGGTGAAGGTGGACCTCGAGGCCGATGACGGCTTCGTACATGCCCTAAAGTTTACCCGTTAGCGCTTGGCCCCTTCCTGCACTCCAGCGAGGCGCATGAACTCCTTGGGGTCCACGGCCCTGGCGAGGCCCATCTCGTAGGTGATGAGCTTGCGCTTGTAGAGGTCGGCCAGGCAGGCGTCCATGGTGATCATGCCGTACTGGCCCCCGGTTTGGATCACGCTCCGAAGTTGGTGGCTCTTGCCCTCGCGGATGAGGGCCCGCACCGCCGGGGTGGCGATCATGAGCTCGTAGGCCAGGACCCGCCCCCCGCCGAAGGCCTTGGGGAGGAGTTGCTGGGTTAAAACGGCCACCAGGTTGTTGGAAAGCTGCACCCGCACCTGTTCCTGCTGGTTCTCGGGGAAGACGTCAATGATGCGGTCAATGGTTTCCGGGGCGGAGTTGGTGTGCAGGGTGCCCATGACCAGGTGGCCGGTTTCGGCGGCGGTGATGGCGGCGGCGATGGTTTCGTAGTCCCGCATCTCTCCCACCAGGATCACGTCCGGGGCCTGGCGCAACACGCTCCTTAGCGCCTTGTGGAAGCCGTGGGTGTCGGCGCCGATCTCCCGCTGGTTGATGATGGCCTTCTTGTGGCGGTGGAAGAACTCTATGGGGTCCTCAATGGTCACGATGTGCACGGGCTTGCGTTCGTTGATGTAGTCAATCATGGAGGCCAAGGTGGTGCTCTTGCCGCTTCCCGTGGGCCCCGTGACCAGGACCAGGCCCCTTGGGCTCAAGGCGATCTCGGCGATGTTTTTGGGCAGGCCCAGCTCCTCAAAGCTCTTGATGACGGCGGGCACCACCCGGAGGACCCCGCCCACGCTTCCCCGCTGCAGGAAGACGTTTACCCGGTAGCGCCCCTTGCCCGGGAGGCTGAAGGAGAAGTCCAGCTCCTTTTCCTCCTCAAAGACGCGCTGTTGCTTCTCGTCCATGAGGGCGTACATGAGGCGCCGGGTGTCCTGGGGGGTGAGGGGCTCGTACTCCGTGGGGTGGAACTCCCCGTCCACCTTGATCATGGGCGGGAGGCCCACGGTGATCACCAAATCGCTCGCCCCCCGTTCCACGGCCAGGGTCAGCAGGTCCACGATGTCTGGGATCTTGGGCATGACTGCCTCCTTCACTCAATGGTACGCGCCAGGACCTCCTCGAGGGTGGTAATCCCTTGGAGGGCCTTGTAGACGCCGTCTTCCCGCAAGGTCTTCATGCCCTTTTTGCGGGCGATCTCCTTGATCTCCGTGGCCGACTTGCCCGCCACGATGGCGTGGCGGATCTCGTCGTCCACCACCAGAAGCTCGTGGATGGCGTGGCGGCCCTTGTACCCCGTGCCCCCGCACCGCTCGCACCCGGTGCCCTTAAAGAGCTTTGCCCCTTGGATTTCCTCTTCCGGGATGCCCAGCCGGCGGAGCACCTCGGGGTCGGGCTTCACCTCCACCTTGCAGTGGTCGCAGATCCGGCGCACCAAGCGCTGGGAAAGGACGCCGATCAAGGCGGCGGAGATGTTGAAGAGCTCCACCCCCATCTCGTCCAGCCGAGTGATGGCCTGGGCGGCGTCGTTGGTGTGGAGGGTGGCGATGACCAGGTGGCCGGTGAGGGCCGCCTCCGTGGCGATCTTGGCGGTTTCCGAGTCGCGGATCTCCCCCACCATGATGATGTCCGGGTCCTGGCGCAGGAAGGCGCGCAGGGCCCGGGCGAAGGTGAGCCCGGCCTGGGGGTTCACCTGGGTCTGGTTGATGCCCGGGATCTCGTACTCCACGGGGTCTTCAATGGTCTGCGTGTTCTTGTCGGGGGTGGCGATGCGCTTCAGGATGGAAAAGGTGGTGAAGCTCTTGCCGCTTCCCGTGGGGCCGGTGATGAGGAAAATGCCGTAGGGCTTGGAGATCACCTCCTGGAAGCGCTCAAAAACCCCGGGGGCGAAGCCCAGCTGCTCTATCTCGGGGATATCCGCCGCCTTTTTCAAAAGGCGCATCACCGCCTTTTCCCCGTAGACCGTGGGCAGGGTGGAAAGCCGCAGGTCCACGTCAATGGCCCCTTCCCGGTAGCGCACCCGGCCGTCTTGGGGGAGGCGCTTTTCCGCGATGTTGAGCCCGCCCATGATCTTGATGACGCTGATCACCGGGCCCAAAGCCCCCTTGGGCAAGGTGGTGTACTGGCGCAGGGTGCCGTCAATCCTAAGGCGCACCAGCACGTCGGACTGGCGGGGCTCCACGTGGATGTCGGAGGCGTCTTGGAGGTAGGCTTCCCGGATCACCTGCTTGACGAAGCGCTGGGCGGCGCTTTCGTCCAGCTCGGCGGTGAGGGTTTCCTCCTCGGCCTGGTACCCCTTGGAAAGCTCCTTGGCCAGCTCCCCCAGCTCCTCCTTGCCGTAAAAGCGCTCAATGAGCTTGACGATGGCCGCCTCGGTGGCCACCGCCGGGACCACCTCGTAGCCCAGGCCCTTGCGCTTTAGGGCCAGGCGCACGTCGTCCAGGGCCAGGATGTTGCGGGGGTCTTTCATGAGGAGGACCAGGGTCTTGCCCTCCAGGTGGTGGGGGAAGACGCCGTAGCGCCGGGCCAGGTCTTCGGGGATGAGGAGGGCGGCCCCGGGGTCGGGGGGGTTTTCCTGGGGGTCAATGTAGGCGTAACCCAGCTGGGTGGCCACCGCCTGGGCCAAGGCCTCGGGCTTGAGCTTGCCCGACTGGACCAGGGTGTCCTCGAGGCGGCCTCCCCCTTGGCGTTGCTTCTTCAGGGCCTCCTCCACGTCCTCGGGGCGGACGAGGCCCAGCTCCACCAGGATCTCCCCTAAAGGCTTGGCCTTGGGGAGGCGCTTTTGCACCTCCAGGGCCTCCCGCAGGTGCTCCCGGCTCAGGCGGCCTTCCTGCACCAAGACCTCTCCCAGGCGCCCCTTTTCCGGGTAGGCCCGGTGGAAAAGGGCCTCCCAGGCCCTGGGCAGGGTGAGGTAAAAGCGGGCGGGGCGGCCCAAAAGCTCCTCCACCGCTTCCTTGTGCCGGGGGTCGGCCAGGACCACCTCCACCTTGCCCTCACGGATGCTCACGGGGACGGCGCTAAAGCGCAGGGCGTCGGAGCGAAGGAGAAGGGCGGTGGCGGCGGGGTCGGGGATTAGCTCCTCGGTGGAGGGTAAGAACTCCAGACCCTTTTGCTCGGCGAGCGCCCGGTAGAGGTCTTCCTCGGGCAGGCCCTTTTGCACCAGGATCCGGCCCAGGAGGTCCCCGGTCCTTTCCTGCTCCACCAGGGCCTCCTCCAGGGTTTCCCGGTCAATAAGGCCCTTCCCTAGCAGAAGTTCGCCCAGGCGCAGCTCCCCTTGGCTTGGGCCTGCGGGTGGGGGCGGGAGGGGCAGGCCCAGTTCGGGATAGTTCTTGGCTAGGGCGTACTGGAAGGCGCTCTTGGTGGTTTGATAAGGCTCCACCACCAGGCCGGTGAGGTCTTCCACCTCCTCGAGGGCCAAGGTGTCCAGGGGGTTCACGAAGGCCACCCGCACCACCCCCGCCTCCTCGTCCAGGGCGAAGGGGATGGCCCCGAGCTCCTTGGCCTTTTCCGCCGGCAGGAGGGCCTTCACCTTGGGGGGGATTTCCAGCTCGTGGAGCTCCACCAAGGGGATGCCGAAGTGGTCCTCAATGGCCTGGGCGATGCGCCTTTCCGAAAGGAGGCCCGACTCCACGATGACCTCCGCCAGGCTTCCCCCCACCTCCCGGTGCTTCTCTAGGGCGAGCTGCAGCTCCTCGTCCGTGAGGAGCCCCGCATCCAAAAGGATGGCCCCAAGCCGCTTGTCGCCGATGGTCAGCACGCTCATGAGGTTCCTCCCCAGGGTTTCCTAAACGGAGTTTCCAGCATCCGTATGAAACGCGTGTAAAAGAACTCCTTTTCCCGCAAGGGGGGCACCAGCACGGTGTAGGCCCCCACCAGGTTCCCCCCCAGCACGTCGGTGAAGACCTGATCCCCCACCACCGCCACCTCCCGGGCGGGAAGGCCCAGGGCCCCTAGGGCCTTGCGGAAGCCGAGCCAGGGCTTCAGGGCGGGGGCGTGGCCGGGAAGGCCAAGCCGGCGTTGGATGCGGGCGAAGCGCTCGGGTAGGGCGTTGGAGAGGAGGTAGATGGGCACCTCCGCCCTCAAGGCGGCAAGCCACCTTCCGAGTTCCGGGGGAAGCTCCTCCTCCCCGTGGGGCAAGAGGGTGTTGTCCAGGTCCAGGATCACCCCCTTAAGCCCCCGCTCCTTTAGCCAAGCGGGGGTGAGGTGGAGGAGGGAAGGGAGAACCTCCCGGGGGAAAAGCATGGTTTCATTGTGCCACGCCCCGGGTGAACGCCGCCTTAACGGGAAAGCATCACCAGGCCCCACATCCTTCCCGTCTTCCCCCGGTCGCGCCGGTGGGAAAAGAGGGCCGGGGAGCAGGCGGTGCAAAGCCCCACGCGGTAGATGCGCCTCTCGGAAATCCCGCCCCTTTCCGCTTGGAGGAGGATGGCCTTTTCCAAGTCCAGGAGATACTTGCCCGGAGCGCCTTCGTCCTTGCGGAAGGTGGGAAGCCCCGCCCTTAGGAAGGCCTCCACCACCTCCTCCCCCACCTGGTAGCAGCACCCCCCGATGCCGGGGCCCAGGGCCAGGTGGGCTTCCCTTGGGTCTAGCCCGAGGTCGGCCAGGAGGGCGAGGGCTTTGGGCAAAATCCCCCCCCACCACGCCCCGCCAGCCGGCGTGCAGGGCCGCCACTGCCCCTTGGGGGTGGTAGAGGAGGAGGGGGTAGCAGTCCGCCACCCCCACCCGGAGGAGGAGGCCTTTGGTGGTGGTGAGGAGGCCATCCCCTTCCCAGACCCCCGGGCCCTCCACCAGGTGGACCGCCGTGCCGTGCACCTGCTTGAGGGCGGCCACGGGCGGGTGGCCGAAGGCGGCGAGCACGCGGCGTTGGTTCTCCGCCACCCTTTGGGGGTCGTCCCCGGTGGCGGGGGAGAGGTTGAGGCGGGCGAAGGGGCCTTCGGAGACCCCGCCGAGCCGGGTGGTGAAGCCGTGGGGGGTGGGAAGGGGAGTGGTGAGAAGGGGCACCACGGGACCATTCTGCCACGGGAAGTGTGCCTTTTACCCCTAAGCTTCAAGGGCTCAGGTGTATATTGGGACCCATGAAGACGGACCGGAACCAGCTCCGCTTCAACCAGGCCCTCTTGGTCCTCCTGCTGCCCCTGGCGGCCCTTGTGGACCTCCCCTGGCTGGTGTACGCCCTTTTCCTCCTCATGGCGAGCCAGCACACCCCCTACGACCTGATGGTGGCCCTAAAGCGGCTTCTTAGGGTGCCGGCCCATCCCGTGGAGGAGGACCCTAGGCCCCACCGCTTCGCCCGCACCCTGGGGGCGGTCTTCTTGGGCCTGGCCTCCCTCTTCCTCCTTCTGGGCCTGAAGGGGGTGGGCTACGCCTTGGCCCTGGTGGTGGCCCTTTTGGCCTTTGTCAACCTGGCCTTCGGCTTTTGCCTGGGCTGCTTCCTCTACCTTCACCTCCGCTACGCCCGGGCCCTTTTCACCGGGAAATAGCCTCCAAAAGGCGCGCCATCTCAATGGCGGTGAAGACCGCCTCGGCGCCCTTGTTCCCCGCCTTACCCCCGGCCCGCTCCTGGGCCTCCTCGGGGGTGTTGGTGGTGAGGACGCCGAAGACGATGGGCTTTTCCGTCTGGAGCATGGCCTGCATGAGGCCGCTTGCCGCCTGGGCGGCCACGTACTCAAAGTGGGGGGTTTCCCCGCGGATCACCGCCCCTAGGGCCACCACGGCGTCCACGTCGGGACGTTGGGCCAGGCGCTTGGCCACCAGGGGGAGTTCAAAGGAACCGGGCACCCAGGCCACCAGGACCTCCGCCGGGTCGCCCCCGAGCCGGGCGTAGGCCTCGAGGGCCCCCTCCAATAGGAGCTTGGTCACCCGCTCGTTGAAGCGGCCCACGGCGATGGCGAGCCGCACCCCTTGGGCGGTGAGGATGGGGGAAAAGGTCTTGGCCTGCATGGCCCCAATATACTTTTTGCGTGGAGCGCTACCTTCTGGTGGCCCTGGGCGGGGCCTTGGGTTCGGCCTTGCGCTACGGCCTGGGGGCCTACGTCCAGGGGCTTTTGGGCCCGGGCTTCCCCTATAGCACCCTCTTCGTGAACGCCCTGGGGAGCTTCCTCATTGGGGCGGTGATCCGGCTTTCCTTGGAAGGGGCCCTTTCCCCCGAGGCCCGGCTTTTCCTGGCGGTGGGCGTTTTGGGGGGGTTCACCACCTTCTCCACCTTTAGCTACGAGACCCTGGCCCTCCTGCAGGAGGGCGAGGTGGGGCGGGCTTTGGCTTACGCCGGCTTGAGCCTTTTCCTGGGGCTTAGCTTGGTGTACGGGGGCTACCGCCTGGCCGGGCTCCTCTAGCCCACCTCTAAGACCTCGGCCAAATAGGTGAGGGCGAGCTTGTAGGAAAGGGGGCCGAAGCCGGAGATGATCCCCCGGCAGGCCCCGGCGGTCACGGAGTGTTGCCGGAAAGGCTCCCGGGCGTGGAGGTTGGTGAGGTGCACCTCCACCACGGGGAGGGGTTGGGCGCGAAGGGCGTCCAGGAGGGCGTAGGAGTAGTGGGTGAGGGCCCCGGGGTTTAGGACGATGGCCAAAAATCCTTCCCGGTGGGCCTGCTGCACCCATTCAATGAGCTGGCCTTCGTAGTTGCTCTGGCGGAAGGCCACCCCGAGGCCCACTTCCGCCCCCCATGCCTCGCAGAGCGCCTCCAGCTCTTCCAACGTGGTGCGGCCGTACACCTCGGGCTCCCGCGTTCCCAAAAGGTTCAGGTTGGGGCCGTTCAGGATCAGGACCATAGGGCTCCCCATTAGCATAAGGCCATGCCCCGCTTCCTCCTCTTGGCCTTCCTTTTTCTTTGCGCCTGGGCCCAGACCCACACCGTGGCCCCGGGGGAAACCCTTTACGGGATCGCCAGGCGCTATGGCACCACGGTGGAAGCCCTGGCCCGCCTCAACGGGCTAAGGGACCCCCACCGCATCCGGGTGGGCCAGGTCCTCTGGGTGGGGGGGCAGGAGGCCCCCCTTCCCCGGGGCAGGGCCGTGTTCTGGCCGCCGGTGCAGGGGCGGGCCTTCGGCCTTCGGGTGGAGGGCTACACCTCGGGCCAGGCGGAGTTCCTCGGGGCACGCTATCCCTTGGTGCCCGGCTCCCGGGGGCTTTGGGGGCTCCTGGCGGTGGGGGCTTTGGTGACCCCAGGGGAGTACCCGCTACGCCTCCTCCTGGAGGGGGAAGCGGTTTCCCTAACCCTGCTGGTCGCCCCGGGGCAGTATGGCCAGGAGGCCCTGGCCTTGAGCCCAAGCCTCGAGGCCCTCCTCCAGGACCCGGAGGCGAAGGCGGAGCGAAAGCGGGTGGTGGCCGCCTGCCCCAAGGAAGGGCCCCTTCTTGCCAAGGCGTTTCTTGCCCCCGTGGAAGGGGCCAGGGTCACGAGCCCCTTCGGCACCCGGCGGCGTTACGGGAACCGCTTCGCTTCCTACCACGAGGGCCTGGACCTCGCCGCTCCTTTGGGCACCCCGGTGCGGGCGGTGGCGGAGGGGGTGGTGGTGCTCTCCCAGAGGCTTCGGGTGCGGGGCGAGGCCGTGGTCCTGGCCCACGGGATGGGGCTTTGCACCGGGTATTGGCACTTGTCGGAACGAAGGGTGCGGGAAGGGGAAAGGGTGCGGGCGGGCGAGGTGTTGGGGCTTTTGGGGAGCACGGGGCTTTCCACCGGGCCCCACCTGCACCTGGAGGTGCGCCTAAAGGGGGTGCCCGTGGACCCCGCCCCCTTTTTCCAGGGGCTTCCCCTACCCTAGCCTTAGGAGGGAGAGGACCTCCACGTGGTGGGTGAAGGGGAAGAAGTCGTAGGGCCGCACGAAGGCCAGGCGGTACCCCCCCTCTGCCAAGACCCCCACGTCCCGGGCCCAGGTGGCGGGGTCGCAGGCGATGTAGAGGATCTCCGCGGGCCGGCTTTCCAGAAGGTAGGCCCGCACCTCCGGGGTGAGCCCGGCGCGGGGTGGGTCCACCACCACCAGGTCAAAGCGGCCGAACCGGGCCGCCTCCCGCACGTCCCCCCGGTGGAAGCGGAGGTTTTCCACCCCAAGCCGCCTCCGGTCCGCCTCGCCCCGCCGCACCGCCTCCTTGCTCACCTCCACCGCCACCACCTCGCCGTAGCGGGGGGCGAGGAGGAGGGAGAGGAGGCCGCTTCCGGCGTAGAGCTCCAGGGCCCGCTTTCCCCCCTGCACGAGCCCTTCCGCCTCGGCCAAGAGGTCCCCCGCCACCAAGGGGTTCACCTGGCTGAAGCTCTCCACGCTCACGGTGGCGGTGAGGGGGCCAAAGCGCTCTAGAAGCGTCCTTTCCCCGTGGAGGGGCGTGACCCGGCCGCGGAAACGCCCCTTGGGGGAAGGCTCCGCCCAGACCACCCCGGCGAAGCCCTCCTTCACCAGGGCCTTGGCGGGGCGCTTTAAGGCCTCGAGGCTTCCCCCGACGAGGCCGAGGAGCACCTTCCCTTCCAAAAGGCTTCCCCGGAGGACCACCTCCTCCACGGGCAGGGGCCAGGTGCGGAGGAGCCGGAAGGCCCAGGCCAGGGGCTCGGCCACCAGGGGGTCTTCCTCCAGGGGGTAAAGGGTGTGGCTTTCCGGAAGGCGGTAGGCCAGGCCCCCCAGGGGATAGCGGGCGTACTGGGCGGAGGTGCGGTAGCCCAAGGGCCTTGGGGAGGGGTGGATGGGAAGGAGGGGGGCTTGGAGCTTGGCGATGCGCTCCAGGGCGTCTTGCACCAAGGCTTCCTTGAGGGGGAGCTGGGCTTCATAGGCCAAGGGCAGGTCGGCGGAGGGGGGGAGGGGGTGGGGGTGGCGCTTTGGGTGGGGCTCTAAGATTTCCACGTCCTCCAGAAAAAGGGCCCCCTTGCGCCGCACCGGCCTTCCCCGCACCACCTCCCCCGGCAGGGCCCCCTTGACCAGGATGGCCCCCTCCTCCGTGCGGGCGAGGCCAAAGCCCCCCGGGACGAGCTTTTCCACGCGGAGCCGCATCCCCTTACCATACCAGAAGGCCAGGGAGCGCTAAGATGAAGGGGTGATCCGGGTGCTTTTGGCAGACGACCATGCCCTTTTCCGCCAAGGGCTAAAGAGCCTTTTGGAGGCGGAGGGGGATTTCCGGGTGGTGGGGGAGGCCAAGGACGGCTGGGAGGCCCTGCGGCACGCCCTCGAGGCCAAGCCGGACGTGATCCTCATGGACATCCAGATGCCGGGGTTGGACGGGGTGCAGGCCACCCAGGCCATCCTCAAGGAGTGGCCCGAGGCCAAGGTCATCATGCTCACCATGTACCGCCAGGACGCTTACGTCTTTGAGGCGGTGAAGGCGGGGGCCCGGGGGTACCTCCTGAAGGACACGGACGCGCAGGAGCTCATCGGGGCCATCCGCCGGGTGCACGCCGGGGAGGTGCTCTTGGACGCCGAGCTGGCGGGGCGCATCATCCAGGATTTCCGGGCCAAGAAGGAGGCGCAGGCTCCCTTGCACGCCGAGCTTTCCGAGCGGGAGGTGCAGATCCTCAAGCTGGTGGCCCAGGGGTACACCAACCTGGAGATCGCCGCCGAGCTGGGCCTTTCCGAGAAGACGGTGCGCAACCGCCTTTCCGAGATCTTCCAGAAGCTCCACCTCAATAACCGCACCCAGGCGGCCCTCTACGCCATCCGCGAGGGGCTGGCCCAACCCGAGCCGGAAGAGTAGTGGACCCGGTGCGCCACCTCCTGGAGCTCGCCCCCTTGGCGGGGGAGGCGGAGCGGGGGGGCTATGTGGTCCGTCATCTTCCCGGGGCCCGGCGGGACGGCCTGGGGAACGTGTGGGAGGGGGAGGGGGGGATCCTGCTCCTCGCCCACCTGGACACCGTCTTGCCCCCCGCTTCGCCCAGGTGGGTGGGGGAGCGGCTCTATGGGCCCGGGGTGGGGGACAACTCCGCGGGGGTGGCGGTCCTCCTTTCCCTTCCCTCCCTCCCCGGGGTGGTGCGGGGCTTCACCGTGGGGGAGGAGGGCCTGGGGAACCTCAAGGGGGCCCGGGCCCTGGTGGCGGCCTTGCGGCCCGAGGTGGTGGTGGCGGTGGACGGCTACCTGCCCGGGGTGGTGGACCGGGCCTTGGGCTCGGTGCGCCTTAGGGTTCGGTTCTTTGGCCCCGGGGGGCACGCCTGGGGGGACCGGGGGAGCCCAAACCCGGTCTTCGCCCTGGCGGAGGCCTTGGCGGGGCTTCCCCCCTTGGTGGCGGGCCTCGAGGCCAGCCTGAACGCCAGCGGCCTCAAGGGGGGCGAGGCGGTGAACGCCATCCCCGAGGAGGCGGAGGCCCTTTTAGAGGTGCGCTCCCCCGATCCCCTGCTGTTGCAAAGCGTGGCGCAGAAGGTCCAGGCCCTGATGGCGGAGGCGGCCCGGCGCCACCGGGTGGAGCTTTCCTGGGAGGAGCTCGGCCAAAGGCCCGCGGGCGCCACCGCCACCTCGGGGCTGTTGCGGGCGGCGGAGGAGGCCTTGGCCGCCATCGGGGAAAGGCCCCTCTTCCAGCCCGGCTCCACCGACGCCAGCGCCGCCATTGAACAGGGCATCCCCGCCTTGGCCCTTGGCGTGTACCGGGGGGGCGGGGCCCACACCCGGGAGGAGTGGGTCCTGCCCCAGAGCCTCTGGGAGGGGCGTACCGCTCTCCTCGCCTTTCTCAAGGCCCTTGGCGTAGGATAGGGCGTATGCGCGTGGGCGTCCTGTCAGGCTTCCTCTCCCGGCGGTACCTGGGATTCTGGGAGGCGTACTTGGAGGCGCTGGGGGTGGAGGTGGTGCGAGCGGGGGCGGCCCCCAACCTGCGCCAGCCCTACTGCCTTCCCGTCCAGGGGCTTCTGGCCCAGGTGGAGGCCTTGAAGGCCCAGGGCGTGGACTACCTCCTCCTCCCCGACCTCCAGGGCGGGGTGGAGTCGGAAAAGGGCGGGGGGCAGTGCCCGTGGCTTTTGGACCTGGAGGCCACCCTCCTCCGCTACTTCCCCGGGCTTCCCCCCGTGCTCAAGGTGCCGGCGGAGCTTTCGCCCAAGGTCTTGGGCCGCGCCGGGGAGGTGGGCCAGATCCTCACGCAAAACCCCATGCTGGTGGGCCGGGCCTTGGACCGGGCCAAAAGCCTCCTCAAGCCCCCCCCTCCCCTCAAGTCCCCCCCGGGGAGCGTGGGGGTGGTGGCCCAGCCCTACCTCCTGGAGGACGAGGGCTTCCGGGAAGCGGTGCGGAACGCCTTGGTGGCGGTGGACCTCCTGCCCTTCTTCCCTGACCTGCCCCCGGAAAAACTCCGGGAGGAGGGGGATAAGCTCCTTCCCATGGACCTCCCCACGGACAAGGAGCTTGTGGGCATGGTCCACTACCTCCACCGCCTGGGCCGGGTGAAGGGCCTTCTTCTGGTGGTTTCCTACGCCTGCCCGCCCATTCCGGGCCTCCTAAGGCGGGCGGCCCGCAGGCTGGCCAAGCCCCACCGCCTCGTCACCCTGGGGGAGGACTGGACGGAAAGCTTAAGCGCCCTCAAGGCGGAGATGGGGGCTTAGGTGTTCCCCGCCCTAAAAAGGGGTGGGGCTTTTGCGGTAGACTCAAGGGCATGACCGGTCGGTCAGCCCCCTCCTTACGCCGCCTTTTTCCCTACCTGTACCCCTACCGCTTCCGGTACGCCCTGGGTGTTCTCTTGGGGCTTCTTTCCATCTTTTTCTCCGTCCTGGGGCCCTATTTTTTGCGCCTGGCCGTGGATGCCTTGGGGCACGGCGGCCCCTATGGGCGCTACGCCCTCCTGCTTTTTGCCTCGGCGGGGCTTACCGCCCTGCTTTCCTACTTCATGCGCCGATTGGCGGTGGTGGCGAGCCGCCGGGTGGAGTACGACCTGCGGAAAGATCTCTTCCACCACCTCCTCCGCCTGGACCGCTCCTTCTACCAGAAGACCCGGGTGGGGGACCTCATGAACCGCTTGAACACCGATCTCTCCGCGGTGCGGGAGATGGTGGGGCCCGGCATCATGATGGGAAGCCGGCTTTCCTTTTTGGTCCTCCTGGCCTTCGTCTCCATGTACACCGTGGACCTTCGCCTCGCCTTTTACCTCACCCTGATCCTGCCCGCCATTGCCCTTTTCATGTACCACCTGCTCCGCCTGGTGGACCGCCGCTACCGCGAGGCCCAGGAAACGTTTGATGCCATCAGCACCTTAAGCCAGGAGGCCTTTAGCGGCATCCGGGTGGTGAAGGGCTACGCCCTGGAAAGCCGGATGCTGGCCCGTTTCCAGGACCTGAACCGGATTTACATGCAAAAGAGCCTGGCCCTGGCCCGGGTGGAAGGCCCCATGCAGGCCCTCTTGGGGTTTCTTATGGGCTTCGCCTTCCTCACGGTGCTCTGGGTGGGGGGCAGGATGGTGGTGCGAGGAGAGCTTTCCGTGGGGGAGTTGGTGCAGTTCAACGCCTATCTGGCCCAGCTCACCTGGCCCATCCTGGGGCTTGGCTGGGTTCTGGCCATGTACCAACGGGGCTTCACCAGCCTAAAAAGGCTTTTGGAGCTTCTGGACCAGGAGCCCGCCATCCAGGACCAGGACCCCTTGCCCCTCAAGGTGGAGGACCTCACGGGGGAGGTGCGCTTTGAGGGGGTGGGGCTTCGGCTCGGGGGGCGCTGGCTCCTCAAGGACCTCACCCTCACGGTACCCGAGGGCATGACCCTGGGCATCACCGGCCGCACCGGGGCGGGGAAGAGCCTCATGGCGGCCTTGGTGCCCAGGCTTTTAGACCCCACGGAGGGAAGGGTGTACGTGGGGGGGTACGAGGTGCGGCGGATCCCCTTGGCCACCCTCAGGAAGGCGGTGGGGGTGGCGCCCCAGGAGCCCTTCCTCTTCAGCGAAACCCTCCTGGAGAACATCGCCTTTGGCCTGGAAAAGCCGGACCGGGAGCGGGTGGAGTGGGCGGCGAAGCTTGCGGGGATCCACGAGGAGATCCTCGCCTTCCCCAAGGGCTATGAAACGGTCCTGGGGGAGCGGGGGGTGACCCTTTCTGGGGGGCAAAGGCAGCGGGTGGCCCTGGCCCGGGCCTTGGCCAAGCTTCCCAAAATCCTCATCCTGGACGACGCCTTGAGCGCCGTGGACACGGAGACGGAGGCCAGAATCCTGGAGGGCCTAAAGGGGGTTTTGGGCAGGCAGACCACCTTCCTCATCTCCCACCGCACCGCCACCTTGCGCCATGCGGACTGGATCGTGGTCCTGGAGGAGGGGAGGATCGTGGAGGAGGGCACCCACGAAAGCCTCCTCGAGGCCGGGGGGATTTACGCGGAGCTGGACCGCATCCAGCGCATGGAAAAGGAGGTGGAGGAATGACCCAGGAAGACGCCTACACCAAGGCCTTTGACCGGGTACTCTTCGCCCGCATCCTGGCCTACGTCCGCCCCTACCGCCTTCAGGTAGCCTTGGCCCTCCTTTGCCTCCTCCTCACCACCCTCACCGCCGCCCTCACCCCCCTCTTCTTCAAGTGGGCCATTGACGGGGCCCTGGTGCCCCAAGAGGCCAAGCCCCTTTCCGAGCGCTTCGCCCTCCTCCTTTGGGTGAGCCTGGGCTTTTTGCTGGTGCGGGGGGTGAACTTCGCCGCCACCTACGGGCAGACCTACCTCATCCAATGGGTGGGGCAGCGGGTTCTCTTTGACCTCAGGAGCGCCCTTTTCGCCAAGCTCATGCGCCTCCACCCGGGCTTTTACGACCGAAACCCCGTGGGCCGGCTCATGACCCGCATCACCTCGGACGTGGACGCCATCAACCAGTTCATCACCGGGGGGCTGGTGGGGGTGATTGCCGACTTCTTCACCCTCTTGGGGCTCCTCGGCTTCATGCTCTTCCTGAGCCCCAAGCTCACCCTGGTGGTCCTCCTGGTGGTGCCCATCCTCCTCGGGGTCACGGTCTGGGTCCGGAACGGCATGCGCTTCGCCTACCGGGAGATGCGCCTGCGCCTGGCCCGGGTGAACGCCGCTCTACAGGAAAACCTCTCCGGGGTGGAGACCATTCAGCTCTTCGTGAAGGAGAAGGAGCGGGAGGAGAAGTTTGACCGCTTAAGCCGCGACCTCCTCCAGGCCTGGGTGGAGATCGTGCGCTGGTTCGCCCTCTTCTTCCCCGTGGTGGGCTTCCTGGGGGATCTGGCGGTGGCGGGCCTCCTCTACGTGGGCGGGGGGGAGGTGGCGCGGGGGGTGGCCTCCTTGGGCCTCCTGGTGGCCTTCGTGGACTACACAAGGCAGCTTTTCCAGCCCCTGCAGGACCTTTCCGACAAGTTCAACCTCTTTCAGGGGGCCATGGCCAGCGCCGAGCGCATCTTCGGGGTCTTGGACACGGAGGAAGAGCTTAAGGACCCGGAAAACCCCAAGCCCATCCACCGCTTCCGGGGCGAGGTGGTCTTCCGGGACGTCTGGCTCGCCTACACCCCCAAGGGGGTGGAGCCTAGGGAGGAAGACTGGGTCTTAAAGGGGGTTTCCTTCCACATCCGCCCGGGGGAGAAGGTGGCCTTGGTGGGGGCCACGGGGGCGGGGAAGACCAGCGTGGTGAGCCTCATCGCCCGCTTCTACGACCCGCAAAGGGGGCAGGTCCTCCTGGACGGGGAGGACGTGCGCCGCTACCGCCAGGAGGAACTCAGGCGGCACATCGGCATCGTCCTCCAGGACCCCTTCCTCTTCTCCGGCACCCTTTTGGACAACCTCCGGCTCTTTCAGGAGGAGATCCCGGAGGAAAAGGTGGTGGAGGTGACCAAGTTCTTGGGGGTGCACGAGGCCATCCTGCGCCTGCCCCAGGGTTACCACACCCAGGTGGGGGAAAGGGGGGCGGGGCTTTCCACGGGGGAGAAGCAGCTTCTGGCCTTGGTGCGGGCCCTCCTCGCCAGCCCCGACATCCTCCTCATCCTGGACGAGGCCACGGCCAACGTGGACTCGGAAACGGAAAAGCGCTTGCAGGAGGCCCTCTACAAGGCCATGGAGGGGAGGACCTCCATCATCATCGCCCACCGCCTTTCCACCATCCGCAGGGTGGACCGCATCCTGGTCTTCCGCAAGGGGCGGCTGGTGGAGGAGGGGACCCACGAGGCCCTCCTCGCCCGGGGCGGCTACTACGCCACGCTTTACCGCCTCCAGTACGCTCAAGGGTGATGGACTACCGGGAAGCGTTGGACTGGCTTTACGCGAGGAGGCGCCAAGGGGAGCGGGGCGTGGGGCGGGTTTTGGCCCTCCTGGAGCGCCTAGGCCACCCGGAAAGGGCCTTCCAGGCGGTGCACGTCCTCGGCACCAACGGCAAGGGGAGCGTGGTGGCCTACCTCGAGGCCGCTTTCCGGGCCCGGGGCTTGGCCCACGGCGCCTACACCAGCCCCCACCTTTTGGACTTCCGGGAGAGGATCCGCACCCACTTGGGCCTCATCCCCGAGGAGGAGGTGGTGAGCTTCGTGGCCTGGGCCAGGGGGGAGGCTTGGCCCGAACCCCCGGGGTTTTTTGACCTGGCCACCGCCTTGGCCTTCCACCACTTCCGGGAAAAGGGGGTGGCCCTGGCGGCGGTGGAGGCGGGGGTAGGGGGGGAGAAGGACGCCACCAACGCCCTGGCCAGGGTGGCCCTCACCGTGCTCACCAACGTGGGGGAGGACCACCTGGAGGCCCTGGGGGGAAGCCTGGAGGCGGTGGCCCGGGACAAGGCGGGGGCCTTCCGGGAGGGGGTGCCCGTGGTCACGGGGGCCAGGGGGGTGGGCCTGGAGGTGGCCCGGGCGGTGGCGCGGGCCAAGGGAGCGCCCCTTTACGTCCTGGACCCCCTGGACCCCCTCTTCGCCCTCCCCGCTTCCCCGGGGCTCAAGGGTGCCTTCCAGGAGGAAAACGCCCGGCTTGCCGCCGCCGCCTTGAGGCTCCTGGGCTTCCCCGAGGCGGCCATTGCCCAGGGGCTTCGGGAGGCCCGGAACCCAGGGCGGCTGGAGCGCTTTCTCCTGGAAGGGGTGGAGGTCTACCTGGACGGGGCCCACAACCCCCCGGCGGCGGAGGCTTTAGCCCGGGAGTTTTCCGCCTACCACCTTCTTTTCGGGGCCTTTCCCCGCAAGGACGTGAAGGGGATCCTGGCACGCCTCCTCCCCAAGGCGCGCACCGTGCGCTACGCCCGTGCGGGGGAAGGGGCCTTGGGGCCGGAGTTGGGGGCCCCCTTCTTTGAAGACCCTTGGGAGGCGCTTTGGCACGGGGTGGAGGCGGCCAAGGAGGACGGCCTCCCCCTCCTCTGCACGGGGTCGCTCTACCTGGTGGGGGCTTTGAGGGGGCGGCTCACTCCCTAGCCTCCGCCAAGACCCGCCCCGAGGGGTCGGCGAAGACCACGCGGCGCACCCGCTGGAGTTCCAGGAGAACGTAGGGACTGGTGAGGGCCTGGGTGACGATGGCCCCGGGCCTGGGGGAGGTGGGGTTCAGGACCACCCGGGCCGCCTCGCCGGCGTAGGTGACCCCGGCCACCTCGAGGCCGTACCCCCCGGTGGGCTTCAGGCCCCAGAAGAAGGCGGCCACGCTCCGCGTGCGGAAGTCCACGCTGGGGGCGGGGGGCGGGGTAGGCGGTTGGCCACGATGAGGTTCCAGACCTCGGCGAAGCGGGCGGGGTCGTTGGCCAGGAAGGCCTTGGCCTCCGTGTCCTGGTAGGCGGCCTGGGTGCCCCGGTCCAGGATGCGGTAAAGGGGGGCGGGGGGGCTCACCACCTCCAGCCTAAGCCCGTACTGGACCAAAAGCGCCCCCACCCGGTAGCCATCGGGGGCCGGGTCCAGGCCGAGGGGCTTGAGGACGGGCTCGGCAAGCTCAAAGAGCACCACCTGCCGGTCTCCCCTCCGGGCCAAGGCCTCCCGCAGGAGGACCTGGGTTTCCGCCCCGGTGAAGGCGTAAAGGTCGGGGGTGAGGTAGGTGCTGGGCTGGACCAGGCTCCTCCTTTCCCCTTCCTTTAGGCTTCCCGTGAGGCGCACCCAGCCCACCCCATCGTAAAGCCAGGTGGCCCGCAAGGCGGTTTGGGTCCGCACCTCCACCAGGCTCCCCCCTACGCCCCGCACCGCCTCGGCCACGGGCCTCAAGGCCGGGCCCACCTCCCGCAGGAGGGGGTTCCCGTCCACCCAAAGCGCCCCTGGCACCGCCCAGAGGCTTTCCCGGGTGGTCTTTTCCAGGCGGAGGACCTTTTCCCCCAGGCGCACCTCCCGGGGCTCCCCGTAAAAGTAGGTCCAGCGCTCTGTGGCCTCGGGGAAGAGGAGCTGGGCCTCGGCCACCCGGTAGCCCGAGCCCTGGAGCACCTCGCAGGCCCCGAGGAGAGGCAGGACAAGAAGGAGCAAAAGGCTTTTCCTCATGCCTCCATGATACCCGGGGGGAAAGCCCCGAACTTTTAAGCCTTCCTTTAGCGGCTCCGGGGGTCTAAGGCGTCCCTGAGGCCGTCGCCCAGGAGGTTAAAGGCCAGCACGGTGAGCATGATGAAAAGGCCGGGGAAGAGCATGGTCCAGGGGGCGTTCATGGCGTAGCCCCCCTTGAAGCTGTCGGCGATCATGGCGCCCCACTCCGGGGCCGGGGGCTGGGCCCCGAGGCCCAAGAAACCCAAGGCGGCGGCCTCGAGGGTGGCGGTGCCGATGGAAAGCGTGGCCTGGACCACTAAAGGCGGCAGGCTCCCGGGGAGGATGTGGCGGAAGAGGATCCGCGCGTTTCCCGCTCCCAAGGCGAAGGCGGCTTGCACGAAGTCCTGTTCCCTTAGGGAGAGGACCATGGAGCGGGCCAGGCGGATGTAGATGGGCACCTGGACGATGCCGATGGCCAACATGGCGTTTTGCAGGCTGGGCCCCGAAACCGCCACGATGGCAATGGCCAAAAGGGTTCCGGGGAAGGCCAGGAGTAGGTCGGCGAGCCAGCCGATGAAAAGCTCGGTGCGGCCCCGGTAAAACCCGGCGAGAAGCCCCAAGAGGGTTCCCAAAACCAGGCCGATGCTCACCGAGACGAGCCCCACCTGTAAGGAGATGCGGCTTCCGTGGAGCACCCGGGTGAAGACGTCCCGACCCAGGTGGTCGGTGCCGAAGGGGTGCTCGAGGCTTGGCGGTTTCAGCCGATTCAGTAGTCCCGGTCGGTGCTGGGGTCGTAGGGGAGGAGGAGGGGAACGAAAAGCGCCAAAAGGACCAAGGCCAGGGTGAGCCCGAGGCCCACCTTGCCGGAAGGGGACTTCAGAAAGCGGCGAAAGGCTTGACGGGTTGGGGTTTCCATGGCTTCACCGGTACTGGATGCGAGGGTCCAAAAGGGCGTAGGAGAGGTCCACCAGGAGGTTGACGAGGACAAAGGCCGTGGCGACCACGAGGACCCCGGCTTGCACCACGGGGTAGTCGCGGTTGAGGATGCCCTCATAGATATACGAGCCGATGCCGGGCCAAGAGAAGATGGTTTCCGTGAGGATGGCCCCGCCCAAAAGGGTGCCGAACTGCAGACCGATGATGGTCACCACCGGGAGGAAGGCGTTTTTGAGGGCGTGCTTGAGGATCACCTGCCGCTCGGCTAGCCCCTTGGCCCGAGCCGTGCGCACGTAGTCCTGGGAGAGCACCTCCAGCATGGCGCTTCGGGTGATGCGGGTGAGAATGGCCAAGGGGATGGTGCCTAGGGTCAGGGCGGGGAGGACGAGGTGCCTTAAAGCGTCCAGGAAGACGCCGGGCTTTAGGGCAAGGAGACCATCCAGGAGAAGAAAACCCGTGATGGGGCGGAAGTCAACGGCCAAGTCGGTGGAAAGCCTTCCCCCCGTGGGCAACCAGTGCAGGTTCACGGCGAAGAGGTAGACCAGCAAGAGTCCGAGCCAGAAGACGGGCATGGACACCCCCACCAGGGAAAGGCTCATGGAAAGGGTATCCAGAAGGCTATTCTTCCGCACCGCCGCCAGGATGCCCACGGGAATGCCGAGGACCACCGCCACCAAGGTGGCGGCCAAGGCCAGCTCAAAGGTGGCGGGCCACCGGCGCTTCAGCTCCTCGGCCACGGGGATGGTGGACACGGCGCTGGTGCCCAGGTCCCCGGTGAGGACGTTGCGCACGAAGGTGAGGTACTGGACGTAGAGGGGCCGGTTAAGCCCGAGTTTTTCCCGCAGGGCGGCGAGCTGCTCCGGGGTCCCCCGCTCCCCCAAGATGGCCTGGGCGGGGTCCCCGGGGATGAGCTGGAGGAAGAGGAAGACCAAAAGGGTGATGCCAAAGAGAACCGGTACAAGGCCCAGAAGGCGTCGGACAATGTAGCTCCACATTTTTCCGCCTCAAAAAGCCCGGACCCCCCGAAGGGGGCCCGGGAGCGAAGCGCTTAGCGCTTCTCTATGCTTTCAAAGGACTCGGAGCCCAAGGGGCTCGGCACCCAGCCCACGATGTTCTTCCGCTTGGCGAGGAGGGGTTGGGAGTGGACGATGGGGATGCGCAGGGCCAGGTTGAAGGTGAGTTCGTCCGCTTGCTGGTAAAGCCGCTTGCGCTCCTCCAGGTTGGGCGTGGTGGCCGCCTTGGTGAGGAGGTCGCCCAGCTCCTTCACGCAAAGGGGCTTGCCGGTACTGTCAAACAGGTCGGCGATGGGGCAGGCGAAGTGGGGGTCGTAGAAGTTTTGCGGGTCGCCGTAGTCCCCCGTCCAACCCAGCATGTACGCCTGGAAGCCCGGGGCCTGCTTGCGGTCGGCCAGGTAGCTGGCCCAGTCCTTGGTCTGGAGCTTCACCCGGATCCCGATGGCGGAAAGGTCGGCGGCCATGGCCTCGGCGATCTCCTTGGGCGTGGGGAAGTAGGGACGGGAGACGGGCATGTACCAAAGTTCTAGGTCAAACCCGTTGGGGTAACCGGCCTCTGCCAAGAGGGCCTTGGCCCTTTGGGGGTTGAACTCGTAGTCCTTTACCTTGGCGGACTGGAAAGCCTTCATGGAAGGCGGGGTGAAGTGACCGTCCGTGAGGCCCAGCTTGCCCCAGAAAGCCTGGACGATGGCCTTTTTGTTGATGGCCATGGCGATGGCCTGCCGTACCCGGGCATCGGAGAGGGGTTTGTGGGCCGGGTTCAGCGCCAGGTAGCCCACGTTGAAGGAGGGGCGGAAGACCGCATCCAGGTTCTTGTCCCCCTCCACGTCCTTGAGGTTGGCGGGGGGGATATCCGTGGTGAAATCAATGGTTCCCGCCTTCAGGGCCGCCAGACGGGCGGCGGGGTCCTTGATCACGCGGAAGACCACGCGGTCCACCTTGGGGAAGCCCTTCTTCCAGTAGTTGGGGTTCTTCTCCAGGACGATCTGCTCCCCGGGCCGCCACTCCACCAGCCGGAAAGGCCCGGTACCCACGGCGCTCCCCGTGGGGGAGCCGTACTTGGCCCCGTCCTTCTGGATGGCGGCGGGGCTGGCGATGCCGAAGTACCCCGAGCCGATGGCGGCGGGGAAGGCGGGGAAGGGTTGGGTGAGGACGAAGCGCACGGTGTACTTGTCCACCACCTGGACTTCCTTCAGCAAGGAGCCGGGGTCGCCCTTGAAGCCGCCAAAGAGCTCGGGCCAGATCTCGTAACGGGCGGCGGCGTCAATGCGGGTGGGGTTCTTGGGATCCCACCAGCGCTCCACGTTGAACTTCACCGCCTCGGCGGTGAGCTCGGTGCCGTCTTGGAAGCGCACCCCTTGCCGCAGGCGGAAGGTCCAGACCTTGCCGTCCTGGGAGCTGAACCAGCTGGTGGCCAGACCGGCGGTGACCTCGGTGGAGCCCGGCTTGAAGTCCACCAAGGTGTCGTAGATCTGCCGCTGGACGTAGATGGAGATCCCGTCGGTGATGTTGCCGGGCTCGAGGCTCACCGGCTCCCCGTTAGCCCCGAAGACCAGGGTCTTTTGGGCGAGCCCAAGCCCAAGGGCTACCAACAGGCCGAGTAGAAGTTTTCCCTTCATAGTTCTCCTTTCCGGGGTTCCTCCCCTGGGTGTGCCGGACCAAGTATAAAGCGCCCCCCTTGGGGGGCGCAAGCCTGGTGTGCCGGCCTTAGCCTTCCCCCAGGTAGGCCTTTTGCACCTCGGGGTTTTCCGCAAGCGCCTTGGCCGGTCCCGAGAGGGTGATCTCCCCCGTGGCCAGCACGTAGCCCCGATGGGCGATCTGCAGGGCGAGCCTGGCGTTTTGCTCCACCAGGAGAATGGTCTTGCCCTCTCGGTTGAGCTTCTGAATGGTCTCAAAGATGAAGTCCACCAGCACCGGGGCCAGGCCCATGGAGGGCTCGTCCATGAGGAGGATCCTGGGGTTTTGCATCAAGGCCCGGCCGATGGCCAGCATCTGCTGCTCCCCCCCGGAGAGCGTCCCCCCCTTCTGGCCCCGGCGCTCGTAGAGGCGGGGGAAGAGGGCGAAGACCTGCTCCTTGCGTTCCTGGACCACCTTGCGGTCCTTCTCCAGGTACGCCCCAATTTCCAGGTTCTCCTCCACCGTGAGCCTGGGGAAGATCTTCCGCCCCTCGGGCACATGCCCCACCCCCAGGGCCACGATCTGGTGTGGGGGGAGGCGGTGGATGGCCTTCCCTTGGAAGAGGACCTCCCCCTGCCTCGGCTTCACCAGGCCGCTGATGGTCCTTAAGGTGGTGCTCTTGCCCGCCCCGTTGGAGCCGATCAGGGTCACGATCTCCCCTTCCTCCACGTGGAGGGAAATGCCCTTTAGGGCGTGGATGTGGCCATAGTAGGTGTGCACCCCCTTGAGCTCCAGAAGGCTCATGCCGCACCTCCCGCCGCCCCCTTGCCCAGGTAGGCCTCAATGACCCGGGGGTTTTGCCGCACCTCCTCCGGGGTGCCCTCGGCGATTTTGGAGCCGTATTCCAAGACGGCGATGCGGTCGGAGATGCGCATCACAAGGCGCATGTCGTGCTCGATGAGGACGATGGTGATGCCGAGCTCCTCCCTTAGCTTCTGGATAAACGCCTGGAGCTCCTCGGTTTCCTTGGGGTTCATGCCGGCGGCGGGCTCGTCCAGGAGAAGAAGCCTGGGCTTCAGGGCCAACGCCCGGGCGATCTCCAGCTTCCTCTGCTCCCCGTAGGGGAGGTTCTTGGCCAGCTCATCCTTGCGGTGGAGGAGGCCCACGTACTGGAGAAGCCTTTTGGCCTCCTCTTCCGCCCGCCTTTCCTCCCTCCGGGCCAGAGGGGTGCGGAAGACGGCGTGGAAGTAGGGGACGTGGATGTGCACGTGCATGCCCACCAGGATGTTCTCCAGCACGGTCATGGCCCCGAAGAGGCGGATGTTCTGAAAGGTGCGCCCGACGCCTTCCTTGGCGATGCGGTCTGGGGAGAGCCCGGTCACGTCCTTGCCGAAGAGGAGGATCTTTCCCTCGTCGGGAGCGTAGATGCCCGTGAGGAGGTTGAAGAAGGTGGTCTTGCCCGCCCCGTTGGGGCCGATCACGGAAAAGATCTCCCCCTGGTTCACGGTGAGGCTCACGTCGTTCACCGCCACTAGGCCGCCAAAGCGCTTGGTGGCGTGGTGTACCTCCAGGGCCTTCATGCCTCCTCCATCTCCGCCTTGTGGCGCTTTTCCGGGATCAGGCCTTCCGGGCGGAAGATCATCATCAAGACCAGGATAAGGCCGAAGACCAGCCTTTCGTACTTGGCGGGGTCCACCTGGCTTGGGATTTGGGGCAGGCTGGTGCGCACGAACTCGCTGAAGGTCTTGAGGATGTCCAGGTTGAGGATGGTGAGGGCCGCCGCCCCCAGGATGGCCCCGGGGATGGAGCCCATGCCGCCCAGGATCACCATGCCCAGGATGGTGATGGAGGCGAGGAGGGTGAAGGACTCGGGGGAAACGAAGGTGCGCTGGGCGGCGAAGATGACCCCCATGACCCCGGAGAAGGCGGCCCCGGTCATGAAGGCCAGGAGCTTGGTGGGCAGAAGAGGAATCCCCATAGAGCGGGCGGCAATCTCGTCCTCGCGGATGGCCACCCAGGCCCGGCCGAAGCGGGAGTTGGCCAGGTTGAGGTTGACCAGGACCACGAGCCCGATCATGAGGAGGACCAAAAGGTAGAAGAACAGCTGGTAGTCCGTGGTCTGGTCCAGCCGCACCCCCAGGGCTCCCATGAGCTCGCGGAACCAGTCAATGGGGGGGCGCTGGATGGGAGTGATGCCCTGGGGACCGTTGGTGAAGTTGATGGGGTGGTCCAGGTTGTTGGCCAGGATGCGCACCACCTCCCCCAGGCCCAGGGTGACGATGGCCAGGTAGTCCCCCCGGAGCCTTAGGGCGGGCAGGCCGATGAGGAGGCCGGTGAGGGCGGTGGTGACGATGGCGATGAGCATGAAGAGGTACATGTACTCCCCGGGCAAAGGGAAGTTCCCCGCCAGGAAGTTTCTTGCCTGCTCGGAGCCGAAGATGGCCCAGGTGTAGGCCCCCACGGCGAAGAAGGCGGCGTAGCCCAGGTCCAAAAGCCCCGCCATGCCCACCACCACGTTGAGCCCCAGGGCCATGGCGGCGTAGATGCCAATCTGAATGCCTAGCTCAAAGATAAAGGTATTGGCGAAGCCCGCCATGGGCACGGAAAGGAGGAGGATGGCGAGGCCCAAAAGCCCCCGAATCCAGGTGGGGATACGGGGCAAGGTGGTGAGGGCCACCAGGATGCCCACAAGGCCGATGAGGCCCAAGGTGTTCCCGGAGCGCACGAGCCCCAGGGTGAAGGCCAGGGTGAGGAGGGCCAGGTTCAGGGTGCGCGCCTCGGGAGAAAGCCTTAGGAAAGCGGTGGTTCCCAGGGCCACCAGGCCAACGAGGTTGGCGAGGGGTCCAGGGGCGAGGTAGGCGAGGCCTAGGAAGGCCAGGCTGAGAAGCGTGGCGAGGGCGCTCATACCTTCTCCTTGACCACCTGCCCCAAAAGCCCTTGGGGCCTAAGGAGCAGGATGAGGATGAGGATGAGGAAGGCCACCACGTCCTTGTACTCGGTGCCGAAGTTGCCGTTGGTCAGGATGGGCAGGTAGGTGCCGAAGAAGTTTTCCAGCTGCCCCAAGACCAGGCCCCCCAGCATGGCCCCGGGGATGTTGCCGATGCCCCCCAAGACGGCGGCGGTGAAGGCTTTAAGGCCGGGCAAAAAGCCCACGTAAGGGGTGATGGTGGTGTACTGGAGGGCGAAAAGCACCCCCGCCACCCCGCCCAGGGAGCCGCCGATCAGGAAGGTGCGGGAGATGATGCGGTCGGGGTCAATGCCCATGAGGCTCGCCGTGGAGAGGTCCTGGGCCACGGCGCGGATGGCCACCCCCAGCTTGGTGCGGTTCACCAGGTAGGTGAGCCCGAGGAGCATGAGGATGGAAACCCCCATGAGGATGAAGGACTTGGTCTGGGCGAAGATGGCCCCGCCGAAGAGCTCCACGCTGCCCTCGAGGTCCTGCACGGTGCGCATCCTGAGGAAGAACTCGTTGTGCCAAAGCCCCTCAACGAGGCGCACCAGGTCCTGGAGGATAAAGGAAACCCCGATGGCGGTGATGAGGGGGACCAGGCGGTTGGTGGTGCCCCGTTTGCGCAAGGGACGGTAGGCGAAGCGCTCCACCAAAATGGCGGTGATCCCCGCCACCACCCCGCCCAGCACCAGGGCGAGGAAGAGGAGGACAAAACCGTTTCCCACCTGGGGGGCCAGGTAGCGGAAGACCTCCACCCCCACCACCGCCCCGATCATGAAGATTTCCGAGTGGGCGAAGTTGATGAGCTCCAAGACGCCGTACACCATGGTGTAGCCCAGGGCCACCATGGCGTAGACAAAGCCCAGGATGAAGCCATCAAAGACCACCTGGGGTAGTAGGGCCAGGATTTGTTCTAGCAAGACGCCTCCTTTCTCCGGGCCAAGGGGGTGGCCAGCTGGCCACCCCCTTTAGGATGTTGCCTCAGTTTACCTGGAGCCCGGGGCCGCCATCTCAATGACGCGGATCAGCTTGTGTCGGCCACTTGCCGCTGGAGGCCACTGCATCACGAAGTACTTGGCTTTCTTGTTGTCGCCCTTGTCGTCAAACTCAATGGTGCCGGTGAGGCCTTCCAGCTTGACCTTGCGCACTTCCTGGCTCACCTGCTCCCGGGTGGGCTTCTTGCCCCCGTTCGCCTTGATGGCGTTCTCCAAGGCGGTGAGGATCACCTGGGCAGAGTCGTAGGCGTAGATGCCGAAGCCCTCCATGTCCTTGCCGTACTTCTGTTTGAAGCGCTGGGCCACAGCCCTGGCCTTGGGGAAGGCGGACACGGGGCCCGCCACGGTGGTGTAGAAGGTGCCGGCGGCGTTCTGGGCCCCCGCCAGGCGCACGAACTCGCTGGAATCCAAGCCGTCGCCGCCCATGAGCCGGGTGCGGAGCCCACGCTCCCGGAGCTGCTTCACAAAAGGACCGATTTGGCTGTAGATGCCTCCGAAGTAAATTAGCTCAGGCACGGGACGGGCACCCCGGATCTGGTTGATGATGGGCACGAAGTTGGAGGTTTCCTCGGTGCCCACAAAGGCCACCGCTTTCCCGCCCAGGGCCTCAAACCGCTTCTTGAACTCCTCCGCCAAGCCCTGGCCGTAGGCGGTCTTGTCGTGGATGATGAAGACGTTCTTCACCTTCAGGTTGTTGAAGGCGTACTCCGCCCCCACTGGACCTTGCACGTCGTCGCGGCCGCAGATGCGGTTCACGTTGGGCAGGCGGCGGTCCGTGACCCGGGGGTTGGTGTTGGCGGGGGAGACCATGACCAGGTTCACCCGGGCGTAGACCTCGCTGGAGGGAATGGCCACGCCGGAGTTCAAGTGGCCCACCACGCCCAGGATGTCGGGGTCGTTGATGATGCGGTTGGCGTTGGCCACGCCCACATCGGGGTTGGCCTGGTCGTCGTAAGGCACCAGGACCAGGTCAAAGCCCAGGGCCTTGAACTTGGCCTTGGCCTCCTCCACCGCCAGCTCCGCTCCCAGCTTGATCTGTTCCCCCAAGGCGGCTTGGGGGCCAGAAAGGGGGGACTGGGTGGCGATCTTGATGACGTTGGCCTGGCCCAGGGCCATGCCCAAGGCGGCTACACCTGCTACCAGAAGCCCGATTTTCCTCATAGGCACCTCCTTGAAAGGCACGCGTTCGCGTTGCGGCCCTATTCTACGGGGGGGGTAGCGGGCTTTGTCAATGCCCCCACGGAAAGTTTATGCCTGACCCACGGGTCAGGCATGCAGAAACCCCCACCCGGTACGGGGGCCGGGTGGGGGGCAAGGGGTCTAGTACGTGGCCAGGTACTGGTCCAGCTCCCACTGGTGGACGGTGACCCGGTAGTCGTCCCACTCCATCTGCTTGGCCTGGAGGAAGTGGGTGTAGACGTGTTCCCCCAGGGCTTCGCGGATCACAGGGTCCTTCTTAAGCGCCTCTAGGGCCTCCCGCAAGGTGCCGGGGAGCTCGCGGATCTTGTGCTTCCTTCGCTCCCGCACGCTCATCTGGTAGATGTTGCGCTGGATGGGCGGGGGAGGCAGGAGCTTGCGCTCAATCCCGTCCATGGCGGCGGCGGCCATGACCGCCAGGGCCAGGTAGGGGTTGGCGGAGGGGTCGGGCATCCTAAGCTCCGCCCGGGTGCCCACGCCCCGGCGGGCGGGAATGCGGATCATGGCGGAGCGGTTGGAGGCGGACCAGGCGATGTTGGTGGGGGCCTCGTACCCGGGGGTGAGACGCTTGTAGGAGTTCACCAGGGGGTTGGTGATGGCCACCATGCCCTCGGCGTGCTCCAGAAGTCCGGCGATGAAGTGGAGGGCGGTCTTGGAAAGCTGGTACTCCGCCTTGGGGTCGTAGAAGGCGTTCTCCCCGTTTTTGAAGAGGGAGAGGTGGGTGTGCATGCCGCTGCCGTTGATGCCCCGTATGGGCTTGGGCAAGAAGGTGGCGTGGAGGCCGTGGTTCAAGGCCACCCGCTTCACCACCCACTTGAAGGTGGCGATGTTGTCGGCGGTGGTGAGGGCCTCGGCGTACTTGAAGTCAATCTCGTGCTGCCCCGGGGCCACCTCGTGGTGGGAGGCCTCAATCTCAAAGCCCATGGCCACCAAGGCGTTGACCATGTCGCGCCGGGCCTCCTCCCCCTTGTCAATGGGGGCCAGGTCAAAGTAGCCCGCCTTGTCGTGGGTTTCCGTGGTGGGCAGGCCCTCGGGGGTCCTTAGGAAGAGGAAGAACTCGGGCTCTGGGCCGGCGTACATGTTGTCAAAGCCGAGCTTCTTCAGCCGCTCAATCTGCCGCTTGAGGACGTACCGGGGGTCCCCCTCAAAGGGGCGGCCGTCGGGGTAGTGGACGTCGCAGATGAGCCGGGCCACCTTGCCCCGCTTGGGGTCCTCCACCAGGTCGGGCAGGATAACGAAGGTGTCGTAGTCGGGCCGGAGGAGCATGTCCGACTCCTCAATGCGGGTGAAGCCCTCAATGGAGGAGCCGTCAAACATGATTTCCCCGTCTAGGGCCTTCTCAAACTGGGACTCCGGCACCTCCACGTTTTTCACCACGCCCAGGATGTCGGTGATCTGCAGGCGCAGGAACTTCACGCCCTCGGACTTGAGCGCCTTGAGGATCTCCGCCTTGGTGTACGCCATTTTCCTCCTCCTTGATCCGCCGTGGCCCCTTTTGCGCGGTAAACCCCGGGCGGATTGTGCAAAGTGTACGGCATAAATGTGCAGAATGTCAACCCATGTCGTGTCATATGCGCTCTGAAATGGCACCGGAATGGCCCCTTGACCTTTCCCTGAAGGAACCTCGGCTAGACTTAAAGCGGAGGTACCTATGGCGCATGGGATGAAGCGGCGGGATCTATTGCGGGCGGGTGCGGTCTTGGGGCTTGCGGGGCTTGGCCTGGGGCGAGCCCAAGGGGCCTTTACCCTGACCCTGGTGCACACCAACGACACCCATGCCCACCTGGAGCCCATGGAGCTCACCCTTTCCGGGCAGAAAGTGCGGGTGGGCGGGGTGGCGCAGCGGGTGGCCTTCTTTGACCGGTTGCGGGCAAGCCGCAAGAACCTCCTCTTTTTGGACGCCGGGGATGTCTTCCAGGGCACCCTTTACTTCAACCAGTACCGGGGCTTGGCGGACCGCTACTTCATGCACCGGATGCTCTACCGGGTCATGGCCCTGGGGAACCACGAGTTTGACCTGGGGCCGGGGCCCTTGGCGGAGTTCCTAAAGGGGGCCCGGTTTAAGGTGGTTTCCGCCAACGTGGACGCGAGCCGGGAGCCCAGGCTCAAGGGGCTTTTTGCCCCCTATGCCATCGTGAGCGTGGGTAGGGAGCGGGTGGGGGTGATCGGCCTCACCACCCCCGACACCAAGGAGATCGCCAACCCCGGCCCCACCGTGGACTTCCTGGACCCCTACGAGAGCGCCCAAAAGGCGGTGTACGAGCTTTTGCGCCGGGGGGTGAACAAGATCCTCCTCCTCTCCCACCTGGGCTACGGCGAGGACCTGAAGCTCGCCCGCAGGCTTGTGGGGGTGCAGGTGATCGTGGGCGGCCACTCCCACACCCTTTTGGGGAGCTTCCCCCACAAGGAGCTGGCCCCGGCCGGGCCCTACCCCACGGTGGTCAAGAACCCCGAGGGGAAGGACGTCCTGGTGGTGCAGGCCTGGGAGTGGGGCAAGGTGGTGGGGGTGTTGGAGGTTGCCTTTGACGAGAAGGGGGAGCTTGTCGCCTACAAGGGCGAGCCTTTCCTCATGACCCCGGAGGTGTCCCCCGAGGACTTCTTCGCCAAGGAGGCCCTTTTGGCCTACGCCCAGCCCGTGCTGGCCCTGATGCAACAGGTGATCGCCGAGGCCAAGGTGGACCTGGTGGGGGAAAGGGCCATCGTGCGCCGGCGGGAGAGCAACCTGGGGAACCTGATCGCCGACGGCATGGTCTGGAAGACCAAAAACGCCGGGGTGCAGATCGCTTTGCAAAATGGGGGCGGCATCCGCGCCTCCATCCCCAAGGGCCCCATCACCGTGGGCAAGGTCTACGAGGTGCTCCCCTTTGGCAACACCTTGGTGGTGATGGACCTGAAGGGCAAGGAGATCAAGGCGGCCTTGGAAAACGGGGTTTCCCAGTGGGAGCAGACGGCGGGGCGCTTCCTGCAGGTCTCCGGCCTCCGCTACGCCTTTGACCTCTCCCGTCCGGTGGGGGACCGGGTGGTACGGGTGGAGGTGAAGGCGGAAAAGGGGTACGTGCCCTTGGACCTCGAGGCCACCTACCGGGTGGTGGTCAACAACTTCATCGCCGCCGGCGGGGACGGCTTCACCGTCCTCAAGGAGGCCCAGGGCTACCGGGTGGACACCGGCTTCAGCGACGCCGAGAGCTTTATGGACTACCTCAAGGAGCTCAAGGTGGTGGAGGCGGGCCTCGAGGGGCGGATTGAGGTCCTGAACGAGCCCAAGGGGGAGCGCCCCGCCTACTGGGCCTACCGGGTGCCGGGTCGGGTGGGAGTGTAGGGGTGGAAAAGCCCCGGGAGGGGATAGGCCCCCTTCCCGGGGTTTTCCACAGCCCTAGCCTTTGGTGGGGATTAGGACCAGGACGGGATCCCCCACCCGCACCACCCCGCCCTCCAGGACCCGGGCGTAAAGCCCTCGGCCCCCATAGAGGAGCTTGGGCAGGCGCAGGTCAAACTGGGAGAGGCTCTTGCACACGGTGCAGACCTGGGAAAGCTCCAAAAGCGCCTCCCCCACCCGGAGCTTTGCCCCCAAAGGAAGCGTATGGGGGTCCAGGTCCAAAAGGAGGTTTTCGCCCAAGGCGCCGTAGGGGAGGTCTATCCCCGCCTTGTAGGCCTTTTCGTAGGCGGCGAGCCCCGCCACCAGAACTGCTCGGTTGGGGTCCAGGCCGGCGTGGCGGTCCCCCTTGGCGCCCACGCCCGCCACGAGTTCCAAAACCTCCACCTGGGGCTTGGGGAGGCCTTTCCCCAGGCCCAGGTGGAGGGAGAGGATGCGGTTCATTCCTTGCGCGTTTCCGGGGTGTAGTGGGCCTGCAGATAAGCCAGGATCTTCTCCGCCACGTCGGCGGGTATCCACTTCTCAGCCCCGTAGGTTTTCAGCATCTTGTCCATGGTGGGCTTCCAGTTGGCAAGAGGGGGTTGCATGGTGATGTAAGTGACGCTGTGACAAATAGAGCAGTAGCTCATGACAAGTTCTTTGCCCTCCCCTTCCGCCAGCTCTGCCGTGTAGGTGGGCAAAGGGCCAATGTTGATGGTGGAACCTCCTCCAGGGGCCGCTGGGGCGGGTTGCAGGATCAGGCCGAGGGTGCCTCCTGTCCACTGCCCTGCCACTGTGCCAGGGACCTCTGCCGCCACCAGCCCCAGTCCCAGCAAAATTCCGAAGAACGCCACGCGCTTTTTCATCCCGTCCTCCTACTTGGCCGCCAGGACCACCACTTCCTGGCGCTCAATCTTGTTCCAGAGGTAGCCGCCGGGGTTCCACACGGGGGCATCGGGCTGCGTATTGCCCTTCTCGTCCGTGGCCCGCACCGCAATCACGTAGTTCCCGGGCTGGCTGGGTCGCCAGGTGAACTCAAAGGTGCGGAAAGAGTACTTGCCGTAGTCGGCCCCCAGAACCGCTGGCCGCCACGTCTTGCCGTCGTCGGTGGAAATCTCCACTTTCACCACCTTGCCATGGCCGCTAAAGGCCACGCCCCGGATCTTGACGGGCATGCCCACCACCAAGGGGCTCGTGCCATCAGGGTCTATGATGAACGAGCGCACGGGCATGTTGAAGTGGCCGATGGGAACGGTTTTGACCTGCCCCGCGGCCACGGCCTCGGGGGTGGTGGAGCCGTTGGGGGTGTCGGGCACTCTGTAAGCGGTGGCCATCCAGAAGTTCTTGTCGGGCTCAGTAAGGGCGCGGATCCAAGTGACGTGCTTGAGCCAATAGGTGGCGAACTTGCCCGGCACCACCAGGCGCACGGGGAAGCCGTTGAGCATGGGCAGGGGCTCCCCGTTCATGGCATACGCCAGGATGGTTTCCTCCACCACGGGGTCGTCCAGATCTAGGGACTTCATAAACCGCCCCGAGCCCAAATTTTCTGGCCCTTTGCCGCGGTCTAGACCCTCAAACTGGATCTGCACCGTGCCCGGCTTTACACCGGCAGCTTCCAGGAGGTCTTTCAAGCGAACGCCGGTCCAGAGGGCGTTGCCCATGGCCCCGTTGCCCCACTGGCCGCCGGCGACCCGGGGTTGGAAGCGGCTTCGGGAGTTGCCGGAGCACTGGTTGACGGCGGCGATGGAAACCGGCTTGAACTTGGTGAGGAGGTCTTCCAAGGAAAGCTCCAAGGGCCGTTCAAAATTGCCCTCGAACTTTAGCCGCCACTGGGAAAGGTCGATCTGGTTGGGGATCTCGTCCAGGTGGTACCGGACGTAGAATGCTTCGTTGGGCGTGAAGACGGTGCGGAGTAATGTCGGGCGTTTCCAACTGGACGGGGCGGTCGGTCATCCGCAGAAGGGGTAACTTCTGGGGATAAATCGCGTAGGGGTGCACCCCGTTCCAGTAGGGGTTGGGGCCGGGCCCGGTAAAAGATGGGATGGGCGTTTCCGCTTGCGCGGAGGTTTGGGCCAAAGCGGGCTTCAGGAGCGCCGCCGTCCCACCTGCGCCCAAGAGCTTGAGCAAGAACCGCCTATTAATAACCCAAGTTGCTACCTATCCCCTGGATCTGAAAAAATAGTGGCCGCTATGCTTTCCCGTCTCATAGCGGCCTTTTGCATTATAGACGACGCCCTGCAAGCCATGGGCTACAAGGATGACCCCCAAGCCAAAACGCCCGCCTCCGCCATCCTCACCCTCGCCCTCCTTGCCGCCCTAGAGTTCGGCGGCAAGCACAACAAGGCCCTGGCCCTCGCCAAAGACCTCGGCCTCTTCACCCACGTCCCCTCCCCAAGCC
>NZ_JTJB01000031.1 GCF_000794385.1 Thermus sp. 2.9
CCCTCTACCCCCTCCTTCTCCCCCTCCTCCACCTCCTGGCCCAGGTCTGGAAGCACCTCCACCAGGCCCAGGCGTATGCCTTGGACACCTTCCCCCTCCCCGCCTGCGAGAACATCCGCGCCCCCCGCTCCCGCCTCTTCCCGGACAAGGCCTACCGCGGCTTCATCCCCAGCAAGCGGGTCTACTTCCACGGCCTCAAGCTCCACCTCCTGGTGGACGACGGGAAGTTCGTCCACGAGGTGAACCTGACCCCGGGGAGCTTCCACGACCTCGCTTCGCTTCTCCTCCTTCCCCTGGACCTTCCCGAGGGGGCGGAGCTCTACCTGGACCGGGGGTACGAGAGCCATCTGTACGAGGACCTCCTCCGGGAGGCCCAGGAGGTTGTTCCCATGGTCATCCGCAGGAGGAACAGCCGGCGGTATCTCCCTTGGATGCAGTACCTGGCCATCGTGGGGCGGAGGGTGGTGGAGACGGTGGGGAGCATGCTCCATCACCTCTTCCCCAGGCGCATCCACGCCGTGACCCAGGAGGGTTTCGTCATCAAAGTTCTCACCTTCGTCCTGGCCCATAACATCAGTCTCCTGACCCAGAAGATGGCTGGGTAGCAACTTGGGTTATTAATACCTTTTCCCATGGGTGCCTCCCTTCGGGACAAAAGTACCTTACCCAGGTTAGCTAAAAGATGCCTTCGTGTGCTACCTCATAGCTCCACCCCGGCCATCCTGAGAAGCACCCGGCTACGTATGAGGTTGTGAACAAGCAGGATGAGGTTCACCCGGGCCACCAGCCCCCAGTAGGACCGGGCCTCTATCCGATGAAGCCCCAAAGACCGCACCATCACGCTGAAGCGGGTCTCTATCCAGTTCCGTACCCTTCCCATCCACCCTCTCCACCCCGTCTCCACCACCCTTCCTCCCCTGACCCGATAGGGTGGTGTCTTGACTCCCTGGACCCAACGAAAGCCCCGGTCCCCGAGGACCGCGGGCAGACCGTCCAGCAGGTCCCTCCCCCAGGTCTCCCGGGCATTACCGGGGAGAATGGCCCAACGAAAGAAGAGACCCCGCTCGTTCATCACTGGCATGAGGACGTAGCCCGCGAAAGCCCCCAGAGGTCCTACCCCCATCGCGGCCTCGGGAAGAGAGAGGCCGTGGATGCGGTGGCCGTGGGCCAGGGGGATAGGCTTGAGGTCCACCACCTGCAGGAGGCCTTGTCCCCCAGAGAGCCTCATGGCCAGGTGAGCCAACAACCCCTGGGCCTTCTGAAGGACCCGGTAGAAGCGGGAGAGGTGGGGGAGGGAGGGGAAGTAGGCCTTGAGGGTGGTCTTGGCGGCCAAGTAGCCTTTGGCGAGGTCTTGGCCTTGCAAAAGGAGAAAGATGGCGAGGGTTAGGAGCTCGGCCAGGGTAGCCTTCTGGTGCTTTTGCTTTGGGGGGAGCTTGAAGTCCTGAGCTTGCAAGGCCTTGAGTTCGTCATCCACCCAAATGTAGGTAGCCACCAGAAGGGTTTCCGCGTCAAGATAGTAAAGGGGGTGCTCACGATCTTGCTGCATAGCACCCCCTCTTTTTTCACATCCCGAGGGTCCAGATCAAGTAGCACACGAAGCAGGACTTTACCCACATCTCCGTTTCGTGGTAAATCTCCCCTTGCGGGCGCAGCCCGTATCTGGTACCGGGGGTGATCCATGGACATGCTCAAGGTGGCCGAGGCCAGGCTCCAGGAGTTCACGGGCCGTTTTGCGAGCGTTTTCCCCCGATAAGCGCCTCCACCGACGGTTTGAAGAGGTGGTGCGGGGCGCCTTGGCCGCAGGCTCAGCCCGGGTGAGCGAGATGGTGGCCTCGCTCCCTTCTCCCCTCCAGAACCGCTTCCACCAGGCCAAAGCCCTTTACCGCTTCCTGTCCAACCCACGGGTGGAGGCAGAAGCCCTCCTTGACCGGGTCTATCAGGAGAGCGCGACTGCCCTGGAGGGTGAGGAGGTTCTGGTCCTCCTGGACCTGAGCCCGGTGGCCAAGCCCTATGCCCGGGCCCTGGAGGGGATAGCCCGGGTGGGGAAGGATAGGCGGCCCGGGTACGAGCTCCTCACCGCCCTGGGGTTGGACCCCGCGGGGCGGCTGGCCCTGGGGTACGCCCACCTGGTGGCCTACGGGGAGAGGGGGTTTGCCAGCCTGCCCAAGGAGGTGGAGGGAGCCATTGAGGCGGCCCGGGAGCGATTGGGGGGCGTGGGCAGGAGGCTGGTGTATGTGGCGGACCGGGGGTTTGACGACCGGAAGGTGTTTGGGCAGGTGCTGGCCCTGGGGGAGGAGTTCGTGGTGCGGGTCTACCGGGACCGGAAGCTTGGGGAGGGGGGTTCTCTGGCGAAGGTGGCTTCTTCCCTGGCCCTTCCCTGTGGGGAGGAGGTGGAGCTGAGGGTAGGGGGCAGGTACCAGCGGGTGCGGCTCCACTTCGGATGGAGGGAGGTGGAGGTGGAGGGGAGGCGGCTCCACCTGGTGGTCTGCCGGGTGCCAGCCCTGGGGCGGCGTGGGGAGTGGTGGCTACTGACCAGCTTGCCGGTGAGGGGGAGGGAGGAGGCGGCGCAGGTGGTGGAGGCGTACCGCAGGCGGTGGGAGGTGGAGCGGTTCTTCCGGCTTTTGAAGACGGGGCTGGGGCTTGAGACCTTCCAGGTGCGGGGGCTTGCCCGGATCCGGAAGGTGGTGGCGGTTTTGCTGGGGCTGGCGGTGTTCCTTTGGGAAGTTGAGCGGTTGGGGGATCCGTTCAAGGGGTTTCTTTTGCAGCTCGGGGGCAAGCTGGGGCTGCCCAGCGAGAGGGATGGTCCGTACCTGCTCCTGAGGGGCCTGGTTCGCCTGCTCAACTATGAAGTCACCCAAGAACTCTTGAAGCAGGCTAAGGGAGGGCGAGGAAGGAGTTTTGGGTAAAGCCCTGACGAAGGGATGTCAATACCCCCTGGCCAAGCGGCATAATAAGAGGCATGCTCAAGGGCGAAGGCCCTGGCCCACTACCCCCGCTCCTTCAGCAGTACGTGGAGCTTCGGGACCGCTACCCTGACTACCTCCTCCTCTTCCAGGTGGGGGACTTTTACGAGTGCTTTGGCGAGGACGCGGAGCGCCTGGCCCGCGCTCTAGGCCTGGTTCTCACCCACAAGACCAGCAAGGACTTCACCACCCCCATGGCGGGCATCCCCATCCGGGCCTTTGACGCCTACGCCGAGCGCCTCCTAAAGATGGGCTTCCGCCTGGCGGTGGCGGACCAGGTGGAGCCGGCGGAGGAGGCGGAGGGGCTGGTGCGGCGGGAAGTGACCCAGCTTTTAACCCCCGGCACCTTGGTGCAGGAAACCCTCCTCCCCAAGGAGGCCAACTACCTGGCGGCCATCGCCACGGGCGACGGGTGGGGCCTAGCCTTTTTGGACGTGTCCACGGGGGAGTTCAAGGGGACCCTTCTCAGGAGCAAGAGCGCCCTTTACGACGAGCTTTTTCGCCACCGGCCCGCCGAGGTTCTTTTAGCCCCGGAGCTCCGGGAAAACGAGGCCTTTTTGGCGGAGTTCCGCAAGCGCTTCCCCGTGATGCTCTCCGAGGCCCCCTTTGACCCGGAAGGGGAGGGCCCCTTGGCCCTAAGGCGGGCTCAGGGAGCGCTTTTGGCCTACGCCCGCTCCACCCAGGGTGGGGCCTTGAGCGTGCGGCCTTTCCGCTATTACGACCCCGGGGCCTTCGTGCGCCTGCTCGAGGCCACCCTGCGGGCCTTGGAGGTCTTTGAGCCCCTAAGGGGGCAGGACACTCTCTTCGCCGTCTTGGACGAGACGCGGACCGCCCCGGGCAGGCGGCTACTCCAAAGCTGGCTCCGCCATCCCCTTCTGGAGCGGGGCCCTTTAGAGGCCCGGCTGGACCGGGTGGAGCGCTTCGTGCGGGAGGGGGCCTTAAGGGAGGGGGTGCGGCGCCTCCTCTTCCGTCTGGCCGATTTGGAGCGGCTCGCCACCCGGCTGGAGCTGGGGCGGGCTGGTCCCCGCGACCTCGCCGCCCTAAGGCGGAGCCTGGAGATCCTGCCGGAGCTCAAGGCCCTTTTGGGGGAGGAGGCCATCCTGCCCGATCTGGGCGCTTTGCGGGAGGACCTAAAGGCGGCCTTGGTGGACGAGCCACCTTTAAAGCTTTCCGAGGGAGGGCTCATCCGCGAGGGGTACGACCCGGACCTGGACGCCCTAAAGCGGGCCCACGCCGAGGGGGTGGCCTACTTTGTGGCCCTGGAGGAGGCGGAGAAGGAGAGGACCGGCATCCCCACCCTCAGGGTGGGCTACAACGCCGTCTTCGGCTACTACCTCGAGGTCACCCGCCCCTACTACGAACGGGTGCCCAAGGAGTACCGCGCGGTGCAGACGCTCAAGGACCGGCAGCGGTACACCCTGCCGGAGATGAAGGAAAAGGAAAGGGAGCTTTACCGCCTGGAGGCCCTGATCCGCCGCCGGGAGGAGGAGGTCTTCTTGGCGGTGCGGGAACGGGCCAAGAAGGAGGCGGAGGCCCTAAGGGAGGCGGCCAGGGTCCTGGCGGAGCTGGACGTCTTCGCCGCCTTGGCCGAGGTGGCGGTGCGCCACGGCTACACCAGGCCCCGCTTCGGGGAGCGGCTTTGCATCCGGGCGGGGCGCCACCCGGTGGTGGAAAGGCGCACGGAGTTCGTGCCCAACGACCTGGAGATGGCCCACGAGCTCGTCCTGGTCACGGGGCCCAACATGGCGGGCAAGAGTACCTTCCTCCGCCAGACCGCCCTCATCGCCCTCCTGGCCCAGATGGGGAGCTTCGTGCCGGCGGAGGAGGCGGAGCTCCCCCTTTTTGACCGCATCCTCACCCGCATTGGGGCCTCCGACGACCTGGCGGGGGGGAAGAGCACCTTCATGGTGGAGATGGAGGAGGTGGCCCTAATCCTGAAGGAGGCCACCCAGGATAGCCTCGTCCTCCTGGACGAGGTGGGGCGGGGAACGAGCAGCCTGGACGGCCTGGCCATCGCCACCGCCGTCGCAGAGGCCCTGCACGAAAGGCGGTGCTACGCCCTTTTCGCCACCCACTACTTTGAGCTCACCGCCCTCTCCCTGCCCCGCCTTAAAAACCTTCACGTGGCGGCCAAGGAGGAGGAGGGGGGGCTCGTCTTCTACCACCAGGTCCTCCCCGGGCCCGCCTCCAAGAGCTATGGGGTGGAGGTGGCCAGGATGGCGGGGCTTCCCGAGGAGGTGGTGGAGCGGGCCAAGGCCCTCCTCCAGGCCATGGCGGCGCGGCGGGAAGGCGCTTTGGAGGAGGTCTTGGATCGGCTCCTTGCCCTGGACCCCGACCGCCTCACCCCCCTCGAGGCCCTAAAGCTCCTCGGAGAGCTCAAGGCCTTGGCCCTGGGTGCGCCCTTGGGTAGCATGAAGGGGTGATCCGCCCCCTGCCGCCCGAGCTAAAAGGCCTCCTGGCCCGGGGCGAGGTGCTCCTTTCCGTGAAGGACGCGGTGCGGGAGCTTTTGGAAAACGCCCTGGACGCCGGGGCCAAGCGGGTGAAGGTGGAGCTTTGGGGTGGGGGCTTGGAAAGGCTTGTGGTGGAGGACGACGGGGAGGGCATCCCCTACGAGGAGCTTCCCCTCGCCGTGGAGCCCTTTGCCACCAGCAAGCTCCAAGACCCAGGGGCCATCCGCACCCTGGGCTTCCGGGGCCAAGCCCTTTACGCCCTGAGGCAGGCCGCCACCCTGCGCCTCCGCTCCCGGCCCAGGGGACAGCTTGGGGGCGGGCTTCTCCTCGCCCGGGGGGAGGGGGTGGCGGTGCGGCCCGTCCCGGCGCCCCCCGGCACCCGGGTGGAGGTGGTGGGCCTCTTTGCGGGAGAGGGGCGGGACCCAGCACGGGAGGCGCGGGAGGTCCAGGTCCTTCTCAAGCGCTACCTCCTCCACCACCCCCACTTGGTCCTGGCCCTTTTCGTGGAGGGGGAGGCCAGGCTCCTCTTCCCGGGGGCGGGGCTTAAGGAGGCGGCCCGCCTGGCCTTTGGCCGGGTGATGGCGGAAAGGCTTTTCCCCCTGGAGAAGCGGGCCCGGGAGATGGCCCTCTGGGGGCTGCTTTCCGGGCCCCAGGCCTCCCGCACTCGGGAGGACGCCCTCTTCCTTGCGGTGAACGGCCGCCCCGTGGCCTTTCCCCCGGGGCTTTTGAAGGCGGTGCGCCGGGCCTACAAGGAACTCCTTCCTGAAGGGCACTACCCCGTGGGCGTGCTCAACCTCACCCTGCCGCCTGGCCTTTACCGCCTGCGCCTGGACGCAAGAAAGGAGGAGGTGGCCTTAAGCCCTGAGGTGGAGGCCTTCCTGGAGGAGGCCATCCGGGAGGCTTTGGCGGGGAAAAACTTGGCCCGGCTTCTCCCCGAGCCCAAGCCCCTCGCTCCCCTTACCCCCCCCACGCCCTCCGGGCTGCCTCGGCTTCGCTATTTGGGGCAGTTCCGGGACAGCTACCTCCTGGCGGAGGGAGGGGACACCCTTTACGTGGTGGACCAGCACGCCGCCCACGAGCGCATCCTTTACGAGGACTTCTTGCGCCGCTTGGCAGAGGAGGGCCTCGCCCCCTTGCCCTACCCGGTGCTGGTGGAGCTCACCCCGGAGGAGGCCCTCCTCCTGCCCGAGGCGGAGGGGCTCTTCACCTTTGAGCCTTTTGGGCCGCAAAGGGTGCGCCTCCTGCGGGCGCCATCCTTCCTCCATCCCTACCCCCTCCTCCTCCCCGAGGTCTTCCGCGAGGCCTTGCGGGGGGAAGGAAGGAGCTTAAAGGGCCTCTTGGCCCGCTTGGCCTGCCTTCCCGCCATCAAGGCGGGCCACCCCTTGGGCCGGGTTCAGGGGCAAGCCCTTTTGGACGCCCTCCTCGCCTGCGAAACCCCTTGGGTCTGCCCCCACGGGCGGCCCCTGATCCTGGCCCTCAAGGAAGAGGAGCTCCTCCGCCGCTTTGGCCGCCGCTCGGGGGCGAGGGGAGGAGAAGAAGCCCGTCCTCATCCGCCACCAGATAGCTTCCCGGAAGCACCGTCCCCCAAGGAAGGCTAAGGGGCACGTCCACCTCGCCCTTGCCTTCCTTGGCGCTCTTCTTGGGGGTGGCGGCCAAGGCCAAGACGCCTAGGGGGAGGGCGGCGAGCTCGGCGGTGTCCCGCACCGCCCCGTGGACCACCACCCCGGCCCAGCCCCGTTCCCAGGCGAGCCGGGCCAGGTTGCCCCCCAAAAGGGCGGTGCGCAGGGAACCTCCCCCGTCCACGAAGAGCACCTCTCCCCCGCCTTCCTCCAGGATCTGGCGCACCAGGGCGTTGTCCTCGAGGACCTTTAGGGTCCGCACCCGGCCAGCAAAGCGCCGCTTCCCGCCGAAGGCCTGGTAGACCATGGGAACCGCCACCGCCTCGGGGTGGAGGTCGGAAAGGTCCGTGGTGGAAAGCTCCATGGGGATATAGTAGCCGGCATGGAGGCCAGGCTCCTCATCACCTGCCCCGACCGGCCCGGCATCGTGGCGGCGGTTTCCAGCTTCCTCTACGCCCATGGGGCCAACATCACGGATTTGCAGCAGCACTCCACCGACCCCGAAGGGGGCACCTTCTTCATGCGCCTCGCCTTCGCCACCCCCCACCTGGACCTCTCCCGCCCCGCCTTGGAGCGGGCCTTCCAGGAGGTGGTGGCGGAGCGCTTCGGCATGCGTTGGCGCATCGCCTACGCCTCGGAGCGGAAGAAGGCAGCCATTCTGGTTTCCAAGCCCGCCCACGCCCTTTTGGAACTCCTTTGGCGCTACCGGGTGAGGGAGCTTCCCATGGACCTGCGCCTGGTGATCTCCAACCACCCCGACCACCGGGAGGAGGTGGAGCGCTTCGGCATTCCCTACCACCATGTGCCCGTGGAGCCGGGCGGGAAGGAGGCGGCGGAAGACCGGATCCTTGCCCTTTTGGAAGGGGAAGGGGTGGAGCTCGTGATCCTCGCCCGCTACATGCAAGTCCTCTCGCCCCGCTTTGTGGAGCGCTACCCCATGGGGATCATCAACATCCACCACTCCTTCCTGCCCGCCTTTGCCGGGGCCAACCCCTACCGCCAGGCTTATGAACGGGGGGTGAAGCTCATCGGGGCCACGGCCCACTACGTCACGGAGGAGCTGGACGCCGGGCCCATCATTGAGCAGGACGTGGTGCGGGTCTCCCACCGCCACTCCGTGGCGGAGATGCGGCGGCTTGGCCAGGAGCTGGAGCGCACGGTCCTGGCTCGGGCGGTGCGCTGGCACCTGGAGGACCGGATCATCGTCCACGGCAACAAGACGGTGGTCTTCGTCTAATCGCCTCCTAACCGGGGGGGCGTAGGGTGGAAGGAGGAGGTGAGGCATGAACCTTGGCCGTTCCTTCGTGGGTTTCTTGGCCTTGGCCCTCATGGCGGGGGCCGTGCTTTGGTGGGGGATTTCCAACAGCCAGGCTCCAAGCGCCCAACCCCCCAAAGCTCCCACCGCCGAGGGCGGGCTTTTGGAGTACGAGCGGAACACCGTGGAGATCGTGGAGAAGTACGGGGACGGGGTGGTCTACGTGGCCGTGGTGACCCGGCCGCAAAACGTCCAGCTTCCCCCGGGCTTTGAGTCCTTCGCTCCCTTTCTCCAGATGCCGCCCCAGGAGGGCACGGGCTCGGGCTTCGTCATAGACAAGGAAGGGTACATCCTCACCAACTACCACGTGGTGGAAGGGGCGAGCCGCATCACGGTGAAGTTCCACAGCGACCCCAAGGAGTACCAGGCCCGTCTCGTGGGGGCGGCCCCGCCCTTGGACCTGGCCCTCCTCAAGGTGGACGCCCCCAAGGATAGGCTCGTGCCCCTGGTCCTCGGGGACTCGGACCGGATCCGGGTGGGGCAGAAGGCCATCGCCATGGGCAACCCCTTTGGGCTGGAGTTCACCGTGACCCAGGGGATCGTCTCCGCCATACGGGAAAACCCCGGGGCCATTGGGGACGATTCCGGCCTGGTGCCCCAGGTGATCCAGACGGACGCCGCCATCAACCCAGGGAACTCCGGGGGGCCCCTTTTGAACTCCCGGGGCGAGGTGATCGGCATCAACACCGCCATTTTCACCCCCTCAGGCCAGTTTGGCGCCGCCCAGTTCGCCGGGGTGGGGTTCGCCCTGCCCATCAACCTGGTGAAGCAGTACCTGCCCGAGCTTAGGGCGGGGAAAACCTTGACCGCCGAGGAGATTATCCGGAGTCGCCCCAGGCTAGGGGTTTCCCTCATTCCCCTTTCCCTCTATCCGGAAAGGCTCAGGCAGCAGTACGGCCTGCCCGCCACGGGGCTCATGGTGCAGGAGGTGGAGCGGAATAGCCCCGCGGCCCGGGCGGGCCTCAAGGCCCCAAGCCGCTTCGCCTACATCCAGCTTCCCACCGGGGAGACCCTGCAGGTGGGGGTGGACGGGGACGTGCTCCTAAAGGCGGACGGGGTGCCCCTCACCTCCATCGCCCAGCTCCGCCAGGTGCTCTACGGGAAGAAGCCGGGGGAGGCGGTGGCCCTCGAGGTCTTCCGCCAGGGGAAAACCCTTACCGTAAGGGTGGTGCCCCAGGTGATGCGCTAAGGGGGCCAAAGGAGCCGGACCCTTAGGCACCCTCCCGCCGCCTGGAACCACCGCCCTCCCAGGGCCAGGGCCAGGCCCACCTCCGAGCAGTAGCGGAGCTCTTTGCGCCGCTCCCGGGCTAAGCGCTCGTTCCACGGGTACTCGCCCCCCGTGTAGTAGGCTTCCGTCTCGGGGTCGGTGAAGGCCCGGAAGCCTTGGAAGGCCCAAAGGGGGTGGAACTCCAGGAGGACGGGCTTCCCCGTCACGGAGTTCACAAACTCCACCCGCACTTCCTGCCAAGGACCAAGGAGAAGAAGCCTCCTGCCCTCAGGGCCTTCCACCTCCACCACCCGCAAAGAGGCCAAAACGAGGAGGGAAAGCCAAAAGGCCCAGCTCGCAAGGAGCCGGGCCGGAAGCTTCTTGGCCAGCATGCCCCTACTTCAGGGCCCCGATCTCGCGGAAGTAGCGCAGAGCTCCCTCGTGGTAGGGGATGGTGCCCCCCACGAAGCGCACGGCGTTTTCCGGGGAGGTGTCCTTGGCGGCGGCCACCGCTTGGCGCAGGGCGGGAAGGTTCTCAAAGGTGGCCTTGGTGAGGGCGTAAGCGGCCTCCGCGGGGAGGCTTTCCGGGCAGAGGAAGAGGTTCCAGAAGGTGAGGGTGGGGGTGTCGGCCCGGGTGCCGTAGACGCTTTTGGGGATAACCCCGGGGCCCGCAAGGCCGGGGAAGCGGCGGCTGAAGGTCTGGACCACGGTGCTCTTGGGGTCTAGGGGTACCAAGTAGATCCTCTGCCCCTTCCGGGCCAGGGCGGCGGAAAGCTCCGTGATGGCCCCCGTGGGCAGGCCGCCCGACCAGAAGAAAGCGTCAATGCTCCCCTCAGAGAGGGCATTGGCGCTTTCCTGCGCCCCCAAACGCTCCTGCTTGGCGAAGTCCTTGGGGCTAAGCCCCGCCGCCTGCAGGACCAAAAGCGCCTCCACCTCTGTGCCGGAGCCCGGGGCCCCCGTGGAGACCCGCTTGCCCTTCAGGTCCTGCACCACCCGGATGCCCGAGCCTTCCCGGGTGACGAGGTGGAGGTAGTTGGGGTACATGGCGAAGAGGATGCGGGCGCTTTTGGCGGGCCGCTCCCGGAAGCGCTCGTGCTGGCCTGTGTAGGCCAGGTAGGCGGAGTCGGGCAAGACCGTGCCGCAGTAGTAAGTGCCCCCGCCGGTGCGGGTTTCCAGGAGGAGGAGGTTGTCTATGGAGGCCGCAGTCTGGATGGCCTGAGCCTCGGCCACCCCCGCCTTGTTCCAGATCTCCGCCAAGGTGGTGCCGTAGTAGAAGTAGACCCCCCCCACCCCGCCGGTGGCGATGACCACCCGGGGTTTCTGGGCCACGGCCATCCCTAAGAGGGCTACCAGGAGGAGAACCCTTCTCATCGCTTTACCCCCTTTCTGGGGCTACGCTACCCCTTCTCCTAAGGCGACGTCAAGCCCTTGGGCTTCATGAAGAAGGGAAGCCCCAGGAGGAAGGCGAGGAGGTTGAGAAGCGTGTGGGGGATGAAGAGGAGCAGGGCCAGGATCCCTAGGGCCCAGGCTTCCCAGCGCTTCAGGACCCGCCGGGTGTAGCCAACGCCGGAGGCGGAGAGGTAGACGATGCCCGCGGCCACGGCCAGGAAGCGCTCCAGGATCATGGGCCAGGCCTCGCCGGGTGGGGAGTTTTCCAGGACGGGGACGATGAGGAGGGCGGTGCCGGCGTAGGAGAAGAGGAAGAAGAAGCCCACCAGGTACTTCGCAAGGGCCACCCGGGCGGCATAGACCCCGGTCCGCAAGGGGTTGGTGCCGAAGACGCTGGCAGCGGCGTAGGCGGAAAGGGCCACGGGCGGGGTCACGTCGGCCAGGACGGCGTAGTAGAAGAGGAACATGTGGGTGGCGAGGAGGGCGGCGGAGTCGGGGATGCCGTTTTGCTTGGCCAGGGTGATGATGGCGGGGGCGGTGAGGGCGGAGGTGAGGACGTAGGTGGCGGTGGGGGGCACGCCCATGCCCAGGACCAGGCTGAAGAGGGCGGTGATGAGGGTGGCGAGGAGGAGGCTTTCCCCGGAAACCTGCTGCAGGAGCTGGCTGAACTTGGAGGGCAGGCCGGAGATGACCATCATGGCGAAGATGAGGTTGGCGGCGGTGACGGCGGCGCCGATAGGGAGGAGGGTGCGGAAGCCCTCGGCGAGGCCCTGGAAGATGGGGGCGATGCCCCTAGGCCTCAAGGTGGGGTCCAGGTAGGCGAGGAGGACGAAGAGGACCAGGGCCGAGCTGGCGGCGGTGCTCACCTCGTAGCCCAGGTAGAGCATGGCGATGATGAGGAGGATGGGGAGGAAGATGATGGAGTAGCGCAAGGCATAGGCCCGGCGGCTCATGCCGAGCTCCGCCCCCACCGGGGGGAGCTTCGCTTTGCGGGAGTAGAACTCGTTAAAGGCCAGGACGGCGGTGAGGTAAAGGAGGGCGGGGCCTATGGCCATGAGGGCCACCTTGAGGTAGGGGATCTGCAAGACCTCCGCCATGATGAAGGCGATGGAACCCAGGACCGGGGGGGTGATGAGGGCGATGGTGCCGGCGGTGGCCACGAGGCCGGCGGCGGTGAGCCTGTCGTAGCCGGCTTTTTCGTAGAGGGGCTTGGTGAGGGCGGCCACGAACTGGGTGTCCGCGGCCCCCGAGCCGGAGAACATCCCCATGAAGATGCTGGCGAGCCCCGTGACCCGCCCCGGGGTGGCGGGGTGCTTGCCCACCAGGGCCAGGGCCAGGTTGGCCACCACCCGGCCCAGGCCCAGGGCCCCGATCATGCCGGAAAGCAGGGTGAAGTAGACCAGGTACTTGGCGGAGACCCCGGTGATGAGGCCGTAGATGCCCGCCTCGGTTTCGTTGAAGGTCTTGCCCAGGAGGAGGTCAATCCCCTGCTTGGTGCCCTTAAAGGGCCCGGGAAAGACGTCGGCGTAGAGGTTGTAGCTGAAGAAGAAGAGGACCAAAACGGGCATCACCGGGCCCAGGAGGCGGTAGACGAGGCCCAGGACCAGCATGATGAGGCCGAAGGACATGGCCATGTCCCAGGGGGCGGGGAGGACGGCCCGGTAGACGAGCTCTTCAAAGTGGCGGAGTTGGTAGAGGGTGGGGAAAAGGGCGAGGAGGACGGCGAGGAGGTCGGCGGGGCGCTTGAGGGGAGGGAGGAGGGCGGGAAGGGTGGCCACCGCCCAGTAGAGGAGGCCCAGGGCCTTGGCCGCCGGGGGGAGCTCCACCCCGGGGATGCCCGGGAAGAGGAAGTGGTAGAGGGGGATGAGGGTGAAGAGGAAGTAGACCCAGGCGCCCAGGGTGCGCTTCCTCGGAAGATAAAAGGAGACGAGGTAGCCTCCCACGAGGAGGAAGAGGACGTGGGTGCTCCGCTCGAGCTGGACAATGTCCAGGATGGGGATGTCCGCTTTGGCCAAGGGGGTGAAGGGGTGGAGGACCAGGTAGAGGCTATAAAGGGCCCCCAGGACCAGGATCCAGTCCGTGAGGCGGCCTAGGGGGGTTTGGGGGGTTCTGGGGTGTTCCAGCTCCATGGCTTAGCCTCCAAAAGGCCCGGGGCCTGGGAGGTCCCAGGCCACCCGGGCGCCACGAGGATCACTTGATGAGGCCTTTCTCCTTCAGGTACCGCTCGGCCCCGGGATGGAAGGGGATGGGGAGCTTGCCGTAAAGCTTGGCGGTGGCCTCGAGGCTCGTGTCCTTGGCCGCGGCCACGGCGGTGCGCAGGGTGTCCAGGTTCTCAAACACCGCCTTCATGATGCCGTAGGCCGCCTCGGCGGGGAGGCTGTCCGGGCAGACCACGATGTTGCCCGTGGCCAGGCCGGGGACGTCCGTACGGGTGTTGTACACGCTCTTGGGCACCCGGTAAGGATCCACCAGGCCGGGGAAGCGCTTCATGACCACCTGGGCCGTGGTGCTCTTGGGGTCAATGGGCACCAGGTGGACCCGGTCCCCCTTGCGGGCCAGGGTCTGGGAAAGCTCCACGATGGAGCCCGTGGGCACGCCTCCCACCCAGAAGAAGGCGTCCAGGGTGCCCTCCGCCAGGGCCTTGGCCCCCTCGGCCACGGGGAGGCGCTCCCGCTTGGCGAAGGTTTCCGGCTTCACCCCCGCCCCTTGCAGGACCAAAAGGGCCAGGTTTTCCGTGCTGGAGCCGGGCTGGCCCGTGGAAACCCGCTTGCCCTTCAGGTCCTGGACCACCTTGATGCCGCTCTTCTCGGTGGTGACGATGTGGATAAAGGAGGGGTACATGTAGAACAGGACCCGCTGGTTCTTGGCCGGCCGCTCCTTGAAGCGGGGCTCCTCCCCGGTATAAGCCAAGTAGGCGGAGTCCGTGGTGGTGAGGGCGCAGTAGTAGGTGCCCCCGCCCGTGCGGTCGCGGAGGAGTTGCAGGTTATCGTAGGAACCCCCGGTCTGCACCGGCTGGGCCTCCACCACCCCGGCCTTGTTCAGGATGTCGGCCAGGGCGGTGCCGTAGTAGAAGAAGACTCCCCCGGTGCTTCCTGTGCCGATGGCCACCCGGGGCTTCTGGGCAAGGCCCAATCCCAGGACCAACAAACCGATAAGGACCAAAGCTCGCTTCATGGGCACCTCCCGCATACTTTTGCGCCCCTAACCTACCCCACCCCCCTAGGCCTGTCAAGCCCAAGAAGCCGCACCTGGAAGGCCCTTAAGAGGTCCGTTTTGCTCAAGACCCCCACAAGCCTTTCCCCTTCCACCACCAGGGCCCGGACATATCCCCTTTCCGCCATGCGTTCCAAGGCGGCCAGGGCTTCCTCTTCCGGGGAGAGAAGGAGGGGCGCTTGCAGGTAGCGGGTCACGGGGGCCAAGGGGTCGGCCCCCTCCAAACCCTCCAGCCCCACCACCCCAAGGACCCTTTCCCCCTCCACCACGGGAAAGCCGGAAACCTTGTGGTGGAGGGCGAGGCGCACGGCCTCCGCCACGGGAAGGTCGGGGGGGAGGACGATGGGGTCAGGGGTCATGAGGTCCCGCACCCGAAGCCCTTCCAAGGCCTGGGCGAGGAGGGTGGCCTCCGCCTCGGCCCGGGAGGCCATGTAGACGAAAAAGGCGATGAGGACGAGAAAGGGGTTGAGGGCCAGAAGGCCGAAAAGCCCCAGGGCCAGGGCCACCGCCTGGCTTAGGGCCGCCGCCTGCTGGGTGGCCTTGGCGTAGGGCTTCCTTAGGGAGAGGAGGGCGCGGTAAACCCGCCCCCCGTCCAGGGGCAGGGCGGGAAGGAGGTTGAAGAGGGCCAGCATGAGGTTCACCAAGGCCAGGTGGTGGGTGAGGAACCCCAAGGCGCCGGAGGGTGCTTTTACGAGGTGGAAGAGGAGGGCCAAAACGAGGCTCACCGCCGGGCCCGCCAGGGCTATGGCGAGCTCTTTGGCGGGCTCCTTGGGGAGCCTTTCCATCTGGGCCACCCCGCCCAAAAGCCAAAGGGTGATGCGCCGGGTCGCCACCCCAAAGCGCCTTGCGGTGAGGGCGTGGCCGAGCTCGTGGAGGAGCACGGAAAGGAAAAGCCCAAGGGCGGCCGAAAGCCCCAAGAGGAAGGGCCAAGGCCCTTCCAGGAGGCCTGGGTCTTGGGGGAGGCCGAAGAGCTCCAGATAGAGGGGAAGGTTCCGCCCGATGAGGAAGGCCAGAAGGGGAAGGACCAAGAGGAAGGAGGGGTCTAGGTAAAGGGGGATGCCGAAGAGGCGGAAGAGGAAAATCCCGCGCCCCGCCATGCCTCAGTATAGGTCCGCCGGTAGGGGCTTCGCCTTGATAATGACCGGTCAGTCAGAGATAGGATGGAGGGGTGCTGGCCCTCGCCCTCCTCCAAGATCCCCGCTACCGCGCCTACTGGCTCGCCCTCTTCACCTCCCAGATGGGCACCTGGATGCAGTCGGCGGCCCAGGCCTGGCTTGTCCTCCTCCTCACGGGGAGCGCGGAGCGGCTTGGGCTCGTGGTGGCCTTGCAGTTCCTGCCCTCCCTCCTCTTCTCCTTGCCCGCCGGGGTCCTGGCCGACCGCTACCCCAAGCGGAACCTCCTCCTCCTCACCCAGGGGGGGATGATGCTCCTCGCCCTCCTCATGGCCCTCCTCATCCTCACGGGGGCGGTGCGCTACGGGCATGTGCTCCTCTTCGCCTTCCTCTATGGGGCCCTAAACGCCATGGACCAGCCCGTGCGCCAAAGCTTCACCGTGGAGCTGGCGGGGCGGGAGCGGTATCCCGGGGCCATCGCCCTAAACTCCTTTGGCTTTAACACGAGCCGCCTCCTGGGGCCGGCGCTCGCTGGGGTGCTCATCGCCCTTTACGGGGTGGGGGTGGCCTACCTCGCCAACGCCCTTTCCTTCCTGCCCCTCCTCCTCGTCCTCCTGCGGGTGCCCCCGGGGCCCAGGGGGGAGGAGGGGGATGGGCGGTTCTTGAGGGAGGCCCTCGAGGGCGTCCGCTTCGTCCTGGAGCACCCCCTGGTGCGGCGGGTGGTGGGGCTCGTCCTCTTCGCCAGCCTCCTCGGCATGAACTTCCAGACCCTGGTCCCCGCCTACGCCCGGCTTGTCCTGGGGCTTTCCGCCACCGGCTACGGCTTTCTCCTTTCCGCCGTGGGGCTTGGGGCCTTGGGGGCGGCCCTGGTCATGGCCTTCACGGGAAGGCCTAGGCCCGGGCGCCTCCTCCTTGGGGTCTTCGCCCTGGCCCTCGCCCACCTGGGGCTTTTCCTTCCCCACCCCACCTGGGTCCCCCTCTTCCTCGCCCTGGGAGGGTTTGGCATGATCTCCGTCCTCATCAACGCCAACACCTTGGTGCAGCTTTCCGTGCCCGATCGCCTGAGGGGCCGGGTTATGGCGGTCTACAGCCTGGTGATGCTGGGCACGGGGCCCTTGGGGGCTTACCTCACGGGCCTCCTCTTTGAGCTTCTCGGGGGGCGGCTTGCCGCCTTCCTCCTGGGAAGCGCCGTCTTCTTGGTGGGCCTTTACCAGCTTCGGGCCTGGCCTAAGGACGCCAGTCCTCCGGCCTAGGGCCGAGGCCGAGCCGCCAGGCCACCCCCTGGGCCACCCGCTCCCCGGCCCTTCCGTCCCCGTAGGGGTTTTTTGCCCGGCGCATGCGGGCGAGGGCCTCGGGGTCTTCCAGAAGCCCCTTCACCACCCGGTAGACCCCTTCGGGGTCGGTGCCGGCCAGCCTCAGGATGCCCGCCTCCAGCCCCTCGGGCCTTTCCGTGACGTTCCTTAGGACCACCACCGGCACCCCCAAGGCCGCCCCCTCCTCCTGCAGGCCCCCCGAGTCCGTGACCAAAAGGAGGCTTTCCTTCATTAGCGCGGCCATGGGGCCGTACTCCAGGGGGTCTAGGAGGACGAAGTTCCTCACCCCCTTGAGCACCGGGAAGACCGCCTCCCGCACCACGGGGTTCAGGTGCACGGGGTAAACGAAGGTGAGGTGGGGGAAGGCCTCCGCCACCCGCCTTAGGGCCCGGGCCAGCTCGGCGAGGATGGGCCAGTTTTCCCGGCGGTGCATGGTCACGGTGACGTAGGGCCCCGGGGGAAGCCCCTCGGGAAGGCGCCCCAGCTTGGCGGCCAGGAGCACGGCGTCCACCCCGGTCTGCCCCGTGACCAGGATCCCCTCCGCCCGCTTCCCCTCCTTTAGGAGGTTTTCCCGGGCCAAGGGCGTGGGGGCGAAGTCCAGGTCGGTGAGGACGTCGGTGAGGCGGCGGTTGGCCTCCTCAGGGAAGGGCTCCTTGAGGTTGCCGCTCCTAAGCCCCGCCTCCACGTGGCCCACGGGGATTCCTTCCAAGAAGGCGGCCCAGGCCACGGCGAAGGTGGTGAGGGTGTCCCCGTGCACCAAGACGTAGTCCGCCCGCATCTCCTTTAGCGCCCTGGCCGCTTGGGGAAGGATCCGGGCCGCCAGGTCGGGGAGGGCCTGGCGCTCTTGCATCACGTCCAGGTTCCGGTCCTCTGGGATGCCGAAAAGGCTCAGGGCCTGCCTTAACTGCTCCCGGTGTTGCCCCGTGAGGAGGACGAGGGGGGTGAGGTGGGGGATGGCCTTTAGGGCTAGGTACACCGGGGCCATCTTGGTGGCCTCGGGCCGGGTGCCGAAGGCCAAGACCACGCGCTTCATTCGCCCCTCCATAGCGCCCGCAGGCGGCGGTAGGTGACCCAGGAAAGGCCAAAGAGGGTGGCGAGGAGGCTCGCCCCTATGGCTTCCCCGGGCATTCGGAGGTAAAGCATGGCGAGGAGGTTAAAGAGGAGGGCCACGCTCCAAAGGGCGAAGGCCACCCGGCGCTGGGAAAGCCCCCGGGAGAGGAGGTGGTGGTGGATGTGGTCCTTGCCCGGGGTGGAGAGGGGGTTTTGCCGCCGAAGGAGCCTTCGCACCACCACCTGGGTGGTGTCCAGGATGGGTAGGAGCAGGAAGAGCATGGGGGGAAGGAGGCCCAAGAAGGTGGTGAGCTTGAGGTTGCCCAAAAGGGCGGTGGCCGCCAGGGTGTAGCCCAGGAAGTAGGCCCCGGCGTCCCCCAGGATGATGCGGCTTGGGTGGAGGTTGTGCCGCAAAAACCCAAGGGCGGCCCCCGCCAAGGCGGCGAGGACCAGGGTGCCCGCGGCCCAGAAGGGGAACTGGGCGGAGACGAAGAGGAGGCTTACGGCGCTGATGTAGGCGATGCCTCCGGCGAGGCCGTCCAGGCCGTCCATGAGGTTGAGGGCGTTGGTGATGCCCACCACCCAAAGCCAGGTGAGGAAGAGCCCCAAGGCGGGGTCCAAGGGGGTGCCGAAGGCGGCCTCAAAGCGCACCCCCACCGCCATGAGGAGGAGGGCGGCCAGGGTTTGCACAAAGAGGCGGAAGAGGGGCGGAAGGCCGAACTGGTCGTCGATGAAGCCCACCAGGACCAGCCAGGCCCCGCCCAGGAGGATGGCCAGGACCTGGATGAGGACGCTTTCCACCAGGATGGGCCGGAGGAAGGCCGCGGCCACCAGGGCCAGCACCACCCCGGCGTAGACGGCAAGCCCCCCGGCGTTGGGCAAGGGCTCCCGGTTGAGCCGGCGCTCGTTGGGTAGGTCGGCCCAACCCACCTTGAGGGCGAAGCGGCGCACGTGGGGAAGGAAGCGCCAGGTGAAGAAAAGGGCCAGAAAAAAGGCGAAGGCCACGGAAAGCCAACCCGTGCCCCCAGGGTCGGCCACGCCTACGCGCTTCAGAAGCTCGCTCATTTCGTGCCGTAGATGCGGTCCCCGGCGTCGCCAAGGCCGGGGACGATGTAGCCGTGCTCGTTCAAGTGTTGGTCCACCGCCGCCACCACCACCTCGGTGTCGGGGTGGTCCTCGGCGATGCGCCTTAGGCCCTCGGGGGCGGCGATGAGGCACATGAGCTTGATGCCCTTGGCTCCCTTTTCCTTGAGGAGGGAGAGGGCCAGGCTGGCGCTACCCCCCGTGGCCAGCATGGGGTCTAGGAGGAAGACCCGGCGCTCGGCGATGTCCGGGGGGAGCTTGGCGTAGTACTGCACGGGCTTGAGGGACTCGGGGTCGCGGTAGAGCCCAATGTGCCCCACCCGGGCGTGGGGAACCAGCTTTAGGATGCCCTCCACCATGACGAGCCCCGCCCGGAGGATGGCCACCAGGGCGAGCTTCTTGCCGGAGAGGACCTTGACCCGGGCCTCCGCCACGGGGGTTTCCACCGTGGCCTCGGTGAGCTCCAGGTCCCGCATGGCCTCGTAGGCCATGAGGAGGGAAAGCTCCTCGGCGAGCTCTCGGAAGTCCTTGGGGCCGGTGCGCTTGTCCCGCAGGTGGGCCAGCTTGTGCTGGACCAAGGGGTGGTCCACCAGGGTGATCCTCATCCCGTAAAGCCTAACACGCCCTTCGGGGGGAAAGGCAGTCCTGGAAGAAGCTTAGGGCCTTGGGGAGCTTCTCCTTGAGGGCCTCGAGGAAGGCCTCGGGGCGCTTGGTGCGGAACCAGTGGAGGTCGTGGAGGTAGGTGAGGGGAACGTAGAAGGCGAGCCTCTCCCGCACCTCGGCGGGGTAGAAGCGGGCGATGCGGAGGAGGGCTTCCCGGGCCATCTCCTCCCCCAGAAGGTCCAGGCTTCCCGTCTTCAGGAGGGCGAGGTCGCGGGCGGGGTCATCGCCCCCGGAACGCACCCAGTCCACCAGGAGGACCTCGGGACCCTCCGCGCCCGGATCCTTCACCAGGAGGTTGCCCGCCCAGGCGTCCCGGTGGCAGAAGCGCCTTTCCACCCCGGCGGCAAGGCCCACCTCCCGCCTTAGCCCCTGAATGAGGGCGAGGGCCTCGGGGATGGCGTGGAGGCTTTCGGCGAAGCGCTCTAGCCTTTCTAGGAGCTCCGCCTCGCGCACGTACCCGGGCTCGGGGAGGCGGTGGAGGGAGAGGAAGAGGTGGGCCAAGGCGGCTAAGGTCTTGGGGGTGAAGGCCTCGGGGGCGAAGGGCCGGCCGGGGAAGCGGCGGGTGATGAGGACCCCTTGGCCCTCCACCTCCGCCACCCCCAGGACGAAGTGCCCCAGGCCCGCCCGGGCCATGCGGCGGGCCTCGAGGGCGGCCAGGTGCGCCTCCTCAGGGCGGTAGACCTTGTAGACCTGCGCCCCGTCCGTGTAGACCCGGGCCTCAAACCCCCCTAGGGGCGTGAGGTGGGCGAGGGTTTCCGGGGAGAGGAGGCCCTTCAGGGCGGAAAGCGCCACGGGGCTTATTCTAAGGCCGTGGAGCTCTTGAGGCCCGAGGCCACCCTCCTCTCCTTGGGAGATAGGGTCCTCTCCTTTGACCGGGAAGGGCGGCTTTACCACTACTTCCGCCAGGGGATGACCTACAAGCGGGCCCTGGACGGAAGCCTCCACCTGCGCCACCGGGAGGGTGTGCGCCGGCGCCGGCGGCTCGCCCCGGAGGAGGCCCTTGGCGTTTACCGGGAGGCCTTGGCCCTGGCGGAGGCCCACCTGCGGGATGAGACGAGGCGGCGGGAAGTCCTCCGCTGGACCCCGGAGGCCCTCCTGGACCCCGGGCCCTACCAGAGGGCCTACGCCTGGCCCATTAGCATCCTTCCCCCCGACGCCTACCTCGCCGTGGTCCTCCAGGCCACCACGGGCTGCACCTGGAACCGCTGCACCTTTTGTAGTTTTTACCAGGACCGCCCCTTCCAGAAGCGGAGCCCCGAGGCCTTCGCCGAGCACGTGGAGCGGGTGCGGGAGCTCCTCGGCCGGGGGATGCTCCTCCGGCGGGGGGTGTTCCTGGCGGACGGGAACGCCCTCGCCCTCTCCGAGCCCCTTCTCCCCCTTCTGGAGATCGTGCAAAGGGCCTTCCCTGGGGAGCCGGTCCTGGGCTTTTTGGACCTCTTCAGCGGGCTTAAGAAGGAGGCCTCCTGGTGGGAAGGGCTTCGGGCCTTGGGCCTGAGGCGGGTGTACGTGGGGCTGGAGACGGGCCACGCCCCCCTCCTCGCCCTCCTGGGGAAGCCCGGCCACCCCCGGGAGGTCGTGGCCTTGGTGGGCGCCTTGAAGCGGGCGGGGGTGGCCGTGGGGGTGATCCTCCTGGTGGGGGCTGGGGGAAAGCCCTTCGCCCAGGCCCACTTCCGGGATAGCCTCGCCCTTTTGGCCGAGCTTCCCTTGGACCGGGGGGACATCGTTTACCTAATCCCCCTTCCAGGAGGACCCGAGCACCCCCTACGCCGCCCTGGGCCTAGAACCCCTTCCCGAGGTGGAGGCGGAGCTCGAGGCCTGGGAGGAGGCCCTTCGCCGCCTGGGCCTCAGGGCGGGCCGCTATGACATCCGGGAGTTCCTCTACTGAACCTCTATTTCCCCGGCTTCCGCCTGGAAGCCCACTTCCTTATGGGCGCCGTCGCAGAAGGGCTTGTTCCCGGAGTGGCCGCAGCGGCAAAGGGCGAGCCTGGGTCGCTCTAGCCGCCTTTCCTCCCCGTTTAGGCGGAAGGTGCTCCCCTCGGGGAGGTCCAGGACGTAAGGGCCGTTTTCCCGGAAGCGGAGACGCATGGCCTCCTTAGGATACCCGTATAGTGGGGGTATGCGCTGCCCCCAAAGCGGCCAGGAGGGGCTTCCCGTGCCCCTCAAGGCGGTGAAGAACTTCCTCACAGGAAGGGCCTTGGCCCGCCTTGACCCAGAAGCGGCCCATTACCTCTGCCAGGACCCTCGCTGTCCCGTGGTCTACTACGGGGCGGAGGGGGTGTACCGCCTGGAGGATGTCCGCTTCCCCGTGTACGACAAGGGCGCTTCCTGGGTGTGCTACTGCTTTGACTGGACGCGGGAGGCCATTCAGGAAGCCCTCTTGGCCGGGAAAGACCCGGTGGCGGAGGTGGAGGCGGGGGTGAGGGCCAAGCGGTGCGCCTGCGAGGTGCGCAACCCCCGGGGCAAGTGCTGCCTGCCCGCGCTGAGGGCGGAGGTGGCGAGGCTTGCATCCCCTCGAGGCCCCCTTCCGTGAACGCCTGGCGGCCCTGGCCCCGGAGGACCCCTTGGTCCTGGCGGTCTCGGGGGGCGGGGACTCCGTGGCCCTGGCCCACCTGGTCCACCGGGCGGGGCGAAGGGGGGTGGTGGCCCACCTGGACCACGCCTTAAGGCCCGATAGCGCCGGGGACCTGGCCTTCGTGCGGGCCCTGGCGGAGAGGCTTGGCTTTCCCTTCTATGCCGAGCGGGTGGAGGTGGGGCGGATCGCCCGGGAGAGGGGGGAGAACCTCGAGGCCTTGGCCCGGGAGGTGCGCTACGCCTTCCTCCACCGGGTGGCCAGGGAGGTGGGGGCCAAGGCCATCCTCACCGCCCACACCCTGGACGACCAGGCGGAAACCCTTCTCCTCAAGCTCCTCCAGGGCACGGCCCGGGGGCTTGCCATCCGGGAGAAGGAGGGCCTGGTGGTGCGGCCCCTCCTCCCCTTCCCCCGGGAGGCCCTCCGGGACTACCTGGGGTTCTTGGGGGAGGCCTGGCGGGAGGACCCCACCAACCAAGACCCCGCCTTGGACCGCAACTACCTCCGCCTCGTGGTCTTCCCCCTCCTGCTGGAGCGCTTTCCCGCCGCCCGGGAGGCTTTGGCCCGCTTCGCCCAGGCCCGGGAGATGGAGGACGCCCACCTGGAAAAGGAGGCCAGGGCCCGCCTCCTCCCAGACCCCCGCTTCTTCGTCCCCGCCTACCGCGTGGCCCCTCTGGTGGAAGCCCCCCCCGCCCTCCGCCGCCGCGCCCTGCGCCAGGTGTTGGAGGGCCTCTTCCTCCGCCCCGAGGCCCGGCACATCGCCCTCTTGGAAGGCGCCTTGGCGGGCCGGGCCGCCACCTTACCGGAAGGCCACACGGCTCGCCGCAAGGGGGGGACGCTCTTCCTCATCCCTCCCGCCCCCAGGCTTCCCCTTCCCCCGGGCTTCCGCCGCCCGGAGCCGGGGGACTACCTGGTTATGCCCTATGGCCGCAAGCGCCTGGTGGACTTCCTGGCGGAAAAAGGGGTGCCCAAGGAACTCAAGGGCCTCTGGCCCGTGCGGGCGGAGGGGAAGCGGGTGGTGGAGGTCTACGGGCTTTTTCCCCCGGGGGAGGGGGAGAGGCTCATGGGGCTTGCCTTGGAGGAGGCGCAGGAAGCCTTGGCCCAGGGGGAGGTGCCCGTGGGGGCGGTGTTGGTGGCGGGAGAGCGGCTTTATCGGGCCCACAACCGGGTGGAGGCCACGAAGGACCCCACGGCCCACGCGGAGATGCTCCTTCTGCGCCAGGCCGGGAAGGAGGCCCGGGGCGGGCGGGTCTACGTGACCCTGGAGCCTTGCCTCATGTGCCAGCACGCCCTCACCCAGGCGGGGGTGGAGGTGGTCTACGGGGCGGAAAACCTCAAGGAGGGAGCCCTCACCCGCTTTGGCCAGCGGGGAAAGGTCTTGGGTGGCGTGCGGGAAGGGGAGTGTGCTAAGCTCTTAAGGGATTTCTTCGCCCGGCTCAGGGAGGGGTGCCGGAGCGGTTGAACGGGCCGGTCTCGAAAACCGGTAGGCCCCGCAAGGGGCCTCGCGGGTTCGAATCCCGCCCCCTCCGCCAAAAGGCGGCCTCTGGCCGCCTTTTCATATCCCCCATTTGGGGGATGCGCTGGGTTCCCTAGGAGTTCTACCATGGCCCATGGGGAGGTAAGGGTGAGTGCCAAAGGACTTAGTTTGATGGAGCTCCTGGTGCTCCTCGCTATTTTGGCTGGGGTCTTGGCCATGGGGGCCCTGAACGGGCGACGGACCCTTTCAGGCCAAGAACAAGCGGCCTTCCTCAATACTCTCCAGAACGTTTTCTGGCAGGGGGCCACTGAGGCGGCGAGCCGGGGGGAAAACCTCACCTTGGAGCGGAATGGAAGCCGCTTGGAGTTGAAACGGGGGTCCACGGTGCTTCGCGCTTGGGATATTCCTCAGGGCGTAGTCCTTTCGCTCGGCGACGGTCCCATCGCCCGGTTTACGCCTCCAGGCAAGGTGCAGGATCCCCAAGGACGGCCCCTTTCCCAACCCCTCACTTTCACCGCCGCGGTAAACGGGAGAACCTACACCTACACCATTTCCCTCATCGGGGAGGCGAAGAGGGTACCATGAGAAAGAACCCGGGCTTAACCTTGTTGGAGGTGCTCATCGCCCTATCTATCCTTTCCCTCGTGTTATTGGCCTTTAACGCCGTTTTGGTTTCCAGCCTGCGGCAGACTTCCGTTTCCGGGGCGAGGACCCAGGCGGTACAAATCCTGAACTACGTTGGCCGCAGGATCGTAGGGGGAGATGCGGCCTTGCTTCCTGGGTCCACCCCCATCACCTACGGCTATGGGACGCTTCGCCAGGCATTTCCGGACCTCCCCCAGGAAGCTCGCTTTGCCAATCCTGACCTTTACCGGGTAGTGGTGAGCAACTTGGGAGCCCCGAGCTGGACTTCCTCCTTAGGGGTTAGCCTCAACGAGTACCGGATCCAGGTGTGCTGGCGGCAAAGTGGCCAGGAGTACTGTACGGAAGGAAGGACTTTTTCTGCGCCGCCTGCCGCCTCAGGATCCCCACCTCCACCCCTAGAGGGGGTTAACTAACGGGAGGGAACCATGCGGAAAACCTTTGGCTTCACCCTTTTGGAGCTTCTCCTGGCCTTGGCCATCTTGGCCACGGTTATGGCCATCGCCTACGGTGGAATGGTGCAGTTCATGGGCTTTCGCTCAGACGTGGACGCCGCAGCGGGTGCACAAGCTAAGCTACGCCGCATTGTGGAGGTGTTTACGCAGGATTTGCGGAGTGCGGTGTTCGGGGGGCTGGCCTCCACGCCCTATCCCACCGGCCAGGTCAGCGTTTCCTTCGCCCTTATTGAGGGAGGCGCAGGGTATCCCGTTTTGCCCCACGATAGCGGGAGCAACAACAGCTTCAAGCAAGCTGCGGAGGCCAAAATCCTGGTTTTGGCAAGCCAAGCCTCCGCCATAGGAATTTCCCCTGGGGATTACGTTCTCATGGTCAACGCCAACGGGGATGGGGTCATCCTTCCCGTCACGGGGGTGAACGCCGTGGGAGGGCAACCTAACCGTTGGCACGTGGTCCACGCGGGTTGCGGCAACACCATTGATTACACGCCCAATACCCTTCTCTTCCGGGTGCGTACCTTGGGGTTTAGGTACAACCCGAGCACGAAGGAACTGGTGTACCGCGAAGGTTCGGGGGGTGAGGTTCCCGTGGCGTTTAACCTGACCCGCTTCGCCATCGGTTACGTCTATGAGGCGGGGCAAGGGGAGGTGTTGGTGAACCCGCAAGGCTATGATTATGCCAACCCCACTGGGACGCCGCCATTTCAGATTACCCAGAATGGCAAGACGTATACCCTGAGGCGCCTTTCCCTAGTGTTGGGGACCGAGACGCCTTCCCGCGGCCGCACGGTGGACCGGGTGTACACGAGCCAGGTGGAGCTTTCCTCCAACACCCAGTACCAGGTGCGGCGCATTCTGCCTTGCCGATAGGAGGGAGGAGTATGCGGCAAAGAGGCATCGCTTTGGTCATCGCCCTGGCCACGGTGTTGGTGGTCTCGGGCATCGGCACCTTGCTTTTCCTGCGCACTTTGGGCGAAATTCGCCATAGCGGCCAAGACCAGGGCATTGTCCAGACCTTGATGCTGGCCCGGGGTGCGGCCAACGCTGGGGGTACCTTCTTGAGCACCACGGCGCGGGACCGTTTGAGCGTCATCGTGCGGGCCACGGCGAGCACCACGGACTGCTGGGCCTACGGGGGGAGCAACAACTGCCAAACGGGGGGCCAGCCCGACCCAGTGGCTGTGGCCCAGGCCCTTGCCACGGTGGCCACCCAGTTCCAAACCCAAGTGGATAACTACCTTTGCCCTAATGGAGCGCCCCGAAACCTTTCGCCTTCCGGCCTTAACGCCACGGTGACGTTGCGGGTCCACTTCACCCCTAGCGCTTGTGGCCAAAGCCTTCCCCCTAACACCCGCTTGGCGGAAGGGCGCTTTGTGGAGGGTGCGCCCCGGGGGGTGGGGAGCGGGGCTTCGCAAACGTATGCCCTGCCCTTTGTCATGGTGGCGGAGGCACGCCTTGGCCCCTACCGCCGCAACATCGTCCTGCAAGGGGAGTACCGCTTCACCGTGGGGCGGGCCAGCTTCGCCCGCTGGGCGCTTTTTACCAACGTGCATACCCTTCCTGACGGCACGGACGTTTGGTTCACCGACCGCACTCTTTTTGATGGGCCCGTTCACACCAATAGCCACTTCCGTTTTTACCGCCAGCCTTGGTTTGGGGGGGAGGTGACCAGCGCTGGATGCACCAATCCGGGGGACTCCAGTTGCAGCGGCCAGACGAGGCCTGGGGCCTATTTCTATGGGGTCAATGGGGGCAACTTGGTTCGGGCCAGCGATATGCAGCCTTCCGCCAGCGCTCCCTCTTACACCAACACTACGGCACCCACGCGCCGCAGTTCACCGCCGGGGTGGACTGGGGTGCGCCCTTCATTCCCCTTCCCCAGAACAACCAGGAGCAGAAAGAGGCGGCCCAGGCCGCGGGGCTTTACTTCCAGCGGACCATTACCTCTTTGCGCCTTTCCCGCAAATGCGTGAACGAAACCACGGGCTTGGAGGTGCCCTGTAGCTTGTCCCTTCCCGTGGGGGTGACCAAGTACCAGTACATAGAGGTCACCTACTGTGCAAACCGTAACTGCACGGACACGAACACGGAGACTTACCGCTACGGGGAGGACCGGAAGCTTTACCAAAAGGTAGGCCAAGGTCAGAACGCTTCCTGGCAGGTGGTTCAGCGCCAGGGGAGCGAGGTTTACTTTAACGGCGTCATCTTTACCGACGGGGCTATTCAAAGCCTAAAGGGACCGGACCGCACAGGCCCCAACGATCCGAACACGGCTGGACCGGCCCTGGCGGAGTTTGCCCAGATCACCGTGGCGGCCTCGGGGACGATCCAGATTGCCGGTGACCTCAAGTACGAAACACCCCCTTGCTCCGGCGTGCCGACCCGTAATCCGGATGGCACCGTAACCCCCGCTACCTGCGACAACCTCACCGCGAGGAACGTGCTTGGCGTCTATAGCCAGGATGGGGACGTGCTCATAGACAAAAGCGCTCCCCGTGACCTTCACATCCACGCTTCCCTTATGAGCGCCAAAGGGGTAGTGGCGGTGGAGAACTATAACACCATCCCCGAGAAGGGAAGCGTGTACCTCATTGGGGGCATTATTGAGAAGTACTACGGTGCTTTTGGCACGTTTAACGCCCAGACCGGGCGGAACTCCACCGGCTATGGCCGGGCCTTCACCTACGACCGCCGCTTCCTCCAAGGGGTGGCGCCTCCCTTCTTCCCCACCACGGGGCAGGACCAGGTGATAGGGGTTGCGGTCTTCAGCTACGGGCAACGGGAGCAGGTCTACTGAGGGGTTCCAGGTGGGGGGACCACCTGGAACCCCCACCGCCCCCCCAGGACCCCCAGGGCCTTTAGGTGGGTTTCCACCTCCTGTCGCTTCTTGGGAAGCCCCGTCAGGAGGAGGTAAAGGAGCCCCACCATCTCCCCCAGGAGCACGTGGCCGTAGCGCCTTGCCTCTTCTTCCCAAAGCGCTTCCATCCTGCGCCGGGCCATGCGCCAGGGCACGGGGAGGAAGTGCCCTTCAGGGGCCAAAGCCTCGGGGGCGCAGAGGGCGGGGTCGCCGGCGGTGAGGAGGCCCCGGCAGGCGAGGGGGCGGTGAGGGTAGACCCCGCAGAGCCCCCCTTCCAGGAAGGGGCAGGGGGTGCGGCTTCGGAAGAAGCGGCTTGGGAAGTCCTTTCGGTCCTTGCCCTGGGCTAAAAGGGCGAGGCGCCTTGGACCCTCCTCCAGGACCCGGTTCCTTTGCGCCTCCGTGAGGTGGGGGAGGAGGGCTTCTCCCTCGAGGCGGGAAAGGGTCACCAGGCCGAAGCAACAGGCGAAGCACCCCGCCCGGCAGGAGGGCGTTATGGCCTTCTTCGCCAGGTAGTCGGCGAGGTCCAGGTCCAGGTCGCGCCAGGCCTCCTCTGGGGTCATCGCCGCAGGCGGTAAACCCCCTTCCGGGGGTCAAAGGGGCAAGCGCGGGAAGCCACGTGGGGGCAGAAGCGCCCATGGCGGCGCACCTCCTCCGCCAGGCCCCGGGGGAGGCCGCAGGCGGGGCAGGCGGCGGGCCGCCGGGGCCAGAGGCGGTAAGCGAGGAGGACAAGCCCGAAAAGGACCAAGAGCTCCACGCCCTTTAGCTTAAACTAGAGCCATGCCCGCGCCCTTTTTGGAACCCCTAGTACCCGGGGTCTCCCCGGCTGTGTCCGCCTGGATTAGGGGCTTGGAGGAGGTGGCCCAGCACTTGGAGAAGTGGGCCTTTGACCTTCCCGAGGAGGCCTTCTGGTGGCGGCCCAAGGAGGGGGCGAACCCCATCGGCGGCCTGGTGCGCCACATCACGGGAAGCTCCTTGCGCCTCGCCTCCTACGCCCTCGGCCTGCCCCTTCCCGAGTGGGCCAAGCGGGGGCGGGAGTGGGAGCTGCAAGGGGAGGCGGAGCCCAAGGAAAGGGTGGTGGCCCGCTTCCGCGAGGCCTGGGAAAGCCTTGTTTCCGCCCTCAAGGAGGTGCGGGAGGAGGCCCTGGCCGAGGAGGTGGCCGTGGGCCACCTGGGGGCGAAGGCCCCCAGGGCCCACGTCCTCCACCACCTGGTGGAACACGCCCAGCACCACGCCGGCCAGGTGATTTACGCCCGCAAGCTCCTCTAGGGCGTTTGCCCTCCCCCTTGGGCGTAAGATGGAGGCATGGAACGCGTGGGCTTGCGTGCGGCGCCTAGGCTTACCCTGAAGGCCCTCGAGGAGGCCCTGCGGGGGGTCCGCCTCGCTGAGGCCAAGGTCTACCTCATCACCGACTGGCAGGACCGGAGGGACAAGGCCCGCTACGCCCTCCTCCTCCACGGGGGGAAGAAGGACCTCTTGGTCCCCGACGCCTTCGGCCCCGCCTTTCCCGGGGGGGAGGAGGCCCTGGCGGAGCTCGTGCGCCTCTTGCTCCAAGGCGGGGCGAGGAGGTTTTATGAGGCGGTGGTCTCCCCTGGGGAAATGACCGCCCTCTTAGACCTTCCCCCGGAGGAACTGGTGAAGCGGGTGGTGGCCGTTGCCAACCCCACGGACCCCGGCATCTACCTTAAGCGGGCGGCTTAGTGACCTCTTTGACAAAAAAGGGCCGAGACCTACGGTTAGGTTGAAGCCCGGAGGTGGCCATGCGCGCGGTGGTGCTCAAGGGGTTTGGCGGTTTGGAAATGTTGGAAGAGCGGGACCTGCCGGTGCCCGAGCCAGGGCCGGGTGAGGTTTTGGTAAAGAACCTGGCGGTGGCCGTGAACCCCGTGGACGCCAAGATCCGGGCCGCTGGCCGTTGGGCGGGGGTGGAACCCCCCTTCGTTCTGGGGTACGACGCCGCTGGGGTGGTGGCCAAGGTGGGCCCTGGGGTGAGGGACCTCCGGGAGGGGGACGAGGTCTACTACACCCCGGAGATCTTCGGCAACCCCCACGGGACGTACGCGGAGTACACCCCGGTGCCCGCCAACCTCGTGGCCCGGAAGCCCAAGAACCTCTCCTTCGCTGAAGCGGCGGCCATTCCCCTGGCGGGGGGAACCGCCTGGGAAGCGGTGGTGCGCCGCTTGGCGGTGCGCCCTGGGGAAGTGGTCCTCGTCATGGGGGGCGTGGGCGGCGTGGGTTCCTTTGCCGTGCAGTTTGCCAAGGCGGCCGGGGCCTTCGTCGTCGCCACGGCCAGCCGGGAGAACCTTCCCGTGCTCACCGAACTGGGGGCGGACCTCGCCCTGGACTACCGGGGCCCTTGGCAGGAGGAGGTGCTCCGGGCCACGGAGGGCCAGGGGGTGGACGCCGCCTTTGAGACGGCGGGGGAGAACCTGGTGGAGCGGGTGATCCCCGTGGTGCGTCCCTTTGGCCGCATCGCCACCATCCTGCCTCCCCAGGGGAACCTTTCCGGGCTCTACACCAAGAACCAGACCCTCTACGGGGTTTTCCTCACCCGGGAGCGGAAGCGGCTGGAGGAGATGCGCCCCCTCTTTGAGCGGGGCCAGGCGAAGCCCCTCCTCGCCGAGGTCCTGCCCTTCGGCTTGGAAAACCTGCGCAAGGCCCACGCCCGCATGGATTCGGGCCACGGGCGGGGGAAGGTCGTCCTGACTTTTTAGGCGTACCGGAGCTTAAGCCGCGCCGCCTCCTCCGCCAAATGGGGGAGGCGGCTTAGGTCCACCCCCGTGGCGAGTCCCCTGGCCTCCAGGAAGGGGAGGACCCTTTCCGTGGGCAGGTTGCCCACCAGTTCGTCCCCGGCGAAGGGGCACCCCCCCACCCCCGCCAGGGCCCCTTCCAACCAGAAGACCCCGGCCTCCAAGACGGCCTCCGCCTTGGCCAAGGCCTCTTCGGGCCGGGCGTGGAGGTGGGCCCCAAGCCCTTCGGGACCGAAGCGGGCCACGGCGGCCTCCAAAACGGCTCGGATCCTCTTCGCGTCCGCCACGCCGTAGGTGTCCGCCAGGGCGATTTCCCGCACCCCGAGCTCCCTTAGCCGGGCGATGGCCTCGAGGACCCTCTCCACGCTCCACGGGTCCCCGTAAGGGTTGCCGAAGGCCATGGAGAGGTAGACCACCAGGCCAAGCCGTCCCTCCACCGCCTGCACCATTTCCGCCACCAGGGGCCAGGACTCGGCGAGGGAGCGGTTGGTGTTCTTCCGCTGGAAGGTTTCCGAAAGGGAAAAGGGGTAGCCCACGTGGGTGAGGCGTTCTGCCTGGAGCGCCCTTTCCAAGCCTTTCTCGTTGGCCACGATGGCCAAGTAGGTGCGCCCCTCGGGGGGCGGAAGCGCCTTAAGCACCTCCTCGGCGTCTTGCATCTGGGGCACCCACTTGGGGGAGACGAAGCTGGTGAGGTCCAGATGGCGGAAGCCCGCCTGCAAAAGCTTCCTCAGGAAGACCACCTTCTCCTCGGTGGGGATGAAGCGGGAAAAGCCCTGCCAGGCGTCGCGGGGGCACTCCACCCACTTGGCGGTCATACCTGGAACACCCCCACCCTAAAAGGCTCCCGTTCCGGGTTAAGAGCGCAGGCCTCGAGGGCCTTGATGAGCCACTTCCGCGTCTCGTGGGGGAAGATCACCCCGTCCACCCAGAGCCTGGCCGCGGCGTAGCGGGGGTCTAGGGTTTCCTCGTACCGCCCCTTGATGCGCTCGTAGAGCACCTTGAGCTCCTCGTCCGAGGGCTCTTGGCCTTGGCGCTTAAGCTTTTCCACCTCCAGCTCCAAAAGCGTCTTCGCCGCCTGCGCCCCTCCCATCACCGCATACCTGGCGCTGGGCCAGGCGAAGAGGAAGCGGGGGGCGTAGGCCTTGCCCGCCAGGGCGTAGTTCCCGGCCCCGAAGGAGCCCCCGAGGATCAGGGTGATCTTGGGCACCACGGAGTTGGAGACGGCGTTCACCAGCTTGGCCCCGCGGCGGATGATCCCTGCCTGCTCCGCCTCCTTGCCCACCATGAACCCCGTCACGTCCTGGAGAAAGAGGAGGGGGATGTTCATCTGGTTGACCTCGAGGATGAACCGCGCCGCCTTGTCCGCCGCCTCGGGATAGATGACCCCGCCCACCTCAATCCGCCCCTTCTTCTTGAGGACGAGGCGCTGGTTGCCCACGATCCCCACGGGGAAGCCGCCGATGCGGGCGAAGCCCGTGACCAGGGTCTCCCCGTAGGGGGCCTTGTACTCCAAGAACTCCGAGCCGTCCACGATGCGGGCGATCACCTCCCTTAGGTCGTAGGGCCGGGAGCCGTCGGGGGAGATGAGGCCGTAGAGGTCCTCTATGGGGTAAAGGGGCTCCTTGGGTTCCTTGCGCCCCTCGGCCCAGGGGGCGAGGCGGGGGGGCGGGTAGAGGGCGGCGAGTTGCCTTATGCGCTCCAGGGCCGCCTCGTCCGTGGGCTCGTGGAAGTCCACGGTGCCCGAGACCTCCGCGTGCATCCTGGCCCCCCCGAGCTCCTCCGAGGAAACCTCCTGGCCGATGGCCGCCTTCACCAAGGCGGGCCCCGCCAGGTAGAGCCCGCTCCCCTCGGTCATGATGAGGACGTCGGTCATCACCGGCAGGTACGCCCCCCCGGCCACGCAGTTGCCCATGATGGCGCTGATCTGGGGAATGCCCAGGGCGGACATGCGGGCGTTCAAGTAGAAGATGCGGCCGAAATCGTCCTGGTCGGGGAAGACCTCGTCCTGTAGGGGTAGGAAGACCCCGGCGGAGTCCACCAGGTAGACCGTGGGGATGCGGTTTTCCAGGGCCATGGTCTGGGCCCGGATCACCTTCTTGGCGGTGATGGGGAAGAAGGCCCCCGCCTTCACCGTGGCGTCGTTGGCGATGATCATCCAGTCCCGACCCTGGATCTTCCCGATCCCCGTGACCACCCCGCCCGCCGGGGCCCCACCCCACTCCTCGTACATGCCGTAGCCGGCGAAGGCCATGAGCTCGTAGAACTCCGTGCCCGGGTCTATGAGCCTCTGGATCCGCTCCCGGGCGGTGAGGCGTCCCTTTTGGTGCTGGCGCTCTATGGCCCTGGGGCCGCCTCCTTGACGCACCTTGTCCAGGCTTTCCTTGAAGTCCCGCACCAGGGCCACCCAGGCGTCCTTGTTGGCCTTGAAGGCGGGGTTTTCCCGGTCCTCGGGGCGGAGGGCGGTTTCCAGCATGGCTTGAGTATAACGCTTTTTCGCCTATGAGGAAAAAAGCGTGCCTTCAGGGGGTGGGGGGCAGGGGAGGCCCTTCCGTTTCTCCTCCTCCGCCCGGCGACGGGCCTCCCGGTCCACCCGTTCGTTTTCCGGGTGGCCGGCGTGGCCCTTCACCCAGTGGAAGCGCACCCGGTGGGGGGTCATGGCCTTAAGGAGGGCCTTCCAGAGGTCTTGGTTTTTCACGGGGGCCCCTTCCGCCGTCCGCCAGCCGTTCATTTGCCACCTATCCAACCACCCCTCGGCGAAGGCCCGCTCCAGGTACTGGCTGTCCGTGTAGAGGTCCACCTCGCAGGGCTCCTTAAGCGCCAAGAGGCCCTCCACCGCCGCCTTGAGCTCCATACGGTTGTTGGTGGTGCAGGGCTCCCCCCCCGAAAGGAGCTTCTCCCGGCTTCCATGGCGGAGGAGGGCCGCCCACCCCCCAGGGCCCGGATTTCCCAGGGAGGCCCCGTCGGTGAAAAGCGCCACCCGCTTCACGCCTATAGCCTAACCCAAGTTGCTACCTATCCCCTGGATCTGAAAAAATAGTGGCCGCTATGCTTTCCCGTCTCATAGCGGCCTTTTGCATTATAGACGACGCCCTGCAAGCCATGGGCTACAAGGATGACCCCCAAGCCAAAACGCCCGCCTCCGCCATCCTCACCCTCGCCCTCCTTGCCGCCCTAGAGTTCGGCGGCAAGCACAACAAGGCCCTGGCCCTCGCCAAAGACCTCGGCCTCTTCACCCACGTCCCCTCCCCAAGCCGCTTCAACCGCAGGCTCCACGCCCTCTACCCCCTCCTTCTCCCCCTCCTCCACCTCCTGGCCCAGGTCTGGAAGCACCTCCACCAGGCCCAGGCGTATGCCTTGGACACCTTCCCCCTCCCCGCCTGCGAGAACATCCGCGCCCCCCGCTCCCGCCTCTTCCCGGACAAGGCCTACCGCGGCTTCATCCCCAGCAAGCGGGTCTACTTCCACGGCCTCAAGCTCCACCTCCTGGTGGACGACGGGAAGTTCGTCCACGAGGTGAACCTGACCCCGGGGAGCTTCCACGACCTCGCTTCGCTTCTCCTCCTTCCCCTGGACCTTCCCGAGGGGGCGGAGCTCTACCTGGACCGGGGGTACGAGAGCCATCTGTACGAGGACCTCCTCCGGGAGGCCCAGGAGGTTGTTCCCATGGTCATCCGCAGGAGGAACAGCCGGCGGTATCTCCCTTGGATGCAGTACCTGGCCATCGTGGGGCGGAGGGTGGTGGAGACGGTGGGGAGCATGCTCCATCACCTCTTCCCCAGGCGCATCCACGCCGTGACCCAGGAGGGTTTCGTCATCAAAGTTCTCACCTTCGTCCTGGCCCATAACATCAGTCTCCTGACCCAGAAGATGGCTGGGTAGCAACTTGGGTTAGCCTACGCCTCTTGCGTTTTGCGCCCTTCCCTCGGGGCGGGGATGCCCCCGGTGAGGAGGGTATAGGTGGCGGCGAAGCTCACCCCGAGCCCCGCCAGGAGGAAGACCGTGGGGGCGCCCAAGGGGCCCTCGAGGGCCCCGCCCAGCATGGTGCCGATGAACACGGCGGCGTTCATCACCGCGCCGAAGGCGGCGAAGATCCGCCCCCGCATCTCCTGGGGGGTGTTGAGCTGCAGGATGGAGCGGGCGGGGACGATGAAGGCCATGTTCAGGAAGCCGCCCACGAAGAAGGCCAAAAGCACCCAGGCGAAGACGGGGAAAAGCCCCACGGAGGCCTCAAAGAGGCCGAAGAGCAGGAGGGCGAGGAGGAAAAGCCTTTCGCGGGGAACCTTGGCCAAAAGCCGGGGCAGGGCGAGCCCCCCCAGGATGGCCCCCAGGGCCATGGCCGCCTCCATGAAGCCAAGCCCGCGGAGCCCACCTGGAGCCACTTTATGGCCAATACCACCCCCAAGGCGGTTTCCACCGATCCGAAGGCGGCGGCGGCGAAGAGGGTGCCCACGGCCCGGCGGATGGAAGGAGTCTGCCAAAGGTGCCCCAGGCCCTCCTTGACCCGGGCGAAGAAGCCCGCCTTGGGCATCCGCTCCGGCTTCAGGGAAGGAAGCCCCAGGAGGAGGAGCCCGGAGGCCAGGTAGGTGGCGGCGTCCAGATAAAAGGCGTAGGCGGGCCCCACCGCCGCCACCAAGACCCCCGCCGCCCCCACGAAGAGGACCTCGGAAAGCCGGTCGGCCAGGAGGATGAGGCTGTTGGCCTCGTCCACCTCCTCCTTGGGCACCAGGTCCGGCACCACGGCGTTTTGGATGGGGTCGTGGAGGTTGCGGAGGAGCTCTATGAGGAAGACCAAGAGGAGCAAAAAGGGCAGGCTCTTCGCCCCCAAAAGGGGGATGAGGGCCACCAAGGGGGCCCTGAGGAGATCCGACCAGACCAGAAGGCGCTTGCGGTCTTGGGTGTCGGCCCAGGCGGAGAGGAGGGGGGAGAAGACCACGGTGCCCAGGAGTTGCACCCCCAGGGTCAAGGACACCCACAGGGCGTTCTCCGTGAGAAGGTAGATGAGGACGAGAAGGGCCACCCGGTGGATCTTGCTGCCCGCCTGGGAGACCAGGTAGGCCAGGAGGAGCCGGGCGAAGCTTTTGTGCCGGAGTGCCTTCATATAACCCCCTTCTCCGGGATTATACCAGGGTATCCCGGTTAGGGGGTTGCCACCACCAAGTAGGCGAGGCGTTTTCCCTCCCGGGCCAGAACCACGTTGCCTTCGGGAAGGCGGTAGACCAGAAGGTCTTTAAGCCGTTTGGGGATTTCCCCCGCTTGCCCCACGTAGACCACGTCTTCTTTGAGGCGAAGGGAGAGGACGGTTGGCCCGAACCGCAGGGCCACGGGCTCAGGGGTGAGGGAAAGGAGGTGCACTTCTCCCCCTAAGGTTTCCCGGGTGGGCGGGCGGCGGCCCAGGTACTCCCGCAGGGCTTCCGCCAGGGTTTGCGCCTCCTTCTCCAGCCCCAGGGCCTGGCCCACCTGCAGGAGGGGTGGGGTGGGGTCGGCGGGGCCCAGGCGCCTTAGGGTGAGTTCCAAAAGCTTTCGGGCGAAGTCCTGCAGGGCTTCCTCGGTGGCCTGGCGGAACTTTTCCGCGAGCTCCTTGCCAAAGCCTTGGGGCTGGAACTCGCCCTTGAGCTTGGCGGAAAGGGCGCGAAGAAGGCGCAAATGGGCGTAGTCCCCTTCCGGGCTTAGGAGCCGGGCCAGGAGGCGGCCTTCGGCCAAGAGCTCGTAGAGCCTAAGGCCGCTTCGCGCCTCCAGGCGGAGGTGCAAGAGCTCCCCTTCCCTCACCGCCCAGACCTCGAGGTCCTCCCAGGGCACCACTAAGGCCTCCTCCAAGACGTGGTCCTCCCCGCCGAGGCCCAGGTGCCAGACGCCCTCCACCTGGCTTAGGGTGAGGACCAAGGGCCCCAAGGGGATGCGGCCTGGGGCGAGGGGAAGGGTGAGGAGGCCTTCTTCCCCATGGCCGGGCTCGGGCACCCAGGGCCAGGGGGTTTCCCCTTGGGGGGTGGGGAGGAGGTTGAGGAGGGCGAGGACCTTCTCCGAGGCCACTTGGAAGCGGCGCTTTTCTTCCTCCAGAAGGAGCTCCCGCCGCCTTTCCTCCAGAGCCTCTTTCTTCAGGCGTTCTTCCAGGCGGGCGATCTCCTGGGCGCTGGCCCCAAGCCGCCGCGCCTCCTCCAGGGCCCGCCGCAGGGCGAGGAGGTCCCGCTTGGGGGGAAGGCCGTAGGCTTCTTCCCACTCCAGGAGGCGGTTGAGGAAGCGGCGGAGATAGGCCCGGGTTTCCTCTGGGGGTAAGGGGAGGTCTTGGGGGATGTGCAGGGCGGTTTCCAAGAACTCCAGGAGGAGGCCCTCCGCCACCTTGGGGTCCTCCAGGTCCAGAAGGCTCTCCGAGAGGGAAGGGATGGGGTGGGTGGGGGCGAAGCGGGAGAGGTTGAAGTCCCGCTTGAAGCCCTCCTTTTCCCGGTAGTCCGGGTAGTTTTGCAAGAAGGCGTGGATGAGCCTGAGCTCCTCCCGCCTACCCGTGAGGAGGTCCTTGGCCCGGGCCTTCACCTCCCGCTCCACCCAAAGCCGCCACACCTTCTCGGCGAGGGCCTTGAGGACGGGGGCGGCGTCGGGCAGGGCCGGGGTTTCCGGCTCCTCGGGGACCAGGATGGGAAGCTCGGGGGGAGGTGGGGGGGGCTCGAGGCTTCCCCTTAGGGCCCGGAAGCGGGCGTCCGCCTGGCGGAAGCGCTTGGCCAGGGGGCCAGGGAGGCGGGCCTGCGCCAACAGGGCCCTTAGCTGCAAAAGCGCCTTCTTGCCCCCCTTGGGGGTGCGGCCTGCCACCAGGTCCTCCACCCGGTACTCGTAGAGGTCCACCAGGTCGGCCAGGTGCTCCACCCCTCCATCCTATACAATGAGGCCGATGCGCCTGGCTCCCCGGTTCAGCGTGGCCGCCGTGTCCCACGTGGGCCGCCGCCAAAACAATGAGGACTTCCACCGCGTTTTGCGCTTGGAAGTGCCGCAAGGAAACCTTTTGCTCTTGGCGGTGGCGGACGGGATGGGGGGCCTCGAGGCGGGGGAGTGGGCGAGCAAGGTGGCCATTGAGGCCTTGTCCGAGGCGGTTCGGGCTTACGCCGAGCACTTACGCACGGGCCGGCCCGCGGTGGGGCTTCCCAAGGTGATGGAAAAAGCCTTTACCTTGGCCCAGAGACGGGTGGAGAAGGAAGCGGAAAAGCCCGGGCGAAAGGGGATGGGGACCACCCTCACCGCCTTCCTCTACGCCGACTGGCTCAAGGAGGGGGTGGTGGGGCACATCGGGGACTCCCGGGCTTACCTCATGGGGCTCGGGGGGCTTAAGCGCCTTACGGAGGACCACTCCTGGGTGGCAGAAAGGCTTAAAGAGGGGGTCCTCACCTCCACCGAGGCCGAGCGCCACCCCTACCGCCACGTTCTCACAAGGGCCCTGGGCTTGCCCGAGGCCCGGTTTGACCTCGTCCCCGTGCGCCTCGCTCCCGGGGAGGGGGTTTTGCTGGCCACGGATGGGCTTTATGGACTGGTACCCGAGGAGGAGTGGGTCTTGGGCAAGGACTTGCAGGGGAGCCTCGAGGCCCTCTTGGCCGAGGCCCTCCGCCGGGGCGGGGACGACAACGTCACCGCCGTGGCCTTGCGGGTGGAGTGATGCACGGGCTTTTGGCGTTTCTCTTGGTTCTCCTCACCGCCCTATTGGCGGCGCGGCTTTCCCCGTGGCCCCTCTTGTTCCTCCTCGCCCTGCTCGCCGGAGCGGGGGTGGCCACGGGGGTGAGGGCGGAGGTGGTCCTGCCTTGGATTCTCCTCCTTCTGGGTACCTTGGCGGCCCCCCGGGTCTACCTGGGGCCGAGGCGGAGGCCCACCCGCCGCCCGGCCAAGGCGGCCAAACGGGAGGGGCCCAAGACCACGGAGGAGACCCAGGCCCTTTCCCAACGCTACGAGATCCTGGAAAAGGTGGGCGTGGGGGGGATGGCCACGGTCTACAAGGCCAAGGACAAGAAGACGGGCCGCCTGGTGGCCTTAAAGGTTCCCCAGGAGCGCTTTGTGGGCGACCCCCGCTTCGTGCGCCGCTTCCACCGCGAGGCGGAGGTCTTGGCCAAGCTGGACCACCCCAACATCGTCAAGGTTTACGATCACGGCCAGGTGGACGGGGTCCACTTCATCGCCATGGAGTTCTTGGAAGGGGAGGGCCTGGACAAGCTCATTGAGGAAAGGCGCATAAGCCTTCCCCAGGCCACGGCCATCCTGGCCCGGGTGGCGGACGCCTTAAAGCACATCCACGCCCAGGGCATCGTCCACCGAGACATCAAGCCGGGGAACATCATGGTCCTCAAAGGGGCCCTTCGGGAAGATGGGGTGGACCCCCGGGGCGTGCGCCTCATGGACTTCGGCATCGCCGCCGGCAAGGTCTTGACCCGGCTCACCATCACCGGGGCCCGCATCGGCACCCCCGTTTACATGAGCCCGGAGCAGGCCAAGGGGCAGAAGCTGGACCACCGCTCGGACATCTACTCCCTGGGCATCGTGCTCTACGAGGCCCTCACGGGCCAGCCCCCCTTCACGGGCGGGTATGAAACGGTGATCCACCAGCAGATCTTCCAGGTGCCCACCCCGCCCAAGCAGCTTAGGCCCGAGATCCCCCAGGCCCTTTCCGACCTGGTGCTAAAGATGCTGGAGAAGGACCCCGCCAAGAGGCCCAGCCTGGACGAGGTGATCCGGGGCCTTATGGGCCCGTGGGAGGAGGAGAAGGGCCTGCCCCATCCCTTCTACCTCCTCCTCGGGGTGGAGGCCAAAAAGGGAAGCGTGCGCCTTGTGGACCTGGAGGGCACCGCCGCTAGGCTCATCTCCGGTATCGGCTCCGCCCCCGGCCACTTCTCCGCCCCGCCCCTTTCCGTGGCCGCCGACCCGGAAGGGGGGATTTGGGTTTCCGTGTTTGAGCATGGGGCCAAGCTCCTCCACCGCTTCTCCCCGGAAGGGGAGCTTCTCCTTTCCACCGGGCCTTACGGGATGAAGCCCGGGGAGTTCCTCTTCCCCGCCTCCTTGGCGGTGGCGGACGGGGCACTATACGTCCTGGACGCCGAAACCGCCACCCTAAGCCGCCTGGACCTGGGGGGGCGGTACCAGGGGCGCTTCGGCGGGCAGGGCCCCGGGCGGGGCACCTTCCAAGACCCCAAGGCCCTGGTGGCGGCGGGGGGGTTCCTCTTCGTCCTGGACTACGGCAACCGCCAGGTGCAGCGCCTGAGCCTGGACGGGCGCTACCTTTCCCGCTACGCCTTCCGCCGCGCGAGGGACAGCGAGGAGCTCAGGCTTCTGGGGGGCGTGGGGGCGGACGGGGAGCGGCTTTACCTCTACGACGTGGAGGCGGCCAAGGTGCGGGTGGTGGACCTCGCGGGCAACCTCCTCGCCTCCTGGCCCTTGCCCCTTTTGGAGGGGGAAGACGCCCGGAGCCTGGTGGAGCTTCTGCCCTTTGAGGGCGTTCTCTACGCCGCCCGCAGGGGCTCAGGCCGCCTCCACCGCCTGGACCTCAAGACCGGGGAGGCGCTTCCGCCCCTGGAGGTCTACGCCCCGGTGCGGGCCTTGGCCCTTTGGCGGAACCCGGCATGAGGGTCTTGGTGGTGGAGGACGATCCAGGGGTGCGGGAGGCCCTGGCCTTGGGGCTTTCCCTGGAGGGGCACGAGGTGAAGGCGGTGGAAACCCCCAAGGAGGCCCTGGCCCTCCTGCCCTGGGCGGAGGCGGTGGTGCTGGACGTCCTCCTGCCGGAAGGGGATGGGTTTTCCCTCCTCAAGGAGATCCGGGCCCGCTCGGAGGTGTCGGTGCTCATGCTCACCGCCTTGGATGCGGTGGAGTGGCGGGTGAAGGGCTTGAGGGAGGGGGCGGACGACTACTTGGTGAAGCCCTATAGCCTCCAAGAGCTTTTGGCCCGCCTCGAGGCCCTAAGGCGGCGGGCGCAAAGGCCCGAGGGAGTCTTGGCCTACAAGGAAATCCGCCTCTACCCAAGGCGCATGGAGGCCTACCGGGGGGCGCGGCGGCTTAACCTTTCCCCCAAGGCCTTTCTCCTCCTCAAGGCCTTCCTGGAGGCCCCCGAGGAGGTGCTTTCCAAGGAAGCCCTGATGCTCAAGGTCTGGGGCGAGGTGGTGGAGCCCGCCACCTTGGAGGTCCACCTCTCCGCCCTGCGCAAGGCCCTGGGGGAGCCGAGCCCCATCCAGACCCTCCGCGGCTATGGCTACCGCCTTTTCCTCCCTTAGGGGGAGGCTTTTCGCCCTCCTCTTCCTGGCCCTCCTCCTTTTGGCCTTTCCCCTCGCCCTCCTCTCGGCCAAGGAGGCGGAGCGGGCGGCCACGGAGGACCTCAGGCGGGCCCTTTTCACCCGGCTTTTCCTCCTGAAGGAGGAAGGTCCCAAGGGGGAGGCGGCCCTCTTGGCGGAGCTCTTCCGCCTGGGCCAGGTCTATGGGGGTGGGGTGGGGTTCGTGGTGGGGGAGGAGGTGCGCTCCACGGAGCTCGCTCCCCTGGCCCTTCCCCCCGCCCTCCTTTCCGCCCTGGCCGAGGGGCGGACCTACCAGGGGGTGTGGTGGGGGGTGCTCTACGTGGCCCTGCCTTGGGAGGGCGGGGGGTTCGGCCTGGCGGTGCCCCTGGAGGGGGTGGCGGGGCTCGGGCGGCGCCTCCTCCTCCTCTACGCCACCTGGGGGGGCGGGGTACTCCTTCTGGTCTACGCCTTGGCCGCCCTGGGGTTTTCCTGGGCCTTGAGGCCGCTGAGGGACCTCGCCCGCGCCCTTAAGGACCGAAGCCCTGAAGACCTCTCCCCCTTGCCCCGGCCTCCCGTGGCTGAGCTTGTGCCGGTGGTGGAGGCGATGAACGGCCTCCTAGCCCGGGTGCGGGCGCTTTTGGAGGAGCTTTCCGAGAAGGAGGCCCTGGCCCGGCGCTTCGCCCGCCATGCCTCCCACGAGCTCAGGAACCCCTTGGCCGCCCTGAAGGGGTACCTGGAGGTCCTGGCCCGCAAAGGGGAGCCCAAGGCCTTGGAGGGAGCCTTGCGGGAGGCGGGCCGCCTCGAGGCCCTCCTCTCCGGCCTCCTCCGCCTTTCCCAGGTGGAGGCCACCCCCTTGCGCCTAAGGCCCTTGAGCCTCGCCGCCTTCCTGCGGGAGCGGGGCGTGGAGGTGGCGGGGGACGCGGAGGTCCTGGCGGACCCCGAGCTTTTGGCCTTGGCGGTGGAGAACGTCTTGGAAAACGCCCGCCGCCACGGCAAGCCCCCGGTGCGGGGGGAAATCCTGAAGGAGGGCCAAGGCGTCTGGCTTTGGCTCGTGGACGGGGGGCCGGGCTTCCCGGAAAGCCTCCTCCCCCGGGTTCTGGAGCCCTTCGTCCACGGGGGGCGGGGCACGGGGTTGGGGCTCGCCCTGGTGGCGGCGGTGGCCCGGGCCCACGGGGGGAAGGCGGTGGCGGCGAACCGGGACGGGGCGGCGGTGGGGCTTTTCCTGCCTTTGGCTTCGCTTAAGGTTCCCCCCGCTGCGGGCTTTGGGGAAGGGGGCTAGGCTTGGGCGTGGAGGTGATGGGGTATGCGGAAAGCGGTATTCGGACTCCTTCTTCTGGCGGGCCTGGCTTTGGCCCAAGGGGCGGACTACCGGCAGGCGGCCTTGGCGGCCTCGGCCTTGGCCCGGCTCCAGGCGGTGGCCCAAAGCGCCCAGGGCGAGGCCAAGCTCCTGGACTGGGCCAAGGGGGTGCAGGCCCGGGCGGAAAAGGACTTTGAGGCCAAGGCCTACTTCAAGGCGGCCCGGGAGGCCCAAGCGGCCCTCCTCCTCTACCGGGGGGGCCCAAGGGGAGCCCCAAGTGCGGACCCCCGCCCGCCCTGGGTTCCACCGCGGCCACGGCCCTTGGGACTGGGGGTGGAGGGCTAAGGCGCCCCAGTGGGCGGAGCGGGCGAGGCTCGCCGTGAACCGGGCGGAGAAGGAGCTCGCCTACTACCGCGCCCAAGACGCCTTGGTGAAGGACCTGGTGGCGGAGGCCAAGGCTAGGTTGGAAAAGGAGCCGGGTAGGGCCTTCCTCCTAGCCCGGGCGGCCTTGGCCCTCATCTCGGCGGAGCGAGGCTTCTGATGCGCGGGCTCGCCCTTCTCTGCAAGGTAGCCCCTTGGGGGCTGACCCTCTTGGGCCTGGCCTGGGCCCAAGGAGGGGAGGAGCGGGCCCTCGTCCGGTGCCTCGAGGTGGTGCGGACCCTGGAGGTGCAGGCCCTTTACCGGGAGGACGGGGCGGTTCTGGTCCTTCTGGGCCGGGACCGCCCCCTCCTCCTCCTGGCCCTGGAGGGGGGAAGGCCCATGCCCCATGCGGGCCTCCCCCGGGGCCGCCCCATGGGCAGGCGCCCCCTTCCCTTCCTCCGGGAGCTCACCCTGGCCCGCTTCGTGGCGGTGGGGGAAGGGGAGTACCGTTGCTTCGTTCTCCACCGGGGCCGGGTGGTGGGGGTTTTGCGCCTGGCGAAGGACTTCACCCCGTTACCCTTGGAAGGCTTTTCCCCTTGAGTAAACTAAGGCCCTATGAAGCCGGGCCTCTATCCCGTGGTGGGGCCGCCGGCTTCGGGGAAGACCGCTTGGGCCCTGGAGCTCGCCCTAGAGGCCCTTAGGCGGCGGGAGCGGGTCTGGTGGGTGGGGTTACCCCATCAACGGGCCTACGTCTACCGCCTCTTGGGGCAAAAGGGAGCCTTTTTGGGCCTGGAGTTCCTCTCCTTCCAGGCCCTCTACTACCGGGTGGTGGCGGAGGCGGGAAGGCTTGGGCCCCTCCTGCCAGGGGCGGGGCGGGTGGCGTTGGTGGCGGAGGCCTTGCGGGCGCTTTCCGGCCCCCAGGTGGCCCCGGGGGAGGCCCGCCTCTTCGCCCGGGCCATCGCCGAGCTGAAGCGGTTTGGCCTTTCCCCCTTCGCCTTGCCTAAGGAGGGGGAGGCGGGGCGGCTGAGGCGGGTGTACTTCCTCTACGAGCGCCTCAAGGGAAAGGCCCTGGACTACGATGACTTTCGCCGCCTGGCCGGGAAGGTGCCCCTGAGGCTTTTCCCCAGGCCGGGCCTGGTGGTGGTGGACGGATTCCGAGAAATCGGCCCCTTGGACCTCCACTTCCTCCGCCGCTTGGCGCAGGAGGTTCCCGTCCTCCTCACCCTAGAGCTTCTCCCCGAGGGGCTGGAGCCCGTGGAAGAGCTTTCCCCAAGGCCCATCCGCCGCCAGGTCTACGCCCTCGCCAACCCGGTGGAGGAGAGCCGCTACCTCCTGAGGGCCCTGAAGCGGGCCCTCGCCCCCAAGGCGCTGGGCGGGGAGGGGCTTGCCCCCGAGGAGGTGCTGGTGGTGGCCCCGGAGGGGCGGATCCCCGGGCTTCTCCTCCTCAAGGACGAGTACGGCCTTCCCCTGGTGGACGGGAGGGAACGGGCCCTGGCGGACACGGAGGAGGGGGAAAGGGTTCTCGCCCTCCTCAACCCCTTCCCCACGGGGCGGGACCTCTTGGCCTTAGGGTTTTCCGCCTTGGGCCGGCGCGCCTTGCGCCTGGGCCTGGCGGGGGAGGAGGCGCTTCGGGCCTTGGCGGAGCGGGAAGGCCTCCTTGCGGAGTGGGAGGCGTTTTGCGCCCTCAGGACCCCTGGGGAGGACGCCTTGGCTTGGGGGGAAGCGGTTCTGAGGTGCCTTGGGGTTTCCGACAAGGAGCCCTTCCTCGCCCGGCTCCGCCTGGCCCTGCGGGTGGACCGGGCCAATCCCCTTTCCTGGTGGCGGAGCCTCCTTTTGGACGAAACCTTAACCCCCCTCGAGCCCCAACGGGGGCGGTGCCCCTCCCTTCCCCCCTTGCGGGCCACGGGGGTGCGGGCCCGGCGGGTTTACGTCCTGGAGTGGCTCGCCGGGCGGTACACCCTCGAGGAGCGGGAGGACTACTTCCTCCTGGAGGACCTTAGGGAAAGGGGGCTTCTTAAGGGGCTTCCCAGGCGGCTTCGGGGGCTAGACCCCCTCTTCCAGGAGGAGATGGCGAGCCGGGGGGAGGAGGTCTTCCTCCTCTACCCGGAGGCGGGGCCCTCGGGGCCCTATGCCCCCTTGGCCCAGGGGGAAAGGCCCGAGCCCTTGCCCCCGGCAAGCCTCCTGGAGGCCCTGCCCCACGAGCCTTTCCGGGTGGAGGACCCCACCACCCAGGCGCCCCCGCCCCACCTCGAGGCCCTCCGCCGCTATTTGGAGTGCCCCTTTCGCGCCTACGCCCTGCGCTTTAACCTCCAAGAGGAAGACGGGGCCCCGGGCTGGCACCTCCTGCCCAAGGAGCTTCCCCGCCTGAAGGAGGACCCCCAAGTGGGCCCTTGGCTTTCGGCGCACAGGGAGCACCTGGAGGGGATGGCCTTTTGGGTGCCTTGGCAGGGCCGCCGATTCGTCCTGCGCCTGGACGGGGTGCGGCGGGAGGGGAAGAGGGTCCACCTCTACCGCCTCCTTCCCCCGGGCAAGGAACCCGACCTGAGCCCCAAGACCCGCTGGACGGAGTGGTACGCCCTAAAGGCCCTCCTTTCGCGGAAGGACGTGGAGGAGGTCTTCCTTTGGGTCTGGCCCTGGCTGGGGGCGCCCAAACCCCACCGCAAGACCCCTTACCGCCCGAAGGAGCGGCTTCCCTTGGCGGAGGAGGTGGAGGAAATGGCGCAGGCGGCCTACCAAGCATGGGAGAAGGGCGCCTTTCCCCCCAAGCCCGGCCCCCACTGCTACCACTGCCACTTGGCCGACGTCTGCCGCAAGGAGGAGGTATGAAGCTTTACGTTGCCTCGGCGGGCACGGGGAAGACGCACACCTTGGTGCGGGAGCTTTTGGAAAGCCTCCGCCAAGGCGTGCCCCTAAGGCGCATGGCCGCCCTCACCTTCACCCGCAAGGCGGCGGAGGAGCTCAGGGGAAGGATCCTGGAGGCGGTGGCCCAGCTGGGGGACGAGGCGGCGAGGCGGGAGGCCTATGGGGCGGTCTTCACCACCATCCACGGCTTCATGGCCGAGGCCTTGCGCCACACCGCCCCCTTCCTCTCCCTGGACCCCGACTTCGCCCTTTTGGACGAGTTCTTGGCCGAGGAGGTCTTCTTGGAGGAGGTGCGAAGCCTCCTTTACCTTAAAGGGCTTTCCCCCGAGTGGGAGGAGCTCCTCCGGGCCCTTTACCGCAAGCGTTCCCTGGCGGAGGCCTTCCTGCCCGCCGAGGGGGAGGAAAACGGGAGGCTCCTCGCCCTCTACGGGGAGGTCCTTGCGGGCTACCGCCGCCGGACCCTCGAGGCCCTGGGGCCGAGCGACCTCGAGGCCCTGGCCCTCCGCCTGGTGGAAAACCCCCTCGCCCTTTCCCGCCTGGTGGAGCGCTTCCCTCACCTCTTCCTGGACGAGTACCAGGACGTGAACCCCCTTCAGGCCCGCTTCTTTGGGGCGTTGGAGGAGGCGGGGGCCAGGCTCGTGGCCGTGGGGGACCCCAAGCAGTCCATCTACCTCTTCCGCAACGCCCGGGTGGAGGTCTTCCGCCAGGCCCTGGCCCGGGTGGAAAGGCGCGAGCTTAAGGAAAGCCGCCGCCACGCCAGGGAGGTGGCGGCTTTCTTGAACCGGTTCCTGGCCCTTTTCCCCGAGGCGGAACGGGTGCCCCTGGTGCCCTTGCGGGAGGAGGAGGGGCGGGTGGAGGTGCACTGGGTGGTGGGGGAAGGCGAGTTAGAGGCCAAGCGGGCCTTTGAGGCGCGCCTTTTGGCCGAGCGGCTTCGGGCGCTTGCGCAGGAGGGGGTGCCCTTCCCGGACATGGCCGTCTTGGTGCGAAGCCGCACGAGCCTTCCCCCCCTGGAAAGGGCCTTCCGCGCCCTGGGGGTGCCCTACGTGTTGCGGCGGGGGCGGAGCTTCTTCACCCGGCCCGAGGTGCGGGACCTCTACCACGCCCTCAGGCTTTCCCTCCTGGAAGGCCCTCCTTCCCCTTCCGAGCGGCTTTCCCTTCTGGCCTTTTTGCGGGGGCCTTTCTTGGGGCTCAACCTGGGGGCGGTGGAGGAGGCCTTGCGGGCGGAAGACCCCTTACCCCCACCTGCCCGAGGAGGCGCAGGCCCGCCTGGCCTGGCTCAAGACCCTGGCGGGGAAAAGGCCTTTGGAGGCGCTTAAATCCCTGGTCCAGGACGAGGTCTTCCTCAGGCGGCTTGAGCCCAGGGCCCGGGCCAACCTGGACGCCCTTTTGCTCCTCGCCGCCCGGGAGCGCTTTCCGGACATCGAGGCCCTCCTGGAATGGCTCAAGGTGAGGGCCCAGGACCCCGAGGCCGGGGAGCTTCCCGAGGGGGGCGAGGGGGTGAACCTCCTCACCGTCCACGCCGCCAAGGGCCTGGAGTGGCCGGTGGTGGCGGTCTTTGACCTGGCCCGGGGGGAGCCCCCGGACCGGGAGCCCCTCCTGGTGGGGGAGGGGGGGCAGGTGGCCTTGAAGGGCACCCCGGGCTACGAGCCCTTGGCCGGGGCCCTAAAGAAGGCGCAACGGGAGGAGGCGTTCCGCCTCCTCTACGTGGCCCTTTCCCGGGCTAGGGACGTCCTCCTCCTCACGGGAAGCCTCTCCGGGCGCCCCGGGCCTTGGGCGGAGGTCCTTTGGGATTTGGGCCTGGGCCCCGACGGGGAAGACCCCCTGGTGCGCCGCCACTCCCTAAGCCCCCTGCCCCGGGTGCAGCCCAAAGGGAAGCGAGAGAGCCCCAGGCCCGCCCCCTACGCCGCTTGGCGCCCGGACCCAAGCCCCTTGCCCTGGGTCTACTCCCCAAGCGCCTTCCGCAAGGACAAGGACGAGCCCAAGCCCCTGGCGGAGGCCTTGGAGGGGGAGGCGGCCTCCGAGTACGCCCGGGCCCTGGGCACCCTGGTCCACTACGCCATCGCTCGGGACCTGGACCCTCAGGACGAGGGGGCCATGGCGGCCCTTCTCCTCCAGGAGGTGGCCTTCCCCTTCTCCGAGGGGGAAAAGGCGGCGCTTCTCGCCGAGGTGAAGGCCCTCCTTGCCCGCTACCGGGAGCTTTTGGGCCAGGCTTTGCCTTCCCTCGAGGCCCGGGCCGAGGACTACCCCGAGCTTCCCCTGGTCCTTCCCCTGGGGGGCACCGTCTGGCACGGGGTCCTGGACCGCCTCTATAGGGTGGGGGAGCGGTGGTTCCTGGACGACTACAAGACCGACCAAACGGTGAAGCCCGAGGCCTACCGCTTCCAGATCGCCCTTTACGCCGAGGCGGTGCGGCGAGCCCTGGGGGTGGAGGCGGAGGCCAGGCTCGTCTACCTGCGCCACGGCCAGGTCCACGCCTTTTCCCCAGAGGCCCTGCGGGAGGCTTTGAACCAGATGCCAAGGGAAATCCCCCCGGGGTGAGCCCGGGGGGAGGAAAGGGTGGCGCCTAGCGCTTGGAGTACTGGGGCGCCCGGCGGGCCTTGTGCTTGCCGTACTTCTTCCTTTCCACCATGCGGGGGTCGCGGGTGAGGAAGCCCAAGGGCTTGAGCTTGGCGCGGTAATCCGGGTTGTAGCGCAGAAGGGCCCGGGCCACCCCTAGCTTGATAGCGTCAATCTGGCCGCTCTTGCCGCCCCCCGTCACGGTGATGTAGGCGTCAAAGCGGCCCAAGGCGTCCACCACCCGCAAAGGCTCCAGGGCCGCCACCGCCCGCACGATGCCCTGGAAGTAGTCCTGGAAGTCCTGGCCGTTCACGGTGACCTTACCGCTTCCGGGTCTGAGGAAGACCCGGGCCACCGCCTCCTTGCGCCTGCCGGTGCCGTAGTACTGCTCCATCACTTGACCTCCAGCTTCTGTGGCTTCTGGGCCTGGTGGGGGTGGGTGGGCCCGGCGTAGACCTTAAGCCGCTTGAAGAGCTTCCGCCCCAAGGGCCCCTTGGGGAGCATCCCCTTCACCGCGTGCTCCAGCACCCGCTCGGGGTGGGTGGCGAGCATCTTCTCCGCCGGGATCTCCTTGAGGCCCCCCTGGTAGCCGCTATAGCGGGTGTAGATCTTCTGCTTGAGCTTCTTCCCCGTGAGGCGGATCTTGTCGGCGTTGATCACCACCACAAAATCCCCCATGGCCACGTTGGGGGTCCAGTCGGGGCGGTGCTTGCCCCTAAGGAGGGTGGCGATCTGGGTGGCGAGCCGCCCCAGGGTCTTGCCCTCGGCGTCAATCAGAACCCAACGGGGTTCAATCTCTTCGGCACGTACGTTTGCATGACCAGGGCCCTCCTCAAGTTCTTGCCGGGGGATCGGGGGACCCCGCAAGAACGCCAAAGAAGACTCTACCACAAACCAAGGCCTTCCGCCAGATGTGGTAGGCTAAAGTCCCGTGAGCGGGGTTTCCGATAGCCCAACAAGGCCCAGGAAGTACGTGTTCGTCACCGGAGGGGTGGTGTCCAGCCTGGGGAAGGGGATCCTCACCTCCTCCTTAGGGGCCCTCTTAAGGGCCCGGGGGTACCGGGTCACGGCCATCAAGATTGACCCCTACGTGAACGTGGACGCCGGCACCATGCGCCCCTATGAGCACGGGGAGGTCTTCGTCACCGCCGACGGGGCGGAGACCGATTTGGACATCGGCCACTACGAGCGCTTTTTGGACATGGACCTCTCCCGGGGGAACAACCTCACCACCGGCCAGGTCTACCTTTCCGTGATCCAGAAGGAGCGCCGGGGCGAGTACCTCTCCCAGACGGTCCAGGTCATCCCCCACATCACCGACGAGATCAAAGACCGCATCCGCAAGGTGGCGGAGGAGCAGAAGGCGGAGGTGGTGGTGGTGGAGGTGGGGGGTACGGTGGGGGACATAGAAAGCCTCCCCTTTTTGGAGGCCATCCGCCAGTTCCGCTTTGACGAGGGGGAGGAGAACACCTTCTACATCCACCTCACCCTGGTCCCTTACCTGGAGACCAGCGAGGAGTTCAAGACCAAGCCCACGCAGCACTCCGTGGCCACCTTGCGGGGTGTGGGCATCCAGCCCGACGCCATCGTCCTCCGCTCCGTGAAGCCCGTGCCCGAGGAGGTGCGGAACAAGGTGGCCCTCTTCACCAACGTGCGCCCCGGGCACGTCTTCTCCAGCCCCAACGTGGAGCACCTCTACGAGGTTCCCCTCCTCCTGGAGGAGCAGGGCCTGGGCCGGGCGGTGGAGCGGGCCTTGGGATTGGAGCCCGTCTTCCCCAACCTGGCCTTCTGGCAGGAGGCGGTCCGGGTCCTCAAACACCCCGAGCGCACGGTGCGCATCGCCATCGCCGGGAAGTACGTGAAGATGCCGGACGCCTACCTTTCCCTCCTGGAGGCCTTGAAGCATGCCGGCATCAAGAACCGGGCCCGGGTGGAGGTGAAGTGGGTGGACGCCGAGGCCCTGGAGGCGGGAGACCTGGACGAGGCCTTCGCCGACGTCTCCGGCATCCTGGTCCCCGGGGGCTTTGGCGTGCGGGGGATTGAGGGCAAGGTGCGGGCGGCCCAGTACGCCCGGGAGCGCAAAATCCCCTACCTCGGCATCTGCTTGGGCCTGCAGATCGCCGTGATTGAGTTCGCCCGCAACGTGGCGGGGCTAAAGGGGGCCAACTCCACGGAGTTTGACCCCTACACGCCCCATCCCGTCATTGACCTCATGCCGGAGCAACTGGAGGTGGAGGGCCTGGGCGGGACCATGCGCCTCGGGGACTGGCCCATGCGCATCAAGGAGGGCACCCTCCTCCACCGCCTCTACGGCAAGGAGGAGGCCATGGAGCGGCACCGCCACCGCTACGAGGTCAACCCCCTTTACGTGGACCAGTTGGAGCGGGCTGGGCTCGTCATCTCCGCCACCACCCCGGGGATGCGGGGCCGGGGGGCGGGGTTGGTGGAGGCCATTGAGCTAAGGGACCACCCCTTCTTCCTCGCCCTCCAAAGCCACCCCGAGTTCAAAAGCCGCCCCATGCGCCCCTCGCCTCCCTTCGCCGGCTTTGTGGAGGCGGCCTTGCGCCGCCGGGGCTAGCGGAGGAGGCTTGCGAACTGCCGGGCCACCCGGCCGGAAAAGCCCTTTTGCAGGGCAAAGCGAAGGGCCTCTTCCGCTTCCTCTTGGCGGAGGGGGCGGCCCAAGTGGTGGGCCACCGCCTGGAGGTAAAGCCCCTTGTCAAAGGGTGGGAAGGTGAGGACGAGGCCGAAGCGCTCGGAAAGGGCCAGGGTGTCCTGAAGGGCGTCCCAGGCCTCGGGGGCCTCGCCCGGCAGGGGGTTCTCCCCCAGGCGGCGCACCAGGTGGCGGCGGTTGGAGGTGGCCAGGAGGAGGACGTTTTCCGCCGCCCCCTCGAGGCTCCCCTCCAAAAGCGCCTTGAGGTGGTGGAAAGCCGCGTCCTCGGGGTCTAAGGAGAGGTCGTCCAGGAAGAGGAAGAAGCGGTGGGGGAGGGAGGCAAGGGTGGCCAGAAGGGTTTCCAGCTGGGAAAGGGCCTTGGGCTCCACCTCCACCATGCGAGCCCCTTCCAGGTGCAATAGCCCCCTGGCAGCGGTGCTTTTTCCCGTGCCCCGGGCCCCGTAGAGGAGGGTGTGGAGGGCGGGCTTGCCCGCGAGGAAGCGGCGGGCGTTTTCCTCCAGGGCCCGGTGTTGCGCTTCATACCCCAAAAGTTCCCCCGGCTTGGGCAGGCGGGGGGAGGGAAGGGGGTGGAGCTCCCCATCAAAGCGGAAGGCGCGGTACAGGGCGAAGGGCCAGGGCCCGTGGGCCTTTAGGACCGCCGCCATGGCCTCGGGGTCGCGGGCGAGGAGGGCCTGAAGCGCCCCTTCCTCCGCCGGGTGGGGGGGGCGTTCCCCCAGGCTTCGCAGGGGGTATTCCCGGCGCAGGCGCTCCAGCTCCAGGTAGAGGGCCTCGAGGTCCAGCCGCATCAGGTCCAATACCCCTGGGGTGGCCTTCAGGGCCCGGAAAGCCCAAGGAGCCTTGAGGAGGCTTTGCGCCAAGGCGTAGCCCCAGGGTTCCCCTTGGGGAAGGTCCATGGGCAGAAGGTCCAAGGGGTTCTTGGGGTGGTCCATAGCGACCATGATACGGAACCCCCCGGGCTTCCCCGGGGGTCCTTGGTGGGCCGCACAGGACTCGAACCTGTAACCCACCGATTAAGAGTCGGTTGCTCTACCGGTTGAGCTAGCGGCCCAAACGCCAAAAGCTAGTGTAGCCCCCCCCTTTTGCCCCTGTCAATAGACGTAGAGCACCGCCCGCCCCACCGCCACCTCTATCCGGATCGCCCCCAAGGCCTCGTTCTCCAGGGTGCGGGTGGTGGCCGCCAAAGGGGTCAAGGGGGGGTTCCAGCGGGCCCCTTCCAGGGCCAAGGCCACTTCGGGAAAGGGAAGGAGGCTAAAGGGGGTGCCCGGCGCCAAGGGAAAGGCGTGGGCCCCGGGAAGTAGGGGGTAGGCCCAGGTGAGCCCGTCCGTGAGGGCCACCTTTACCCCCCTTTCCGCCAGGGAAAAGGAAAGGGCCAGGTGGGCCAGGGTGTGGTCCAGCCTCCCCCCAATCCCCCCGAGCAAAAGCACCTCCTCCGCCCCCAGGGCCAAGGCCCTTTGCAACAGGGCTTCCCCGTCGGTCAGGTCCTTTTCCCGGGGCAGGACCTCCTTGGGGGCGGGAAGGGCCGACTGCAGCCAAGGGGGGCTTGAGTCAAAGTCCCCCAGCCACACCTCGGGGATGAGCCCTAAGGCGAGGGCGTGCCTGCCCCCTGAGTCCGCCGCCAGGAGGCGGTATCCTTGAAGCTTTTCCCTAAGTGGCTCTGTGACCAGCAGAGGGCCCCCTAAGAGGAGGGCGAAGCGCCTCATCCCTCCAAGGCTACCGCCTGGGCTAGGTCCAGGTGGAGCCCCATTCCCCCCCTTCTTCCGGGCCCTCCTCCGCCTCCAGGTAGAGCCTCACGCCCCGCGCCCTCACCCATAGCCCCACCCGGTTCCCGTAGAAAAGCCGCTCCTCCACCACCCCCGCCCAGTCCCCCCCCAAGCGCAAGGCCCGGGGGGGAAGGAGGTGAAGCCGGGGCGGAAGCCCGAGCCGCACGCTCTCCTCGGGGCCCAGCAGGTTCTTGTGCCCGAGGAAGCGGGCGGTCCAGGCGTCCTTGGGCTGGGCGTAGACCGCTTCCGGGGTGCCCACCTGCACGAGCCTCCCTTCCCGGAGCACCGCCACCCTTGCCGCCAGGAGAAACGCCTCCTTTTGGTCGTGGGTCACCAGGAGGGTGGTGACGCCCTCTTCCCGCAGGGTCTTGCGCAGGAAGAAAAGGAGCTCCTCGCGAAGCCTGAGGTCCAAAGCCCCCAAGGGCTCGTCCAGGAGGAGGAGGCGGGGCCTCGCCGCCAAGGCCCGGGCTAGGGCCACCCGCTGCTTTTCCCCCCCCGAAAGGGCCTCGGGCCGCTTGCGGGCGTGGGGGGAAAGCTCCATGCGGGAGAGAAGCTCCTGCACCCTTTCTTCCCGCCGGGCCTTGGGCCAGCGGGCCTCCACCAGGGGAAAGGCGATGTTCTCCGCCACGCTGAGGTGGGGGAAGAGGGCGTAGTCCTGGAAGAGGAAGCCCACCCCCCGCTTTTCGGGGGGGAGGGGGGTGAGGTCCAGGGGGCCGAGGCGCACGAAGCCCCGGTCGGGGGGCAGGAGGCCGGCGATGAGCTTGAGGAGGGTACTCTTTCCGCTGCCGGAGGGCCCGAGGAGGGCGAGGACTTCGCCTGCTTGCACCTCGAGGGCCACCTCTAGCCGGAAACCGGGGAAGCGCTTTTCCAGGGCGAAGGCCAGCACCCCTCCATTAAAAAGCCCCCGGGGCCCCTGGGCCCCGGGGGCGGGCCATGGCCTCACTTCAGGCCCAGCTTCTTACGCTCCTCCAGCACCTGCTGGGGGGTGAGCTTCTTGTCCCGCAGGGCCTTGACCTCGGCCGTGGTGAAGGGCTTGAAGCCCTGGACCTTCTTGTCGTCGCCCCAGGCGGTGGCGATGTGGTTGAGGATGGCGGCGATTTCCTCGTCCTTGAGGCCGTTAAAGGCGGGCATGGCTCCGTTATACTTCATGCCCTTGACCTCAATCTGCCCCTGAAGGCCCCATAGGATCACCTTGATCAGGTACTCCCGCCCCCCCTGTTTGCCGAGGATCTCCGCCACGTGGCCCGCCAGGGGCGGGAAGGCCCCGGGGATCCCTTGGCCGTTGGCCTGGTGGCAGCCCGCGCACTGGGCGTAGAGCTTGGCGCCGTCCGCCTGGGCCAAGGCCAGGCCGCCGAGTAGGAGGAAAGCCATAAGGGTCCGCTTCATCTTTACCCTCCGGGGTATAGGGTAGTTTGTCCCTTCGGGTTCGTCAAGAGCCTGGGCTTTAGCTTTCCTTTAGTCGGGGGTAAGGCACCGCTTGGCGCGGGAGGGGGTCATCTACCCCTCAGCTCAAAACAACAGGGGGTATAATGTGAAGAAGCGGTCAAAGTAGTGTAGTCGGGGGCTTGATTTTCCCCTGACCAACCTGGTAAGGTACAAATGTCCTTGGGTGTACCCGGGTGGTGTAAGGTGATGTACGCATACAGGGTACTTTGGATGTTCCTCCTCGGCGTGGCGCTGGCGGCGCCGGACTTTGGGCGCTGGTATCCCTTTCCCCAAGCCCAAGCCCTGGCCCAGGAGCACGCCCGGGTGCTCATGGTGTACTTTCATAGCGCCCACTGCCCCTACTGCGAGCAGATGAACACCTTTGTCCTCTCCGACCCCGCGGTGAGCCGCCTTTTGGAAGAGCGCTTCGTGGTGGCCTCCGTGGGTACGGATACCCCGGAGGGGCAGGAGCTGGCCCGGCGCTTCCGCGTGCCGGGCACCCCCACCTTTGTCTTCCTCGTCCCCCGGAAGGGGGCGTGGGAAGAGGTGGGCCGGCTTTTTGGCAGCCGGCCCCGGGCGCAGTTCCTTGCGGAGCTGCGCCAGATGTGCGCCAAAGGAGGTGCGTGTGAATAGGCGAGCGTTTTTGAAGGCGACCGGAGCGGCCCTTTCCGCCCTCGCCGTGGCGGGGCTTCCCGCCATGGCCCAGGGGCTGGAGGGCGAGGACCTGGCCCACCTGGAAAAGGCCCTGCAGGAGGCTTTGGGCAAGGGGTTTAAAGACCTTACCCCCTCCAACCTGGTGAAGCTCACCATGCCGGCCATCGCGGAGAGCGGGGCCAACGTGCCCGCGGAGGTGGAGGTGAACCTGCCCGCAAGCCAGGTGAAGGCCATCCACCTCTTCGCCGACAAGAACCCTACACCTCACATCTTCGCTTACATGCCTATTAGGGCTGAACCCTACTTCTACGTGCGGATCCGTTTGGCGGAAACCTCGGCTGTCCGGGCCGTGGTGGAAACCACCGACGGCAAGCTGCTTTTGGCCTCGGCCAGCACCCGCGTGACCGTGGGGGGCTGCGGCTAAAGAAAGGAGGTAGAAGATGCCCATCCGTACCATCGTTCGCCTCACCCCGGCCAAGCCCAAGGCGGGAGAGGGGTTCAAGCTCACTGTGTTGGCGCAACACCCCAACGAGCCGGGTACCCGCCGCGACGCCCAGGGGAACCTCATCCCCGCCAACTACATCAACCTGGTGGAGGTCTACTTTGAAGGGGAGAAGGTGGCGGAAGCCCGCCTCGGCCCCTCTATTGCCACCAATCCCAACTACGCGTTCAAGTTCAAGGCGGAAAAGCCGGGGACCTACACCGTAAGGCTTAAGGACACCAGCGGCGACACCGGGGAAGCCCAAGTAAAGCTGGAGCTAGCCTAAATGGGGCGCCCGGGAAACCGGGCGCCTTTATGGAGGTGGGTATATGCGGTCCAAGGCGTGGTGGGTGGTAGGCGTGGCCCTTCTCTTGGCCTCGGCCCTGGCCCAGGGAAGCCCGGACCCCCGGGAGGAGGCCAAGCGGCAGAAGGAGCTCCTCCTGCAAACCGCGGGCATCCTCCCCACGGAGCTCGTGGTCCAGCAAGGGGAGGAGCTCTTTAACCGGAAGGGGCCCTCGGGCAAAACCATGGCCGAGTGCGACTTCGGCCTGGGCAAGGGGGTTTTGGAGGGGGCCGCCGCCCGGCTTCCCCGCTACTTCCTGGACACGGGCCGGGTGGAAGACCTGGATGGCCGCATCCTTACCTGCATGACCCGGGTCCAGGGGTTCAAGCCGAGCGAGGTGCGGCGCTCCGAGGTGGTGGCCGTGGCCTTTTACATCGCCAGCAAGTCCACGGGCCACAAGATCCAGGTGCGCCTCCTCTTCCCCCAGGAGCGGGAGCTTTACGCCCTCGGGGAGAAGCTCTTTTACGCCCGCTCGGGGCCTAGGGACGTGGGCTGCGCCACTTGCCATGTGACCTACGTGGGCAAGCGGGCCGGGGTTTTGCCCTACGCCGACGTGCTGGGGAAGGACAAGTCTTGGACCCACTGGCCCGCTTACCGCTACTCCAACGACCAGATCTGGACCATGCAGGACCGCATCCGGGCCTGCTACGGCAACATCGGCCATCCCCAGCCTGCTCTTTACTCCCTGCCCATCCTAGCCTTGGAGCTTTTCATGGCCTACCAGAATAACGGGGCGGTGGTGGAGGAGTGGCCGGCTTTCGTGCGGTGAGGAGGCGGCGATGAAGGCGAAGAAGCTTATCCCCATCCTTTTGGCCGTGCCCTTGGTGGTGGCCCTGGCCCAGTCGTACTTTTCCCCTTCCGAGCTGGAGGCCATCAAGACGGGTGGCAAGACCTACGCGGATGTCTTCCTTAACCAGCGTCCGGACCAGGCCCTTTGCTCCATTCACCGCAACCGTCTGCCCGGCGATCTTCTCCCCAAGTTCCTCGAGGAGCAGCGGGCCCTCATCAAGTACCCGCAAAGCGGCAAGCTCATGGGGGACTGGAAGAAGGGCGGGGCCATCTTCAACAACCTGCAGAAGGCCAACTGCTTCTCCTGCCACTTTGGCTCCCCGGTGCACCTGGGCGGGGACGTGGGGCCCAGCCTGGAGAAATACGGCCTCAAGCGGGGCCAGTCCGAGGCGGTGCAGCGCTACACCTACGAGGTCATCTACAACTCTTGGGCTTATTTCCCCTGCACGGTCATGTACCGCTTTGGGGCCCAGGGGCTTTTGACCCCCGAGGAGATCGCAGACGTGGTGGCCTACCTGTTGGATCCGGAAAGCGACTTCAACACCAAGCCGGCGGTGGGGTCTAAATGAACCGAAGGGAGCTTCTTTTTTGGCTTTCCGCCCTGGGAGGGCTTGGGCCCAAGGCTTTGGCCCAGGTTCTGGAGAATCCTTCCCGCCTCTACGACCTTCCCCCTTACGGCAACGCCACCCTCCTCTACTTCTCCGACCTCCACGGCCAGGCCTTCCCCCACTACTTCATGGAGCCTCCCAACCTCATCGCCCCCAAGCCCCTTATGGGGAGGCCCGGCTACCTGACCGGGGAGGCCATCCTGCGCTACTACGGGGTGGAGCGGAAGACCCCCTTGGCCTACCTGCTCAGCTACCTGGACTTCGTGGAGCTGGCCAAGGCCTTCGGTCCCATCGGGGGCCTGAGCGCCCTCACCGCCCTTATCCGCAGGCAAAAGGCCCAGGTGGAGGCCGAGGGGGGCAGGGCCTTGGTGTTGGACGGGGGGGATACCTGGACCAACTCCGGCCTTTCCCTCCTCACCCAGGGAGAGGCCATCGTGGACTGGCAGAACCTCGTTGGGGTGGACCACATGGTCTCCCACTGGGAGTGGACCCTGGGGCGGGAGCGGGCCGAGGCGCTCTTCAAGAAGCTTAAGGGCGAGCACCTCTCCTACAACGTAGTGGATGAGCTTTTCGGCGACCCCCTTTACCCTGCTTACCGGATCCACCAAATGGGCCGCTACACCCTGGCCGTGGTGGGGGCCACCTATCCCTACGTGAAGGTTTCTCACCCCGAGGAGTTCACGGAAGGCCTTTCCTTTGCCCTGGATGTGCGCCGCTTGCAGGAGGCCGTGGACCAGGCCCGGGCCGAGGGGGCGGATGCCGTGGTGCTTCTCTCCCACAACGGCCTCCAGCTGGACGCGGCCTTGGCGGAGCGGGTGAAGGGCATTGACCTCATCCTTTCCGGGCACACCCACGACCTCACCCCTTCCCCCTGGCGGGTGGGCAAGACCTGGATCGTGGCGGGAAGCGCAGCCGGTAAGGCCCTGATGCGGGTGGACCTGGAGCTTTTCAAGGGGGGTATTGCCAACCTCCGGCTCAGGATCCTGCCGGTTCTGGCCCGCCATCTCCCGGGGGCTCCTGACGTGGAGGCCTTCCTGGAAAAGACCCTGGCTCCCCACCGGCAGCACCTTTTCGAGCCCCTGGCGGTTTCCGAATCCCTGCTTTACAAGCGGGACACCCTTTACTCCACCTGGGATGAGCTGGTGGGGCAGGCGGTGAAGGCTCTTTATCCCGAGGTGGACCTGGTCTTCAGCCCGGCGGTGCGCTGGGGCACCACCATCCTTCCCGGCCAGGCCATCACCCGGGACCACCTCTACGCCTACCTGGGCTTTACCTACCCCGACCTTTACCTCTTCTGGCTACGGGGGGAGCAGATCCGGAACACCCTGGAGGACATCGCCAGCAACGTCTTTACCCCCGATCCCTTCTACCAGCAGGGCGGGGACGTGAGCCGGGTTTACGGCCTCCGCTACGTGCTGGACCCCGATGCCCCCGTCGGCAAGCGCATCCGGGAGGTGGAGGTGGGCGGCAAGCCCCTGGATCCCAATCGCCGGTACCTGGCGGCCTCCTATGGGGGAAGGCTCCAGCGGGTGGGGGAGGCCAAGGCGGGGTACGAGCCCAGGCCCATCTACCAGGTCCTCGAGGAGTACCTCAAAGCCGCTGGGCGCATAAGGGTTTTGCCCAAGCCCAACGTGCGCGTGTTGGGACGTAACTACCGTGTGCCGGAGGTGAGTTCATGACCAAAAAGGCGTCAATTTTGTTAGTTTCGGTGGTCATCTTGGGGCTTGGCCTCACCCAGGTGAGTCCCTTTAGGGCCCGCTTTGAGGCGGCTTTGCATGCGGGCGGCCACGAGTTTGCCAAGGTGATGCTCTCCCAGGACAAAGGGCAGGCCCTTTGCTCCCAGTACCGGGATAAGCTTCCCCCGGATCTCATCCCGACTTTCCTGGCGGAGCAGAAGGCCCTCATCAAGTACCCGGCAAACGGCAAGCTCATGGGAGACTGGAAAAACGGGGAGAAGGTCTTCACCGATCCCAAGCGGGGTAACTGCTACGCCTGCCACGCCGGGGTCGCCAGCGAGGTGGCCCACGGCACCATGGGGCCGAGCCTGACCAACTATGGGCAGCGGGGCACCTCGGAGGCGGTGGTGCGCTACACCTACGAGAAGATCTTCAACGCCTGGGCCTTCGTGCCCTGCTCCCTGATGTACCGTGGCGGGGTGCACGGCCTCTTTACCCCGGAGGAAACCGCCGACCTGGTGGCCTTTCTTCTGGACCCCGAGTCCCCCATCAACCGGAGGTGAGCCGTGAAGAGAAGGAATCGCTTAGTTTTCCTGGGTGTGCTGGCCTTGGGGGCCTTGGCGGGCTTGGGGGCCTATACGCAGCAGCAGAAGCCCTTGGATCCCTTTGAGGAGGCCATGCGCCAGCGGCAGATGTACCTGGAGACCTTCGGCGTGCTCCCGGGGGATCTTTTTGTGGAGGAGGGGAAGGAGCTCTTCTTCCGCAAGGGGCCAAGCGGCAAGACCCTGGAGGAGTGCGACTTCGGCAAGGGGAAGGGAGTTTTGGAGGGAGTCTACGCCATCCTTCCCAAGTACTTCTCCGACAGCAAGCGGGTGGAGGACCTGGAAACCCGGGTGTACACCTGCATGCAGACCGTACAGGGGTACAAGCCGGCGGAGATCAAACGGGACGAGGTTAGGGCCATCACCACCTATATCGCTTCCTTCTCCTCCAAGGCCAAGATCCAGGTGGTGCCCAAGCACCCGGCGGAGCTGGCCATGTACAACCTGGGGCGGGAGCTTTGGTACACCCGCGCCGGGGCCCGGGACATGAGCTGCGCCATCTGCCACGACCAGTATGCCGGCCAGAGGGTACGGCTTTCCCCGGTGCGGAGCCCCAAGCAGGGTCTGGGCAATGAGTGGCCCGCCTACCGCTTTGAGGAGGACCGGCTCTACACCATGGAGGACCGCATTAACTTCTGCTACGAGTCCATCGCCATTCCCAAGCCGGAGTTCTACTCGGATGTCCACATCGCCCTGACCGTGTACATGCTGGCCGAGGCCACCAAGGCCGGGCACTCCTTTGAGGAGCTGCCCTTCTTCACCCGCTAGCCATGCGCCGCCGCCACCTCCTTGCCCTTCTTCCCCTCCTTCCCCTGGCCCGGGCCCAGGGGGGAGGGGGGGCGGGGGGGGACTGGGTGAAGGCCTTTGGGGAGTTCCTCAAGCGCGTGCCCCCCGCCAGCTATCTGGTGTATCCCACCGAGGCCAAGGACCTCCTCCTCTTTGATCCCTTTATCCTGGACGTGCGCACGGAGGAGGAGCGGAAGAAGGGGTATATACCGGGTTCGGTGCACATCTACGCCGGCCAGGTGCCCGATCGCCTTCATGAGCTACCCAAGGACAAGGAGGCCCTGATCCTGGTCTACTGCAACTCGGGCAGCGTTTCGGCGGTGGTGGCCGCATATTTGCAAGCGCTTGGCTACAAGAATGCCAAGAACATCGCTCACGGCTTTAAGGGCTGGCTGGACGCCGGCCTAGAAGTGGAAGGAGGTTCGCAATGAGGAAGCTTTTGGCTCTGGTGGCCCTTTTGGGGTTGGGTTTGGCGCAGTCTTTGGTGGTGGAGGTTAAAGGCTCCCTGGAAGAGGTGGAGGCCAAGACCCTCTCCGCCCTGAAGTCCGTGGGCCTCGAGGCAGACCGGGTTCTAAACCTGGGGGAGCAGGTGCGGCAGGTGACGGGCCCGGGTTTCCCCGAGTACCGCCTGGTGGTGCTGAAGCCGGATAAGGGAAGCATCGAGGCGGTTTCCAAAAATCCCATGGCCGCCATCGTCCTACCTCCCACGGTCTTCATCACCGGCCAGGGGAACAGCTTCACGGTGGGCACTTTTGACGGGCGCCTCCTCTTCTCCATGCTACAGGTGTACGGGGGTGAGGTGGAGCGGTTGGTGTGGCGCCTCGAGGCGGCCCTGGGACGGCTTGGCATCGTGAAGCGCCTGCCCCCCGCCATGATGCCCGATCCCGCTAGCGGCATGATGCCTGCCCTCATGTACCGGGTGCCCTCCGCCAAGGTGGAGGATGTGGTGCTCATGGTGGAAACGGAGCTCACCTCCAACGGGCTTAACCTTTTGCCCAACGTGAAGGTGGGCCCGGTGACCGTGATCATGCCCTGCAAGAGCGAATGGGCTCGGATCATGTTCCTCACCCAGCCTGCGGGAGGTTTCGCCGCTCCTTGCCGCTTCTTTGCCATGCAGATGGGTAATGACGTCCTGGTGGGTGCCATCGAGCCCATGCTCATGACCATCATGCCCGGTGTGATGGGCACGCCGGCGGTGGCCATGCTCCAGGAGGCCCGCCGGGTCATGAGCCAGATCCTGGAAGCTACGGGCGGGACTCCTTACCGCCCTGGCCGATAAGAGGCTGGCCAAGAAGAAGGAGGGAGTATGAGCAAGGTCAGTCGGCGTCAGGTCCTCAAGACGGGGGCGGCTTTGGCCGCTGCCGGGGCGATCTCGAGCCCAGCCTTCGCCCAGGAGTTCTACAGCCGCCCGGCCACCCTTCTTCCCCGCACCCGCAAGCCGCGGGTGGTGGTGATCGGGGGCGGCTGGGGCGGGACCACGGTGGCGCGGAAGCTGGTGCGGTCCGGGGTGGACGCCGAGGTGGTCCTCATTGAGCAAAAGCCCATCTTCATGTCCTGCCCCATGTCCAACCTCTTCCTGGCGGGGGTCAAGCCCTTGGAGTGGCTCGTCTTTGATTACACCAACGTGGTGAAGGATGGGGTCATCTTCGTCCAGGAAAAGGTCTTGGACATCAACCGCGACCGCCGCCTGGTGCGCACCGCCGGGGGGTACGTGGCCTACGATTTCCTGGTCCTGGCTCCCGGCATTGACTACATGTACGAGGCCATCCCCGGCTACGCCGAGGTGAAGCACCTCCTCCCCGTGGGCTTCAAGCCCTTTGAGCACATCGCCCTGAGGCGGATGCTGGACCAGTTTGACGAGACGGGTGGGGAGCTCGTCATGTACATCCCGAACCCCCCTTACCGCTGCCCCCCGGGCCCCTACGAGCGGGCGGCCATGCTGGCCTGGCGGCTCAAGACCAAGGGGGTGAAGGGCAAGGTCATCGTTCTGGACGCCAACCCGCAGCCCGTTTCCAAGGCCCCGGGCTTCCTCGCCGCCTACAACGACCTTTACAAGGACTATCTGGAGTACGTGCCCAACACCAAGATCACCGGTCTGGATTACGGGAAGAAGCGGGTCCTCACCGAGCTTGGGGAGGTGGCCTTCACCCTGGCGGACATCATCCCCCCCATGAAGGCGGGGGAGCTGGTGCGCGTGGCGGGGCTTGGGGAGCGCTGGGCCAACGTGCGCATCCCCTACTTCCTCTCCGAAAAGGACGACCGGGTGTACCTGGTGGGGGACATTACCGGCAACACCCCCTACCCCAAAAGCGGCATGGTGGCCTACGTCTCCGGCACCATCGTGGCCCGGCAGATCGCCGAGCGCCTTAAAGGCAAGCCCTTGGCGGAGATCCCCCCTGAGCTTCCCCAGAACATCTGCTACTCCTTCGTGGACTCGGAGGAGGCCATCTGGGTTTCCGCCAACTACTCCTGGGATGAGGCGGCCAAGCAGATCAAAGCGCAAAGCGCCGTGGACAACCAGCGCTCCAAGGCCAACGGCCAGGCGGCCATTGGCTGGGCCACCGGCATTTGGAACGACATGTTCGGCCCTGCCTAAGGCGTTAGGCCCCGCCCCCTCAGGGGGGCGGGTTTTTCTTGCGCCCGTGGGATACGATAGGAGGGTATATGGACCGACGGAAGTTCTTCCGGCTTCTTGGAGCGGGAGGCCTCTTTAGCCTTCTTAGGGTCCGGGCTCAAGGGGCTCCCTGGAGCGAGGAAACCTTCGCCCCCACCAAGACCCTCGGGGCTCCCCTTTCCGAGTACGGGAACAGGAGCCCCTTTGAGGAGGAGGTGGTGCGCTACATCTCCCCCAACCTGCGCACCCGCCACTCGGGGGCGGACTTCGCTCCCCTGGAGCGGCTGGAGGGGGTCATCACCCCCAACGGCCTCCACTTTGAGCGCCACCACGCCGGGGTGCCCCAGGTGGACCCCAAGCACTACCGCCTGGTGATCCACGGGATGGTGGAAAGGCCGTTGGTCTTCACCCTGGAGGACCTCAAGCGCTTCCCCTCCGTGACCCGCACCTACTTCATTGAGTGCGCCGGAAACGGGCAGAACGGCTACCGCAACCCCCCCGACCCCAACCTCACCGCCACCCGAAGCCGGGGCCTCGCCTCCAACGCCAGCTGGACGGGGGTGCCCCTGGCCCTCCTCCTCAAGGAGGCGGGGGTGAAGCCGGGGGCGAGGTGGCTCATCCCCGAGGGGATGGACGCCGCCATGTACACCCGCTCCCTTCCCCTGGAGAAGGCCATGGAGGACGTCTTGGTGGCCTATGCGCAAAACGGGGAGGCCCTCCGCCCCGAGCAGGGCTACCCCGTGCGCCTGGTGGTGCCGGGCTGGGAGGGGAGCATCCAGGTGAAGTGGCTAAGGCGCATCCTGGTCACCGACCTGCCCGCCATGGCCAAGGACGAGACCAGCGAGTACACGGACGTCATGGCGGACGGGAAGGTTTTGGCCTTCACCTGGGTCATGGAGCCCCAGTCCATCATCACCTACCCCTCGGGGGGGCAGGCCATCAAGCCCGGGTTTCACGAGATTCGGGGCCTGGCCTGAGCGGGTTCGGCCGGGTGACCAAAGTGGAGATCTCTTTTGACGAGGGGAAGACCTGCGGCAGCCCACCTTAGAGCCTCCTGTGGAGCGCTACGCCTTCGTCCGCTTCAAGATGCCCTGGCAGTGGCGGGGCGAGGAGGCGGTGCTGTGGAGCCGGGCCTGGGACGAGAAGGGAAACACCCAGCCCACCCGGGAGGAGTTCTTCAAGCGCTGGGGCAAGAACAACCGCTACCACTACAACGCCATCCAGGCTTGGCGCATCCTGCCCGACGGCCGGGTGGTGAACGGGGACCGGCCCTTGGGCGTTCAGGCCCTGGGCCCCGTGGGCGGGTGCGACGGGGAGGTGTTTGATGGCTAAGAAACTCTTCTTCGCCGTGGTCCTTTTGGGCTTGGCGGTGGGGGCGCGGTACGGCCTCGGCACCCCCATCAGCGAGGAACTCGCCGCCCAGTACGACCTTAGGCCCGTGGTCCTGCCCGACGGCCGGGGGCTTCCCCCGGGGGAGGGGAGGGTGGAGGAGGGGGAGCGGATCTACGCCGAGAAGTGCGCCTCCTGCCACGGGGCCCGGGGGGAAGGCTACCCCTTTAACCGCTTGGTGGCGGAGCCCTTCCCCATCACCCCGGACACGGAGCCCGTGGAGTACGCCATCGGCAACTACTGGCAATACGCCACCACCCTTTACGATTACATCCGCCGGGCCATGCCCTTCGGTCAGGAAGGCACCCTCACCAATGAAGAGGTCTACCACTTGGTGGCCTTCCTCCTCTACATGAACGGCATCATAGAGGCGAATGAGCCCGTCAACCAAAAGACCCTGCCCCAGGTGCGCATGCCGGCCCGGGAGCTCTTGGACCTGGACCCGGAGACCAAGCGCCGCTTCCCTTGGCTCACCTTGCCCTAGGATGGGAGCATGACGCTTTCCTTGGGCGCGGCCTTCTTGGCGGGGGTGCTCTCCTTCCTTTCCCCTTGCGTGCTCCCTTTGGTGCCCACCTACCTTTTCTACCTGGGGGGGGAAAGGGGGCGCCCCCTCTTTAACGCCCTCTTCTTCGTCTTGGGCTTCGGGGCGGTGTTTTTCCTCCTGGGGCTTCCTTTTACCCTCCTTGGGGGGCTTCTTTTTGAACACCGCCAGACCCTGGCCCGCGTGGGGGGGGTGGTCCTGGTCCTCTTCGGGCTTTACATGCTGGGCTTGAGGCCCAAGTGGGGGGTTTCCCTCCGCTATGAAGGGGAGACGGGCCGCCCCTTGGGGGCCTTCTTGCTTGGGGCCACCTTGGCCCTGGGCTGGACCCCGTGCATCGGCCCCATCCTGGGGGCCATCCTCACCCTCACCGCCGTGGGGGGCGGGGTGGGCTTCCTGCTGGCGTACATCCTGGGGCTTGCGGTGCCCTTCCTCTTGGTGGCCCTCTTCGCCGAGCGGCTCAAGGGGTGGCTACGGCGGGCGGGAAGGCTTTCCCATTACGTGGAGGTCTTCGCTGGGGTGGTGCTCGTCCTCGTGGGGGTGCTCCTCTTCACCGGGACGTACTCCGCCTTGAACACCTTTTTCCTGCGGATCACGCCGGAGTGGCTGCAGAAGTACCTATAGGGACCCTTGTCCCCGGGGTATACCCCTAGACTGAAGGGAGCATGTTGCGCCTCGAGGCCGTTTCCAAGCGCTTTGGCCGGGACTGGGTCCTGCGGGATGTGAGCCTTTCCCTAGGGCGGGGCGAGGTCCTGGCCCTCCTCGGCCCCAACGGCTCGGGCAAGACCACCCTTTTAAGGCTCATGGCGGGGCTTTTGAAGCCCACCCGGGGCCGGGTGGTGCGGGAGGGGAGGGCCCTCTTCCTCGCCAATCCCCCCCCCTTCCACCGCCACCTCACCGCCAAGGAACACCTCCTTTACGACCTGGCCTTCCACGGCGGGAGGGGGGACTGGCGGGGGGCCTTGGCCCGGTATGGCCTGCCGGAGGACCTGCCCCTCGCCGCCTTCTCCAGCGGGATGAAAAAGCGCTTGGCCCTGGCCCGCCTGGAGCTTCTTTCCCCCGACCTTTGGCTTTTGGACGAGCCGGAAACCGCCTTGGACCAGGAGGGGCGCGAACTCCTCCTCCGGGCCTTGGACGGGGCCCGGGCGCGGGGAGGGGTGGTCTTCGCCACCCACGACCGGGCCTTGGCGGAGGCGGTGGCGGATCGGGTCCTCTGGCTGGGGGCGGCGTGAGGGCGGAAGGGCAGAAGGCAGTGGGGAGGGGGGGCTTGGGGGTGGGGCGGGTTTGGCTTTTGGCCCTGCGGGACCTGCGCCTGGAGGTGCGGGACCGGGCGGGGGTGCTCTCCGCCCTCAGCTTCCTGGCGGTGATGCTCTTCATCATGGCCTTGGCCCTGGGCCCGGAGGAGGGGGCCTTGCGCCGGGCCGCCCCCGGGGTCTTGTGGGTGGCCTTGGCCTTCCTGGCCACGCTTCTTTCCACCCGGGCCTTTGCCTTGGAGGTGGAGGACGCCACCTTGGACGATCTCCTCCTGACCCCCGGGGGCAAGGAGTGGGTCTACTTCGGGAAGCTCCTCTTCCAGATGCTCCTCCTCTTCCCCCTTTCCGCCTTTGCCCTGCTCCTTTCCGCCCTGCTCTTCCACCTGCCCCTGGGAAAGGCCCTTCCCCTTTTCCTCACCCTGGCCCTGGGGGGGCTTGGCTACGCGGGCGTGGCCACCTTTTACGCCGGGCTCCTCGCCCGGCTACGGGGGCGGGAGGTGCTTTTGCCCCTTCTCCTCTTCTCCTTGGTGGTGCCCGTGGTCCTGGCGGGGGTCCGGGCCACGGCGGGGCTTTTGGAGGGGGTTCCCCTGGCGGAAGTGGCTTCTTGGTGGCAGCTTCTTTTGGTCTTTGACGTGGTCTACCTCACCGCGGGGGCCCTCCTCTTCCCCGTGGTCATGGAAGGGTAGGGGCCACAGATTTTTCACCCGGGAGGTGGCTATGCTTAGGGTTGTGGAGGCAAGCGATGCTTAAGGCGGCACACCCGGAACGACCCGACGCCCTCACTTGGGCCTTCTTGGGCCTGGGGGTACTCCTTCTGCCCGTGGGGCTTTACCTGGCCCTCTCCGCCCCGCCGGACGTGAACCAGGGGTACCTGGCCCGCATCATGTACCTGCACGTGCCCGGGGCGTGGCTTGGCTACCTGGCCTTCTTCGTGACCTTCCTTTACTCCCTCCTTTACCTCTTCCGCCAAGACCCTCGCTACGACCGGGTGGCCCTGGCCAGCGCCGAGATTGGCCTCGTCTTCATGGGCCTAGCCCTGGTGACGGGGATGCTTTGGGCCCGGCCCACCTGGGGGGTCTACTGGACCTGGGAGCCCAGGCTCACCACCACCGCCATCCTCTTCGCCGTTTACGTGGGCTACTTCCTCCTTCGGGGGGCCATAGAGGACCCGGAGCTTCGGGCCAAGGCGGCGGCGGCGGTGGGGGTCTTGGGCTTCATCAACGTGCCCATTAGCTACATGTCGGTGAAGTGGTGGCGGAGCCTGCACCAGACCCAGTCCATTGACCTGACCACGGGCAAGATCCACATGGACCCGGCCATGCTCCAGGCCCTCCTCTTCAACCTCTTTGTCTTCACCCTGCTCTACCTGGGCTTCGTGCGCCTTAGGGCCTTGGTGGCGGCCCTCGAGGCCCAAAAGGAGGAAGCGTGAACGAGGTCTTCGTCACCTGGGTCTACGCCCTCACCTACCTCACGGTTTTTGGCTACCTGGCCTACCTCTTCTGGCGCTACCGGAGGGCAAGATGAGGATCAAGTACCTCCTCGGCCTTTTGGTCATCCTGGGGGCCTTGGGCTACCTCATCTTCGGGGGCTTGGGGCAGAACCTGGTCTATTTCCTAACCCCTTCGGAATACCTCCAGGACCAACCCCGCTACCAAAACCGCCCCGTGCGCCTGGGGGGCCTGGTGAAGCCGGGCACGGTGCGGTACGACAAGGACCGGCTAGAACTCCGCTTCATTCTCACCGACGGGGTGGCGGAGGTGCCCGTCTTCCACAAGGGCACCCCCCCGGGCATGTTCAAGGAGGGCCAGGGGGTGGTGGTGGAAGGCCGCTTCCAAGAGGGGGTCTTCCAGGGCACCAACCTCCTGGTGAAGCACTCGGAAAGCTACCAGGCCCCCAAGGAGGGGTGGACGCCCGAGGAGGTGCGCAAGCTCATTGAGGAGGCCAAGTGACCCCGGCGCTATTGGGCAACGTCGGCGTGAACCTGGCCCTGGCCTTTAGCCTCTTGGGCCTGGCCCTGGCCCTCTTGGCTTACTTCCAGGGGGATGGGCGCTTCCTGAAGGGGGCCAAATCCCTCCTCCTCCCCGCCTTCCTCGCCGCCTTGGCCGCCTTCTTGGCCCTGGAGTGGGCCCTTCTCACCCACGACTTCTCCCTGGCCTACGTGGCCAGGAACCACTCGGTGAAGGACCCCCTTTGGGTCACCCTGGTCACCCCTTGGGCCGCTCTAGAGGGAAGCATCCTCCTCTGGGGGCTTTTGCAGACCCTCTACACCCTCTTGGCGGGCCGACGGGCTTTGGACCCTTGGCGGGCCTCCTTGGTGCTCGCCGTGCTTTTTGGCGTCCAGGTCTTCTTCTTTGGGGTCATGGCCACCATCGCCAGCCCCTTTGAAACCCTTCCCAACCCGCCCCAAGACGGGGTGGGCCCCAACCCCCTCCTGCAGAACCACTGGATGATGGCCGTCCACCCCGTGCTCATGTACCTGGGCTTCGTGGGTCTGAGCGTGCCCTACGCCTACGCCGTGGCGGCCATGGTTACCCGCCGCTACCAGACTTGGGTGGAGGAGACGCGGTGGTGGACCCTCATCGCCTGGGGCTTTCTCACCGCCGGGAAGGTGGCGGGGATGTGGTGGAGCTACGAGGTCTTGGGCTGGGGTGGGTACTGGGCCTGGGACCCGGTGGAAAACGCCAGCTTCGTCCCCTGGCTCCTCGCCACCGCCTTCCTGCACACCGCCCTCGTGCAGCAGACCCGGGGGGCCTTTAAGGCCTGGAACTTCGCCTTTGTCACCCTGGCCTTCGCCGCCACGGTCCTCGGCACCTTCCTCACCCGTAGCGGCGTGATCCAGTCCGTGCACGCCTTCGCCGAGGGCCCGGTGGGGCCTGCCTTCTTGGGCTTCTTCCTCCTCGCCACCTCCCTTGGCCTGGGGCTTCTTTCCCGGGTTTCCCGCGAGGTGCGGGAAACCGCCTTCTTCCACCCCTTCTCCCGGGAGGGGGCGCTCCTTCTGGGGGCCTTTTTCTTCGCCGGTTGGGCCTTGGTGGTGGTCCTAGGGACCTTCTACCCCCTTTTGGTGGAGGCTTTCGCCGGGGCCAAGGTGAGCGTGGGGGCGCCCTTTTTCAACCAGCTTTCCGCCCCGCTTGGGGCTGGGATTTTGCTCCTCATGGGGGTGGGGCCCCTCCTGCCCTGGCGGAGGCCCAAGGCCGAGGCCTTGCGAAACCTTTACCTCCTCCTGGCCGTCCTGGCCTTGGGGACGCTTCTTGGGCTCGCCCGGGGCTATACCGTGGGGGCCTCCTTGGCGGTGGGGCTTTTCCTCTACAACGTGGCCGCCATCCTCCTCCTGGTGCGGGAAGGGGTCTTGGGGCGGGTGCGGGCGGGGCTTTCCCCGTGGGGCTTTTTGGAAAACCGCAGGCGGGTGGGGAGCCTGGTGGTCCACTTCGCCGTGGCCCTCATGGGGCTTGGCATCGCCTTTAGCCAAACCTACCGCCTGGAAAGCGAGAAGACCCTTTACCGGGGGGGGAGCTGGGAGGTGGCGGGCCTTAGGCTCACCTTCCAGGGGGTGCGGGCCCTGGACGAGGGGCGGCGCTTCGCCGTGGAGGCCCTGGTGGAGACCGACCGCTTCGGGGAGGTGCGGCCCCGGCTCCACTTCTACCCACAGATGAACTCCCCCCTGCCCGCTCCTAAGGTGGTCTACACCCCGGGGAACGACTACTACTTCCTCCTCATGGACTTTGACCGGGAAAAGGGCGAGTGGGCTTCCTTGCGCCTTATCGTCACGCCCCTGGTTTTCTGGATGTGGGTGGCGGGGGCGCTCATGGCCCTGGGGACCCTGTACATCCTCTGGCCGCAGGCGCGCCGGGAGGAGGCCAAGGGGGTGAGCCCGGCGTGAGGGCCTGGCTTTGGATCCTTTTGGTGGTGGCCTTGGGGGGGCTTTTCTTCTGGGGGATGCAGCGCAACCCCAAGGACCTTCCCTCGGTCTTGGCCAAGGAGAGGCGCCCCGCCCCCGACTTCGCCCTGCCCGTCCTTCCCCCCTACCGGGCCGAGTGGGGGGAGACCTTCCGCCTCTCGGACCACCTGGGGAAGCGGCCCATTATCCTCAACTTCTGGGCCAGCTGGTGCTACCCCGCCTGCTACGAGGAGGCCCCGGTTTTGGAGGCCGCCTGGCGCACCTACAAGGAGCGGGTGCTTTTCCTCGGGGTGAACACCCAGGACAAGGAGCCGGAGGCTTTGAAGTTCATCGCCCAGTTCGGCCTAACCTTCCCCCAGCTCTTTGACCCCCGGGGCCGGGTGGGGGTGGACTACGGCATGTACGGGGTGCCCGAAACCTTCTTCATAGACGGCGAGGGGCGGGTTTTGGCCCGCCACGCCGGGGCCATTGACCAGGCCACCTTGGAGAAGTACCTAAAGGAGGCGTTGCCGTGAGGTGGGTGTTGTTCCTCGCCCTTTTCTTCCTGCCCGCCCTGGGCCAGGAGGGGCCTCCCCCTGACCTTTCCCCGGAGGTCTTCCGCATCGCCCGGGAGCTCCGCTGCCCCGTGTGCCAAGGGGAAAGCGCCGCGGAGAGCAACTCGGGGGTGGCGGTGGAGATGCGGCGTATCATCGCCGAGATGCTTCAGGAGGGCAAGACGGAGGAGGAGATCAAGGCTTTCTTCGTGGACCGCTACGGGGAGTGGATCCTCTATAACCCACCCCGGCGAGGAGTGACGCTTTGGGCCTGGGTGTTGCCCGCGGTGGCCCTTATCCTCTTGGCCCTTGGGCTTTTCGCCTATTTCCGCCCCAAGAAGGTGCCCAAGGAGCTTCTGGAAGAGGCGGAGCGCCGCCTGAAGGAGCCCTGAGCATGACCGCCACCTTGCTTTTCCTCGCCCTTTTCCTCCTCGGGCTTTTCCTGGCCCTAAGGCCCCTCCTGGGCTCCAAGGAGCCCTTTCCCGAGCCGCCCCGGCGGGAGGAGCTCCTTCGGGAGCTGGAGGTTTTGCGCGCCGAGGTGGAGGCCCTCGAGGGGGAGGAGAAAAAGCTCGCCCTGGCCCGCATGGTGGCCTTGGAGAGGGCCCTGGAGGGCTACCGCCCGCCGGCAAGGCGCTCCCTTAACCCCTTGCCCGTGGCCCTCGTCTTGGGGGTGGTGGTCCTCCTGGGGGTGGGCCTTTGGCGCTACACCCTGCCCCGCCTGCCCGGGGAGACCACGGTGACGCAACGGGCCGAGGCCCGAGAGCTTAAGGCCCTGGCGGACAAGGCCAAGCGGACGGGGGCCGTGGAGGACCTCTTGGCCTGGGGGCGGCGGGCTTACGCCCTCCAGGCCTTTGACCAGGCGGCGGAGGCCTACCTGGAGGTGCTGAAGAAAGACCCCAGGAACATAGAGGCGGTGCGGCGGGTGGGGATCCTCCTCTTCATGGGGGGAAGGCCGGAAGAGGCGCAGATGTTTTTGGAGATCGCCCAGCACGCAGACCCCAAGGCCGCGGAGGGGTGGCTTTTCCTCGGGAACCTCTACTTCCAAAAAAGGGGAGATGGACCGGGCCATCGCCGCTTGGGAGCGGTACCTGGAGGTGGGGGGCGAGGCCAGGGAACGGGTGGAGGGCCTGATCGCCATGGCCCGGGCCCAGGCCCAAGGGGGGAAGGATGGGAGAAGCGTCTACCTGGCCCGCTGCGCCGTTTGCCACGGGGCGGAAGGGGAGGGGGGTGTGGGGCCTAGGCTCAAGGGAAACCCCATTCTGAAAGCCAAGGAGGCGGTGCGGGAGATCGTGCTCCAGGGAAGGGGCAAGATGCCCCCGGTGCCTCTTCCTGAGGAAGAGCTTAAGGCCCTTTTGGCGTACCTCCAAGGGCTATGAAGCGGCGCGACCTCTTCTTCTACATCCCCGTGGCCGTGGCGGGGGGGTTTTTCGCCTGGTTTGGCGTGCGCACCTACAACCTCCGCTTCCGGCCCCGGCCCGAGGCGGGGGCCCCCACGTGGAAGGCGGGCCCCAAGGTGGCGGTGGCCCGTCGCGGGGAGCTTGCCCTGTGGCAGGCCAAACCTTTCCTTTACCCCCTACCCCAAGGGGAACTCAGGGCCTTTCTCTTGCGGCTCCCCGAGGCCCCTCCTGGGGGGCTTTCCCTGGGGGAAGAACACTACGCCGCCTTTAGCCGCATCTGCACCCACCAGGGCTGCACCCTGAACTACGTCCCGGACCCCGAGGCGGCCTCCCTCCTCTACAACTTCCGCCATGAACGGCCCTTCTTGGGCTGCCCCTGCCACTTCGGCGCCTTTGATCCCTTGCTTGGGGGAAAGGCCATCTACGGCCCTCCCCGCTATCCCTTGCCCCGGCTCCGCCTCGAGGCGGAGGGGGATACCCTCTACGCCACCGGCCACGAGGTGCCCCTGCGGCCCATGGAGGGGGTATAGGGGCCTGAGGGGCTGCACCCTCTAGTCCCCAAGCCGTACCCGCACGAAGCGGTCCTTCCCCCGCTGCAGGACCCGGGGCCGGGAGAGGTCCACCTCGAGGCTCGGGTCGGTAATTAGCTCCCCGTCTAGGCGCAGGCCCCGGTTTTGGATGAGCCGCCTCGCCTCGGCGTTGGAGGGGGTGAGGCCCGCCAGGGTGAAAAGCCGCGCCACCCAGATCCGCCCCTCCTTGAGCTCGGAGGGGGGGATGGCCACCTCGGGGAGGTCCTCGGGGATCCCTCCCTTGGCCACCTCGTCGTAGCGGGCCTCCGCCTGGCGGACCTCCTCGGGGCCCGCCTCCTTGTCCCGGCCCAAGGCCTCCCAAGCGTAGCCTAGGCTCTCGTAGAAGGCCCGGTCTAGGCGGGCGGGGATCCGGGGCCTGGCGTAGGCGGCGGTGAGGAGGCGGGCCAGGACCCGGTGGGCGGGAACGGGGCCCGCCTGGAGAAGGGCCCCGGTCTCCTCCTCCGTGAGGTCCGTGAGGAGGCGGAAGTAGCTTGGAAGAAGCGGGTCGGGGACCCGCATGAGCTTTTTAAACATCACCTCGGGGGGCTCCGCCACCCCGATGTAGTTGTCCAGGCTCTTGCTCATCTTCTCCCGCCCGTCCAGGCCCACCAAAAGGGGCATGAGGAAGCACACCTGGGGGTCTTGGCCGTAGGCCCGTTGCACCTCCCGCCCCACCAGGAGGTTGAACCGCTGGTCCGTTCCCCCCATCTCCACATCGGCCCTAATGGCCACGGAGTCGTAGGCCTGGGCGAAGGGGTAGAGGAACTCGTGCAAGGAGATGGGGATGCCCGCCTCATAGCGCTTCTTAAAGTCCTCCCTTTCCAGCATCTGGGCCACGGTCATGAGGGAGGTGAGGTGCACCACCTCCTTGAAGGTGAGGCCCTCCAGCCACTCGGAGTTGTAGCGGAGCTCAAAGAGCTCAGGCTCCTGCCTGAGGATCTTCCCCGCCTGCTCCACGTAGGTCTTGGCGTTTTCCCGGGTTTCTTCCAGGGTGAGGGGGGGTCGGGTCTTGCTCCGGCCCGAGGGGTCCCCGATCATCCCGGTGAAGTCGCCGATGATGAGGACCACCTTGTGCCCAAGCTCCTGGAACTGGCGCATCTTCCTCAGGACCACCGCATGTCCCAGGTGGAGGTCGGGCCGGGTGGGGTCGGCCCCTAGCTTCACCGTGAGGGGCCGGCCTTCCTTGAGCTTGGAAAGAAGCTCCTCCTCGGGGATGATCTCTTCCGCCCCCCGCTTGATGAGGGCGAAGGCTTCTTCCGGGGGGATGGTGCCCGCGCCTGCCATGTGCCCAAGTATACTTAGGGCAATGCGGAGCCTGCTCCTTTTGGCCCTGGCCGCCTTGGGCCTTTACTGGTACGCCGAGCGCTACGGCCTCGCCGTGGGCTACCCGCCCTTTTTGCCCGTCTTCTACTGGAAGTACACGGGGGAGGCCCGCTACCCCTTGCGGGTCACGGGGCTTTACGATGCGGTGAAGGTGCGGGTGGAGGGGAGCCTGCAGGAAGGCAGCCTCGAGGTGGCCTTGCTCCAGGAAGGAAGGCTTTTGGGGGAGCGGCGCTATCGCGGGAGCTTCCAGGAAGAGGTGCGCTTTCCCGTGAGCGCCGGCGAGTATCTCCTGCGTTTCCGTTTGCAGGACGCCAAGGGCCGGGTGCGCTACGACTGGGTGGCCACCAAGTTTGCCCCATAGGGCGGGGTGTGCTACACTTAGGCCTGGTCTGCCCCGAGGGGGCATAAGGGGAAAACGATGGCGCAGAAGAAGCCCAAGAGGAACCTTTCCGCTCTGAAGCGGCACCGGCAGTCCTTGAAGCGCCGGCTTCGCAACAAGGCCAAGAAGTCGGCCATCAAGACCCTGAGCAAGAAGGCCGTCCAGCTGGCCCAGGAGGGCAAGGCGGAGGAGGCCATCAAGATCATGCGCAAGGCCGAGAGCTGATTGACAAGGCGGCCAAGGGTTCCACCCTGCACAAGAACGCCGCCGCCCGCAGGAAGTCCCGGCTGATGCGCAAGGTCCACCAGCTTCTTTCCGCCCAAGGGGCTAGCGCCTAAGGAGGGAAGGCATGGGCAAGGGCGACCGTCGCACCCGCAGGGGCAAGATCTGGCGGGGTACCTACGGCAAGTACCGTCCCCGCAAGAAGAAGTAGCCCAAGCGGCGCTGGGGGGGCCTAGGGGCGCCTAGGCTTCCCCTTCCTTGTCCATCTCCCAGGTGAGGTCCCTTAGAAGCCAGCCCCTCCCCGGGGGCGCGATCTCCCCCGAGCTTAAGGCCTGGACCAGGTAGCGGCGCACCAGGCTCACGGGTACCCCGGCGGCGATCACCTCGCCCAGGTTGCGGGTGCCGTCCAGGAGGGCCTGGAGCTGGCCGTACTCCTCCAGGGTCTTGCCCTTGCGCCCCTGGTAGCGGATGCGCAGGGCGTACCAGGCGTAGCGGCGCAAGGGATAGAGGTCCCCTTCCCTTACCCCCATGTAGGCCCGCTCCATGGCGATGAGGAGGGGAACGCCCCAAGCCTTGGCGGCGGCCCGGACGCTCTTGCCCCCCTGGAAGACCTCCAAGGGCGCCTTGGGGCGGATGGCCTCCAGGACGCGGCTGGGGGAGTCCACCAGGGTGCGGAACCGGTCCCACTCGTCGTTGACCCGGGCCCACTCCCCCAGCAAGGTGGTGAAGGGGAGGAGGGGGCGCTCCTGGGAAGGGGGGCCAGGCTGGAAGCGGAAAGGGCCTTCCTTGGGGTGGAGGGGGAAGGCGAAGAGGGCCTCGAGGCCTTCCCAGTCCAGGATGGCCGCCCCCACCACCTCCCCGGCGGAAAAGCGCAAGGAGAGGGGCAGGGGCCCCACCTTCACCTCCAAAACGCCAGAGCGGCGGTGGCCGTGAATGAGCTCCAAGAGCTCCGTAAGAGGGATGGTGTTCAGGTTTCCTTCCAAAAGTATCCCTCCCCGAGGTTCAGCACCAAGGTCTGGCCCTGGCCCCGGTAGCCCACCAGGGCCCGGGCCACGCCTTCCTCCGCGCCCTGCCGCACCAAGGCGGCCAGGGTGGGCCCCGCTCCCCCCACAAAGGCGGCCAGGGCTCCCGCCGCCAGGGCGTTTTCTATGGCCTCCATCACCCCGGGCATGAGGTGGGCCCGGTGGGGTTGGTGGAGGCGGTCCCGGCAGGCTTCCCGCAGGGCCTCGAGGCGGCCCGAGTAGAGGGCGGCGGGCCAGAGGGCGCTTCGCGCCAGGTTGTAGACGGCGTCGGCCAGGGGTACCTTTTCCGGCAGGGCGGCCCGGGCCAAGGGCGTGGGCACGGGGTAAGGGGGGACGGCCAGGACGAAGCGCACCCCCTCGGGCCTGGGCAGGGGGATGGCCAAGGGGGGCTCGCTCAGGGCGGCCACAAACCCCCCGTAGACCGCGGGGGCCACGTTGTCGGGATGGCCCTCCAGGCGGGCGGCCACCTGGAACACCCCTTCCCGCCCAAGCCGCCCCCCGGAAACCCGGTCCGCCAAGGCCACCCCCGCGACCAAGGCGGCGGAGGAGCTCCCCATGCCGCGGGCCAGGGGGATGGGGTTGAAGGCGCGGATGGCCAGGGGCTCCGCCTTCAGGCCCAAGGCGGCCATCCCCGCCCGGTAGCCTTGGTGGATCAGGTTGTCCGTTCCCGCCACCTGGCCTTCCCCCTCGTAGAAGAAGGCGTCTTCCCGGGCCGGCTCCGCCTCCACCTCCAGGTAGAGGTCCAAGGCGACCCCCAGGGCGTCAAAGCCCGAGCCCAGGTTGGCCAAGGTGGCGGGGACGTAAAGGCGGGACAGGTCCATGGTGAGGGGCAAAGCCCTTGCCCAAGACTATACCAGGCCCAAGGGGAGGCCGAGGCCCCCCTCCAGGAGCTTCCTGGCCCGGGGCAGGGCCTCCGCCACCTCCCGGGCCAGGAGGCCCACCCCCTTTTCCTCCGCCAAAAGGTCCCCGGCGAGGCCGTGCAGGTACACCCCAAGCCGGGCGGCGTCAAAGGGGGCAAGCCCCGCCGCCATAAGGGCGGCGATGGCCCCCGAGAGGACATCCCCCGTGCCGCCGGTGGCCAGGGCGGGGTTGCCCGTGGGGTTCACGGAGAACCGGTTTCCTTCCGCCACCACCGTGGGGTTCCCCTTGAGGACCACGGCGAGGCCCGTGGTCTCCGCCAGGGCTCGGGCGGCGGCCACGGGGTCCTTGGTTATCGCCTCCGGGGGGGCGCCCAAGAGCCTCCCCGCCTCCCCCGCGTGGGGGGTGAGGACCGCTTTAACCCCGGTGCGGCGGTAGAGGGCCACCACCTCGGGGTGTAGGGCATCGGCGTCCAACACCGTGGGCAGGCCCGCCTGGAGGGCCTCCAGGGCCCAGGCCTTGCCCCAGGGCCCCCCGCCCATGCCCACCGCCAAAGCCTCCACCTTCATGGGGGGAAGGGCGGGGGCAGGCACGGGGTGGAAGACGGCCTCGAGGGGCTCTAGGGGCGTCCCTTCGGGGATAACCAGGTGCACGAGCCCCGCCCCCATGCGGTAGGCCCCTAGGGCGGCCAAGAGGGGGGCTCCAGCGTAGCGCAGGGCGTCCCCCCGGTAGCCCCCAAGCACCCCCACCCGGCCCACGCTCCCCTTGTGGGCGGTGAGGGGGCGTTGGGGGAGAAGGGGCTTTAGGGCCTCGGGGGTCGCCACCTCGGGGAGGTCTTCCCGTTCCAAGAGGGCTTGGGGCAGGCCGATCCCCGCTAGGAAGAGCTTGCCGCAGGCTTCTCGGTGGAGGAGGTGGGGGGTTTTCAAAGCGGCGAAGGCGAGGGTGGCCGTGGCCCGCACGTGGGGGGAGAAGGGGAGGCCCGAGGGGAGGTCCAGGGAGAGGACGGGGAGCCTCGAGGCGTTCACCCGCTCCACGAGCCCGGCGTAAAACCCCTCCAGGGGGCCCCTGAGCCCGGTGCCGAAGAGGGCGTCCACCAGGACCTCCCCTTCCCCCCAACTGGCCTCTTCCAGGGGGAGGAGGGGAAGGCCCAAGGCCTCCAGGGCCCGCCGCATGAGGAGGGCATCCCTCCCTTCTCCTCCAGCGGCGTAGACCCGCACCCTTACCCCCTCCAAAAGGAGGTGCCGGGCCAGGGCCAGGCCGTCCCCGCCGTTATTCCCTTTGCCGCAGAGGACCACGGCGGGCGCCTCGCCGAAAAGCCTCCGGTAGACCCGGGCCGCCTTCATCCCCGCCCACTCCATGAGGAGCAGGGTGGGGTAGCCCATGGCCTCCGCCTTCTCGTCCGCTTCCCGCATGGCCTCGGGGGTGAAAAGCCGCATCTCCCTTAGCCTACCGCGCTAGGATGGGATGGGGATGGAAAGCCTTCAGGAGGCGCAAAAGCGGCTAAGGGAGGCCAAGCGGGTGGCGGTCCTCACAGGGGCGGGCATCTCCAAGCCCTCGGGCATCCCCACCTTCCGGGACGCGGAGGGCCTGTGGCGGAACTTCAACCCCTTGGACTACGCCACCCCCGAGGCCTATGCCAAGGACCCCGAAAGGGTCTGGGCTTGGTACGCCTGGCGCATCGCCAAGGTGCGGGAGGCTTTGCCCAACCCCGCCCATTACGCCCTCGTGGAGCTGGAGCGGCGGGTTTTGGCCCGTGGGGGAGAGTTCCTCCTGGTGACGCAGAACGTGGACGGCCTTCACGCCCGGGCCGGAAGCCAAAACCTGGTGGAGCTCCACGGCAACCTCCTTCGGGCCCGGTGCGAGGCCTGTGGCCAGCGCTTTCCCCTGCCTGAGGCCTTCACGCCCCCGCCCTTCTGCCCCGCCTGCGGCCACCGGGCCCGGCCCGACGTGGTCTGGTTCGGGGAGCTTCTTCCCCCGGGGGCCTGGGAGCGGGCGGAAAAAGCCTTCGCCCAGGCGGACGTGGCCCTGGTGGTGGGCACGAGCGCCGAGGTGGAGCCCGCCGCCTCCTTGGGGCGCATGGCCTTCGCCGCCGGGGCCTACTTGGTGGAGGTGAACCCCGAGCCCACCCCCCTCACCCCCCTAGCCCACCTTTCCTTACGCCAGGGGGCGGTGGAGGGGCTCGCCGCTTTGCTCCAGGAGGGCTAGCGTGGGGGCTTTGGCCGACCTTTGCACCCTGGCCCGGGGTGGGGTGGTCCTTCTCCTCCTCCTCCGGGTGGGGGAGGGGCTCGAGGCCTTGGGGCAGGTGGTGCGCCTCCTCCTTTTGGGCTGGAGCCTGGACGTCCTGGACGGGATGCTGGCCCGCGCCTCCAGGCGGCCCACCCGCCTCGCCGCCTGGGACTACCCCCTGGACGCCGGCCTGGCCTGGACGGGCTTCGCCTACGTTTTGGGGGCGGGCCTGGTGCCCCTCGGCCTCGGCCTTTCCTGGATGGTCTTGGCCCTCACCCTCCTCCTCCGCTACCCCAACAAGAGCCTTTCCATGCTCCTTCAGGTGCCCGCCACCTTCGCCCCCTTCCTCTTCGCCGCCACCTTCGCCCCGGAGGCCTTTCGCGCCGCCTTGATTTGGGCCCTTTTGGCCCTCCTCCTGGACGGGCGGCGCTTCCTTGGGGTGGTGAGGGAGTTCCTGGCCGGCTTTTCCTAGCCTAGCCTACCCCGCCCCCGGTCCAGGAGGTAGAAGAGGAGGCCGGAGAGGAAGGCGAGGAGGGCGGCCAGGCTCAAGGCCTCCCGGAAGGGTCCTTCCCCGGGGCGTCCCAGGCGCTCGTAGATGGCCAGGGTCAGGGTGGTCCACTCGGGCCGCCAAAGCACCAGGCTCGCCCCGAACTCCCCCAGGAGGGCGGCCAGGGCCAAGGCCACCCCCGAGGCCAGGGCGGGGCGGAGGAGGGGAAGCTCCACCCTTAAAAAGGCGCGCCAAGGGGTGGCTCCCAGGGTCCTTGCCGCCTCGAGGAGGCTTGGGGGGAGGCTCCTTAGGGCCGGCAGGAGGGTCCGGGCCAAGAGGGGGTAGGCCAGGAGGGCGTAGGCGGTGAGGAGGAGGAGCAAGGAGCCCCGAAGGCCAGGGTAGGCCACCAGGTAGCCGAGGCCCACCGCCACCGGGCTCACCATAAGGGGGAAAAGGCCCAGAAGGTCCCATAGCCCGCTCCGCCGCGCCGCCACCCCGTAGGCCACCCCCAGGGGCAGGGCCAGGAGGAGGGCGAGGAGGGTGAAGCGCACGGAGTTGGCCAGGGCCAAGGGCAGGGGGGTGAAGTCCTCCGAGACCCAGGCGGAGCGGAGGGCGGAAAGGCTCCCTTGGGCGAAGAGGGCCAGGAGGGGGGCGTAGAGGAGAAGAAAAAAGGCCCCAAGCCCCAAGGGGTAAGCCAGGGAGGGGGCGGGAAGAAGGGGACCTGGGGGAAGGGGGTGGGCCTTGAGGCGCAGGTGGAGGAGGACCAAGGCCCCCAGGGTGAAAAGCTGCCAGGCCATGAGGGCGCTGGCCTCGGGCAGGGCCAGGCGGTGGGCCAGGAGGGTGTAGACCTCCACCTCGAGGGTGGCGTGCCGGGGCCCCCCGAGGAGGAGGGGCACCCCAAAGGCGGAGAAGGTGTACAGGAAGACGAGAAGCCCCGCGCCCCCAGGGCGGGAAGGAGGAGGGGAAGCCCCACCCGGAGGAAGGCGCGCCAAGGGGTGGCCCCCAGGCTCCGCGCCGCCTGCAGGGGCTCCTCCAGGCCCAAGGCCACGGGGAGGAGGACCCGTAGGGCGAGCCCCAGGTTGTAGAAAACCGCCGCCAGGAGGAGGAGGGCGAAGGTGCCGTAAAGGTCCACCCCCAAAAGCCCTCGAGGGCCCAGGAGGGCCAAAAACCCCAAGGCCACCGCCGGGGTGGGGAGGACGAAGGGCAAAGTGGAAAGGGAGAGGAAAAGGGCCCGCAAGGGGAAGCGCCGCCGGAAGAGGAAGGCCAGGGGGAGGGCCAGGGCGAGGGTGAGGAGGGCCGAGGCCAGGCCGTACTCCAGGCTAAAGCGGTAGCGCTCCCAGTAATAGGGGTTGGTCCAGGCGCTCCAAAACCCCTCCCCTACGCCCAGGAGGAGGAGGCGGAAAAGGGGGTAGAAGAGGGCGAAGGCGAGGAAGGGGAGGACCACCCCCCTGGCGAGCCAGGCCATCGCCTAGCGCCGCCCCCGGCGCACCGCCTCCGGGCTTTGCCCCTGGAGGACCACCTTGGTCCACTCGTCAATCCAGCGCTCCCGGTTCTCCGCCATGCGCTTGGGGTCCAGCCGCACGCTCCCCACGGGCTCGGGGGCGAAGCGGAAGACCTCGGGCAGCTTGGCGTCCCGGCGGGCGGGGTACATCCACATCTCCGTGGGGATGTTCTCCTGCACGGGGCGGGAGAGGAGCCAGTCCACCAGCTTCTTGGCCCCTACCAGGTTCTTGGTGCCCTTCAGGATGCCCACGAACTCCACCTGGAAGAAGGCGAGCTCCGGGAACAGGTTGGCCGTGGGGGGCTCTTGGTACTTGCCCTCGGAGTAGTAGACCTCGGCGGCGGGGCTGGTGGTGTAGGAAACCACCAAGGGCCGGTCCCCCTTGTAGAGGGTGAAGTGGGTGTAGTAGGCCTCGCTCCAACCCTTGGCCACCCGCACCCCGCCGTCCCGGAGCTTGGCCCAGAAGTCCAGGTAGCCGTCCTCGCCGAAGCGGGCCACGGTGGCCATGAGGAAGGCGAGGCCGGGGGAGCTGGTGGCGGGGTTTTCCACCACCAGAAGCCGGGCATACTCGGGCTTGGCCAGGTCCTCGGGTGCCTTGGGCAGGGGCCGGTTCTGGAAGTAGGCCCTGTCGTAGTTCAGGCTCACCCAGCCGTAGTCCACGGGGAGGGCCCGGAAGGTGGGGTCCAGGAGCAGGGTGGCCTTGAGGTTTCGGATCTCCGGGCTCCTGTAGGGGAGGAGGATGTCCGCCTCCAGGGCCCGGGAGAGGAAGGTGTTGTCAAAGCCGTAGAGGACGTCGGCGATGGGGGCGCTTTTGGTGAGGATGGCCCGGTTCAGGGTTTCCCCCGCGTCCCCCGCCTTGAGGATGCGGAGCTTCAGGCCCGTCTCCCGCTCAAACTGGGCGATAAGGTTCTTGTCCAGGGAAAAGCTCTGGTGGGTGAGGAGCGTGATCTCCTGGGCCAGGCCGAAGGCCAAAAAGAGAAGCAACGCCAAGGCTTTACGCATAAAACCCCTCCTTGTCACCGGGAGGGGCCCGTCACCTTCCCTACGCCGGCATTACCCGGATCAGGTTCCAAGGGTATCTCTCAGCCCCTTTTGGGGCACCCCCGGTGACGTCCTTAGTCTACCACCCTTGAGGGACGAGGACGTGGGCAAGGGCAGCGCGGAAGGCCTCGGCGAAGGCCTCGGGGGCGTCTATCCAGGGATAGTGCCCCGCCCCGGGCACCACCCGGATGGGCGCTTTGAGCCGCTCCGCCACCTCTTCGGCGTAGGGGTAGCTGGTGCCGTCCAGCTCCCCCACCACCACCGCCAGGGCCTTGCGGGAAGGGGCGAGGTAGGGGGTGTAGTCCAGGCGCCAAAGCCCGTTGTGCAGGAAGGCCAGGGCCGGGGTGTCGGGGCCCAGGATGCCCGAGCCTTCCGCCAGCCACTCGTACTCCAGGCGCCCCCTTGGGCTTGGGAACATGAGGCGGTCAAAAAGAAGCTTGGGTTCGGCCTTTTCCAAGGCGGCCTTGAGGTTTTCCTCCGGGTCTTCCCCCGGGGTGAGCCCCGCTGCCTCCGCCAGGCGGGCGGCGAGCCAGGGGAAGTTCACCCAAGGGCCTAAGAGCAAGGCCCCTTCCGCCTCGGGGTAGCGGCGGAGGACCTCCAGGGCCACCACCGCCCCGAAGCCGTGGGCCAGAAGGCCAAACCGCTCTATCCCCAAGGCCTCGGCCAGGGCCAGGGTGTCCTCCACCAGGGCGTCAAGGGTGAAGAGCCGGGGGTCTTGCGGAAGCTCCAGGCTCCGCCCCGAGCCCCGCTGGTCAAAGTAGACCACGCGGAAGCCTTCCAGGTGGTCCTGGAGGCTTTCCCGGAGGACGTAGGCGTTTCCCCCGGGGCCCCCGTGGAGGACCAAGAGGGCGGGGGCGTGCAGGTCCCCCACGTCCTCCACGTAAAGCTCCGCCTCCCCTACGGGGATGTAGCCGATTTCTTCCCGCATCCCCTATAGACTACCCCATCCTCCAAGGTAAAGGTCCAGACCCTGACCCCGGGGAGGCCCTCCGCCAAGGCCTTAGCCTCCTCCGAGGCGCCGAAGACCTGAAGGAGGAACACCCCTTCCCCCGCCAGGAGCCAGTGGGGGTGGGGAAGCCTTTGCGCCAGCGCCCAAAGGGGTTCCCGTTCCTTGCCTTCCACGAAGAGCACCTTCATCCCTTCCCCCAAAGCCGATGGTAAAGGAGGATCTCGGCGCTTTCCTCCAAGGTGGTGAGGAGGCTATAGGCCTCCAGAAGCGCTTCTTCCGGCTTTTCCTTGCGCCCCAAGGCAAAGGCCCCATGCCCCTTGAGGAGGCAGACCGGGTGCTCCCCGAGCGCTTCCGCCACCGCCAAGGCCGCCTCTTCCGTGGCGGAGGTGGTCTTGGGGGAGAGCACGGGGACTTCCTTGAGGTGGTACTGGCCCTCGAGGTCCAAGGGTACGAGCCGCTCCAGGTGCAAGGAGAGGGCCACCGCCACCCGGGGGTGGGCGTGGACCAGGGCCTTGGCCCCCGTCCGCCGGTAAACCTCCCGGTGGATCACGCTTTCCACGCTGGCCCCCGGGGGAAAGGGGCCCTCTAAGGGCACCTCCACCAGGTCCTCCGGGGTAAGCCGGGCCTTCTGCACCCCGCTTTTGGTGATGAGGAAACCCTCCTTGGTGCGCGCGGAAAAGTTGCCCGCGGTGGCGGAGATGAGGCGCTGGGCGAAGAGGTCTTCCCCCACTTGGCGAAAGGCGGCGTAGAGCTTGGCCAACATGGCCCCATTATGGGCCAAGAGACGGCGGGGAGAACCCGCCGCCTCTTAAGCCTTTCCTTAAGCCTGCTTGCCCGGCTGCTCCCGGCGGGGGGCCCGGCGGGCGGGGGCCTCCTTGGTGGCCTCCACCGCCTCCTTGCGGGCCTCCTCCAGGGCCTTCAGGGTCTTCTGGTCCACCACCTGGGTGAAGCGCACGAAGTCGGAGCCGGTGCCGGCGGGGATCAGGCGGCCCAGGATGACGTTTTCCTTGAGGCCGATGAGCTCATCCTTCTTGCCGGCGATGGCCGCCTCGGTGAGGACGTGGGTGGTGTTCTGGAAGCTGGCGGCGGAAAGCCAGCTCTTGGTGGAGAGGGCGCTCTTGGTCACCCCCATGAGGAGGGGCTTCCAGGCCACCGGGGTCTTGCCCTCGGCGATGAGCCGCTCGTTCAGGGCCTCCACGTCCCACTTCTCCAGGACCTGGCCCTCCAGGAGACGGCTGTCCCCGGGGTCGGTGACCTCCACGTACTTGAGCATCTGCCGCACCACGATCTCAATGTGCTTGTCGTGGAGCTTCACCCCCTGGGCCCGGTAAACCTTCTGGATCTCGTCCACCAGGTAGCGCTCCACCGCCTCCGGCCCCTTGGCCTCCAGGAGCTGGTGGGGGTCAATGGCCCCGCGGGTTAGGGGCTGGCCCGCCTCCACGTAGTCCCCGTCCTTCACCACCAAGCGGGCGTCCTTGGGGAGTTTGTACTCCTTGGCGAAGCCCTCGGACTCCACGAAGACGGAAAGCTTCTCCTCGGTTTCCTCAATGCGCACCACGCCGTCAATCTCCGAGATCACCGCCTTGGCCTTGGGCCTGCGGGCCTCAAAGAGCTCAATGACGCGGGGCAGACCCTGGGTGATGTCCGTGCCCGTGGCCACGCCGCCGGTGTGGAAGGTGCGCATGGTGAGCTGGGTGCCGGGCTCCCCGATGGACTCCGCCGCCACCACCCCCACCGCCTCGCCGATGGACACGGGCCGGGCCATGGAGAGGTCATACCCGTAGCACTTCTGGCACACCCCGTAGCGGGTCTGGCAGGTGAGGGGGCTCCGCACGGGCACTTCCTTGATCTCCCCGGCCTCCGCCCCCTTGATGAGGAGGTTCACGTCCTCCAAGGAGAGGTAGCGGCCCTCCTCGAGGCGCACCCCCTGCACCTCCACCTCCCGGGCCAGCACCCTGCCGTAAAGCCCCGCCTCAATGTCCGAGCGCTTCCTGAGGCGCAAGGAGCGGGTCACCTCGTCGGGCTGGAAGAGGGGGACGGAGATGTAGTTGGTGGTGCCGCAGTCCGCCTCCCGCACCACGATCTCGTGGGCCACGTCCACCAACTTGCGGGTGAGGTAGCCCGAGTCGGCGGTCCTGAGGGCGGTGTCCGCCCCACCCTTCCGCGCCCCGTGGCTGGAGATGAAGTACTCCAGCACCGTGAGCCCCTCGCGGAAGGAGGAGCGCACCGGCACCTCAAAGGTTTCCCCCGAGGGCTTTTGCATGAGGCCCCGCATACCGCAAAGCTGGCGGATCTGCTGCGGGTTACCCCGGGCCCCGGACTGGGCCATCACGTAGAGGGGGTTGAAGGGGTAGTTCTCCTCAAAGTTCTTGAAGACCGCCTGGGTGACCTTTTCCGTGGTTTCCGTCCAGAGCTGGATCACCTGGTCGTACCGCTCCCGGTCGGTGAGGAAGCCCATCTCGTAGGCTTGCTCAATCTGGCGGAGCTTGCGGTCGGCCTCTTCCAGGTACTTCTGCTTCTCCGCCGGGATCACGGCGTCGTCAATGCCGATGGTGATCCCGCTGGTGGTGGAGAGGGTGAAGCCGTAGTACTTGAGGGCGTCCAGCAGCTTGGCCGTTTTTTCAATGCCTAGGCGCAGGAAGGACTGGTAGACCAGGTCCTTGAGGGAGTTCTTCTCCTGGGGCACGTCCATCTGGAGGAGCTCCTGGGCCACCTTCTCGTCCCCCACCGCCTCGCCCACGATGCGGGCGAAGAGGATGCGGCCCGGGCTCGTTTCCAGCCGCTTGCCCAGGTAGCGCACCGTGACCACGTCCTGCAGGTCCAGAAGGCCGTGGGCCACGGCCAAAAGGGCCTCGTCCGGGTTGGCGAAGACGAACTTGAGCCGGCCCACGCTGGTTTCCTTGCCCGCCACCTTGATGGGGGCGTTCAGGGCCACCTCGCCCCGCTCGTGGGCGGCCAGGGCCTCCTCGGGGGTGGCGAACTCCCGGCCCGCCCCCTTCTTCTCCCGCCGAACCTGGGTGATGTAGTAAAGCCCCAGGATGATGTCCCGGCTGGGCTTGGCCAGGGGCTCCCCGGAGGCGGGGGAGAGGAGGTTGTGGGCGGAGAGCATCTGGATGCGGGCCTCGGCCTGGGCGAAGGAGGAAAGGGGCACGTGCACCGCCATCTGGTCCCCGTCAAAGTCGGCGTTGAAGGCCTCGCACACCAGGGGGTGGAGCTGGATGGACTGCCCCTCCACCAAAACGGGCTGGAAGGCCTGGATCCCCAGGCGGTGCAGGGTGGGGGCCCGGTTCAGGAGGACCACTTCCCGTGGATCACTCTCAGGGCGTCCCACACCTCGTCCTTGATGTCCCGCTGGCGTTCCAGCATGCGCCGCGCCGCCTTGACGTTGGGGGCGATGCCCTTTTCCTCCATCTTCTTGAGGAGGAAGGGCTTGAAGAGCTCCAGGGCCATGCGCTTGGGCAGGCCGCACTGGTGGAGCTTGAGCTGGGGGCCCACCACGATCACGCTTCGGCCCGAGTAGTCCACCCGCTTGCCCAGGAGGTTCTGCCGGAAGCGCCCTTGCTTGCCGGAGAGGACGTCGGTGAGGCTCCTAAGGGGGCGGTCGGAACCGGGGTTGGTCACGGGGGCCCCGCGGCGGCCGTTATCGATCACGGCGTCCACCGCCTCCTGGAGCATGCGCTTCTCGTTGCGGATGATGATCTCCGGCGCCCCCTGGGCCAAGAGCTTCTTCAGGCGGTTGTTGCGGTTGATGAGGCGGCGGTAGAGGTCGTTGAGGTCGCTGGTGGCGAAGCGGCCCCCGTCCACCTGCACCATGGGGCGAAGGTCCGGGGGCAGGACGGGGACGGCCTCGAGGACCATCCACTCGGGGCGGTTGCCGGAGTCCAGGAAGGCCCGCACCACCTCCAGGCGCTTGCGGGCCTTGGCCCGCCGGGCCCGGGAGGGGTGCTTCATCTCCTCCAGAAGCTCTTTTTCCAGGGCCTCGAGGTCCAGCTCCTTGAGGAGGGCCTGGATGGCCTCAGCCCCCATGCGGGCGTCTATGTCGTAGGCCTCCACCACCCGCACCACGTTGCGGACCAGGTCCACCTCCACCCGGCCGTGGATCTCGCTTTTGACCTTGCCCCCGTCCGCCAGCACGTCCCCCGGGGCCACCCGGTCGCCGGTGGTGACCTCCACGTCGTCTTCAAAGGGGTAGAGGCGGGCCTTCATCACCACGATGCTGGCGGGCTCGTGCAGGTGGACCACGCCCTCGGCCTCGGCGATCACCTCCTCCTCGGGGTCAATGGCGGCCACGATCTTGTCCCCCGGTGCCACCCTGGCCCCTTCAGGCACCACCACGTTCATGTGGGGGGCCACCCGGTATTCCTTGGGCTCGGTCCACTCCAGGGAGAGGGTGAGGTAGACGCTTTCCCCTTCCTCCTCCGCCTCCACCACCTTGGCGTGCATGTGGCGAGGCAGGCGCAAAAGGCCCTTCCCTTCCGCCAGGGGCTGGCCTTCCTCCGCGATCTCCCCGTGCACCACCAAGGGGGTGAGGCCCACGGGGAGGAAGTAGCGGGCCACGGGCTCCTCGTTTTGCAGGAGGGTGAGGAGGTAGCCTTCCTGGAGCTCCGCAAGCTCCACCACCCCCCCTTCCTCGGCCCGGAGGAGGTAGGGCTCGGGAAGCTCCGCCAAAATCTCCCCGGGCTTGTACGCCTCCTTCTCTACCCAGGCGGCCAGGGGCAGGCGCAAGGCGGCCCGCTCCTTCTTCAGGTAGTCCACCACCACCCGGCGGGGGAAGCGGTACAGCGCCACCCCGTCCATGCGGCTCACCACCCCGGGGGCGAGCTCCTGGCCCTTCACCACCTCCTCCCCGTCCTTCACCAGGGCGTCCACCCCCGTGGGCAAGGGGTAGGTTTCCTGCTTGCCGTAGCGGAGCTCCCGGTACTCCTCGTCGGTGAGGAGCTGGCGCTTTTCCACGGGCACGCCGTTCAGGATGGCCCCCTTGGGGTCCAAGACGATGTACTTGCTGAAGTAGAGCACCTGCTCCAGTTCGGTGGCGGAGAGGTCCAGGAGGGTGCCGATCTTGGAGGGCACGTCTTTGACGAACCAGATGTGGGCGGCGGGGGTGGCGAGCTCAATGTGCCCCATGCGGTAGCGGCGCACGATGCTCTTGGTCACCTCCACGCCGCAGCGCTCGCACACCTTGCCCTCAAAGCGCTGGCGCTTGTACTTGCCGCAGGCGCACTCGTAGTCCTTGATGGGACCGAAGATGCGCTCGTCAAAAAGCCCGTCCCGCTCGGGCTTTAGGGTGCGGTAGTTGATGGTTTCCGGCTTCTCCACCTCCCCGTAGCTCCAGGAGCGGATCTTCTCGGGGGAGGCCAGGGCGATGCGGACCTTGCGGACTTCCTTCTTCATCGTTCCTCCAGGTTTTTAGCGCTTGGACGCCAGGCCCTCAAAGATGTCCACGGGGTTGTCCTTCTCGTCCAAGGTCTGCACGTCCAGGGCCAGGGCCTGCAGTTCCTTGACCAAGACGCGGAAGGACTCGGGCACGCTGGGCTCGGGCACGTCCTCGCCCTTGATGATGGCCTCGTAGGCGGCGTTGCGGCCTTCAATGTCGTCGGACTTGAGGGTGAGCATCTCCTGCAGGGTGTGGGCGGCCCCGTAGGCCTCGAGGGCCCACACCTCCATCTCCCCGAAACGCTGGCCGCCGAACTGGGCCTTGCCGCCCAGGGGTTGCTGGGTGATGAGGGAGTAGGGGCCGGTGGAGCGGGCGTGCATCTTGTCCTCCACCATGTGGTAGAGCTTCATGATGAACATCTGCCCCACCACGATGGGCCCCTCAATGGGCTCGCCGGAGCGGCCATCGTAGAGCACCACCTTGCCCTGGGTGAAGAGCTCCCGAAGCTGCTCCTCGGGGCTTCGGCCGGGGGTGACCAGGCCGAGTTTTTCCGCCCGGGCCAGAACCTCCCGTTCCCGCTTGTCCACCCCGAAGCCCTCGGCCTTGCGCTTGCCAAAGTAAAGGTCAAAGGCCTCAGCCAAGAGGGCCTTGATCTCGGGCTCCGTGGCCCCGTCAAACACCGGGGAGATGTAGCGCTGGCCCAGGAAGTAACCCGCCAGGCCCAGGTGGGTTTCCAGGATCTGCCCCAGGTTCATCCGGCTCGGCACGCCCAAGGGGTTTAGGATCACGTCCACCGGGGTGCCGTCCGGCAGGTGGGGCATGTCCTCCACGGGGAGGATCTTGGCCACCACACCCTTGTTCCCGTGGCGGTTGGCCAACTTGTCCCCCACCTGGAGCTTGCGCTTTTGCGCCACGAAGACCCGCACCACCTCCCGCACCCCGGGCTTGAGTTCCACCCCCGGGTCCCCCCGCTTGAGGCGCAGGGTGCCCACCACGATGCCCCCTTCCCCGGGGGGTACCCGCAGGGAGGTGTCCTTCACGTCCCGGGCCTTCTCGCCGAAGATGGAGCGGAGGAGGCGCTCCTCGGGGGAAGGCTCCTGCTCGCCCTTGAAGCTGGTGCGGCCCACCAGGATGTCGCCCGGCTTCACCTCGGCGCCGATGCGCACCACGCCCTCCTCGTCCAGGTCGCGCAAAGCCGCCTCGGAGAGGTGGGGGATGTCCCGGGTGATGCGCTCGGGGCCCAGCTTGGTGTCCCGGGCCTCTATCTCGTAGCGCTCAATGTGGATGGAGGTGTAGAAGTCCCGCTTCAGGAGCTCCTCGCTGATGACGATGGCGTCTTCAAAGTTGTAGCCGTCAAAGGGCATGATGGCCACCAGGACATTCTGCCCCAGGGCCAGGAAGCCTTCCTCGGAGGCGGGGCCATCCGCCAGGAGGTCCCCCTTCTTCACCCTCTGGCCCACCACCACCCGGGGGCGCTGGTCCAAGGCGGTGCCCTGGTTGGAGCGCACGTAGCGGCGCAAGGGGTACTCCACCAGGCGGCCGTCCTCGTAGCGCACGGCGATGCGGCGGCCGTCCACCGCCACCACCTCCCCATCCTCCTCGGCGTACAAGGCGGCCAAGGAGTCCCGCACCACCCGCTCCTCCAGGCCCGTCATCACCACCGGGGCCTGGGCGCGGATGAGGGGCACCGCCTGGGTCTGCATGTTGGAACCCATCAGGGCCCGGTTGGCGTCGTCGTGCTCCAGGAAGGGGATCAGGTTGGTGTTCACGGAGAAGACCTGCTTGGGGGAGACGTCCATGAACTCCACCTCTTCCGGGCTCACGATCACGGGCTCCCCGCGCCGCCGGGCCACCACCCGGTCGGTGGCGATGCGGTTGCCCTCGAGGGGGGTGTTGGCCTGGGCGATGGTGAAGCGGTCCTCCTCCGTGGCGGTCATGTAGGCCACCTCGTCCGTCACCACCCCGTTCACCACCCGGCGGTAGGGGGTGCGGATGAAGCCCAGCTCGTCCACCCGGGCGTAGGCCGCCAGGGAGGTGATGAGGCCGATGTTGGCCCCTTCCGGGGTTTCCACCGGGCAGATGCGGCCGTAGTGGGTGCGGTGGACGTCGCGCACGTCAAAGCCCGCCCGCTCCCGGGTGAGGCCCCCGGGGCCCAAGGCGGAGATGCGGCGCTTGTGGCGCAAGGAGGAGAGGGGGTTGGTCTCGTCCTTGAACTGGGAGAGCTGGCTGCGGCTGAAGAACTCGCGGATGGCGGCCTCGAGGGGCCGGTTGTTCACCAGCTTGGCCGGGGTCAGGGCATCCCCGCCCATGACCATGCGCTCCCGCACCCCGCGGGCCAGGCGGCTCAGGCCCACCCGGAACTGGTCGGCCATGAGCTCCCCCACGGTGCGGATGCGGCGGTTGCCAAGATGGTCAATGTCGTCCACCTCGTGGCCCGGCACCCCGGCGGTGAGGGCGAAGAGGTAGCGCAAGGTGGGCAGGAAGACCTCGTCCTTGAACTCCCCGTCCTCAAAGCGGGCCAGGGTGCGGCCCGAGAGGCGGATGCCGAGCTTTTCCTCCGCCTTGTACCGCCCCGCCTCCCCCAGGTCGTAGCGCCGGGGATCGGCCAAGAGGCCGTAGAGGTAGGCCAGGGCCTTGTCCTTCTTGGGCGGGTCCCCCGGGCGGAGCAGGGTGAAGAGGCGCACCAGGGCTTCCTCGGGGCGCATGGCGAGCACCGCCTCGTCCAAAAGCCCTTGCACCAGCTCCCCGTAGGCCCCAAGCTCGCGGTTTAAGGTCTCGGCGTCGTACCCGAAGACCCTGAGGAGCAGGATCAGGGGGAACTTGCGCTTGTTGACCTTCATGGAGACGGTGCCGTTGGGCTCCAGCTCCAGGTCAATCCAGGGCCCCCGCTTGGGCAGGGGGATGATGCTGGCGATGTACCGCCCGGGGCGGGCGGGGTCGGGGGTGAAGTACACCCCGGGGGAGCGGTGGATCTGGGAAACGATGACCCGGTCGGCCCCGTTGATGATGAAGGAGCCGTCCTCGGTCATCAGGGGGATGTGGCCCAAGAAGACCTCGTCCTCCTTGATGAGCCCGGTGTCCTTGTGGATGAGCTGAAGCCGGCCGTACAAGGGAGCCTGGTAGGTCAGGTCCTTCTGTCGGCACTCGTCAGGGGGAAAGGGGGGCTCGCCGATGCGGTACTCTAAGAAGTCCAGGACCAGACCGCCCTTGCCCTTGTCCCCCTCCTCAATGGGGAAGGTCTCCTTGAAGGCCGCCTGAATCCCCACGTTCTCCCGCTTTTCCGGGGGCACGTCCGCCTGGAGGGCCTTCTTGTAGGAAGCCACCTGGATTTCCGTAAGGGGAGGCAAAGGAATAACCTCTCGGATGCGACCGAACCGCTTAATCTCCATGCGTCACCTCAAAGGGTAAGCGGGCCGCCCGAGGTAAGCTAACAGGGTTCTTCCGCAAGGGGTAGGTCCCTTGCGGCGGCTGGCTCTTACCGTGCTCCCTTGGCCCGACCAAAGAGCACAAACTTTACCTTACATGAAACCCCCCTTTCCGTCAACAACGCAGGGGGCTTGCCTAGTAAATCGCCTTGTACCCCGGAGGAGGGGGGAGGAGGGAAAAGAGAACCCTGAGGCCATAAGCCAAAAGCTCCAAGAACGCCCGCACCATCGCCGTCTTGGGCTTCCTTTCCGCCAAATACCCACCCCTAAGCCCCGTCTTCATCCCCCCAAACACCCCCTCCACTACCCCACGAAACCGGTACACCGCCGGGTCCCACACCTCCCGCCCCCAGGCCCGCAACCTATCCCGCGCCTCACCCCCTCCCCGCAACCGAATCTGCGGATGGAGCTCTAGCTCCGCCACCCTCCCCCACACCTCCTGCCCGTCAAACCCCGCGTCCGCCACCAACGTCCCCCCACGGGGACCAAACCTCCCCAAAGCCCATGCCCCCAAGACGGGATCGGGGGCATATCCCATCCCCACAGTTCCCCCAAAGGGCCAAAGGAGCTTCCTCCCCCGCTCCCACCGCGCCAGGGCCAGGAGCCGGCTATGCCCCCGCACCCGCCGCACCTCCTCCCCCCTGCGGTACCGCAGTACCTGGTCCTCCCTCCGGTAGCTCAGGCCGGTGGTGTCCATGAGGTAAAGGGGGGGTCGGGGTCTTGGGGTGAGAGGTGGGCCTCCACCTCCTGGGCGAGGCGGAGGCGGTGGGTGAGGACCTCTTTGGGGCTCGGTTCTCGCCGGGGAAAGCCGCGCTTGCCCATGGGGTTAGGGTGCATAGACCTAACGGATTTTGCAAGGCAAGCCCACAAGGGTTTTGACCTAAGGGGTGAGTCGGTGGCGGTCCCGGGGGAAGGCCCGGGCGTAGCGCACGTTGGGCAGGCCCAGGAGCTTTTGCGTGAGCCTTTCCGCCCCGATGGCGAACCCCCCGTGGGGGGGCATGCCGTACTTGAAGACCTCCAGGTAGCCCTGGAAGCCCTCGGGGTCCATGCCCTTTTCCTCTAGGCTTCGCAAGAGCTCCTCGTGGCGGTGGATGCGCTGGCCTCCCGAGGTGATCTCCAGGCCGCGGAAGAGGAGGTCAAAGCTCCGGGTGGTGCCGTCGGGCTCGGGGTAGGTGTAAAAGGGGCGCACCGCCTTGGGGTAGCGGGTGAGGAAGAGCCAGTCCGTGCCCCAGCGCTCCTTGGCGTACTGGCCCAGGAGGCGCTCCGCCTCCTCGGAGAGGTCCTGGCCGGCGGGGTAGCCGAGCTCCTCCTTGAGGAGGCGGCGGGCCTCCGCCAGGGTCAGGCGGGGGATGTCCTTTGGGAAGGAGGGCCACTCGGCCCCGAGGAGCCGTATCTCGTTCCCCGCGCTGGCGAGGGCCTCCTCCAGCATTTCCTGAAGGAGTTCCTCCTCCAGGCGCATGAGGTCCTCTTCCCCGGCGATGAAGCCCATCTCCACGTCCAAGGAGAGGTACTCGTTCAGGTGGCGGCTGGTGTTGTGCTCCTCCATGCGCCACACCGGGGCCACCTCGTAGACCCGCTCAAACACCCCCACCATGATCTGCTTGTAGAGCTGGGGGGACTGGGCCAGGTACGCCCGGTGTTCAAAGTAGTCCACGCCGAAGAGCCCCGAGCCCCCTTCCGCCCCGGCCCGCACCACCTTGGGGGTGAAGATCTCCGTGAAGTCGTGCCGGTCCAAGTAGCGGCGGAAGCCCCGCACCAAGGCGGCCTGGACCTTGAGGGGGGCGCGGGCTTTTTCCCCCCTTAGGGTCACGTAGCGGTATTCCAGGAGGGTGTCGGGGTGGGCCCGCCACTCCTCTTTGGGGATCTCCACCGGGGTGGGTTCCAGGGCGGGGGAGAGGACCTCGAGGTCCCGGGCCCGGACCTCGAGGCCCCCCGGGGCCTTGGGGCTTAAGACCACCACCCCCCGCACCCGGAGGGCGGACTCGGGGAGGGGAAGTTTCCTGCCCCCCGTGACCACCTGCACCACCCCGCTTCGGTCCCGGAGGAGGAGGAACTGCACCTTCCCCAGGTCCCGCCGCCAGTGGAGGAAGCCCAAAAGCTCCACCTCTTCGCCCACGTGCTCCTTTAGGTCTTTCAAAAGTACGCGCATGCTTCCCTCCCTAAGCGTTGGCCCCCCCCGGCCATGGGGACCGGGGGGGCCGGGTGCGCCGCCCCCCAGCTAGCCGTTGTTGAGAAAGCGCGGGCGCATATTGCGCCTAAGTTTAGGGGCTTTCCTGGGGGAGGTCAAGCCGCTCAGGGCTTGCCTTGCAAACCTCGTCTACGGTATACATCCTAGCACCATGGGCAAGCGCGGCTTTCCCCGGCGAGAACCAAGCCCCAAAGAGGTCCTCACCCACCGCCTCCGCCTCGCCCAGGAGGTGGAGGCCCACCTCGCACACCAAGACCCCGACCCCCCCTTTACCTCATGGACACCACCGGCCTGAGCTACCGGAGCAAGGACCAGGTACTGCGGTACCGCAGGGGGGAGGAGGTGCGGCGGGTGCGGGGGCATAGCCGGCTCCTGGCCCTGGTGCGGTGGGAGCGGGGGATGAAGACGGGGCTTAGGGGTGGGTATTTGGCGGAAAGGAAGCCCAAGACGGCGATGGTGCGGGCGTTCTTGGAGCTTTTGGCTTATGGCCTCAGGGTTCTCTTTTCCCTCCTCCCCCCTCCTCCGGGGTACAAGGCGATTTACTAGGCAAGCCCAGCCGCTCAAAGGCCAGGACGAGCTCGGGAAGCGCCTCGGGCCCCGCCACGGCGAAGAAGTTTTCCTCCACCTCCCAGCGGGCCGCCCACTCCCCCGCCACCCCGGCCAGGGTCTTGGGGCCCGCCTCCTCCTTGAGGAAGCGCCGCCGGCGAAGCCTCTGGTGTCCTCCTTCCCCGTAGAAGACCTGGTAGACCACGCCGCCTCGGCGCTTCTCCGCGTACCACCCCCCTTCAATGGGGCTCACCTCGTAGCCCAAGGCCTTAAGGGCTTCCATCCAGGACCTCGAGGGCCTCGGGGCCTTCCAGGACGATTTCGTAGTAGCCGGCGTAAAGGACGATGCGCCCCTTGGCCCGCACCTTCTTGCCCAGGTAGCTTTGGGGGAAGGGCTGTTGGAAAAGGCTGTAGCTTCGCGGGAAGACCACCAGGCGCAGGTCGCTTTCCCCCGTGCCGAAGTGGAGGAAGGCCACGGTGCCCCGGTCCTCCACCCGCTGGATCACCCCTTCCACCCGGGCCACCCGGCCGAAATACCGGGGGGCCTCCTGCCAGGGGATGGTCCCTTCCACCTCGGGCAGGGCGAAGGGGTTTTCCCTTAGCCCCGCTTGGAAGTCCTTTTCCATCACCGCCAGGAGGCGGGCGAAGGCCTCGGGGGCCTCCTTGCGGGAAAGGCGCACGGCGAGCTCGCGGTTGGCGTTTAAGGAGTTGGCGCTCAGGTTGATGCTTCCCAAAAGGGCCACCTCCCCGTCTTGCACCAGCACCTTGGCGTGGACGTAGGGGTCGGGGAGGAAGCGCACCTCGGCCCCCGCCTCCCTTAGCGCCTCCGCCCCCGCCAGGAAGTAGGTGTCCCCGGGCTCGGCGGGGCTTCCCACCAGGCGCACCCTAACCCCCCGGGCCAAGGCCGCCCGCAGGGCCGCCAGCACCTCCGGGTCCGCCATGGCCTGGTGCTCCAGGAAAAGCTCGCGCTTGGCCCCTTGGATGAGGGCAAGGAGAACCTCGCGGGCGTTTCCCTCCTTGACCCCGCCCAGGACGCGGCTTGGGGCCCAGACGAGGAGGGACCGGGAGAGGTCCAGGCGCTCCCCCTTCCAGTCCGCCTCAAAGACCCGGGCCACCTCCGCCACCTCTTTGGGGTCGTCCAGGATGAGGGCGTACTCCCGGTTGGCGCTGAAGGAGCTCCCGGTGAAGTTCATGGTCCCCACCCAGGCCCACTTCCGGTCCACCACCAGGCTCTTCTCGTGGACGAAGACGAAGCGGAAGGGGGTGGTGAGGCGCACCTCCACCCCCCGTTCCTTCAGGGCCTGGTAGACGGTGAGGTCCACCCGCCCCCCTGAGGGCTCCCGCTCCAGGAGGACCCTCACCTTGACCCCCCGGGCCACCGCCTCCCCCAGGGCCTCCACCACGTCCATGCGGCTTGGGGTCCAGAGGTAGGCCTTGACCAGGATCTCCGCCTTGGCGGCGCGGATGAGGTCCAAAAGGGGCGCCACCCCGTCCTCGGGCTCCACCACCAGCCGGGGGGCCGCCAGGACGGTGAGGAGGAGAAAAACCAGGGTAAAGAGAAGCCTTCGCATCACCACCCAAAGCATACCTGGGCGTTTTGGTCCGTGAGGGCCTCCGCCTCCTTTAGGCCCATCCCCAGGACCTCCGCCAGCTTGGCCAGGGTGTGGCGCACGTAGTGGGGGCGGTTGCGCCTGCCCCGGTGGGGCTCGGGGGGGAGGAAGGGGGTGTCGGTTTCCACTAGGAGGCGGTCCTTGGGCAGGCGCTTCGCCGCCTCCCGGAGGGCCTCGTTCTTCTTGTAGGTGAGGGGGCCGGCGAAGCTGAAGTAAGCCCCCACCTCGAGGCCCGCCCGCTCCAAAGCCGGGTGCCCCCCGAAGGCGTGGAGGACGGCCCGCTTGGGGCGGTGGAGGAGAAGCCAGGCGGCGAGGTCCTCCTCGGCGCTAGCGTCCTTGCTCCGCACGTGGAGGACCAAGGGAAGCCCCCTTTCTTCCGCCAAGGCCGCCTGGAAGTCCAGGGCCCTAAGCTGGGCGGCCTTGGTCTCGGGGGTCCAGTAGTAGTCCAAGCCCGTCTCCCCGATGGCCTTCACCCGGCCGTGGCCCGCATAGTGGCGGAGCGCCTCCTCCACCTCGGGGGAGAGGAGGTGGGCGCTCGTGGGGTGGAGGCCGATGGCGGCGTAGACGTTTTCCTGGGCGAGGGACAGGGTCTTCTCCCAGCGGCTTGGGTCCACCCCTAGGGTGAGGACCGCTTTGAGCTCGGGCAGGTGGGCCTTCACCTCCTCCAGCTCCTCGGGCTCCAGGAAGTCCAGGTGGGCGTGGGTGTCGGTCATGGGCTCAGCTTAGCCCAAGGGGCCCTTGTCGGCCGGGCTACGAAGGGCCTATGCCTTCCCCGTATCCTGAAGGGGAGGCTTCCATGAAGCGGCTACTTCCCTTAGCCCTTCTCCTTTCCGCCTGCGCCCCCCTTCTTTTGGGGGTGGACCCCGGGCGGCTTCCCGACCCCGGGGACTGGGACCCCAAGCCCGCTCCCTTGGAGTGGTGGTACGCCTCGGGCTTCGCCGGGCCCTACGCCTTCCACTTCGCCTTCTTCAAGGCTTACCCCCCGCCTGCCTACCGCATCCTGGGCCTTCCGGGAAGCCTCTTCGGCCCCTTCCACGCCGCCCACCTGGCCCTCACGGACCTGCGCACGGGGGAAAGGCGGTTTCTGGAGGTGGCGGACCAGGACCTCCTGGCCCCCCGGGGCCGGGCGGAGCCGGGGCCGCGGCTTTGGGTGGGGGACTGGCGCTTTGGGCGGGAGGGGGAAGGCTTTGCCCTCCAGGCGGGTCCCTTGGCCCTTTTCCTCCTCCCGGAAAAACCCCCCGTGGTCCACCCCCCGGGCTACTCGGGCACGGAGGCGACGGGGCGGATGTACTACCAGTCCTACACCCGGGCCCGGGCCTGGGGGAGGGTCTTGGGGGAGGAGGTGATTGGGGAAGCCTGGCTGGACCACCAGTGGGGGGAGCAGTTTGCCGGCCTCGAGGCCACCTGGGACTGGTTCGGCCTCCACCTTTCCGACGGCTCCGAGCTCATGGCCTACCAGGTGAAGGACGCCCAGGGCCGGGTGGTCCAGGTTCTGGGAAGCCGGGTGGATCCCTTGGGGCGGGTGGACGCGCTGGACCTGGCCTTCGTGCCCCTGGAGGCCTGGAAAAGCCCCTCGGGCCGGGTCTACACCCTTTCTTGGCGCCTCGAGGGCGCGGATTTGGACCTCACCCTGCGCCCCCTCTTCCGGGATGGGGAGATCCTCTCCCGCACCACCCGGGTGGCCTACTGGGAAGGGCCCGTGGCGGGGGAGGGGAGGCTGAAGGGCTACCCCGTGCGGGCCCGGGGGATGGGGGAGTTTGTGGCGGGGACCTTCCGCCCTTAAATGCGCCTGCTATACTAAAGGAGGTTTAGTGCCTGGGTGATATTTATGGGTTTACGCGTGCTCGGCGTCAACGCATCGGCACGGACGGACGGGTTTACGGCGGAGCTTCTGGACGAGGTTTTGGAGGCGGCCAGGCGCAAGGGAGCCACCACGGAGCGCCTGGATTTGGTGAAGCACCCTTTCCCCTTGTGCGTGGGGAACTACTCCCAAGACCCTTCCTCCTGCGGCCCCGAAACCTGCGTGCAGGGGCCTTGGGACGGGTTTGGCAAGGTGGCGGAGCGGATCCTGAACGCCGACGCCGTGGTCTTCGCCACCCCCGTGTACTGGTTTAGCGTTTCCGCCCGGATGAAGGCCCTCCTGGAGCGGATGACCTCCATGGAGAACCAGGGGCTTTTGAACCTGGGCAAGCCCATGGCCCTTTTGGCCGTGGCCGAGGAGGAGGGGGCGAGCCAGGCCTTGAGCCAGATGCTCCTGCCCCTTGCCTACATGGGCTTCGTCCTCGCCCCCTTGGGGCTGGTCTACGCCCACCGGCGGGGGATTACCTCCTTCAAGGAAAACCCCGAGCTGGTGGAGGACGCCCGCATCGCCGGGGAGAACCTGGTCCTCATGACCGAAAGGCTCCGGGGAGCCCCCTTCCAAGAACCCCTTCCCAGCTACGTCTACCGGGTTCCCCGCCTTCCGGGGGTGGCGGCGGACTAGAGGTAGAGGGGCTCCACCCCTTCTTGGGCGAAGGGTTTTAGGGCGTAAAGGGCCCAGGGGTCCGGGGGCGGGTCCAGGAGGAGGCCCGTTTGGGGAAGCTCCTCCGCCTTGAGCTTCCGGGGGGGGCTCAGCACCAGGGGCTTTCCTTCCCGCTTGGCGTAGGTGGCCCCGTAGTAGAGGCGGTTCCGGGCGGTGAAGAGGGGGGTGAGGGGCGGCCCGCCCTCCGCCAAGAAGGGCCAGCAGGCGGCGAGGAGGGAGCTCACCCCATGGACCCTGGCCCCCTGGGCCAGGGCCACCCCGAGCCCCGCCGCCAAGGCGATGCGAAGGCCCGTGTAGGAGCCCGGGCCCGTGCCCAGGACCAAGGCCCCGATCTCCTCCCGCCTGGCCCCCACCTCGGCCAGGACCTCGTCCAGGAGGGTAAAGAGCACCTCCTCGTGCCGCCTTCCCAGGCGCACCACCCGGCCCACTCCCTCTTCGCCCCGGAAGAGGCCCAGGGCCAAATAGGGGGTGGCGGTGTCCAGGGTCAGGGTCCACACGCCTTCCATCCTAAGGGGGTTGGTATACTCCGGCACGGGATGCGGGGGTACCCGTTGCACCTCCTCCTTTCCTTGGGGGTCCTTTTGGCCTTGGCGGTGCTGGCGGAAAGGCTCCGCTTCGCCCCCGGCTTTTTGGTTCCCCTGGGCCTTCTCGCCTACGGCGCCTTGGCCCTCCATGGCCTCCGCTATGGCCTGCGCCACGCCCTTTTGCTTTTGGGGCTTCTCGCCCCTTGGTTTCCCTGGGCGCCCGTCCTCGCTCCCCTCGCCTTCGCCCTCCTCTTCGGCCGGCGCATGGGGGAGAAGGAGCAGGCGGCCTTTTACGGCTGGGCCCTGGTCTGGCCCGCCTTGGCGCTTCTTCTGGTCTGGCAGGTCTTTCCCACCTTTTATGCCTTTTACCTGAGCCTCTTTGAGAAGGTGAACTTCCTGCGCCCGGCGGCCTTCTCCGGGCTTGAGAACTACCACATCCTCCTCAAGGACCCCCTTTTCTGGCGGGCCTTGGGCAACACCTTCTGGTACGTGGTCTTCACCGTGCCCACGGGGCTTCTTCTGGCCACGGCCATCGCCATCCTCCTGAACACGGGGGTGGCCTTCCAGGGGTTTTACCGCACCCTCTTCTTCCTGCCCTACATCACCGCCCTCACCGCGGCGGCGGCGGTGTGGCGCTGGATCTACCACCCGGAGTTCGGCTTCCTGAACTGGCTCCTGGGCACCCCGGGCCTGGACTGGCTCAACACTCCCACCGGGGTCTTCGCCCTTCTCCTGAGACCCTTGGGCCTCGAGCCCCAGGGCTTTTGGGCCGGGCCGAGCCTGGCCTTCGTGGCAGTGATGGCCATGAGCGTCTGGCACTTCCTGGGGTACCAGGTGGTGATCCTCCTGGCGGGGCTCCAGGCCATCCCCAAGGAGTACTACGAGGCGGCGGAGCTGGACGGGGCCAACTTTTTCCAAAAGCACCGCCTCATCACCTGGCCCCTCCTTTCCCCCACCACCTTTTTCCTGTTCACCCTGGGGGTGATCGGGGCCTTCCAGGTCTTCACCCAGGTTTACGTCCTGACCCCCACGGGGGGGGTGCTGCAGGACACCCTGACCCTGGCCTTCTACCTCTACAACAAGGGCTTCCGCGACTCGGATTTCTCCTACGCCAGCGCCATCGCCATGGTGACCTTCCTCCTCATCCTGGTCCTCACCCTGGTGCAGCGGCGGGTTCTGGAGCGGCGGGTGAACTATGAGATTTAGGGCCTTTTCCCTCCTGGTCCACCTCCTTCTCCTCGGCCTGGGGGTGGTGATGGCCTTCCCCTTTTACTGGATGCTGGCCACGAGCCTCAAAAGCCCCCAGGAGGCCCTGCAGGCCAAGCCCATCTGGGTGCCGGAGCGGATGAAGCCAAGGAACTGGGTGAAGGCGGCGAAGCTCGGGGATAGCCCCTTCTGGGGGGGATTGGGCCCGGGGCGGAGCGTGGAGCTCGCCTTTCCCGGGGAAGAGGGGAAGCCCCCCAGGGCCTTCGTGCCCCGAACCCCCGGGGCCTTTTTTGACCCGGTGGCGGACGGCACCCGGGTGGAGGTGGCCTACCGGGAAGGGGCCTGGCGGGTCCGGCTCACCAACGCCACGGATAAAGCCTTCCGGGTTCTCCCCTTGGTGGTCCTCTGGCCCAAGGAGGCGTCCCTGGCCCCGCCATTGCCCCCGGACGCCCTCCGCTCCCAAGGGGAGATGTGGCGCCTGGAGTGGGTGAACGCGGTGCCCGGGGCCTTGGGGTACGTGTTCCACAACTACCTCGAGGCCTGGCGGGCCGCCCCTTGGGGCCGCTACTTCTTCAATAGCTTCTTCACCGCCTTCACCCAGGTGGCGGTGGGTCTCTTCCTGGCGGCCCTGGCCGCCTTCGCCCTGGCCCGGGTGCCCTTTCCCGGCAAGGAGGGGGTGTTCGTCCTCATCCTGGCCACCCTGATGGTGCCCGGGGAGGTCCTCCTCATCCCCAACTACGTCCTTCTGGCCCGGCTGGGCTGGCTGGACACCTACTACGCCCTCATCGTGCCCTGGCTGGCCTCCGTCTTCGGCATCTTCCTCCTGCGGCAGTTCTACCTCTCCCTGCCCCAAGACCTCTTTGACGCCGCCCGGATTGACGGGGCCGGGTACCTGACCCAGCTTTTCCGCATCGCCTTGCCCCTTTCCCTGCCGGGCCTGGTGTCCTACGGCATCTTCACCTTCCTGGGGGCCTACAACGCCCTCCTTTGGCCCCTCATCGTCACCCAAAGCCCCGAGATGCGCACGGTGCAGCTGGGCCTCCAGGCCTTCGTTTCCGAGGCGGGCTCGGACTACGGGGCCCTGATGGCCGCCAGCACCTTCGTGATCCTCCCCATCGTCCTGGGCTACTTCGTGGCCCAAAGGCAGTTCATCCAGGGCATCGCCCGCTCGGGGCTCAAGTAGCTGACCCTGTTCTGGCGCCAG
>NZ_JTJB01000032.1 GCF_000794385.1 Thermus sp. 2.9
TGTTCCTTTGGGAAGTTGAGCGGTTGGGGGATCCGTTCAAGGGGTTTCTTTTGCAGCTCGGGGGCAAGCTGGGGCTGCCCAGCGAGAGGGATGGTCCGTACCTGCTCCTGAGGGGCCTGGTTCGCCTGCTCAACTATGAAGTCACCCAAGAACTCTTGAAGCAGGCTAAGGGAGGGCGAGGAAGGAGTTTTGGGTAAAGCCCTGGGTATACTGCTAGCGGAGGTGCTATGGCGTATGAAGAAAGCTTTGGTACTCGCGGCCCTTTTGGGGCTCGCCCTAGCCCAGCAGGCCAAACCCGAGGACGTCATCAAGGAGCAGTGCGCCAAGGCCAAGGTGGTGGCCGAGCTATGGCACGGCTTTACCGGCGGGGCCCCGAAGCTGGCCTTGGAGAACCTGGTGGTGGAGTTCAACAAGGCCCAGCAGGGCCGTTGCGTCCGCCCCGTGCCCCAAGGGGGGTACCGGGACCTCTCCACCAAGATCAAGGCCGCCTTCGCCGCCGGGAAGGTGCCGGCCATGGCCCAGGCCTACGAGAACAACATCGCCCTCTACCTCGAGGCCAAGGCCCTCTTGCCCATTGAGTCCTTGGGGGTGAGGCTCCAGGGGGTAAACCTCGCCTTCCTGAATGCGGTGCGCTTCGGGGGCGTGGTCTACGGGGTGCCCTTCAACAAGAGCATCCAGGTCCTCTACTACAACAAGGACCTCCTGAAGAAGCACGGGGCCAAGGTGCCCACCACCCTCGAGGAGCTGGTGGCCCTGAGCAAAAGGCTTTCCCAAGCGGAAGGGGGCCCGGTCTTCTGGTTCCAGCCCGACGCCTCCACCTTCGCCTACTTCTTCTTCAACCTGGGGGGCAGCTACCTGAAAAACGGCAAGCTCGTCTTGAACTCCAAGGAGGCGGTGGAGGCCCTCACCCTCCTGCAAAACGGGGTGAAGGAGGGGTGGGCCAAGGCCATCACCTCCGGCTACATCAACCAGAACCTGGGCTCCGGGCCCTACGCCTTCAGCGTGGACACCTCCGCCGGCTACACCTACTACCGCCAGGGGGCCAAGTTTGACCTGGGGGTGGCCACCCTTCCCGGAAGCAAAGGGCAGGTGGGGTTTGGTTTGGTGCAGGGCACCAACCTGGTGGTCTTCCGCCAGGCTTCCAAGGAGGAGCAGGCGGTGGCCAAGGACTTCCTGCAGTTCGTCCTGAGCCCCCGGGCCCAGGCGGTCTTCGCCACGGCCACGGGGTACGTGCCCGTGACCGAGGCCGCCCTCAAGGACCCCGTTTACCAGGCGTACGTGGCGGAAAACCCCGACTACGCCACCATCGTCCGCCAAAGCCGCTACGCCAAGTTTGAGCCCGCCTTGGCGGAGTGGGAGCAGATCCGCTTTGACATCCTGGGCCAGGCCATCAAGGAGGCCATCCTGAACAAGGTGGACCCCAAGGCGGCCTTGGACAAGGCGCAAAAGCTCGCCGAAGACCTCCTTTCCGGCAAGACCCGCTAGGCCAAGGGCGCTTGGGCCGCCCGCCCAGAGGGGCGGGCGGTTTGTACCACCCCGGGAGTCCCTTAGGCGAGAGCAAATGTGCGAAGGGTACCGGAGAAGAAGGGTTTAGACTGAAGGCATGCCCAAGGGATACCACGACCGCGTGGCCTTCGTGGACCTCTCCACGGGGCGGATCTGGTACGAAGGCTATGGCGAGGCCTTTTGGCGCCGCTACCTGGGGGGAAGGGCCCTTGCCGCTTACCTCCTCCTCAAGTACGTGCCCAAGGGAGCAGACCCCCTGGGCCCGGAGAACGCCCTCATCTTCGCCCCCGGGGTTCTCACCGGCACCCCCATCTCCGGCTCGGGGCGCAACACCGTGGCCGCCAAAAGTCCTTTGACCGGGGGGTACGGGGACGCCGAGGGCGGGGGCTTCTTTGGGGCCGAGCTGAAGAACGCCGGCCTGGACGCCCTGGTGGTCCTGGGCCGGGCGGAAACCCCCGTCTACCTCCACGTGGAGGGGGGGGAGGTGGCCGTCCACCCCGCTTCCCACCTCTGGGGCAAGGACCCCTTGGAGGTGGAGGCCCTGATCAAGGAGGTCCACGGGGGGAACACCCGCATCGCCCAGATCGGCCTGGCGGGAGAGAACGGGGTCCTCACCGCCAACGTCATCCACGACCTGGCCCACTTCGCCGGGCGGGGGGGCTTGGGGGCGGTGATGGGGGCTAAGCGCCTGAAGGCGGTCTCCGCCCGGGCCCGGAAGGAAACCCTTCCCGCCTACCACGACCCCGCCCTCCTCAAGGAGCTCGCCCGGCGCATGGCCAAAGAGCGCATGGAGCGGGCGGTGGGCCTCGTCACCATGGGCACCGTGGGCACGGTGAAGCCCTTTAACCTGCGGGGGGTCCTCCCGAGCCACAACTTCCTGGATGGCTTCCTCGAGGGCGCCGAGGCCCTGGACGGCACCAGCCTGGACGCTTTGGGCATCCGCATCGGGCGGGACACCTGCTACGCCTGCGCCATCCGCTGCAAGCAGGTGGTGAAGATTGAGGGCACGGGCAAGTACGACGTGCGCCCGGAGTACGGGGGGCCGGAGTACGAGGGCCTGGGGGCCTTGGGCTCCACCTGCGGGGTCACCGATCCCTACGCCGTGACCAAGGCCAACACCCTCTGCAACCAGTACGGCCTGGACGTGATCGGGGTGGGGGTGACCATCGCCTGCGCCATGGAGGCGGTGGAGAAGGGCTACCTGGACGACGAGGGCCTGGGCCTGTGCTTCGGCAACGGGGATGCCCTCATCGCCGCCATAGAGAAGCTGGCCCGCAAGGAAGGGCGGCTTGGGGCGCTTCTGGCCCAGGGGGCGAAGCGCCTGGCGGAGGCCATCGGCCATCCCGAGCTCGCTATGCACGTGAAGGGGCAGGAGGTGCCCATGCACGACCCCCGGTACAAGCGGGCCCTGGGGGTGGGCTACGCCGTGAGCCCCACGGGGGCCGACCACAACCACAACCTCCACGACACCGCCTTCGCCAAGGAGGGGAGGGCCTTGAAGGAGCTTCGCTTCTACGGGGAGGACTTCCCGCCCCTTCCCGTGGAGGACCTTTCCGAGACCAAGATCCGCATGCTTTGGACCAAGACCCGGGAGCGGGGCTTTGTGAACAGCCTGGTGCTCTGCGACTTCGTCCCCTGGACCCCCGAGGAGTGGCGGGAGGCGGTCTACGCCGCCACGGGCTGGCGCCTCACCCCGGAGGAGATGCTGGAGGTGGGGGAGCGCACCCTGCACCTCACCCGGCTCTTCAACCTGCGGGAGGGGATCGGAGAGGAGGAGGACCGGCTTCCTGAGCGCTTCTTCCAGCCCTTCCGCAAGGGGAACCCTGAGGCCCGCCTGGACCCCGTGGCCTTCCGGGAAGGGGTCTTGGCCTACCGCCGGCTCGCCGGCTGGGAAGGGGGAGTGGACCCCAGGCGGCTTGTCGCCTTGGGGCTAGAGGAGTTCCAAAACGCCCTGGCGTAGGAGGGCGGGGAGGGGGGGCTCGCCCACCTTGAGGAGGGCGTACCGCCCCCGGAGGAGGGCGAGGAGGCGGAGGGCCTTGAGGTGGGCGGCCAGGGCCTTCCGGTAGCCCTCCACCTCCTCCTTTCCCACGGGGAGGGTTTCCCCCGTTTCCACGTCCTTTAGGAGGGCTTCCCCGAAGGGCGGGGCGAGTTCCAAGGGCGAGAGGATCTGCACCAGGACCAGCCGCCGGGGGAGGAGCCGGGCCCACGGCAGGGGGTCCAGGCCGTCGGTGAGGAGGACCAGGGTCCCCCGCCCCGCCCCCCAGGCCCCGGGCCTGCCCCGCAGGAGGCGGGCCGAGGGGTCCTCCTGCCGGGCGATCTTCAGGAGGAGGGCGGCCACCGCCTCGGCGTAGGCCAGCTTCCCGTGGAGGCGCATGCTTTCGCTCTCGTCCAAGAAGAGGCGGAAGCGGGCCCTTTGCGGGGCGGTCTCCAGACGGGTGTAGAGCCTTCCCGTCTTGGCGTAGGCCCGCCAGTGGACCCGGCGCACCTCGTCCCCGGGGGCGTAGGGGCGGAGCTCGAGGAACTCTCCCCCTAGGCCCTTCTGCCGAGCCAGGCGCTCCCCGGGGTAAGGGAGGTGGGGCTTGGTGGCGAGGCGGTGGCGGATCATGCCGTCTGGCAGAAGGTGCAGACCCCCACGGGGGGGAGGGGCTCAATCACCTCCTCCCGGCTCCCCTCGCGGAAGACGGTGATCCCCTTGCACCCCTCCTTCCAAGCGGTGAGGAAGAGCCTTTCCACCACCTCCTTGGGGGTTTCCTTGGGTAGGTTCACCGTGGAGGAGATGCTTTGGTCCACGTGGCGCTGCAAGGCGGCCTGGAGGCGCACCCGCTGGAAGGGGTCCACGGTGTGCGCCGTGGGCCAGTCGGGGGCACCGCCTTTCGTGGCCCCCCGGTAGCGCCGAAGGAGGGGGTGTTCCGCCAGGAAGACCGCTCCCCCGGCGTGGCGGAGGTAGGTGAGGGCGAAGATGGGCTCAATGCCCCCCGTCACCCCAGCCAGGATGGAGATGGAGCCCGTGGGGGCGATGGAGAGGAGGGCGGCGTTCCTTAGGCCCTTTTCCACTTCAAGGATTAAGCCCTCGGGGAGGGCCTGGATGAAGGGGCTTTTGAGGTGCTCCCTGGGGTCAAAGGCGGGAAAGGGGCCTTTCTCCTGCGCCAGGCGGGCGCTTTCCCGGTAGGCCGCCTCCTTGATGCGGCGCATGACCTCCTCGGCGAGGCGGAGGGCTTCCTCCGTGCCGTAAGGGAGGCCCAGCATGGCCAGCATGTCCGCCAGGCCCATGACCCCAAGCCCGATGCGGCGGCTCCTTAGGGAGGCCTCCCGCTGGGCCTGCACGGGGTGGCGGTTCTTGCCCAGGTCCACCACCGCATCCAGAAAGCGCACCGCAAGCCGGGTGGCCTCTTCCAAGGCGGGGTAGTCCAGGTGGGCCTTGGGGGTGAAGGGGGCTTTCACGAAGGCGGCCAGGTTGAGGCTCCCTAGGTTGCAGGCCCCGTAGGGCTCCATGGGCACCTCCCCGCAGACGTTCACCCCCTTTACCTCCATCCCCCCATACTGGGCCGTGGCCCAGGTGCGCACCCGGTCCCAGAAGAGGAGGCCGGGCTCGGCGCTATTCCAGGCGGCCTCCACCAGGGCCTCCCAAGCCTCCTTGGCCCGGATGGTTGCCGTGATGTGTTCCCTTGGGCTTGTGAAGGAAAGCTGCCAGGGCTCGTCCGCCAGGGCCGCTTCCAAGAAGGCGTCCGTGGCCCTTAGGGAGAGGTTGGCGTGGCGGATTTTGGTGCGCTCGGGGTCGGTTTTGGCCTTTAGGAAGTCCAAAAGCTCGGGGTGGGTGTCGGAGAAGGTGAGCATGAGGGCCCCCCGCCTTCCCCCGCTCGCCCCCATGACCCCCGCCAGGGTGGAGAAGAGCTCCATGAAGCTCACCGCCCCGGAGCTCTCCACCCCGGCGTTCCCCACCTTGGCCCCCTTGGGGCGGAGGACGTCGGCGTTGGTGCCCACCCCGCCCCCGTAGGCGAAGGTGCGCATGGCCTCGTCCAGGAAGCGGGCGATGCCCCGCACGGAGTCTTCCCGGATGGGGAGGAAGTAGCAGTTGAAGAGGGTGCTCTTGCGCCAGTTGCCGAGGCCGAAGAGGATTCTGCCCCCGGGGACGAAGCGGAAGTCCTGGAAGAGCCCGAGGTAGGCCCCTTCCATCCCCCGGTCCACCCGGGCGGCGTGGCGGGCTAGGCGGCGCCAGAGCTCCGGGGGGGTGGCCTCCAGGGGCCTTCCTTCCCGATCCCTCAGGGCGTAGCGCCTGAGGAAGACGCTTGCCCGGAGGTCGTCCCCCCCGAAGAAGTCCAGGGCGAGCCGGTACGCTTCCTCCTCCCGGTAGGGCGTGGGCACGCCTTCAGTTTAGACCCGGATGGTCACCCGGGCCCCGGTTTCAAAGAGGTGGATGGAGTCAATAAAGCGCACCACCCGGGTGGCGTGGCCCATGACGATGGAGTGGGTTCTGGCCCCCCCGCCGAAGAAGCGCACCCCCTCCAGGATGTCCCCGTCGGTGATGCCCGTGGCGGCGAAGACGATCTCCTTGCCGGGGGCCAGGTCCTCCGTGCGGTAGACCCGGTGCTCGTCCCCGCCCATGGCCCTAAGCCGCGCCCGCTCCTCCTCGTTTTGCGGCACGAAGCGGGCCTGGATCTCCCCGCCCAGGCACTTCAAGGCGGCGGCGGCCAAAACCCCTTCCGGGGCCCCGCCGATGCCCATGACCGCATGGACCCCCGTGCCCCTTATGGCGGCGGCTAGGGCGGCGATCACGTCCCCATCGGAGATGAGCTTGACCCGGGCCCCCGCTTCCCGGATCTCCCGGATGAGCCGTTCGTGCCGGGGACGGTCCAGGACCACGATGACCAGGTCCTCCACCGAGCGCTGCAGGGCCAGGGCCAAGGCCTTGAGGTTGGCGGAAACCGGCCAGGTGAGGTCCACGAGCCCGGCGGCGGGCGGGGGGACGATGAGCTTTTCCATGTACATGTCCGGGGCGTGGAAGAGCCCACCCTTTTCGCTTAGGGCGATCACGGTCACGGCGTTGGGCAGGCCCTTGGCGGCGGTGGTGGTGCCCTCCACCGGGTCCACGGCGATGTCCACCTCGAGGCCCCCCTGGCCCAGGACCTCCCCGATGTAGAGCATGGGGGCCTCGTCCATCTCCCCCTCGCCGATGACCACGGTACCCCGGATGGGGAGCTCGTTGAGGACCCGGCGCATGGCCTCGGTGCCCGCCTCGTCCACCGCCTCCTTGTCGCCCTTGCCGGCGTAGCGGCTCGCCGCCAAGGCGGCCTGCTCCGTCACCCGCACCACTTCCAGGACGAGCCTGCGCTCAATTTCCATGGTTCCATCATAAGGGGTCTAGCCTTGGGGCCGGCGCCGGGCCCAGAGGGTTTCTGCCAGCTCCTCCAGGCCCACCCCCTCCTCCGCCAGGGTGAGGAGGAGGTGGAAGAGGAGGTCGGCGGCCTCGTGGCGAAGCTCCCCCTTATCGTGGTTCTTGGCGGCCAGGATCACCTCCCCCGCCTCCTCCGCCACCTTCTTGAGGATGCGGTCCAGGCCTTCCCGGTGGAGTCTCGCCACATAGCTCCCTTCGGGAAGGGTCCTGAGCCTTTCCGCTATGGTGGCGTAGACCCTTTCCAGGACCTCCCCGATACCGGGGGCGGTGGCTCCCGGGAGGAGGGGGCGGTGGAAGCAACTCCTTTCCCCGGTGTGGCAGGCGGGGCCATGGGGGAGGACCTTGTAGACCACGGCGTCCCCGTCGCAGTCCAAGAGGACCTCCACCACCTCCTGGTAGTGCCCCGAGGTCTCCCCCTTGCGCCAAAGGGCCTGGCGGCTTCGGCTATAAAAAGTGCTCCGCCTCGTCCTCAGGGTTTCCTCCAGGGCCTCCCGGTTGGCGTAGGCCAGGGTGAGGACCTCCCCCGTGCGGGCGTCCTGCACCACCACCGGGACGAGGCCCCGCTCGTCAAAGCGCACGGCCGCTAGGTCCATGCCCCTAGTCTAGCCGCACCCTCACGCCCCTTTCCGCCAGGAAGCGCTTGAGGTCTGGGACCCGGATCTCGCCGAAGTGGAAGATGCTGGCGGCCAAGGCGGCCTCGGCCCCCGCCTGGAAGGCCTCGAGGAAGTGCTCCTCCCTCCCTGCCCCCCCACTGGCGATCACGGGGACGTTCACCGCCTCTGCCACCATCCGGGTGAGGGCTAGGTCGTAGCCCTCCTTGGTCCCGTCCCGGTCCATGCTGGTGAGGAGGATTTCCCCGGCCCCGAGCTCCGCCCCCCTGACCGCCCACTCCACCGCGTGGAGGCCCGTGGGCACCCTTCCCCCCGCCACGTGGACCTCGGGGAAGCCTTCCCGCCACTTGGCGTCAATGGCCAGGACCACCGCCTGGGCGCCGAAGTGGTCGGCGAGCTCCTGGATGAGCTCGGGCCGCTTCACCGCGGCGGAGTTCACGCTCACCTTGTCCGCCCCCGCCAGGAGGAGCCTCCGGGCGTCCTCCAGGGAGCGCACCCCCCCGCCCACGGTGAGGGGGATGAAGACCCTTTCCGCCACCTGGGCCACCACCTCCAGGAGGATGGCCCGCTCCTCGTGGGTGGCGGAGATGTCCAGGAAGACGAGCTCGTCCGCCCCCGCCTGATCGTAGGCCTGGGCCGCCTCCAGGGGGTCCCCGGCGTCCCTTAGGTTCACGAAGTTCACCCCCTTGACCACGCGGCCGGCGTGCACGTCCAGGCAGGGAACGATGCGCTTGGCGAGGCTCATAGGGGGGGATCGTAGAGGAGCTCCACCGAGGGTAGGAGCAGGGGGGCAATGGGTTCGCCCTTGGCCACGAGGCGGTGGAGGCGGTAGAGGCCCCCCTTGGGCTCCCGGAAGACCTCGAGGCCCGCAGGCCCCGCTAGCCACACCTCGGGAATGCCGTGCCGCGCGTAGAGGGGTAGCTTCACCTGCCGGTCAAACTCCAGACCGGAAAGCCCCACCTCCACCAGGAGGAGAACGTCTTCGGCCCGTGGGTGGGCTCGGGTGTAAAAGTCCGCCCTGGGCTTAAGGAGAAGCAGGCCCGGTTGGGGCAGGCTGTCTTGGCTGAGGAGGAGGGGGCTTTGCACCCGGAGCTGGACCTGCCCGAGCACCTTGTGGGCCAAGGCGGCTAGGAGCCAATCCAAAAGCCCCGCGTGTTCGCTTCCTATGGGGGCCATCTCGTAGACCTCCCCTTCTAGGAGCTCCCACCGGGTGGCGGGATGGAGGCCTGCCAGGGCGGAAAGCTCCTCCACGGTGAAGCGGTGCCGCACCGCCATGGTCCCATTATAGGCCCCTTTTCCCTGGGCCTTCCCCGTGCTACCATCGGGGGAGTGGAACGGGTGAACGTGGTGGGCGGGGGCCTCGCGGGGAGCGAGGCCGCCTGGACCTTGGCGCGGCTGGGCGTCCCCGTGCGGCTATACGAGATGCGCCCCAAGCGCATGACCCCGGCCCACGCCACGGGGCATTTGGCGGAGATCGTCTGCTCCAACTCCCTGGGCGGGGAGGGAACGGCCAACGCCAAAGGGCTCTTGCAGGCGGAGATGCGCCTTGCGGGAAGCCTCGTCATGGAGGCGGCCTTGCGGGCCCGGGTCCCCGCCGGGGGGGCCTTGGCCGTGGACCGGGAGGAGTTTAGCGGCTACATCACGGAGAGGCTTTCCCGCCACCCCCGGGTGGAGGTGGTGCGGGAGGAGGTGGGGGAGATCCCCGAGGGGATCACGATCTTGGCCACGGGGCCCCTCACCTCGGAGGCCTTGGCAGAGGCCCTGAGGCGCCGCTTCGGCGACCACTTCCTCTCCTATTACGACGCCGCAAGCCCCATCGTCCTCTACGAGAGCATTGACCTCGGTAAGTGCTTCCGCGCCGGGCGCTACGGCCAAAGCGCTGACTACCTGAATTGCCCCATGACGGAGGAGGAGTACCGCCGCTTTTACGAGGCCTTGGTGGCCGCGGAGCGGCACGTGCCCCACGAGTGGGAGAACCTGCAGTTCTTTGAGGCCTGCGTGCCGGTGGAGGAGCTGGCCCAAAGGGGGTACCAGACCCTTCTCTTTGGCCCCCTGAAGCCCGTGGGGCTCAAGGACCCCCGCACGGGGAAGGAGCCTTTCGCCGTGGTGCAGCTCCGCCAGGAGGACAAGGCGGGGCGGCTTTGGAGCCTGGTGGGCTTCCAGACGGGGCTCAAGTGGCCGGAGCAAAAGCGCCTCATCCAGATGATCCCCGGCCTGGAAAACGCCGAGATCGTGCGCTACGGGGTGATGCACCGGAACACCTACCTCAACGCCCCGAGGCTCCTCCGGGAGACCCTGGAGTTCCAGGGGGCGGAGGGCCTCTTCGCCGCTGGGGTCCTCGCCGGGGTGGAGGGGTACTTGGAAAGCGCCGCCACCGGTTTTCTGGCGGGGCTCAACGCCGCAAGGCGGGCCCTAGGCCTTTCCCCCGTGGCCCCGCCCGAGGAAAGCCTCTTGGGGGGTCTGGTCCGCTACCTGGCCACGGCCAACCCCGAGGGCTTCCAGCCCATGTACGCCAACTGGGGCCTGGTGCCCCCCGTGGAGGGGCGGATGGGGAAGCGGGAAAAGCGGGAGGCCATGTACCAGCGGGGCCTTTCCGCCTTCGCCCGCTGGCTTCAGGCCCTCACGCCCCCCCTGCCCGCTAAAGCCCCCGCATCCTGAGGGCTTCCTCCGCCACCTCCCGCTCGTTCCAGGGGAGGGCTTCTTGGCCCCTTTCTAAGCTGTTCTCGTGCCCCTTGCCGGCGAGGAGGACGGTGTCCCCCTCCTGGGCCTCGAGGACCGCTTGGAGAATGGCCTCCCGGCGGTCCGGCACGATCCGGAACCTCCCCCCTTCCCGCCGGGCCGCCTCCGCCAGGGCGCTAAGGATCGCCTCCAGGGGCTCCGTGCGGTGGTCCTCCTCGGTGAAGAAGGTGAGGTCGGCGAGGCGGGCCGCCACCCGGCCGATGTCCTCCCGCCGCCTCGGGTCCCTTTCCCCCGCCGCCCCCACCACCAGGAGGAGCCTGCCGGGCGTGGTGCGCCTTAGGGTCCTTAGCGCCTCCTCCAGGCTTTTCCCCGTGTGGGCGAAGTCTATCACCACCCGGAAGGGGGCCTTCTGCACCACCTCCATCCTTCCCGGCACCCCGGGGAAGGTGGCAAGGCCCGCTAGGGCCTCTTCCAGGGAAATCCCAAAGTGGAGGGCCGCCGCCAGGGCCATGAGGGCGTTGTCCACGTTGTAGGGCCCCAGGAGGGGCAGGAAGGCCTCGCCCTGGCCCCAGGGGCTTTGGAGGCGAAAGCGAAGCCCCTCTGCCTCCTCCCTTACGCCTTCCGCCCACACCTCCCCCCCGGGGCCCACCAGGAGGTGGGGCCGCTTCCTTAGGGCTTCCAGGTGGGGGAGGCTCGTGTGGAGCACCGCCACCTCCGAGCGCTCCACCAAAAGGGCCTTGGCCCGGAAGTAGTTTTCCGCCGTGCCGTGGAGGTCCAGGTGGTCGTCGGGGTAGAAGCTCACGAAAAGCCCCACCCGGTAGGCAAGCCCCTCCACCCGTTTGAGCGCCAGGGCGTGGCTGGAAACCTCCAGCACCGCCGCCTTTAGCCCCCGGTCCGCCGCCTCCCGGAGGAAGGCGTAGACCTCGGGGGCCTCGGGGGTGGTGAAGTGGCCCAAGGGGGGCCTTGCTTCCTCCCCCAGCCTCAGGCCCACGGTGGAGAGGAGCGCCGCCTTCACCCCTCCCGCCTGGAGGAGGTGGTGGAGGAGGCTTGCCGTGGTGCTCTTGCCCTTGGAGCCGGTGACGCCGAAGAGGGCGAGGAGGGCGTCGGGCTCGCGGTAAAAGCGCCGGGCGAGGAGGGCTATGGCCAGGCGGGCGTCTTTCACCCGGAGGTAGGGCACGGGCAGGGATAGGTCCTTTTCCCCCACCACGGCGATGGCCCCACGGGCGAGGGCCTCGGGGATGAAGGCGTGCCCGTCCAGGGGCTTGCGGTGGGGGAGGGGCACCCCGGGGACGGCCACGAAGACGAAGCCGGGGGCCACCCGCCTGGAGTCCAGGGTGATGCCCCGCACCTCCTGGGGCGGGGCCTCGAGGCCGAAAGGAGCGAAGAGTTCCTGCAGGGTCATGGGCGTAATAGGGGGCGCAAGGCGGTAAAGAGGGCTTCCTTGGCCTGCTCGTCCTCCACGAAGTCCACCTGGTCCCCCTCCACCACGTAAACCGGCGAGAGGTCCCAGGAGGCGATGAGCTCCTCGTAGAGGCGGTTTAGGGCGAGGAGGTAGCCCTCGGGGATGTTCCGCTCAAAGGGGCGCCCCCGCTTCTGGATGCGGGCCTTCAGGGTGGGGAGGCTCGCCCGCAGGTAGATGAGGAGGTCGGGCTTGCGCAGGGCGGGGGCCACGCCGTGGAAAAGCTCCAGGTAGGTCCGCCAGTCCCGCTCGGAGAGGTGGCCTTCAAGGTAGAGGTTCTGCGCGAAGACGAAGGCGTCCTCGTAGAGGGTGCGGTCCTGGACCACGCGGGGGCTTCCGTTCACCTCCAGGAGGTGTTGCCGCACCCGCCTGGCCAGGAAGAAGACCTGGGAGGGAAAGGCGTAGGCCCCCATGTCCCGGTAGAAGTCTTCCAGATAGGGGTTTTCGCTCACTGCCTCGTACACCGGCTTGAGCCCGAAGGTTTCGGCCAGGAGTGCGGTGAGGGAGCTTTTGCCGCTGCCGATGTTGCCGGCGATGGCCACGTACATCCTAAACCCCTAGGGAAAGGTGGGCCTTCACCAACTCCACCACCCGCTTCCGGTCGGGGCCCCCCGGGGCATAGTCCAGCTGGTCCGCCTCGAGGACCAAAAGGGGGTGGGGATAGCGGGCGAAGTGCCGCTCGTAGGCCTGGGAGAGGGCTTCCAGGTAGGCGGGGTCTATGGCCCTCTCAAAGGGCCGGCCCCGCTTCTTTATGCGCTCCAGGAGCACCGGGACCGGGGCCCTCAGGTAGACGGTGAGGTCGGGGGCGGGAAGCCTGGGGGATAGCTCCCGGTAGAGCTCCAGGTAGAGGTCCCACTCGGGGCCTTCCAGGGTGAGGCTTGCGAAGATGGCGTCCTTGTCAAAGAGGTAGTCCGCCACCACCCCGCCGAAGAGGGGCCTTTCCTTTAAGCGGGAAAGCTGCCGGTAGCGGGAGAGGAGGAAGAAGGCCTGCGCCTTGAAGGCGTAGCGCTTGGGGTCTTGGTAGAAGAGGGGCAAGAAGGGGTTTTCCTCCACCACCTCCAGAAGGGGCTCCGCCCCCAGGGCCTCGGCCAGGAGCCGGGCCAGGGTGGTCTTGCCCACGCCGATGGGGCCTTCAATGGCCACGTACACGCCTCACCTCCTGGGCCGGGCCACCAGGGTCAGGGTGGCCTCGAGGCGCCGCCCTTCCCGCCACAGGGTGAGGCGCACCCGGTCCCCCGGGCGGTAGCGGGCGATGAGCCGCACCACCTCCGCCTTGTCCTTCACCGCCTTGCCGTTCACCGCCAGGATCACGTCCCCCAGGGCCACAAGCCGCCCCTGGGCGTCCCGCTGCGCCCCCCTAAGCCCCGCCCGGGCGGCGGGGCTACCCGGCTCCACCCGGTCCACCATGGCCCCTTGGGTGGTGGTGAGGCCCACGGCCCGGAGGAGGACCGGGGGAAGCTCCTCCAGGCTCACCAGGCTGGCCCCAAGCCACCCCCGCTGGGGGATGCCGAAGCGCTCCAGGTCCTGGACGCTCTGGGCGGCGAGCTCCGCCGGGATGGCCACCCCAATCCCCCCCACCCCGGAGGGCCCCCCCACCACGTCCGCCACCACCCCCACCACCTCCCCCTGCAGGTTCAAAAGGGGGCTTCCCGAGTTCCCCACGGTGAGGGGGGCGTCGGTGAAGAGGTACTCCCCCACCTCGGCCCCGATGCTGGGGTCGGGGGTGGGGACCTCCAGGGGGCCCAACCCGGCCAGGATGCCGTAGGAAGCCAAGGGCCCCTGGCCGTAGGGGAAGCCCACCAGCACCAGCCCCATCCCCAAGGGGAGGCTGGCCGCCGGGGCCTTGCTGAAGGCGAGGATCCCCGGGGCCTGGACCCCCTTCACCGTGAGGAGGGCCAGGTCAATCCCCGGATCCACGGCGAAGGTTTCGGCGGGAAAGGTGCGCCCGTCTGTTAAGCGCACGGTGAGGTCGGCCAGGTCCCGCACCACGTGGTAGTTGGTCACCACCCGAAAAGGGCTCACGAAGAAGCCCGTGCCCACCACCTGGTCTTCCCCGGGGGCGGTGGGGGTGCCCTGGATGCGCACCACCGCGGGCAGGGCCTTCTTGATCACCTGGCTGCGCGCCACCTCCTCGGGGGAGGTGAGGCGCTGCCCCAAGGCGAAGAGGAGGAGGAGGGCCAGGAGGGCGAGGCGCATGGCCTTACATTACCTCGGGGGCGGGGATGCCGAGGAGGCCGAGGCCCGCCTCAAGGGTTTCCTGAAGGCGCTGCACCAGGCCAAGCCGTAGCTCCCTCAGGCCCTCGGGGGCGGTGAGGACGGGGGTGGCGGGCTGGCCCCCTTCCTTGGCGTTGTAGTAGGCGTTCCAGGCCGCCGAAAGGTCCAGGAGGTACTGGGCCAGGACGTGGGGGGTCTTCTCCTCCGCGGCCTCGAGGACCGCCTCCTCAAAGTCCAGAAGGCTTAGGGCCAGGGCCCGCTCGTAAGGGGTGGCCTGGGCGAGGTCCGGCTCGCCCCATTCCCCGGCCTTGCGCAGGATGCTGTGCGCCCGGGCGTGGGCGTACTGGATGTAGGGCCCCGTGTCCCCGTCAAAGGAGAGGGCCTCTTGGTAGCGGAAGTCAATCTGCTTCTTGGGCTCTGTCTTGACCATGGCGAAGCGGATGGCCCCGAGGGCCACCATCCCCGCCGCCTCCTCCTTGGCGGGGTGTTCGGGGTTTTTCTCGGCGATGATGGCGAGGGCTCGGCGCCTTGCCTCTTCCAGCACCTCGTCCACGCTCACCGCCACCCCCTTCCGCCCCGACATCTGCTTGCCCTCGAGGAGCACCGTCTCGTAGGCCAGGTGGAAGGCCCCTTGGGCCAGCTCGGGGTGCCCCACCAGGGCCAAGGCGGCCCGCACCAGGGCCTGGGGGTGGCTTTGCCGCACGTCAATGACGTTGATGGTCTCCCGGGCCCTGGGGGTGTAGGCTTCCCCCTCGGGGGCGCTCGTCCTTAGGCCCGGGTAGAAGGGGTTCTCGTAGGGGCGGAAGCGGAGGCCCTCCAAAAGCCCCATCTTCCAGAACTGGAAGGCGATGTCCTTGGCGTAGTAGGTGGCGGCGCCCCCGGAGCGCACCAGGACGAAGTGGGGGTCCTCCAGCCCCGGGATGAAGGGGCTTGCGTCCATGACCAGGGCCCCGGCGTACTTGCCCTCCTTGGGGCGGAAGACGTAAGGGCTTTGTTGCAAAAGGGCCAAGGCCTTCCCCAAAAGCCCCGCCCGCACGATGTCCGACTCCCAGACCAAAAGGTCATAGTGGGCGTTCAGGGCGTGCATGGTGGCGAGCTGGGCCAGGAGGATGCGGTTCACCTCCTCCCTGAGCTCCCCCCGTTCCAGGGCGTGGAGGACCTCCTCAATCCCCGGCTGGAGCCTTTCGTAATCCGGGTCCTGGTGGAGGCGCACGTAGGCCCTGCCAGCGAAGTGATCGTACTTCTCCTTCCCATCCCAGGTGAGGCCGTAGTGCCTTAGGGCGAAGAGGGTTTCCGCCGCCTGGCGGCCGGTGTCGTCAATGTAGTTGAGGACCAGGACCTCCCGCCCGGCGTAGGCCAGGATGCGGGCCAGGGCGTCCCCCAGGGCGATGTTCCGCAGGTGGCCCACGTGGAGCTCCTTGTTGGGGTTCACCGAGGTGTGCTCAATGAGCACCAGGCCTTCCCGCTTGGGGAAGGGCTTTTTCTCCTTTAGGGCCTCGAGGAGGAGGGCTTCCGTGCGCAGGCGGAAGTTCAGGTACCCCCCCACGGGGATGGCCTCCTCCACAAAGGGGGGAAGCTTTAGGCGTTCCTTTAGCTCCTGGGCGATGGCCTGGGGGGGTTTCTTGAGCTCCTTGGCCAGGGCGAAGAGGGGGACCCCGTAGTCCCCGGGTTTGTCCTTGGGGGCCCGGGCCACCTTGGGCTTTAGCTCCAGGCCCATCTCCTTCAGGGCTTCGTGGATGGCCTCTTCCAGGGCGCGGCGCACCATCAGGGCCTCATCATAAGGGCTTTTCCCCTAAGGCGGCCTTGAGGGCCTCCGCCGCCTTGCGGTTCATCCCCGGCAGGCGGGCGAGCTCCTCCAGGGGGGCTTCCTTGAGGGCCTTGAGGCCTCCGTAGCGCTCCAAAAGGAGGCGCCGCCGGGCCTCCCCGATCCCGGGGATCCCCTCCAGCGCCCGGAAAAGCTCCCGGCTTCGGTCCTTTTGGTGCTGCTTGAGGCCGTTTTGGTGCGCCTCGTCCCGCAGGTGGATGAGGAGCCTTAGGGCGGGGTGGGTGAGGGGAAGGTGGATCTCCCGCCCTTCCGGGGTGACGAGGACCTCTTCCTTCTTGGCCAGGCCCACCAGGGGGATCCTAAGCCCGGCCCGCTCCAGCCCCCGTTGCGCCGCCCGCACCTGGCCCAAGCCCCCGTCAATGAGGAGGAGGTCGGGAAGGGGCATCTCCTTGAGGCTTCCCGTGTAGCGGCGGTAGACGCCTTCCTCCATGGCCTGGTAGTCGTCGTTCCCCGCCCTTAGGCGCATGCGGCGGTACTCCTGGCGCTTGGGCCTTCCCCCCTCAAAGACCGCCAGGGAGAAGACCCGGGCCTGGCCCTGGAGGTGGCTTATGTCGTAGGCCTCAATGCGGAAGGGGCGGGTGGAAAGGGCGAGGAGGTCCTGGAGGGCTTTGAGGGCGGGGTGGTCCCCCCGGCGCTCCCGGGCCTTGAGCTCGGTTTCCAGGGCCAGGCGGGCGTTTTTCTCGGCGAACTCCATGAGCCGCGCCTTCTCCCCCCTTTGGGGCACCCTAACCTCCACCTTGCGCCCGGCGCGGCGGCGGAGGAGAGCCTCCAGCCCAAAGAGGTCCTCCAGGGGAAAGGGGAGGAGGACCAGGGGAGGGAGGGGGGAGGCCTCGAGGTAGTGGTCCCGGAGGAAGGCCCAAAGGATCTCCTCGTCCGTGGCCTCCTCCTTCTCCACCACCCGGCTGATGCGGCCCAGGATCCGCCCGCTTCGCACCTGGAAAAGCTGCACCACCGCCAAGGCCCCGGCCCGGGCGAAGCCCAGGAAGTCCAGGTCGCCCAGCTCAGGGTCAAAGGCCTGCTGGTTCGTGGCGAAGAAGGCCTTTAGGGCCTCCATCTGGTCCCGGATCTCCGCCGCCCGCTCAAACTCTAGGCGCTGGGCGGCCTCCCGCATCTTGGTCTCCAGCTCCGCCAAAAGCCCGTCCACCCGCCCTTCCAGGACTGCCTCCACCTGCCGCACCACCTCCCGGTAGGCCTCGAGGTCCGCCTTGCCCACGCAAGGGGCGAGGCAGCGGCCCATGCTGTGGTTGAGGCAGGGAAAGCGCCGCCGCTTCATGGGGAAGCCCGAGTTCTTGCGCAAGGGGAAGTGGCGGTCAATGAGGGTCTTGATGCGCCTCAAGGCCCCCGCCTCGGGGAAGGGGCCGTAATACTTGGCCCCGTCCTCCTCCACCCGCCGCACCACCAGGAGGGTGGGGAAGGGCTCGCGGGTGAGCTTCAGGAAGGGGTAGTGCTTGTCGTCCTTGAGGAGGACGTTGTAGGGGGGGCGGTGGGCCTTGATGAGGTTGGCCTCCAGGAGGAGGGCCTCCACCTCGTCCCGGGCGGCGATGAAGTCCAGGGCCGTGGCCTCCTCGGCGATGCGCCGGGCCTTGCCCTCGGCGTGGAAGTAGCTCCTTACCCGGGCCTTTAGGTTCTTGGCCTTGCCCACATAGAGCACCTCCTCCCCCCGTTTCCAGAGGTAGACCCCGGGGGTCTCGGGCAGGGGGGGAAGCTCCTCGATCTGCACAAGCCCCATTGTAGAGTGCCCTTATGGAACCCGTGATGGTGGACGCCCACCTGGACCTGGCCTACAACGCCCGCTCCCTGGGGCGGGACCTCACCCTGCCCCTCGAGGCCCTAAGGGCCAAGGACCCCCACCCCGACACCCCCTTGGTGACCCTGGAAAGCCTCAAGGAGGCGGGGGTGGCGGTGGCCTTCGCCACCCTCTTCGCCGACCCCCGGGAGGGGGGAAGGGAGGACTGGCTGGAGGAGGTCTACGCCCAACTGGCCCTCTACGAGGCCTGGGAGAAGGGGGGACTGGTGCGGATCCTTAGGGAAAGGGAAGACCTCCTGGCCCACCTCGCCCGCTACCCCGAGGACCGGGTCTTGGGCCTGGTGCTCCTTTTGGAGGGGGCCCACGCCCTGGAGGCCCCGGAGGACCTAAGGCCCCTGCGGGCGCGGGGCCTCAGGCTCCTTTCCCTCACCTGGGCCACCCGGAACCCCTACGCCGGGGGGAACGCGGAGGAGGGCCCCCTAACGGCCAAGGGAAGGGCGCTCCTTAAGGAGATGGAGCGGCTTGGGGTGGCCCTGGACCTCTCCCACCTGGCGGAGGAGGCGGCCTGGGAGGCCCTAGGGGCCTATGGGGGGGCGGTGTGCGCCACCCACGCCAACTGCCGGGCCTTGGTGCCCTCCCCCCGCCACCTTTCCGACGAGCTCCTGAAGGCCCTAGGGGAAAGGGGCGGGGTCTTGGGCCTCGTGCCCTACAACGCCTTTTTGGACCCCGCCTGGCGGCGGGGGATGGCGCGGCTTCCCCTAGAGGCCTTCCTCCGCCACAAGGCCCACGCGGAGGCGCTTTTGGGCCCAGGGGGCGTGGGCCTCGGCACGGACTGGGACGGGGGGTTTGGCCTCGAGGCCGTTCCCCAGGGCCTAGAGCGCCACCGGGACCTAAGGGCCTTAGGGGACGCGGCCTTTTTGGGGGGAAGCTGGCTTGCTTGGCTCGCCCGCTGGTTCTAAGGGCACCACCGCCAGGGTGCAGCGGCTTGCGGCGATGAGGCGCTCCTCCTCGTCGTAGACCCTCACCTCCCAGACCTGGGTGGTGCGGCCCACGTGCAGGGGCCGGCCCACGGCCCGGATCACCCCCCTCTGCTTCTTGCGGATGTGGTTGCAGTTGATCTCCAGCCCGAAGGCGGCGTGCCCCGGGGGGCAGTTCAGAAAGCCCCCCACGCTGGCCACGCTTTCCGCCAGGGCCACCGTGGCCCCGCCGTGGAGGAAGCCGAAGGGCTGGTGGACCCTAGGGGTCACCTCCAGCTCCGCCACCACCTCCTCGGGGGTGAGCTTGAGGTAGCGCACCCCTAAGGTGTTGTCCAGGGTCTCCCCTTTTAGGAAGGCGGGAAGCTCCATGGCCTGGAGTATAAAGGGGTTGTGGGCGAGGTGCGCTTCTTCCCCGGGCTTCTCTCCCCCCCGGCGGGGCTGGATTTCCTCCGGGACCTCCCTTCCGAGGGGGGGCTCCACCTGGTGGCCTTCGCCGAAGGCGCCCTGGAAGCCCTTAAGGCGGCCTTCCGGGAGGGGGCGCGAAGCCTCGTCCTCCTTTCCCCCATCCTGCGCAAAGACGCCCTCCTCGCCGCCAAGCTAAGGGCCCTCCGCTTCGGCCTGGAGAAGGGCGGGGTGGAGGGTTTTGCCACCATCGGGCGGGCGCTTTTCTTCGGGCCGGAGGCGGCGGGAAGCGAGGAGGTCTTCCAGGTGTGGCGGGAGGGGCTAAGCGAGGAGGGGGTGCGGGCCTGGTTGGAACAGCTGGAGGGGCTTGGGGACGAAAGGCGCTGGCTTAGGGGCACGAAGGCCCGGGTCCTGGTGGTCCAAGGGGCCCTGGACGCCTTCACCCCTCCCCACCACGGCCAGGAGGCGGCGGACTTCGCCAAGGGGGAGGCTTTGCGCTTCAGCGTGGAGGGGGCGGGCCACTTCGTGCCCTGGGAGGCGATGGAGGAGGTGCGCTCCTTAGTGGCGGATTTCCTCCTGGGGGAAAGCTTCCGCCCCTTGCCGGGGGGGCTTGCCCTGTGAGGCGGACGGGCTACCTCCACCTTTACGGCCTGAACCTGGTCTTTGACCGGGTGGGGAAGGGGCCCCCCGTGCTCCTCCTGGCGGAGGAGGCCTCCCGCTGGCCCGAGGACCTCCCCGAGGGGTACACCTTCTACCTCCTGGACCTTCCCGGCCACGGGCGGACGGGAGGGCCCCCCATGGCCCCGGAGGAGCTCGCCGAGTACGTGGTGGGCTTTTTGGTCATGCTCAACCTGGGCTCGCCCCCCATCCTCACCCGGGGCTTGGGGGAGGCGGTGGGGGAGGCGCTGGCCGAGCGGGGCTACCGGGTGCGCTCTGGGGGTGTGCTGATAGAGGCCGTGTTAAAGGACCCGGGCGTTTGAGCCTCTATTTGGGTGGATGGGTGTTTAGGTGGTCTTTTGGGGCTTGGTTCCTGCCTAGTTTGCCCTGGGAAACAAGAAGTCCTCTTTGACGGTCGCGCACAGCGCCTTCTCTACCCCTCGGAGGCTCAGATGAAGCTCGGCTTTTCCTTCTAAAGGGGCAGGTTTTCCGTGGAAGGAGTAGCCTCCCCTTCTTCTTCTTCCCCGGGGGCGTCCACCTCCACCTTCATCACCTCCCTCAGGAGGCTCGTGGCGTAGCTCCCCTTGGGGAGGAAGAAGGATAGCCACAGGCCTTCCGGGCTTTCCACGAGGCTCCACTCGGCGAGGGGCACCCGGATGGGCCGCCTGGCTCCCCGGCGGGCCCGGAAGTCCTCCCGCTTTAGGCCGAAGCGGGCGAGGATCTCGTCCTCGAGGCTCCGGGCCTCCCCTTGGGCCTCGGGGTACTTCTTGCCGAAGAGGGGTCCGGTGGCGCTGATCTCCAGCCTCAGGGCCCGTTCCGCCTCCTCCGGCCTTTCCACCAAAAACTCCCCCCCCGTGGCGTGCTTCTTGGCCCAGTCCCCGGGGACCACCCGGTCGTAAAGCCCCCGCTCCATCCTCAGGGCCACCCACTCGTTGAAGAGGAGGCTTTGCAGGCTGCCGATGAGGAAGCGTTTGAGCCAGGGGCTTCCACGTCCCTTGCCCCGCTTCACCAACTCGTAGCCCTTCACCGGGTTGAGCCCCCCCAGGCCGAAGCGCTGGGGCCCGTAGTAGTTGGGCACCCCCTTTTCCTGAAGGACGCGCAGGATGGCCTCGGCCCTTTCCCGCCCCTGGGCTCCCCGGATCAGGATCCGAAAGCGGTTTCCCTTGAGGTGGCCGGTGCGGAGCTTGTTGGTGTGGAGGCTGGCGTCAAGAAGCCTCACCCCCTTCAGGTCTTCCAAGAGGCAGAGGGCGTCCTCGTACTTCCTGGGGATGGAGAACCACTGCCGGGTGCGGGCGCGCTTGTCCTTTAGCCCCGCCACCCCGATCTCCTTTTCCGGCACCCCCACCGCGTCCCGCAGGAACTCCAAGACCTCCCGGGTGGTGCGGCCTTCCTTTTCCAGGAAGAGGTAAAGGTGCTCTCCCTCTCCTTTAGGCAGGTAGGCGGGCACCTCCTCCACCTGGAAGTCCCCTGGCTCCACCCGGATGGCCCCGCCCACCCCGGGGAGGTCCTGGGTGAGGAAGGGGTAGCGCTCGGGGCGGTAGACGAGGTCCATCCCTTTATTGTCGCCTAGGGAAGGGCCTTCAGCCAAGCCTCCAAAACCCCGAAGCCGTAGCGGAAGAACCCCTCGGAGGCGAGCTCCACCCCGGCCTGCTTCAGGATCTCCTTGGGGCTTGCGCTTTCCCCGGCCTTTAGGACCTCCAGGTACTTGGGCACGAAGGCCTTGCCCTCCTCCTGGTAGCGGCCGTAGAGGGCGAGGACCACCAGGTACCCCAGGGCGTAGCTGTAGGTGTAGAAGCGGTAGTGGACGAAGTGGGGGATGCCGGCCCAAGCGGCCCGGTCCAGCTCCGTCCAGGCCACGGCTTCCCCATAGAGGCGCTTTTGCTCCTCGTCCCAGATCCCGTGGAAGGCCTCGGGGGAGAGGGCGGCCTCCTGGCGGGCAAGGAGGCTTCTCTGTTCAAAGAAGGTGTACATCACCTGGCGGAAGAGGGTGTTGATGGCGTCCTCCACCCGTTCGGCCAGGAGGAGGGTCTTTTCCTCGCCGGAAAGCCTTTCCATGAGGAGGTCGTCCAAAAGAAGCTCGGCGAAGACGCTGGCCGTCTCCGCCAAGGGGGTGGAGGCCCCGAAGTTGAGGAGCCGTTGCCCGCGGGCCAGGTAGAAGTGCACCCCGTGCCCAAGCTCGTGGGCTAGGGTGTGGGCGCTATCCAGGTCGTCCGTGTGGTTGAGGAGGACATAGGGGTGGGTGGAGGGAAGCCCCCCGCTGCAGAAGGCCCCGCCCCGCTTGCCGGGCCTGGGGTAGACGTCAATCCAGCGCTTTTCAAAGAACTCCCGGGCGATGGCCTCCATTTCGGGGGAGAAGCGGCGGAAGGCCTCGAGGACGAGGGCTTTCGCCTCCGAAAAGGGCACCTTGGGCTTCTCCCCCAACGGGGCGAGGAGGTCTTGGCTTGGGGTCTTCTCCTGGCCCAGGCGCTTGGCCTTAAAGCGGTAGTAGCGCTCCACCAGGGGGTAGTGGGCCTCCGTGGCGGCGAGGAGGGCTTCAATGTCCCTTACCTCCACCTCGTCCCTTAGGGCCACGGGCTCCAGGGGGTGGCGGTAGCCCCGAAGCTTTAGGTCCTGGAGGTAGTCCAGGTAGACCGCGTTGAAGACGGCGCTTAGGGTGGGGGCTTCGGCCGTGAGCCTGCCGTAGAGCTCCCGGTGGGCCTCCCGCCGCACCTCGGGGTCGGGGTCGCGGCGGAGGGCCCGCACCTCCATCTCCGTGAGCTCCTTGCCCTTCACCAGGAAGCGGAAGCGGCCGGTGTATTCCGTATAGAACTGGCTCCAGGCGCTTCTTCCCACCAGGCCCTTGAGGTTTAGGAGCTCCTCTTCCCGCTCGGAGAGGGTGTGGGGGGCGTAGGCCCGCTGCCTTAGGAGGAAGTGGCGGAGGTCGGCGAGGCCAGGGTGGGCCAGGAGGGCCTGGAAGGCTTCCTCGGGAAGCCGCCTTAGGGCCACCTCCAGGGGCACGAGGCGGTTCCTGACCTCGGTGAAGCGGTTCCGCACCCGGTCCAAGAGGGCCTTGGCCGTGGGGTCTTGGGTGCGGGTGGCAAAGTAAAGGCTGGCGAAGTTGAGGGGCTTGTAGGCCTTTTCCAGGGCCGCCTCGTAGCGGCGGAATAGGTCTTGGGCTTTTTGGGGGGAGAGGAGGTCCTCCGGGTCTAGGCCCTCCGCCAGGGCGAGGGCGGCCTCGAGGTCCTGCTGGATTCCGGGGTCCTCGGGTCCTTTATAGAGGTCGGAAAGATCCCATTCCACGAGGTCCAGTATAGGGTCAGTAGGGCAAGGGCCAGGTGCGGAAGTAGTTCCGTATCCGACCCCACAACCCCACCAAGCCCAGGGGCTCCAGGATGAGGAAAAGGAGGATGAGGAAGCCAAAGGCCACGTTGCGCCAGGCGGCCAAGGTGGCCGCGTACTCCGGCCCCAGGGCCCCCACGAAGCTATTTAGGACTTCGGGGATGAGGAGGACGAAGAAGGCCCCCAAGACCGCCCCCAATACCGTCCCCGCCCCGCCCACGATGACCATGGCCAGGTACTGGATGCTCACGCTCAAGGGGAAGTACTCCGGGGTCACCGCCTTGTAAAGCTGGGCCAAAAGCCCCCCGGCCACCCCGGCGTAAAAGGCGGAAAGGGCGAAGGCGAAAAGCTTCACCCGGGTCAGGTCCACCCCCGCCACCCGGGCGGAGAGGTCGTTGTCCCGCACAGCGTTGAAGGCCCGCCCGGCCCGGGTCATGAGGAGGCGCTTGCCGTAGAAGAAGAGGGGAAGGGCGAAGAGGAGGACCAGGTACCATAGCCTTTCCGGGGTGTCCAGGCTTAGGCCGAGGACCTGGGGCGGGGGCAGGGTCCGGCCCCGGATCCCCCCGGTCACCGCCTCCCAGTTCTTGAACACGTAGTCCGCCAGGAACTGGAAGGCCAAGGTGGCGATGGCTAGATACACCCCCTTGATGCGCAAGGAGGGGAGGGCGAGGACCAGGCCCAAGAGGGCGGCGATAAGGCCACCCAGGAGGATGCCCAAGGGGGCCAAGGGGCCGAAGAGGTGGCTTGCGGCGTAGGCCCCGACCCCCATGAAGGCGGCGTGGCCCAAGGAGATCTGCCCCGCCCCGCCCACCAAGAGGTGGAGGCCCAAGGCGGAAAGGGCCCCGATGGCCACCAGGGTGGCCACGTACATGGGGTAGGGCCCGAGGAGGAAGGGGAGAAGAAGGAGCAAAAGGAGGAAGGCCCAAAGGGCGAGCCGCCCCAGCGGCGTGCTGGCGTAAGCCTCGTCCTCCCGGTAGGTTTCCCGCACCGCCCGGGCGAAGCGGCGGCTATAGGCGTCGGTGAGGCGTTTGGAAAGGGCGTACACCTTAGACCTCCTGGACCTCGAGGACCGCCTCCAGCCGCCCCTCGCCCTCGAGGTAGCGGATGGGGAGGCTCACCTCCACCCGCCCCCCCTCCCCGTAAAGGGCCTGGATCACGGGGGCGTAGCGGCTTTCCACCACCTGGCGGCGCACCTTGCGGGTGCGGGTGATCTCCTCGTCGTCGGGGTGAAGTTCCTTGGGCAAAATGGCGAAGCGCTGGATGCGGAGCTTTTCCGGCAGGGTCCTGTTCACCATGCGGATCTCCTCGGCGATGAGGGCCCGCACCTCGGGGCGCTCCGTGAGGGAGAGGTAGGTGGTGAAGGGGATGCCCCGCCTGCGGGCCCAGTTCTGCACGTTCTCGGGGTCCAGCTCCACCAAGGCGGTCACGAAGGGCTTCCCGTGGCCCAGGACCACGGCCTCGCGGATGTAGGGGGAGTACTTCAGGCGGTTTTCCAGGAACTGCGGGGCGAAGCGTGTGCCGTCCGCCAAGGCCCCCACCTCCTTCACCCGCCCCAGGATCACCAGGTGCCCCCGCTCGTCAAAGAAGCCGGCGTCCCCGGTGCGGAAGAAGCCGTCCTCAGTGAAGCTTTCCCGGGTGGCCTCCTCTTGCTTGAAATAGCCCAAAAAGACCTGCGGCCCCCGCACCTGGATTTCGCCCTCCGGGCTTAGGCGCACCTCCGTGCCCGGCAAGGGGGGGCCCACGGTCTCCGGGGGGGCGTCCCCGCTTGTGTGGGCGGTGGTGGCGGCGGCGGTTTCCGACTGGCCGTAAACCTGGCGGATGTCCAGGCCCAGGGCGCGGAAGAAGGTGAAGACCTCGTTTCCCAAAGGCGCCCCCCCGGTGACGGCGATGCGGCAGGCGGCGAGGCCCAGCCGCGCCCTTAGGGGCCTTGCCACCAGGGGATAGAAAAGGGCCCGCTTGAGGTTGAGCCAAAGGCCCACGGGCTCGCCCCTAAACTCCCGGCTCGCCCCTTCCAGCAAGGCGCCCATCCCCACCCGGTAAATAAAGGCCTTCAGGAAGTCCGCGTCCTGCATGCGGCTTTGGATCAGGCTCGCCATGTCCTCCCAAAGCCGGGGAGGGGCCAGGAAGAAATCGGGCTGCACCTCCTTGAGGTCTTCCCGAAGCGTGGTGGGGTCCTCGGGGAAGTGGACCGTGGAGCCCTCCACCAGGCCCTGGACCACGGTGAGCATCTGCTCGCCGATCCAGGGCAAGGGGAGGTAGCTAAAGACCCAGGCCCCCTTCTGGAAGCCCAGGGCCTGGCCCACGGCCTCGTGGCCCGCCAGGAGGTTGCGGTGGGAGAGCATGGCCAGCTTGCTCCGCCCCGTGGTGCCCGAGGTGGGGGCGAGGAGGGCCACCTCCTCCGGGCGGCGCTTCCTTACCGCCTCCTCCCCCAGACGCTTGTCGCCAAAGGCCTGGCTAAAGGGGCGCACCTTGCCGCGGAAGTGGCGGCTCATGCCCGCCTCCTCCCACACCAGGACGAAGTCCACCAGGTGCAGGTGGGGGTAGACCTTGTCCAGCTGCTCCTCGTCGGACACCGCGATGCCCTTGGCCCCGGTGAACTGCAAAAAGTAGCCCACCTCCTCGGGCATGGCGTCGGCGTAGATGCCCATGGGCAAAGCGCCCAGGGCCTGGGCGGCGAGCTCCGCCTCCACCCACTCTGGAGCGTTGTGCCCTAAGATGGCGAGGACCTCGCCTTCCCGGAGGCCCAGGGCGTGGAGCCCCCCCGCCAGGCGCAAGACCTTTTCCCAAAGTTCCCGCCAGGAGGTCTTCTGCCACACCCCAAGCCGCTTCACCCTTAGGGCCGGGGCCTCGGGGCGCTCCCTGGCGTGGCGGTACAGGTGTGCTAAAAGGGTTCCTTCCATGGCGCCTCAGGCATGGCCCAAGTAGGCCTCCACCACCTTGGGGTCTTGGCGCACCCCCTCCGGGGGGCCGTAGTAGAGGACCTCCCCGTAGGAGAGGACCAAGACTCGGTCGGAAAGCTCCAGCACCGCCCTCAGGTCGTGCTCCACCCAAAGCAGGGTGACGCCCCACTCCTCCCGGGCGTCCAGGAGGAAGCGGGCCAGGTCTTGCTTCTCCTCCAGGGCAAGCCCCGCCATGGGCTCGTCCAGGAGGAGGAGCTTGGGGCGGCCCGCCAGGGCCCGGGCCACCTCCACCCGCTTTTGGAGACCGTAGGGGAGCATCCCCGCCGGGGCGTGGCGGAAGGGGGCGAGGTGGAGGTAGTCCAGCACCTCCTCCGCCCAGGCCCGAAGCCGCCACTCCCGCTCCGCCCGGGGCAGGCCCAGGGGGTAGGTGGGCGAGGCGAGCTCCGCCCCCAGCTTCACGTTGTCCAGCACGCTCATGCCCCGAAAGATCTCCAGGCCCTGGAAGGTGCGCCCCAGGCCCATGCGGGCCCTTTCTTGGGGGCTTTTCCCCTTCAGGCTTTGCCCGAGGAAGGCCACCTCCCCCTTTTCCGGCTCATACACCCCGGAAAGGACGTTAAGGAGGGTGGTCTTGCCCGCCCCGTTGGGGCCGATGACGGCAAAGAACTCCCCCTCGTTCACGGCGAACTCCACCCCGGCCAGGGCCTTGACCCCTTTGAAGGAAAGGTGCAGGTTCTTGGCCTCGAGGATCATCCCCATCACACCCACCTCTTCCGCCTGCGGTAGCGGCGGGCTTGGCGGAAGCCCACCTCCTCCTTGCCCAGGTAGAACTCCATCACGTCCTGGTCCTCCTTCGCGGCCCTGGCGTCCCCTTCAAAGACCACCCGGCCCCGCTCCAGGACGTAGACTCGGTCCACGATGTTGAGGGCGGCCCGGGCGTTTTGCTCCACCAAGAGGAGGCTTAGCCCCTTTTCGCGCCGCAGGGCGTCTAGGATGGCCATCACCTCCTCCACCAGCTTGGGGGCGAGGCCCAAGGAAGGCTCATCCACCACCAAGAGCTTCGGCCGGGTGAGGAGGGCCATGCCCAGAAGGAGCATCTGCTGCTCCCCCCCGGAAAGGTAGCCCGCCTGCTCGTGGCGGCGCTCGTAAAGGCGGGGAAAGCGGGCGAAGACCTCCTCCATCCCCTCCTTGAGCTCCTTGGGGCTTAGGCGGTGGCCTGCCGCCACCAGGTTCTCCACCGGGGTGAGGTAGCGAAAAAGGGGCCTTCCTTCCAAGACGGCGGTGAGGCCCATGCGGGAAAGGCGCACGGGGTCCAGGTGGGTGGTGTCCTGGCCCAGGAAGCGGATGTGCCCGTCCAGCACCCGTCCCTCAAACTTGGGGAGAAGCCCGGCCACGGCCCGCACCAAGGAGCTCTTCCCGGCCCCGTTGGGGCCCAAGAGGGCCACCGCTTCCTTCGCCCCCACCTCCAGGGAAACCCCGTCCAGGGCCAGGATCACCCCGCGGTAGACCACCTTGAGGTTCTCCACGGAAAGCATCACACCCTCTCAATCTGCCGCTCGCCCAAAAGCCCATAGGGCCGGACCAGGAGGACCAAAAGCACCACCAAGAAGGGCAGCGCCTCGGTGAAGCCGGGGAGGAGGGGCTCCAGGTAGCGCTGGGATAGGGCCTCCAACACCCCGAGCAAAAACCCGGCCAAAAGCGCCCCGCCCACGGAGTCCAGCCCCCCCAGGATGGCCACGGGGAAGACCTTCATGCCGAAGAAGACCAGATTATGCCCCACCCCGCTCGCCACCGCCAAAAGCGCCCCGGCCAAGGTGGCCAAGAGGGCGGAAACCCCCCAGACCCCGGCCAGGACCCGGGCGGTGGGGATGCCCAGGGCCAAGGCGGCCACCTCCCGCTCCGAGATGGCCCGCACCAGGACGCCGTACTTGCTCCGCCTAAGGAGCCAAAGGAGGCCGAGGCCTAAGGGGAGGGCCAGGAGGAGGTTCCAGACCGCCCGGGAGGAAACGAATACCTCCCCCGCATGGAAGCCCAGGTCGGGGAGGCTTCCCGAGAGGTACTTGAGGTCCGGCCCCCAAAGGAGCTGCACCGCGCCGTCCAGGGCCGCCGCTAGGCCGATGGTGGCCATGATCACCGCCACCACGTTCCTTCCCAAGAGGGGGCGCACGAAGCCCCGCTCCACCAGCACGCCGAAGAGGAAGGCGAAGGGCAAGGCAGCCAGGATGGCAAGCCCTAGGGGCAGGAATAGGGCGAAGGTGTAGGTGAGGTAGGCCCCCACCAGGAGAAACTCCCCAATGGCGAAGTTGACCACGCTGGTGGCCCGGTAGACCAAGACAAAGCCCAGGGCCAACAGACCATAGAGGGCGCCGTTGGCCAGGCCGCCGATGAGGTAGGGCAGGAGGTCGGACACAGCTCCTCCAAGAAGGCGGGCCCAAAAGGGTGCGGGCCTTTAGGCCAGCTTGATCCAGTCGGTGATGGCGTTAAAGCGCCCGTCCCGGGTGCTTGCCCGGTAGAGCTTGGTGTAGGGCAGGCGGTGGTTCACGAACTGGTAGGTCCGCTGCAGGCCCAAGCCGTTATAGTCCCCAAGCTTTTCCAGGTACTCCACCACCCCAGCCCGGGTGAGCTTCCCCGCAGCCGCTGCCCGGCGCATGGCCTCCGCCACCGCCAACGCCACGGCCAGGCTGCCCATATAGTAGGTGGGGCGGTAAGAGGTGTCCCGCCCCTTTCGCTGGCGGAACTTGCGCATTTCCTCCACTGCGGGCACCAGGGTGTCGTACCAGTAGGCGTTGTGGTAGGTGACGGTGAAGCCCTCCGCCGCCGGACCCGCCCGCTGGATGAGGGCGAGCTCCGCCGAGTAGTAGGTGCCCATGAAGCGGGCCTGCAGGCCCTGCTCCCGGGCGGTGCGCAGGATGAGGGGTTCGGCGGAAAGGGCGTAGCCCTGGAGGATCACGTGGTCGGGGTTGGCCCGGCGCAGGTTCAGGACCACGGGGGTGGCGTCGGTGAAGGCGGGCGGGGTAACCTCCTCGTGCACCACCTCCATGCCCAGGGCCTTGGCCCGCTCCTTGGCGTAGGGGATGGGGTCGCGGCCGAACTCGGTGTTGGAGTAGACCAGGGCGATCTTGGCCCGCCCCTTTTGCAGGCGGACCTGGCGCAACAGGGCCTCCACCATGTCGTTGTAGGTGGGGCCGAAGACGAAGATGGTGGGGTAGGTCTTGGGGTCGGCGAGCTCGTTGGCGAAGCTGGTGGCGGAGTAGGGTAGGCCGATGCGGGCGATCTCCGGGGCCAGGGCCTTGGAGAGGCCGGTGGAGTCCCCGTAGACGAAAAGGAGCTCATCCGCCCGCTCCCGGGAGATCACCCGGTTGAAGGCGGCTGTCCCCCGGGCCACGTCGTAGCCGGTGTCCTCCACGATGAGCTCCAGCCTTCGCCCGCCGATGCCTCCTAGGACCTCGTTCACGTAGTCCACCCCGTCCACGAACCCCTCCCTTCCGGCGTTTCCCGCAAAGGCGAAGGGCCCGGTGAGGGGGAGGAGGGCGGCGAGCTTCACCGGCCTGGCCTGGGCGGTGGCGAAGTAGGGCATGCCCAGGGCCGCCACCCCACCCACACCCAACTTCCGCAAAAACTCCCTGCGCTTCATCGCTTGCCTCCTTCCTTTGGTTTGGGCCAAAGATAACACGGAACCCGGGGTTTGGCAAGAGGCTAGCCCTTTCCCCGCCCTGGGGGCTAGCATGGGGCCATGCGCTGGCACGGGGTTTTCCGCCGCTGGGTCCTGGCCCGGCACTACCGCTTCGCCCGGGAGGCCCTGGTGCCCCACTTCTTTGATGCCCTCACCGCCTATGCCCTGGAGCTGGCCCGGCTTGGGGTGCCCCGGGCGGAGGAGGCGGTGGCCGCCTTGCGGGAGCTCCGTACCCTGCCCCTTCCCAGCTTCACCGGGGAGGTGGAGGATGTCTTTTTCTCCATCCAGGCTCAGCTTGCCGAGCACTGGGGGGAGGAGGTGGCGGGGGCGGTGCGCCGGGGCCTTTCCCGCAACGACCTGGACCTCACCGCTTTCCGGGCCTACCTGCGGGACCGGGTCTTGGCCCTTTTGGGGGACTTTCTCCGCCTGTGGGCGGTCCTTTTGCGGGTGGCCAGGGCCCAGGCCGGGGTGCCCCTCATCCTCCACACCCACCACCGGCCCGCCCAGCCCACCACCCTGGACCACTACCTCCTGGGGATAGAGGGCTTGCTCTTCCGGGACTACCGCCGCCTGGTCCGGGCCCTTTCCACCCTGGACCGTTGCCCCTTGGGGGCCAGCGCCCTGGCGGGAAGCCCATATCCGGTGGACCGGGAGCGGCTGGCGGCCCTTCTGGGGTTTTCGGGCCCGGTGGAGAACACCCTGGACGCCGTGTCCTCGGGGGACTATGCCCTGGAGCTGGCCTTTGCCCTGGCGGGGCTTGGGGCGAGCCTTTCCCGCTTTCTCACGGACCTCCTGGCCTTTGCCGAGCGGGGGGCCTTTGTGGTGGGGGAAAGCCTGGCCCAGGGGTCCAGCTTCATGCCCCAGAAGCGGAACCCGGTGGTGCTGGAGCATGCCCGCATCTATGCGGGGCGGCTTTTGGGCGGGGTGGGCACCCTGGCCGCTTTGAACCACAACACCCCCTTTACCGACCTAAACGACCACTCCACCGGGGTGCTGGAGCCTTTGGCGGGGCTTCTGGAGGACGCAGAGGCGGTTTTGGAGCTCACCCGGGTGGCCCTCGAGGAAAGCCGCTTTGACCCCGCCTTGCTCCTGGTGGAGCTTTCCCCGGAGGTCCTGGCCTCGGAAGCGGTGGATTTCCTGGTAAGGCGGGGGGTGCCCCTGGGGGAGGCCTACCGCCGGGTGCAGGGAGCCTTGCCTGGGGTTAGGCCCGAGCTTCTGGGGGTGGAGGGGGAGGAGCTCGTGGCCTGGATGGGCCTCGAGGCCTTCTTCGCCCGCCGGGAGGTGCTGGGGGGCGTGGGACCCAAAGCCCGCGCCGAGGCCTTGGTGCGGGCTAGGAGGCGCTTGCGGGAGGAGCGCCAGGCCTTAGCCGCCCTGCGGGCCCGGGTGCGCCTGGCCCGGCTTGGGCTGGTGCAGAACCTCCAGGCGCGCGAAGGCGAGAAGGCTCCGCAGGAGAAGGGGGATGTAGAAGGCCAGGAGGAGGGGCACCAGGGCCTGGGCTAGGATGCGGAAGACCAGGCTTTCCAGGCCCTCCGCCAGGCTCAAGGTGGCCAGGGTGAAGGCGGCCAGGGGAAAGACCAGGCCCCCCAGGCCCAAGAACATCAGCATCCAGAAAAAGGCCTCCCGGGCCCATGGGCCCAGCAGGGGAAGAGGGGGCCGCCCACCAGGGGCACCACGATGGCGGACACCGGCGGGATGAAAGTAGCGCACGCTCATCCCCCTATCCTGAAATAGGGGGAGGGGGTATGTCAACGGCCCCGGAAGTGCTTCACCGTGAGGCGGATGCCCTCCTGGAACCCCACCTTGGGCCGCCAGCCGTGGGCCATCAGCTTGAGGGGGGAAAGGACGCTCCTTTCCAGGTCCCCGGGGCGCGGGGGGGCGGGGTTTACCTGGGGCTCCCGGCCCGCCGCCTGGGCCACGGCCTCGAGGACCTCCCTCGTGGTGTGCCCCTCCCCGGTTCCCACGTTGTAGATCCCTTCCAGGGAGAAAAGGGCGAGGGCGTGGGCCTCGGCCACGTCCTTGACGTAGATGTAGTCCCGCACGCACCCCTCGTCCCCGGGGGTCTTGCGGGCGTAAAGGGTCACGGGCTCCCCCTTCAAGACCCGCTCGGCGAAAATGGCCACCACCCCTGCCTCTCCGTGGGGGTCTTGGCGGGGCCCGTAGACGTTGGCGTAGCGCAAGGAGACCCACTTGAGGCCGTAGTTTTGCCCGTAGACGGAAAGGTAGTGTTCAAAGGCCGCCTTGCTTGCGGCGTAGGGGCTTTTGGGGCGGGGGGGCCAGGTCTCCTCGGCCCGTTCCCCTTCGGGCACCTCCCCGTAGATGGCACCGCCGGTGGAGGCAAAGACCAGCTTCTCCACCCCCCACCTGCGGCAGGCCTCCAGGAGGTTTAGCCCCCCCAGGAGGTTCACCTCAAAGTCCAGGAGGGGGTTTTCCACGCTCACCTTCACCGAGGCCTGGGCCGCCTGGTGGGACACGTGGGTGGGGCGGAACTCGCGGAAGACCCGCTCTAGCCCCTCCTTGTCCCTCAGGTCCACCTTGTAGAAGTAGATGCCCTTGGGCACGTTTTCCCGCTTGCCGCCGGCTAGGTTGTCCAGGACCGCTACCTCGAGGCCTTCTTGGATCAAGTGTTCCACGATATGGCTGCCGATAAATCCCGCACCACCTGTAACCAGTACCCGCATGATTCCTCCCGGGCCAACGCCCAAGCCACT
>NZ_JTJB01000033.1 GCF_000794385.1 Thermus sp. 2.9
GTAAGAGGGCAAACGAAGCCTTATCTTGCCGCCACCTGGATCCTCTCGGCGATCTCGGGGATGCGGGCCAGGAAGGCCCCGGTGGGGCTTCCCGAAAGGGCCACCTCCTCCGGGGTGCCCTCGGCCACGATCTCCCCGCCCCGGTCCCCGCCCTCGGGGCCCAGGTCAATGACCCAGTCCGCCGTCTTCACCACGTCCAGGTTGTGTTCAATGACCACCACGGTGTTCCCGGCGTCCACCAAGCGGTGGAGGACGTCCAAGAGTTTGGCCACGTCCTCAAAGTGGAGGCCCGTGGTGGGCTCGTCCAGGATGTAAAGGGTGCGGCCCGTGGCCTTGCGCCCCAATTCCGTGGCCAGCTTGATCCGCTGGGCCTCGCCGCCGGAGAGGGTGGGGGAGGGTTGGCCCAAGCGCATGTAGCCCAGCCCCACGTCCACCATGAGCTGGAGCTTGCGGGCGATGGTGGGAACGTTTTGGAAAAACTCCAGGGCCTCCTCTGCGGTCATGTCCAGGACGTCGGCGATGCTCTTTCCCCTAAGCTTCACCTCCAGGGTTTCCTTGTTGTAGCGCTTGCCCTTGCACACCTCGCAGGGCACGTAGAGGTCGGGCAGGAAGAGCATCTCAATCTTCACCGTGCCGTCGCCGCCGCAGGCCTCGCACCGCCCCCCCTTGACGTTGAAGGAAAAGCGCCCGGGCCCGTAGCCCCGCTTCCTGGCCTCCGGCGTCTTGGCGAAGAGGTCGCGGATCTCGTCAAAGATCCCCGTGTAGGTGGCGGGGTTGGAACGGGGGGTGCGGCCGATGGGGGACTGGTCAATCTCAATGACCTTATCCAGGTGCTCCACCCCTTCCAGGGCCTCGTAGGCTCCCGGGGTGGCCTTGGCCCGCATGAGCCTTTGGGCTAAGGCGGCGTAGAGGACGTCGTGGATCAGGGTGCTCTTGCCGCTTCCCGAGGGCCCCGTCACCGCCACAAAGCGGCCCAGGGGGATTCTGAGGGTGACGTTTTTTAGGTTATGCTCCCTGGCGCCCCGTAGCACCAGCCACTTGCCGTTCCCCTTGCGGCGCTCCTTGGGCACGGGGATCTTCTTCTCGCCCCTGAGGTAGGCCCCGGTGAGGCTATTGGGGCTTTTCAGGATTTCCTCCAAGGGCCCTTGGGCCACCACCTCCCCCCCGTGGATGCCCGCCCCTGGGCCCATGTCCACGATCCAGTCGGCGGCCCGCATGGTTTCCTCGTCGTGCTCCACCACGATGAGGGTGTTGCCCAGGGATTGCAGGCGCTTCAGGGTGGCGATGAGGCGCTGGTTGTCCCGGGGGTGGAGGCCGATGGAGGGCTCGTCCAGGACGTAGAGCACCCCGGTGAGGCCGCTCCCCACCTGGGTGGCCAGGCGGATGCGTTGCGCTTCCCCGCCGGAGAGGGTGTTGGCCGCCCGGTCCAGGGTGAGGTAGTCCAGGCCCACCCCCACCAGGAAACCGAGCCTTTCCACGATCTCCCGCAGGATGGGCCGGGCGATCTGGGCCTGGAAGGGGGAAAGGTGCCCTTCTAGCTCCTGGAAGAAGGCCAAAGCCTCCCGCACGGGTAAGGCGGAGACCTCGGCGATGTTCCTCCCCGCCACCTTCACCGAAAGCACCTCCTTCTTGTAGCGGGTGCCCCCGCAGACGGGGCAGGGCTTCAGGGACATGAAGCTCTCCAAGACCTCCCGCACCCCTTCGGATTCCGCCTCCTGGTAGCGCTTCTCCAACCAGGGGATGACCCCTTCGTAGTGGACCTCCACCCGGAAGGTTTCCTTCCCCCCCCGGCGAAAGACCACTTCAAAGGGCTCGGGCAGGCCGTAGAGCACCGCCTTCTTGGCCGCTTCCGGCAGGTCCTTGAAGGGGGTCCTTAGGTCAAAGCCCAGGTGCTCGGAGAGGGCCCTGAGGCGGTCCCAGAGGTAGCTCCGCCCCGTGTCCCGCCCCCGGGCCCAGGGCAGGATGGCCCCTTCCGCCAAGGAGAGCTCGGGGTTCACCACCAGCTCGGGGTCAAACTCCTGCTTGTAGCCGAGGCCGGAGCAGGCGGGGCAGGCCCCGTAGGGGGCGTTGAAGGAGAAGATGCGGGGTTCCAGCTCCTCTAGAACACTTCCGTGCTCGGGACAGGCGAACTTTTCCGAATAGAGCTCCTCCTCCCCCGAGTCGGGGTAGAGGACGCGCATGAGGCCTTCGCCCCGGAGGAGGGCGAGCTCCACCGCCTCGGCGATGCGGGGGCGCTCCTCCTCCTTGAGGACCACCCGGTCAATCACCAGGTCAATATCGTGCTTCTCGTACTTTTCCAAGTTGAGGTTTTGCGCCTCTTCCAAGAGGTAGATCACCCCGTCCACCCGCACCCGGGCGTAGCCCTCCTTCATGAGTTGCTGGAAAAGCTTGCGGTATTCTCCCTTCCTCCCCCGCACCAAGGGGGCCATGAGGACCGCCCGGGTGCCAGGAGGCCGTTGCAGGAGGCGGTCGGTGATCTCGCTGGCGGACTGCTTCTCAATGGGGCGGCCGCAGGTGGGGCAGTAGGCCTGGCCCACCCGGGCGAAGAGGAGGCGGAGGTAATCGTGGATTTCGGTGACGGTGCCCACGGTGGAGCGGGGGTTGTGGCTTGTGGTCTTCTGGTCTATGGAGATGGCGGGGGAGAGGCCTTCGATGCTCTCCACCTCCGGCTTGTCCATGACCCCGAGGAACTGGCGGGCGTAGCTGGAGAGGCTTTCCACATAGCGCCGTTGCCCCTCGGCGTAGATGGTGTCAAAGGCTAAGGTGCTCTTGCCCGAGCCCGACACCCCGGTGATGACGATGAACTTGCCCCGGGGGAGCTCGAGGCTGATGTTCTTCAGGTTGTGCTCCCTGGCGCCCCGGATGACGATGCGGTCCATCCGTGGAAGTATACCACCCCCAGGGGGAAGGAGGTAGGGTGGGCGGGCTACAATGGGGCACATGGCGTCCTTCATGCGCCACGAGGCGGAGGAAGCCCCTCAGGTGGTGGAGCGGCTTCTACGGGAGAACGAGCCCGAGGTGAAGGGCCTCGCCGCCTTCCTCCGGCGGAGGCCCCCGGCCTTGGTCCTCACGGCGGCCCGGGGGAGTTCGGACCACGCCGCCCTCTTCGCCAAGTACCTCCTCGAGGCCCGCCTGGAATGGCCCGTGCTTTCCCTTGCCCCTTCCGTCCTCACCCTCTACCGGGCGCGGCCCAGGCCCCCTTACCCCGCCTTGCTCCTCGCCTACAGCCAAAGCGGGGAAAGCCCGGACCTCTTGGAAGCGGTGCGGGCCTACCGGGAGAAGGGGGTCCTCACCGTGGCCTTGGTGAACCGGGAGGAAAGCCCCCTGGCCCAGGCGGCGGAGGTGGTCTTGCCCCTCCACGCGGGGGAGGAGAGGGCGGTGGCCGCCACCAAGAGTTTTCTCGCCATGCTGGCGGCCACGGTCCACCTCCTCGCCCACGCCCTGGAAGACCCTAAGCTTCGGCAAGCCTTGCCTGCCTTGCCCGAGGCCCTGAGCCGGGCCTTGGCCCCTCAGAGGGACCTGGGGTACTTGGAGGAAGCGGAAAGCCTCTTCGTCTTGGGCCGGGGCTTCACCTTCCCCGTGGCCCTGGAGGCGGCCTTAAAGCTCAAGGAGGTGGCGGCCCTCCACGCCGAGGGCCTTTCCCTGGCGGAGTTCCTCCACGGGCCCCAGGCCCTTTTGGAGGAGGGTTTTCCCGTTTTGGCCTTGGCGCAGAAGGACGAGGCCCTGGAGGAAATGCTCAAGACCTTGGAAGGCCTAAGGGCCAAGGGCGCCCATCTCCTGGTCCTCTCCCCCGAGCCCGACGCCTTGGCCCTGGCCCAAACCCCCTTGGCCCTTCCCGTGGCCCTGGGGCCCGAGCTCACCCCCTTGCTCCTCATCCAGGCCTTTTACCCCTTGGCCGAGGCCTTGGCCCGGGCCCGGGGGCAGGACCCCGACCGGCCCCGGCACCTTCGCAAGGTGACCCGGACCCGCTAGAAGACCTTTTCCCCCAGGGGAACCTCCCGCTCGGGGGTGAGAAGGACCACCCGGCCCGCTTCGTCCTTTACGCCCAGGACCAGGACCTCCGAGGGGAAGCCCCCGATGACCCGGGTGCCCAGGTTCACGGCGCAGACCACCAGGCGGCCCACCAGGGCCTCGGGTGTGTAGAGCTCGGTGATCTGGGCCGAGCTCCGCTTTATCCCTAAGGGTCCCAGGTCAATCCAGAGCCGGTAGCTGGGCTTGCGCGCCTTCTCGTGGGGTTCGGCTTTGACCACCCTCCCCACCCGCAGGTCCAGGGTTTGGAAGGCTTCCAGCGCCTCCATGCCCTGATTTTGCCCTAAAGGAAGAGCGCGGGAAGCGAAATCCCCTGCCGGGGGGCAGGGGTGTTTCTGGTGGGCCGTGCAGGACTTGAACCTGCAACCAACCGGTTATGAGCCGGCCGCTCTGACCGATTGAGCTAACGGCCCGCGCCAAGGGCTTATTTTAGCACAGGGTGCCCTT
>NZ_JTJB01000034.1 GCF_000794385.1 Thermus sp. 2.9
TCAGATCCAGGGGATAGGTAGCAACTTGGGTTAAACTTTAAAGCGGAGGTGAAAGGCATGATGGTGAACGAGAGCACCACCGACAGGGTCATCCGCTTCGTTTTGGCCCTGGTTCTCTTCTACTTCGCCTTCCAGTCCGCTTCTCCTTGGAACTGGATTTTGGGGATCGTGGCCGTGGTCCTCCTCTTCACGGCCATCACCGGCTTCTGCGCCCTGTACAAGGTCTTGGGCATCAGCACCAGGCGGTGAGCTGGCCCCTCGCCCCAGGGGAGTGGGTCCGGGTGGAGTTTTGGAAGTACCCGGAAGAGGCCCTTCACTACCATTGGGAGGCCCGGGTGGTGGAGGTGCGGCCGGAGGGCGTGCTCACCCTCTTGCCCCAGGGTGGGGTCTTCCACCACGTGGCCAAGGGAAGGTCCCTTGTCCTGGACCACGATGCCTACGTGGCCTTCTTTCCCGGGGCCTGGTACTCCGGGGGCCCCGACGTTCGCCAAGGCAAGGTCTTGGAATACTACTGGAACGTGCAGACCCCGGCGGAGTGGACGGGGAAGGCCTTCCGCCAGTACGACTTGGAGCTGGACGTGAAGTGCCGGGCGGATCACGCCTGCCAGGTGTTTGACCGGGAGGAGTTTTTGGCCAAGCGGCACCTTTACCCGCGCGCTTGGGTGGAGGAGGCGGAAAGGGCAGTGGAGGCCATCTTGCGGCACATGGGCGAGGGGCGTTGGCCGGTCCTGCCCCCGGGGGAGCCCCTTCCTTGGATGGAGCGGATCTAGGGGAAAAAGCGGGGCGGGTTAGCGCTTGGGAGGGCCTCGGTTCCTGGGCCAAAAACCTTTAGGGGAACGAGGGTCTGGCCTTCCAGGTGCCAGTATCCCTCGAGGACCACTTGGTAGAGGAGCCCTTTAAAGAAGCCGTGGAAGCTATCTTCCCAGGTTTCCAGGTTCTGCGCCCGCAGGGGGTAGTTGTGCCAGGCGGGGCCTAGGTAGTAAAGCCAGGGGTCCTCGAGGACCCGCGTGTCCTCGGGGGAAAGGCCCAAAATGGCGTTGAAATAGCCCCTCAGTCGGCTGGCGGTGAAGAGGAGGTTGAGGTAGGGTTCCTCCAAAGCGGCCCGTGCCTCCGCCTCCGTGCGGGGGAAGGGCCTCGAGGGGTCCCAAGCCCCAAAGCGCCTAAGCCTTTCCTCCTGCTTGAGGGCGTCTTCCCAGCTCATCTGGGCCAGGCCCAAGGTGCGGCTAAAAGGGGCCTGCCCCTGCAGCGACGCTAAGTCCTGGGCGAGGGCGTCCGCCGCCTCCCGCACCCCCCGGGAAAGCCCCAGGGCCTTGTCCCCGCCGTACTGCTCGTTGTCCACGATGGCCGCCAGCACGCCCGCAGGGATGCGCAAAGCCCCCGCCGCCGCCCGGATCTCCTGGGCGTGGGGCAGGACGTGGTGGGGAGCGGTGGGGAGGCCACCGAGGTCTACCCTCCGCTGGCGTTGGGCCTGGCCGATGGCTTCTACCCACCGCTGAGCGGCAAAAAGGGCTTCCTCCGGACTGCTGAAGGCGGATCGCTTTCCCGCCCGTTGGTTGCTCAGTTCCAGGCGCAACAGGCGGTCGTAGGCCCGGGCCGCCTTTTCCCCCAGAACGAGGTGCAGGCTCGCCTTGTTTTGCAGATGCAGGGCCACAAGCCTTTCCCGAACCGCCTTAGGGTAGGGGAGAAGGGCCCGAAGGTTGGGGGAAGGGGTGGGTTCGGGGAAGTTGGGTAGGGCGAAAAAAAGTAGGCCTGCCAAGGCCAAGATGAGCCAAGGACCGAAGGGCATGGCCCTTTTAGGGCTTGCCTTCCTCCACCGTGGCGGGGGGTACCTCCACCGTGGCCTCCACGGGATAGCCCACGTAGGTGCGCCGGCCCCCCAGGGTTCTTTCCAGCACTTCCCGCCACTCGGGCAGGTTAAGGAAGCGGTCCGCCTGGTTGCGGAGCTCCAGGTCGGCGAGCTCGTGGAGGCCCAGGAGGTGGACCTCCTTGCCCATGGCGCGGAGGGCGGCGAAGGTGTGGGCCAAGTCCCCCGAGCCGCTGGCCACGATGGCCCGGTCCCAGCGGGGGGCGGTGGTGAGAAGATCCGTGGCGATCATGGCCTCAAACCGGGCCTCCCCCCGGGTCAAGCGGCTTCGCACCGTATAGCCCATAAAGACCAGGGCGTCAATGAAGCGCTGCTGACGCTCGTCCTCCGGGTCGGTGATGGGCACGTAATAAAAGGCGTTGTAAAGTTGCTCCGGCGTGGCGAACTGGGTGAGCACCCGCCGGTGATCCACGTTCCACCCGAGGCGCTTGGCCGCCAGGTACATGTAGGAACCATCAATGAAGAGGGCAACCCGCATATGCCCCCATGATAGGGCAAAAGCGCCCCCCAGGGGTGGCCCTGGGGGGAGGAGGCTTCAGGCGGGGGATTTCTCCTCCGCCTTTTCTGAAGAGTGCCCCGGGTTCACCTTGAGGGCCGGGTTGGCGTAGGCGGCGGCGTGGTTGGCGGCGATGGCGGCCTCACCAAACCCCAGGACAATGAGGGGAAGCTTCCCTGGGTAGGTGACAATGTCCCCGCAGGCGTAAACCCCGGGGATGCTGGTGGCCATGGTGGTGTCCACCTTGATCTTGTTTTTCTCCAACGCTAGGCCCCAGTTGGCCAAGGGCCCCAGCTTGGTGAGGTAACCCGCTAGGATAAGTACGGCGTCCACCTCTAACTCCTTTTCCTCCTGGGTTTGGTTGTGGAAGATCACCGCCTTCTTTACCCAAGCTCCCCCTTCTATCCGCCGCACCTCGTAAGGGGTGAGCACGGTGAGCCTTCCTTCCTCCGCTGCTTGGAAAAGCTCCTTCACGCTGGCCTCGTGGGCCCGGAACTGGGGCCTGCGGTGGATGAGGGTGATCTCCTTGGCGGTCTCCAAGAGGTTGAGGGCCCAGTCCACGGCGCTATCCCCCCCGCCCACGATGAGGACCCGCTTCCCTTGGAACTCCGCCTTGGTTTTCACCGCGTAATACACCCCTTTGCCCTCAAGCTCCTTCTCCCCCGGGGCGCCGAGGCGCCTGGGCTCAAACGCCCCCACCCCTGCAGCGATGATGACCGCCTTGGCGGTATAAGTCTGGCCCAAGGAGGTGGTAACCTTGAAGACATTCCCTTCCCTCTCCAAGGTCTCGGCCCGTTCCCCTAGGTTGTAGATGGGGCTAAAGGGGGCCACCTGCTCCACAAGGCCCTTCACTAAGTCCTTGGCGTACACCTTGGGAAAGCCCGCCACATCGTAGATGTACTTTTCCGGGTATAGTGCGGTAAGCTGCCCCCCGGGTTCCGGCAATGGATCTACAAAGCGGAAGGAAAGCCCCCGCATGCCCACGTAAAAGCCCGCAAAAAGCCCTGCTGGTCCCGCGCCGATGATGATCACGTCTGTGTGCTCCATAAACGCCTCCCTGCCCGCCATTCTAGGTCGGAACCTCCCAGGCGGTCCCTTAGCCTACCTGGAGGACTACCTTGCCAAAGACCCGCCGCTCCTCCAGGAGCCGGTGTCCCTCCGCGGCCTCCTCCAGGGGCAAGACCTGGCCCACCACGGCCTTCAGCTTGCCCGCTTCCACGAAGCGGAGGATGGGGAAAAGGCGGCTTTTAGAGGCCATGGTAGACCCCAAAATGGAAAGCTGGCGGAAAAACACGTGGGCGAAGGGTAAGGTCCCCTCGTACCCCGAGGAGGCCCCGGCGATGGCGATGCGTCCGCCGTTGGCCGTGGCCTTGATCACCCCTTCAAAGTAAAGGGCGCCGGTATGGTCCACCACCTTGTCCGCCCCCTTGCCCCCGGTGAGGCGGCGCACCTCCTTAAACCACTCGGGGTGGGTGTAGTTCACCGCCTCGTCCGCCCCCAGTTCCCGGGCTTTCCTGAGCTTTTCCTCGGAACCCGCCGTGGCGATGACTCGAGCCCCGTGGAGCTTGGCGATCTGGATGGCGGCCACACTCACCCCGCTTCCCGCCGCCATGACGAGCACATCCTCCCCGGGGCGGACCTGGAGCTTGTCCACCACCATCTGCCAGGCGGTGAGGAAGGTGAGGGGAATGGCCGCCGCCTCCTCAAAGGAGAGGTTTTGGGGTTTTTTGAGGAGGTTCGCCTCGGGCACCACCAGGTACTCGGCGTACGCCCCCCAGCGGTGCTCCCCCAGGATCTCGTACTTTGGGCAAAGGTTATCCTCCCCTGCCAGGCACCGCTCGCAGTGGCCGCAGGAAAGGCCGGGGTTCACCACCACTTCGTCCCCCGGCGCGAAGGCCGTGACCCCTGGGCCCACCGCGTCCACCACCCCGCTGGCGTCTGCGCCCAGCACGTGGGGGAGGGGCAGCTTGGGGCTCGCCACCCCCTTGCGCACCCAGACGTCTAGGTGGTTGAGGGCCGCCGCCTTCACCCGTAAGCGCACCTCCTTGGGCCCTGGCTCGGGTGTAGGCACCTCCGCCACCTTGAGCACCTCCGGGCCGCCTCTTGCCTCCATGACCACCGCTTTCATGGCCGCCTCCTTATGCAGGGGATTTTTTCACGAACCCCCCCGCTGGTCAAGCGTGCTTGACAGGGGCTAAACGGAACCTGTAGCCTTAGCGCCGTAAGGCAAGAGGAGGCGAGAATATGAGAAGAGCCCTGGTGTGGATGGCAGGCCTTATCGCCTTGGCTGGCGTGGCCAGCGCCCAGACCTTTGTCTGGCCCCAGAGGTGGACCGTGGCCAAGCCCTCCGAGGTCAAGCGGGGCGGCACCCTACGGGCGGCGGTGACCTCTGATTTCCGCACCTTCAACCCCTTCATCACCGCCGAGGCGACAAACGTTCCGGACACTATCTCTCCCTATGGCCTGGTGCGGCGCGACCCCACCACCGGGGACTGGATTCCCTACATGGCGGAGTCCTTCAGCATCAGCCCCAACAAGCTGGAAATCACCTTTAAAATCCGCCGGGGCATGAAGTGGTCCGACGGCCGCCCCATCACCGCGGACGACTGGATCATGACCTGGCGCATCCACACCGACAAGGCGGTGGGCTCCAACAGCTACGATTCCTTCTTCATTGACGGGAAGCCCATTACCCTTCGGAAGATTGACGACTACACCCTCCGCTTCACTTACCCGCGGCCCGACGCCACCGCCTTTTTCGTGGCTGAATTCACCCCCTGGCCCGCCCACATCTTTGGGCCGGTCTACCAGAAAGAAGGGGCCGAGGGCATCAAGAAGATGTGGACGCTTAACGAGAAGCCCGAAAACATCGTTTCGGCGGGGCCTTGGCTTGTGGAAAGCTACCGTCCGGGCGAGCGCTTGGTGCTGAAGCGCAACCCGGCCTTTGGGGAGTGGAACAAGGACGAGGCGGGGAACCCCTTGCCCTACCTGGACCGCTACGAGATCAAGATCGTCAAGGACACCAACGCCCAGCTGGCGGAGTTCCTGGCGGGCAATATTGACCTGATGGCTCCCTCCACCGTGGACCACATCTCCCAGATCCGCCAGGCCATCCAGCAGGGCCGTCTGGACGCCACCATCAAGGTGAACGCCTCCCCGGTGGCCAGCAGCCAGTTCATGGTCTTCAACTGGAACAAAGCCTCCGATCCCTTCAAGCAAAGCCTCTTCCGCTCCGAAAAGTTCCGCCGGGCCATGAGCCACATCGTGAACCGCCAGGCGGTGGTGGAGATCGTCTACGGCGGTCTGGGCACCCCCATGTACTCCAGCGTCTACCCGGTGCTCACCCAGTGGGTGAACCCCAAGGTGCCCAAGTACGAGTACAACCCGCAGCAGGCGGCCAAGCTCCTCGCTGAGCTCGGCTTCACCCGGAAGGACCGGGAGGGGTACCTGGTGGACAGCAAGGGCCGGAGGCTGGAGTTCAACCTCGCCACCAACGCCGGCAACGCCCAGCGGGAGCAGATCGCCAAGCTCATCGTGGACGAGGCCAAGAAGGTGGGGGTGAAGGTCAACTTCACCGCCATTGACTTCAACACCCTGGTGGGGCAGCTCCTCTCCTCCGGGCCCGACCGGCCCTTTGACGCCATCATCATCGGCCTCTCGGGCGGGGACCTGGACTGGCCCTTTGGCTCCAACGTGGTGCCCTGCAAGGGCAACCTGCACATGTGGAACAAGTCGGGCCAGTGCCTGGATCCCCGGGAAACCCAGCTAGAGGCCCTTTACTCCCGCGGCCGCACCGAGTTGGACTTTAAAAAGCGGCAGGAGATCGGCTACCGCATGCAGGAGATTGAGGCCCAGCTCCTTCCCGTCATCTACATCGCTGGGCCCAACTACCACCCCGCTTGGAACAACCGCCTGGGCGGGGAGCACCCGGATGCCATCATCAGCGCCATCTGGGGCCAGCGGGAGCTGGAGCTTACCTTCATCAAGAAATGAGCTAACCGTGGCGTCCCCCGGGGCCAAAGGCCCCGGGGGTCCTTTGGAAAACCCATGACCGCCTACGTCCTTCGCCGCATCCTCTACCTGATCCCCACCTTTTTCGGGGCCACCTTTCTCGCCTTCCTCATCATCCAAATGGCCCCGGGGGACTACCTGACCCAGCTGGAGCTAGACCCCAAGGTCACCCCCGAGACCATCGCCAGGCTTCGCGCCCAGTTCGGCCTGGACCGCCCCGTTTACGAGCAGTACCTCCTTTGGATGAATAACCTCCTGCACCTCAACCTGGGCTATTCCTTCGCCTACCAAGCCCCGGTGCTGGAGGTGATCTGGCCCCGGGTGGTGAACTCCATGGTGATCGTTATTCCCTCCACACTTCTCCTTTACCTGGTGGCCATCCCCATTGGGGTCTACGGGGCTGTGCGGCAGTATTCCTTTGGGGATCGGCTTTTGTCCTTCTTGGCTTATGTGGGGCTTTCCGTGCCCAGCTTCTTCCTGGCCCTCATCGCCATCTATGTGCTTTTGCAGATCAAGTTTCGCACAGGGGTGCAGGTGTTCCCCGTTTCTGGGATGACCTCCAGCGGCTTTGAGCAGATGCCCCCTTTGCGCCAACTTCTGGACATCGCTTGGCATGCGGTGGTGCCCATCCTGGTGGCTGTGGCCAACGACATCGCTGGGCTTTCCCGGCTCATGCGGGGGCAGATGCTGGAGGTGCTGTCCCAGGACTTTATCCGCACCGCTCGGGCCAAGGGGCTTTCCGAGCGGGTGGTCCTGTACAAGCACGCCTTCCGCAACGCCGTTATCCCTTTTGTGGCCACCCTGGGTGGGCTCCTGCCAAGCCTCATCTCCGGGGCGGGGTTTGTGGAGGTGGTCATGGCCTGGCCGGGCATTACGCCGTTCTTCTTAGACGCCATCGCCAATCAGGACCTTTACGTCATCGCCGGTTTCCTCACCGTGAGCCTGGTGCTCCTTATGATCGGCAACCTGATTTCCGACCTGCTTTTGGCCTGGGTGGACCCAAGGATCCGCTATGAATAGGGGGGTCTTGTGGAACGCGCGGCGCCTTCCACTGGCTTAGCCTTGGCTCTTCGCCAGTTCCGCCGCCATCGCTTGGCGGTCTGGGGCGGGCGGATCCTCCTGGTGCTCTACCTGATGGCCGCTTTCGCCGGTTTCTTTAGCCCCTACGATCCCAACTACTACGAGCTTTACCCCCCGAAGGGTAACCACCCTCCCACCCGCATCCACTTCGTGGACCCCGAGACGGGGCGGCTTACCCGTCCCTTTGTCTACGCCACCCGCCGGACCATAGACCCCGTCACCCTCCAACCCCGTTACGAGGAGGACCCTTCCCAGGGGAAGTTTTACATCCGCTTTTTCGTCCGCACCCCGGATCAGCCCTACACCCTTTTCAAGGTCTTCCGTTCCGATCTGCGGCTTTTTGGGGTGGATGCCCCGGGGAAGATTTTCCTGATGGGCACGGACAACTTCGGCCGCGACCTCTTTAGCCGGGTGGTCTACGGCGGCCAGGTTTCCTTGACCATCGGCATCCTTTCCGCCTTGGTCTCCTTCGCCCTGGGGCTTTTGCTCGGGGGCATCGCCGGCTATTTTTCCGGAAGGCCCTTTGCCCTTTCTCTGCCCCCCAAGGCCTGGCGGGGGGTGGGGTGGTTCTTGGGGCCTTTGAGCCTCGCCTTGTGGCTTGGGGTGGCGGGGGGTGCCGTGTTTTTAGCCTGGTCCTTCGCCCGCTTGAGCCCGGGGCGGGATGCGTTGTCCTTCCTGGTGGACGGGGTGGTGCTCCTCCTTGGGGTGGGTGCGGTTGTCCTCATCCTGCGCCGGGTCTTCCGGGAGCCTTTGCGGATTGATCCCGATGACCTCATCATGCGCACGGTGGAGATCATCGCCGCCATCCCAAGCCTTTTCCTCCTGATCTCCTTGCGGGCGGTGTTTCCCACGAAAATCGATCCCTTGTTCACCTTCTACCTGGTGGTGGGGCTTTTGGGCTTCATCGGCTGGGGGGGGTTGGCCCGGGTGGTGCGGGGCATCGTGCTTTCCGTGCGGGAGATGGACTACGTGCAAGCGGCCCGGGCCTTGGGGGCTTCGGATGGTCGCATCATCGCCCGGCATGTTCTTCCCGCCACGGCGAGCTACGTGATCGTGAGCCTATCCCTCACCATCCCCGGCTTTATCCTGGGAGAAAGCGGGCTTTCCTTCTTAGGCCTTGGGGTTACGGAGCCGTACACCAGTTGGGGGCTCCTGCTCCAGGCGGCGCAACAGGGCGGCTTCGCTTCCTTTACCGACCGCCCTTGGGTGCTTTGGCCTGGGTTTTTCATCTTCCTGGCTGTGCTTTCGTGGAACTTCCTGGGGGATGGGCTCCGGGACGCCTTGGACCCAAGGAGGAGGCGGTAGGCTCTTCTCTTTTGACCGGGCATGGCGTATAACGGGTGAGGTGTTTTAAGGGCAGTGCCCGAAGGAGTGCGCATGGACGACAAGCGGCTGCTGGAGGTGAGAGACCTTAAGGTCCACTTCTTCACGGACGATGGCGTGGTGAAGGCGGTGGACGGGGTGTCCTTCCACGTGGACAAAGGGGAGACCCTGGCGGTGGTGGGGGAGTCGGGCTCGGGGAAGAGCGTGACTTCCTTGGCCATCATGCGGCTCATTCCCACGCCCCCGGGGCGGATTGTGGGCGGGGAGATCCTCTTCCGGGGGAAGGACGGCCAGGTGCGGGACCTCACCAAGCTCTCCGAGGCGGAGATGCGGCGCATCCGGGGTAACGACATCGCCATGATCTTCCAGGAACCCATGACGTCCTTGAACCCGGTGTACACGGTGGGGGACCAGATCGCCGAGGCCATCATGCTCCACCAGGGGAAAAGCCGGAGGGAGGCCATGGAGCTCGCCGCCCACATGCTGGACCTGGTGGGGATTCCTGAGCCCAAGAAGCGGCTTGCCAACTACCCCCACCAGATGTCCGGGGGGATGCGGCAGCGGGTGATGATCGCCATGGCGCTTTCCTGCAACCCTTCGCTTCTCATCGCCGACGAGCCCACCACCGCCTTGGACGTGACCATCCAGGCGCAGATCCTGGAGCTGATGAAGAAGCTTCAGGAGGAGATCGGGATGAGCATTCTCTTCATCACCCACAACCTGGGGGTGGTGGCGGAGATGGCGGACCGGGTGGTGGTGATGTACGCGGGGCGGGCGGTGGAGCAGGCGGACGTGGTGCCGCTTTTCAGGGAACCGCTCCACCCGTACACCCGGGGGCTTCTCCACTCGGTGCCCCGGCTGGACCTTGCGGCGGAGCGCAAGGAGCGGTTGGAGGCCATTCCTGGGAACGTGCCGAACCCGCTTTACCTGCCTTCTGGTTGCGCCTTCCACCCCCGGTGCAAGCACTACGTGGAGGGGCTTTGCGACCGGGAGGTGCCGCCCTTGGAGGAAGTGGGGGACGGGCGGCAGGTGCGGTGCGTGCGCTGGCGGGAGATCCGGGAGGTTAGGGCATGAGCGGGGTCCTGCTGGAGGTCAAGGACCTCAAGAAGCACTTTCCCATCCGGGGCGGGGTGCTTTCCCGGGTGGTGGGGAGCGTCAAGGCGGTGGACGGGGTTTCCTTCGCCATAAGGCGGGGGGAGGTGTTGGGGCTGGTGGGGGAGTCGGGGAGCGGCAAGACCACGGTGGGCCGCACCCTGTTGCGCCTCATTGAGCCCACGGGGGGAAGGATCCTTTTTGACGGGGAGGACATCACCGAGCTGCCCAAGGACAAGCTAAGGCCCTACCGCCGCCGGATGCAGATCATCTTCCAAGACCCCTTTAGCTCCCTGAACCCGCGGATGACGGTGGGGGACATCATCGCCGAGCCCCTAGTGATCCACGGGATTGGCAAGACGCCCCAGGAGCGGACCGAGCGGGTGGCGGAGCTCCTAAAGCTCGTGGGGCTTTCTCCCGATCACATGCGCCGCTACCCCCACGAGTTTTCCGGGGGGCAGAGGCAACGCATCGGCATCGCCCGGGCCCTGGCGGTGGCACCGGAGTTCATCGTGGCGGACGAGCCGGTTTCCGCCCTGGACGTGTCCATCCAGGCCCAGGTGGTGAACCTTCTCCAGGACCTGAAGGAGGAGCTGGGCCTCACCCTGCTCTTCATCGCCCACGACCTGGCGGTGGTGGAGTACATCTCCGACCGGGTGGCGGTGATGTACCTGGGCAAGGTGATGGAGATCGCTTCTTCGCGGGAGCTCTACCGCAACCCCAAGCACCCCTACACCGAGGCCTTGCTCTCGGCGGTGCCCATTCCTGACCCCACGGTGAAGCGGGAGCGCATTGTGCTCCAGGGGGATATTCCTTCCCCCATCAACCCCCCTTCGGGGTGCGTCTTCCGCACCCGTTGCCGCTACGCCCTCCCCGAGTGCGCCCACACCGTGCCCGAACTCAAGGAGGTGGCCCCGGGCCACTACAAGGCCTGCATCCGGGACGACATTCTTTAAAGGGTGTGGCGGGTAGGATACCCCCCTTCGTGGGGGGGTATACTCTTTTCATGCTGGTCAAAGACGTGATGCGCTCCCCCGTGGTCACGGTGGGGCCGGAGGCCACGCTGGAGGAGGCGTACCGCCTGCTTTTAGAACGGGGCATCCGCCACCTGCCCGTGGTGGCGGGAGGGCGGCTTCTTGGCATCATCACCGACCGGGACATTCGCCTGGCCACGAGCCACCTGAACCCTAAGGGGCCATGTCCCACCTGCGCCAGGGTGGAGGAGGTCATGACCAAGGAGGTGGTCACCGCCCACCCCTTGGACCCCGTGGAGGAGGCGGCCCGGGTGATGCGGGAGCGGAAGATCGGCTCCTTGCCCGTTTTGGAGGACGGCGGACTCGTGGGGATCGTCACCGGCATAGACCTGCTGGATGCCCTCTTGAAGCTCACCGGGGTCACGGAGCCCTCGGGGCGGCTGGAGGTGCGGCTGCCCGATCGGGTGGGGGAGCTCGCCCGGCTCACGGGGTACTTGGCGGGGCGGGGGGTGAACATCCACTCCCTCCTTTCTTACCCGGAGGACGGGGACTTCGTGCGGGCGGTGGTGCGGGTGAACACCTTGGAAACCCACCTCCTGGCGGAGGGCCTGAGGCGGGAAGGGTTTGACGTGCTTTGGCCGCCCAAGAAGCCATGGTGATCTACCGGGACGAGTACCGCCTTTACAACTTCGGCCCGGATCACCCCTTCTCCCCGGTGCGGCTGGAGATGCTCACCTCCCTCCTCCAGGCCCTGGGGGTGTGGCGGGCGCCCCTTTTTCCTCCCGAGGCCACCCGGGAGGAGGTGCTTACCGTCCACTCGGAGCGCCTGGTGAGGCGGGTGGAGGCGGCAAGCCGAGGGGAAAGGGTGCCGGATCTGGAGCACTACGGCCTGGGCACGGGGGACACCCCCGTCTTCCCCGGCATGGAACGGGCGGCAAGGGTCTTGGTGGGGGGGACCCTCGAGGGGGCGCGGCGCATCCTCGCCGGGGAAAAGCGGGTTTTGCAACTGGGGGGCGGCCTGCACCACGCCCAGTACGACCGGGCCTCGGGGTTTTGCGTGTACAACGACCTTTCCGTGGCCATCCGCCACCTGACCCGGGCTGGGCTGAGGGTGGCTTACCTGGACATTGACGTCCACCACGGGGACGGGGTGCAGTGGATCCACTACGAGGAGAAGGAGGTCCTCACCCTAAGCCTCCACGAGTCCGGCCGCTACCTCTTCCCCGGCACCGGGCACGTGCACGAGGTGGGCCGGGGGGAAGGGGTGGGGAGGAAGCTCAACCTTCCCCTGGAGCCCTTCACGGAGGACGAAAGCTACCTCGAGGTCTTTGAAACCCTGGTGCCCTGGGCCTTGCGGGCCTTCCGGCCCGACGTCCTGGTGGTGCAGGCAGGGGCGGACGCCCACTACCTTGACCCCTTGGCGGACCTCCTCCTCACCACCCGGGCCTATGAGAGGCTTTTCCGCCTGATCCTGGAGTACGCCGAGGCCTACACGGGGGGGCGGGTCCTCATCACCCTGGGGGGTGGGTATAGCCTGGACGGGGCGGTGCGGGTCTGGACCCTTCTTTACCACGTCTTCCACGGCCTGCCCTTGCCGGAGCGCCTGCCCGAGGGGTGGCTAAAGGCTTGGGAGGAGCGGCTTGGGCGGCCCCTTACCCCCACCCTCCACGACCCGGAGGCGCCTTACCCGGAAATCCCCCGCAGGCCGGAGATTGTGAAGCGCAACCGCCTGACCCTGGAGCGGCTCACAGAGCTTGTCTCCCCCTACCTGCTAGACTAGCGGGGTGAAGGTGGTTTTGCGCCTGCCCGAGCGCAAGGAGGTGGAGGTCCGGGGAAACCGGCCCCTGAAGGAAGTTCTTTTGGAACTTGGCCTCAACCCGGAGACGGTGGTGGCCATCCGCGAAGAGGAGCTCCTCACCCTGGACCAGGTGGTGGGGGACGAGGAGCGAATAGAGGTGCTCTCTGCCATCTCGGGAGGCTAGGGTGGTCTGCAAGGTTTGCGGGGAAAAGGCCCAGGTGGAGGTGCGCTCCCGGGGGTTTGCCCTTTGCAAGGCGCACTACCTGGACTGGTTCGTGAAGGAAACGGAAAAGGCCATCCGCCGCCACAAGATGCTTTCGCCGGGGGAGCGGGTCTTGGTGGCGGTTTCCGGGGGGAAGGACTCCTTGGCCCTGTGGGATGTGCTGAGCCGCCTGGGCTACCAGGCGGTGGGGCTCCACATTGAGCTCGGCATCGGGGAGTATTCCCGGCGGAGCCTCGAGGTCACGGAGGCCTTCGCCCGGGAAAGGGGCCTCCCGCTTCTGGTGGTGGACCTCAAAGAGGCCTATGGCTTCGGGGTGCCGGAGCTTGCCCAGCTCTCCGGGCGGGTGGCCTGCTCCGCCTGCGGCCTTTCCAAGCGCTACATCCTGAACCAGGTGGCGGTGGAGGGAGGCTTCCGCGCCGTGGCCACGGGCCACAACCTGGACGACGAGGCGGCGGTCCTCTTCGGCAACCTCCTAAACCCCCAGGAGGACGCCCTGGTCCGCCAAGGGCCGGTCCTCCCGGAGAAGCCCGGCCTCGCCGCCCGGGTCAAGCCCTTCTACCGCTTTAGCGAGCGGGAGGTCCTCTCCTACACCCTCCTCCGGGGCATCCGCTACCTGCACGAGGAGTGCCCCAACGCCAAGGGGGCCAAAAGCCTCCTCTACAAGGAGGCCTTGAACCTGGTGGAGAAGGAGATGCCGGGGGCTAAGCTCCGCTTCCTCGAGGGCTTTCTAGAAAAGGTCCAACCTCGCCTTCAGGGGGAAGGGGAGGTGGCCCTGAGGGAGTGCCAGCGCTGCGGCTACCCCACCACGGGGGCGGTCTGCTCCTTCTGCCGCATGTGGGAGGCGGTCTACCGCAAGGCCAAGAAGCGGAGGCTCCTGCCCGAGGAGGCGGTCTTCCACCCCCACGCGGAGCCCACCCGTGCCGGTTGAGCCAGGGCTTCACCGCCGCCACAAGGGAGGGCTTTACCGGGTCCTTTTCCTGCCCCGCCGCTCGGAAACGGAGGAGCTGGTGGCCTACCAAGCCCTCTACGGGAAGGGCGGCTGCTGGGCCCGGCCCCTGGCCAGCTGGCTCGCCCCGGTGGAGGGGCGGTGGGTGCCCCGCTTCCCGCCCTGCGAGGGGTGAGGGGCTGGAAGCCCTTCCACCCCTGGGCCGGGGGGAATAGACTGGGGGCATGTGGTGGAAAGAGGCGGTGATCTACCAGGTTTACCCCCGGAGCTTTCAGGACACGGACGGCGATGGCATCGGGGATCTGGAGGGCGTGAGGCGGCGGCTTCCCTACCTCAAGTCCCTGGGGGTGGAGGCCATCTGGCTTTCTCCCTTCTACAAAAGCCCCATGCGGGACTTCGGCTACGATGTGGCCGACCACTGCCAGGTGGATCCCATCTTCGGGAGCCTTCAGGACTTTGACCGCCTCCTGCAGGAGGCCCACGCCCTGGGGATTAGGGTCCTCGTTGACCTGGTGCCCAACCACACCTCCAACGAGCACCCGTGGTTCTTGGAGTCCCGCGCCTCCCGGAATAGCCCCAAGCGGGACTGGTACGTCTGGGCTGACCCTGCCCCGGATGGGGGCCCCCCCAACAACTGGCAGAGCTTTTTCGGTGGCCCCGCCTGGACCCTGGACGAGGCCACGGGCCAGTATTACCTCCACCAGTTCCTCCCGGAGCAGCCCGACCTCAACTGGCGCAACCCCGAGGTGCGGGAGGCCATCTACGAGGTGATGCGCTTTTGGCTCCGGCGGGGAGTGGATGGGTTCCGGGTGGACACCCTTTGGCTTTTGGCCGAGGACCTCCTCCTGCGGGACGAGCCCGGCAATCCCGACTGGCGCCCGGGCATGTGGGACCGGGGGCGGCACCTCCACCTCTACACCGAGGACCAGCCGGAGACCTACGCCTACGTGCGGGAGATGCGCTACGTGCTGGACGAGTTTTCCACCCCGGGGCGGGAGCGGATCATGGTGGGGGAGATCTACCTGCCCTATCCCCAGCTGGTGCGCTACTACCAGGCGGGTTGCCACCTGCCCTTCAACTTCCACCTGATCTTCCGGGGCCTTCCCGACTGGCGCCCTGAGAACATCGCCCGCATCGTGGAGGAGTACGAGAGCCTCCTCAGGCCCGCGGACTGGCCCAACTGGGTCCTCGGCAACCACGACCAGCCCCGCCTCGCCTCCCGCCTGGGGGAGGCCCAGGCCAGGGTGGCGGCCATGCTCCTCTTCACCCTGCGGGGCACCCCCACCTGGTACTACGGGGACGAGCTCGCCCTCCCCAACGGGGAGATCCCCCCCGAGAAGGTGCAGGACCCGGCCGCTTTAAGGCAAAAGGGGCGCAAGGGGGAGCATGGCCTTCCCCCGGGCCGCGACCCCGAGCGCACCCCCATGCCCTGGGACGACTCCCCCTACGCCGGTTTTTCCACCACGGAGCCCTGGCTTCCCCTGAACCCCGACTGGAAGACCCGAAACGTGGCCGCCCAGGAAAAGGACCCCCGCTCCATGCTCCACCTGGTGCGCCGCCTCATCGCCTTAAGGAAGGACCCGGAGCTCCTCTATGGGGCCTACCGCACCTACGTCGCCCAAGGGGGCGTTTACGCCTACCTGAGGGGGGAGGGTTGGATCGTGGCCCTGAACTTCACGGACAAGGAGCGGGCCCTGGTCCTGCCTCGAGGGGGGCGGGTGGTCCTCTCCACCCACCTGGACCGGGAAGAAGGGGTGGGGGAGCGCCTTCTCCTGCGCCCGGACGAGGGCGTGGTCCTCCGGTTAGACTGAGGGCGTGGAGGATCCCTTCCAGGGCTTGGCGGAGGCCTACGAGGCTTGGTACGAGACCCCTTTGGGGGCCTACGCCATTGCCGAGGAGGAGCGGGCGCTATGGGCCTTTCTTCCCCCTGGGGAAAGTCTCCTGGAGGTGGGGGCGGGGACGGGCTACTGGCTCAGGCGCCTTCCCTACCCCAGGAAGGTGGGGGTGGAGCCCTCGGCGGCCATGCGCCGGGTGGGGATGCGGCGGACCGCCGGGGTGGAGTGGGTGGCCGCCCATGGGGAGGCCTTGCCCTTTCCCGACGGGGCCTTTGACGTGGTCCTCCTCTTCACCACCCTGGAGTTCGTGGTGGACGTAGAGCGGGCCCTGGCCGAGGCCAGGCGGGTCCTGAGGCGGGGCGGGGCCCTGGTGGTGGGGATCCTCGAGGCCCTCTCCCCTTGGGCTGCCTTCTACCGCCGCCTGGGGGAAAGGGGGGTCCGCCCCTGGACCCACGCCCGCTTCCTCGCCCGGGAGGACCTGTTGGCCCTCCTGGGCCCCCCCGAGGCGGAAGGGGGGGTGGTCCACCTGGCCCCGGAGGCCGAACCCCCTTACGCGGAGGCGGACCGGGCAGGGCGGCGGGCAGGGAACCGCCCTGCCCTATACTTGGGGAGGTGGCGGTGAAGGCCCTCTTTGCCCTCTACCCCCTTCTCCAGGGGGACTACCGCGCGGTGGAGAAGGCCCTGCAGGCCTTAGAGGGAAGCGGGGTGGACCACCGGGTCTTCCCCACCCATACGGAGCTTTCCGGGGAGGAGGACAAGGTTTTCGCGGCCCTGCGGGAGGCCTTCCGGAGGGCGGCGGAGGAGGGGGCTGTGGTCTTGTGGGCCCTCCTCACCAACGCCTGCGAGGCCCGGGACCCCTTCCGCCAGGAGGAGCGGCTTCGCCGCTTTCCCCCTTTGGCCATCGCCCAAAAGGCCCTGGAGGGCATGGAGGCCAAAAGCGCCCTGGACATCGGCACCGGCACCGGGGTCTTCGCCGAGGCCTTCGCCCGGCTTGGGCTTTTCGCCGTGGGCCTGGACCCGCGGGCGGACCGCCTGGAGGTGGCCCGGGCCAAGGTGAAGGGGGCGCGGTTCGTGGAGGGAAGGGCGGAAAGCCTTCCCTTTCCCGAGGGGAGCTTTGACCTGGCCTTCTTCGGCCTCTCCCTCCACCACCTAGACCCCCTTCCCGCCCTAAGGGAGGCGGCGAGGGTGGCCCGGCGGGTGGCGGTGCTGGAGTGGCCCCACCGGGAGGAGGCGGTGGGCCCCCCCTTGGCCCGGCGCCTCTCCCCGGAGGCCCTGGAGGACCTCTTCCGCCGGGCTTTGGGAAGCCCGCCCCGCCTCCACCTGGAGGCGGATTGGGTGTTGGCCTTGTGGGAAAAGGACTAAAGGCCCCTTGGGGGGGCCTTTGGTGCCGGGGGCGGGACTCGAACCCGCACGCCCTCATCGGGCAACAGATTTTGAGTCTGCCGCGTCTACCTGTTCCGCCACCCCGGCAGACGCACCCTAAGGATAAGGCCAAGGAGGAAAATGGTCAACGCCAGGGCCACCGCCCAATCCCCAAGGCGTACGTAAGGGGTTTTGCCCTCCTTAAGGGCGTAAGGGGCGAGGAGGAAGCCCTCCTGGTGCGGGGGGATGGCCGCCACCACCCGGCCGAAGGGGTCCACGCTGGCGGTGACGCCGTCGTTCCCCGCCCTTAGGAGCCAAAGGCCCGTTTCCACCGCCCTAAGCCTTCCCATGGCGAAGTGCTGCCTGCCGCCGAAGGAGGGGCCGTACCAGGCGTCGTTGGTGAGGAGAACGAGGACCTTAGCCCCCTCCCGGGCGAGGGCCAGGGCCACGGAGGGGAAGGCGGACTCGTAGCAGATGAAGACCCCATAAGGCCCCAAGGGGGCCACCCGCTTCCCGGGGGTGCGGTCGGCCAGCTCCCCCAGGCCGAAGGCGCGGAAGAAGAAGCCGTAGGCCCCACCCAGAACTTCCCGGAAGGGGAACCGCTCCCCGAAGGGGACCAGCCGGGTCTTGTCGTAGTGGGCCAGGATCCCTCCCCCTTGGTAGAGCACCGCCCGGTTGGGGCCGAAGAGGTTGAGCCCGGTGAGGAGGGGGCGGCCTTGGAGGAGGGCGTCCACGGAAGGAGGGATGCGCCACACCGCGGTTTCCGGCCAGACGATGAGGTCCGCCCCCTTTTGGGCGAGGCCTTCTCCCGTGAGGCGGAGGTAAACGCTTTCGTCCAACTCCCCTTGAGGATCCCACAAGGGGTTGAGGTTGCCCTGGACCAGGAGGGCTTTTTGCGTCCCCGCCACCTTGGGCAAGGGCAAAAACCAAAGGAGGGCCCAGGGGAGGAGGGCCCATAGGTGCCTCCGGGCAAGCCCGTAGGCGGCGAGGAGGACCAGGAGGGAGAGGAAATAGACCCCGCCCAGGCTCGCCAGGACCCGGCCCGGGGCTTCCACCAGGGCGTAGCCCAAAAACCCCCAGGGGAAGGCCAGCTCCCCTTGCTCCGTGAGCCACTCCAGCACCACCCACCCCCCCACCCGCATGAGGGGCGAGGGGGTGAGGGCGAAGAGGAGGCCGAAGGAAAGGGCCTTCACCAGGACCAGGGGCAAAAAGGGAAGCGCCCCCAGGGGGCCGAAGAGGCTGGCGAAGCTTTGGGGAAGCCAGAGGAGGTGGAGACCCCAGAACCCCACCCCGGCCAGGAAGCCTTCCCGGAAGCCCCCCCGGAGCAGGAAGGCTAAGGGCAAGGGGGCCAGAAAGCCCAAGGGGAAGGGGGGGAGGGTAAGGGCGAGGGCAAGGCCCAGGAGGAAGGGGCGCACCCTTCCACCATAAGGTTCGTTTGTGAGATTGACCAGGCGGGGCTATGGCAGAATGGTCCCATGCGCCTCGGGGTTCTTTCCGATATCCACGCCAACCTGCCCGCCCTCGAGGCCGCCCTGGAGGCCCTAAGGGCCGAGGGGGTGGACGAGGTTTTGGTCCTGGGGGACATGGTGGGCTACGGGCCCCATCCAAGGCAGGTGGTGCGCCGCCTCATGCAGGAGGGGTTTCCCGCCATCGCCGGGGCCTGGGACCTAAGGGTGGCCTATCCCGTGGATGGCGCCGTTCCCGAGGGCCTGGGCAAAGCTACCTTGGCCTGGACGCGAAGCCAGCTGGGGGAAAGGGAGCTCGCCTACCTCCGCTCCCTGCGCCTTTCCCACCGGAGGACCTATGGGGCGACCCGCCTCGTGGCCTTCCACGGCAAGCCGGGCCGCCCGGAGGAGCACCTGGACCTCCTGGGCCCGGCCCGGGAGTTCTTAGCCCTCCTGGAGCGCTTTAGCGCCAAGGTCCTCCTTTTGGGCGGGCGCCACCTGCCCCTCGCCCGGCGGGTGGGGGCGGGGCTCGTGGCGGACCCCGGGAGCGTGGGGCTAAGCCTCTCTGGGGAATCCGGGGCCGACGCCCTCCTCCTGGACACGGACACCCTCGAGGCCCGCTTCCTCAAGGTCCCCTACGACCTGGGCCCCGTCCTCTTTGACCTCCGGGCCTGGGGCCTGCCCCCCGCCCTGGAAAAGGTCTACCGCACCGGGCGCTTCCACTAGGGCTTGGGCGTCCCGCCGCACCTCGGGGTCGGGGTCTTTGAAGAAGCCCTCTATGGGCCTTCCCGCCCGGAAGAGGGCGTGGAGGGCGGTGCGGCGCACCAGGGGGCTTGGGTCCAGCGCCGCCTCCGCCATGAGGTCTTCCCCCAGGCCCAGGTTGGAGAGGACGATGAGGGCGTTGCGGGCCAGCCGGGGCCTTCCCGCCCGCAGGAAGGCGGTTCCGGCGTACTTCCTTTGGAAGGCCCGGTGGGAGAGGCGGAAGAAGTCCCAAAGGTCCGGGTGGGCCAGCTCGGGCTCCGGGCGGAAGCCGGGCCACGCCCTTCCGAACCGCTCCCAGGGGCAGGCCTCCCCGCAGAGGTCGCAGCCGAAGAGCCAGTCCCCGATCCCGGGCCAGAGGGAGGGGGGAATGAAGCCCTTGTGCTCAATGGTCAGGTAGCTCACGCAAAGCCGGGCGTCCAGGGTGCCGTCCCCCAGGAGGGCCCCCGTGGGGCAGGCGGGAAGGCAGCGGGCGCAGCGGCCGCAGCGGTTGGGGTGGAGGGGCGGGGGCTCCACCTCCAAGGAGGTGAGGAGGACGGCCAAGAAGGCGTGGACCCCAAAGGCCTGGGAGAGGAAGTAGCCGCTTCTGCCGATCCAGCCCGCCCCCGAGCAGGCGGCTAAGGTGCGCTCGGAAAGGGGCCCGTGGTCCACGTACCCCTTGGCCCACACCCCAAGGTCCTCCGCCACCGCCTCGAGGCGCCCAAGCTCCTCCCCCAAAGCGAGGTGGTAGTCCCGCGTCCAGGCATAGCGGGCCACCCGGCCCACCCGGAGGCCCCCTGGGGGCTTCCCGGGGTCAGGGTAGGCGTAGGGGGCGAAGAGGAGGAGGGCGCTTCGGGCCTCGGGAAAGCGGCGCCGGGGGTCAAAGCGCTCCTCCACCCGCCGTTCCAAGTAGGCCATCCCCCCGTGCCGGCCCCCTTCCAGCCAGGCCTGGAAGCGGGCCTTGGCCGCTTCCGAAGGCGAAAGGGGAGCCCAGGCCACCCCCAGGCCCCGCGCCCGGGCCGCCTCCTCCAGAAGGGCCTTGGCCTCCACCCCCTTAGCCTATAATCCCTTCCATGGAACGGCTCAACCTCGCCCTCCTTGGGGGCGGCACCGTGGGAAGCGCCTTTTACGCCTTGGTCCAGGAGCGGCGGGAGGAGCTGGCCGCCTTGGGCTTCGCTCCCCGCTTCCTGGGGGTCTTGGTGCGGCACCCCAAGAAGCCGAGGGCCATCCCGGAAGAACTCCTCCGGGTGGAGCCCTTTGACCTTTTGGAAGCCGACGTGGTGGTGGAGGCCCTCGGGGGGGTGGAGGCGCCCCTAAAGCTCCTCCTCCCCGCCCTGGAGGCGGGCGTTCCCCTCATCACCGCCAACAAGGCCCTCCTGGCGGAGGCCTGGGAGGCCCTCCGCCCCTTCGCCGAGGAGGGCCTCATCTACCACGAGGCCAGCGTCATGGCGGGCACCCCCGCCCTCTCCTTTGTGGAAACCCTTAGGGGAAGCGAGGTCCTGGAGCTCCACGGCATCCTGAACGGCACCACCCTTTACATCCTCCAGGAGATGGAAAAGGGGCGCACCTACGCCGAGGCCCTGGCCGAGGCCCAGCGCCTGGGCTACGCCGAGGCCGACCCCACCTTGGACGTGGAGGGAATAGACGCCGCCCACAAGCTCACCCTCCTGGCCCGCCTCCTGGTGGACCCCGCCTTCCCCTTTGGGGCGGTGGAGGCCCGGGGCATCGCCCGCCTCACCCCTGGGCTCCTCCAGGAGGCGGCGGCCCAGGGCAAGCGGGTGCGCCTCCTGGCAAGCCTCTACGGGGAAGGGGGAAGGTGGCGGGCAAGGGTGGCCCCAAGCCTCCTTCCCCTGGACCACCCCTTAGCCCAAGCCCGGGGGAACGCCCTTTGGGTGAAGACCCGGCCCCTGGGGGAGGTCTTTGTCACCGGCCCCGGGGCGGGGGGCGGGGCCACGGCCAGCGGGCTCTTCGCCGACCTCCTCCGCCTCCTTTCCGGGGCCCCGGGGCACCTGCCCGCCCCCCGGGCCAAGCCGCCCTTGGCGGAGGGGAGCCCCTTTCCCGAGGTCTTGACCCGGTAGCCTCCTCCCTGGGAGCATATCCCCATGCGCCTTCCCCTCATTGAGCGCTACCGGGCCCACCTGCCCGTCTCGGAGAAGACGCCGGTGATCAGCCTCCTGGAGGGCTCCACCCCCCTAGTTCCCCTCAAGGGCCCCAAGGAGGCCCGGGAGCGGGGCATCCAGCTTTTCGCCAAGTACGAGGGCCTAAACCCCACGGGAAGCTTCAAGGACCGGGGCATGACCCTGGCGGTGGCCAAGGCGGTGGAGGCGGGGGCGGAGGCCATCGCCTGCGCCAGCACCGGGAACACCGCCGCCTCGGCCGCCGCCTACGCCGCCCGGGCGGGGATTAAGGCCATCGTGGTCCTGCCCGCGGGGTACGTGGCCTTGGGCAAGGTGGCCCAGAGCCTGGTCCACGGGGCCCGCATCGTCCAGGTGGAGGGCAACTTTGACGCGGCCCTCCGCCTCACCCGGGAGCTCACGGAGCGCTACCCCGTGGCCCTGGTGAACTCCGTGAACCCCTTCCGGCTGGAGGGCCAGAAGACCCTGGCCTTTGAGGTGGTGGACGAGCTTGGGGATGCCCCCCACTACCACGCCCTTCCCGTGGGCAACGCTGGGAACATCACCGCCCACTGGCAGGGGTATAAGGAATACCGCGCCCTGGGCAAGGCCAAAAAGCTTCCCAAGATGCTGGGCTTCCAGGCGGCGGGGGCGGCCCCCTTGGTCCTGGGCCGGCCGGTGGAGAAGCCCGAGACCCTGGCCACCGCCATCCGCATCGGCAACCCGGCGAGCTGGCAGGGGGCGGTGCGGGCCAAGGAGGAGTCGGGAGGGGTCATAGAGGCGGTGACGGACGAGGAGATCCTGGCCGCCTACCGCTACCTGGCGGAGGAGGAGGGCCTATTCTGCGAGCCGGCCAGCGCCGCGGCCATGGCCGGGGTGTGGAAGCTCCTTCGGGAAGGCCGCCTAGAGCCGGGAAGCACCGTGGTCCTCACCCTCACCGGCCACGGCCTCAAGGACCCCGCCACCGCGGAGCGGGTGGCCCGGCTTGACCCCCCGGTGCCCGCCCGCCTCGAGGCGGTGGCGAAAGCCGCGGGCCTTTGGTAGGCTTCGGGTATGCCGGAGGCCAAGCGCGCGCGCAAAAAGGTGCCGGAGCCCTTCCCCGGGGCCTACTACCTGGCGGGGGCCATCACCATCGCCCTCATGCTCCTCTTCCTGGCCCTGGGGGCGAGCCTGCCCCCGGGGGTGGCGGGGTTTTTGGTGGCCTTCATCCTGGGCCTCACCGTGAACCCCAAGTACGTGCCCTACTTCCTGGCGGCGGGGGTGTTCTCGGCGGTGATGGGCTTTTTGGGGCGGGAGCCGCAGGTGGCCTGGGGTGGGGTGGCCCTGGCCCTCTCCCAGCTTTTGGTCCGCCGCCTCGTCCGGGAATGAACCCCACCCGCCTCTCCCAGTCCTTGGCCCTTTTGGGCGTGGCCCTTTACGTCTACTTTCTCCTCCTGCGCCCGAACCAGGAGGGGATGGCCCTGGCCGTGGGCCTCTTCGTGGGCACCATGGGGGTGGCGTACGGGGAAAAGCCCTTCCCCGTGCCCTTCTTCCTGGGGCTTTACGGGGTGCTTTTCCTCCTCCAGCTCCTCTTTGGCCACCCTTGGCCTTTCCTCCTGGGGGGGCTTTTGGGGGTGGGGCTTCCTTACCTCCTTTACCGCTTGCGGAAGCCCGCTAGGTAAAGGAGGCTTCCCAGGAGCATCCCCTCCCCCAAGGTGGGGAGGTAGAGGAGGAACTCCCGCACATCCAGCCGCAGGTAGAGGAGGAGGGGCCAGGGGGTGAGGGCCCAGGCCAGGTCCGGCCTCCCGTAGCCCGCCGCCAGGAAGAGCCCCGCCCCAAGGCCCCGGAGGTAGGCAAGCCAGCCCGAGCCCAGCTCGTTTTGGTAGACGAAGAAGAGCAGGTTTAGCCAGATTCCCAAAACCCAAAGGGGCAGGCGCCTTTCCAGGCGGAAGGCCAGGGCCAGGAGCACGGCGAAGGCCAAAGCCTCAAGCACGGCCCACCTCCGCTTGGCCCCGGGCCTCGAGGTAGGCCACCAGCACCTCAAAGGCCTTTTCCACCGCCTCGTCCAGGTCCTCCCCGGGGATGGTGGGGACGCCCTCCTCCTGGGCCCAGCGGAGGAGGTGGTCTTGGATGAGGCGGATCTCGGCGAAGTGGGCCAAGTACTTGCCCTTGGGCCGAGCGTGGCCCGTTTCCTTGTCCCGCAGGTGGAAGCGGTCTTGGTGGAGCTTTTCGTCCTGCAAATAGACCAGCATGGGCACGGTGAGGACCCGGTCCTGGTAGGGATGTTCCAGGTAGCGTGGCACCACGTGCACCCCTTCCAAGACGATGGAGGTGCCCTCCAAGGCGCTCCTTTCCTGGATGGCCCTAAGGCCCACCGCCACCCGGGCCACCTGGTCCAGGAAGCCCCTCAGGACCCTGGCCTCGTGGCTTTCCTGGGAAAGCTCGGGCATGAGGGCCTTCCAGGCCTCAAAGGTGGAAAGGTGCAGGGTGGGGAGGAGGTCTTTGGACAAGGAGGCGCGGAAGACCTCCCGCACGGCGTCCGAGGGGACGATGTGGGTGATGCCCAGGCGGTAGGCCAAGGCCGAGGCCAGGACGCTTTTGCCCACCCCCGTCACCCCCCCAATAAGGATGTGCACCGGGCGGGCGCTCCGGCGTAGGTGCCTTAGGAGGAGGTAACGCCGGGCCACCTCCTCCCCCGCTTCCTTGAGCAAGGCTTGGTAGACCCGTTCCCGGAGCTCCGGGCGCCGGATGACCTGGATGCCCGCCCGCCTAAGCGTTCCTTCAATCTCCCGGGCCAGGCGGTAGGCTTGCTCGGGGGAAAGGCCGATGCCCATGAGGGACTGGGCCAGGATGCCCTTGGAAAAGGGCATGCGGGGTTCACCGCCCTCTTCCTCTACAAAAAGCTCCCCGGCGAAGGCCCGCCGCTCCAGGTAGCGCCGTTTGGCCGCCTGGCCCTTGATCCGGCCCACCTCCTGCGCCACCACCTCCTCCAGGCGGCGGGCGGAGATCTGCTTAATGCCCTCATCCCGCAGGCGTTCTTCCACCCTTTTGGCAAGCTCGTGGGCTTCCTTGAGGGAAAGCCCCGCCTCCTCCAGGCTTCGCGCCAGAAGCCCCTTAGAGAAGGGGCGGCGCCGATGGCCCGCCAGGACCAGGATCTCCTCAAAGGGGAGGGTCTTGCGGGCCAGGGTCTCCGCCGCCTCCTGGCCCAGGACCTTGGCCACTTCCTCCAAAAACACCTGGCGGAGGCGACGGGGGGTCACCTCTTTATAGCCTTCCGCCTTGAGCCGCTCCTCCACCGTGTGGGCCAGGGCCTGGGCGGCCTCGAGGGGCACTCCCAAGGGCAGGAGCGCCTCCACCAATAGCCCCTTGGAGAAGGGCCACCGCCCCCGCTTGAGGCGCACGAAGACCTCGCTCATTGCCTGGCATCATAACACCTTTCCCTTGGTTATGGGCTTTCTTGACACTCCTCCTGGCCTCGTGCTAAGCTACCTTACGGCTTGGCGCCGTAGCCAAGTGGTAAGGCAGAGGTCTGCAAAACCTCCATTCGCCGGTTCGAATCCGGCCGGCGCCTCCAAAAGCGCGGGCGCGTAGCTCAGGTGGCCAGAGCACTACCTTGACACGGTAGGGGTCGGTGGTTCAAGTCCACTCGCGCCCACCAGGCCAAACCCCTGGGGCAACCCGGGGGTTTTCCCTTGGGCGCTTGCGGAGGGCTTCGGGGTATACTCGGGCCATGAGCGCCGCTCACGAACGCGAGCTATACCAGGCTTGGGTGGAGCTCCTTTCCTGGATGCGGGAGTACGCCGAGGAAAAGGGGGTTCGCTTTGAAAAGGAGGCGGACTTTCCCGATTTCATCTACCGCATGGAAAGGCCCTATGACCTTCCTACCACCATCATGACGGCCTCCCTCTCCGACGCCTTGGGGGAGCCCTTCCTCTTGGCCGACGTTTCCCCCCGGCACGCCAAGCTCAAGCGCATCGGCCTTCGCCTGCCCCGGGCCCACATCCACCTCCACGCCCACTACGAGCCCGGCAAGGGCCTGGTGACGGGGAAGATCCCCCTCACCAAGGAGCGCTTCTTCGCCCTGGCGGACCGGGCCCGGGAAGCCCTGGCCCTGGCCTAGACCTGGCTGATGGTCCCCTGGGCCAGGGCGATGAGCTGTGGCTCAGGCTCCTCGCTGTAGGCCTCCCCTTGCACCACGGCGAGGCGCTTGCCGGCATGGACCACCCGGCCCACGGCCCGAAGCCTTCCCCCCTTGGCGGGGCGGAGGAAGTTCACCTTGAACTCCACGGTGAGGACCTGGGGGCCCAGGGCAAGCCCGCCGGCGAAGGTGAGGGCGTTATCCAAGAGGGCGCTGATGACCCCGCCGTGGACCACCCCGAGGTGCTGGTAGAACTCGGGCCGCACCTTCAGGGCGAACTCCACCATCCCCACCTCCACCCGCACCACCTCCGCCCCCAGGTGCTGGGTGAAGGGCTGGGCTTGGGCCACCTGTTCCGCCAAGGCCTTTAGGTCCATGGGCCACCTCCTTAGACTTGGTCAAAGTTTAGCCCGCCCCTGCGTGGTCTTCAAGGGCTTCCCAGAGGGCGAGGATGACCGGATGGAGGAGGGAAAAGGTCTTTGGGGTGGGGCGGAGCCGCGTGCCCTCCAGCTGGAGGAGCCCCGCTTCGGCCAGCTCCTGGGCTTTTCCCCTGAGGAGGGGGAAGAGGGAAAGGCCGCTTCGCGCCTCCACCTCGGCCAGGTCCACCCCCTCCTTCAGCCTTAGGCCCAGCATGAGGCTTTCCTTGGCGTGCTCCAGGGGGGAGATGGCCTCCTCCTTGGGGGCTTCCCCGGCGAGCCAGCGGGGGAGGGGGGGGTTGGTGCGCCGCAGGGCGTAAGCCGGGCCCTCCCCCGGGTACTGCCCCGTGGCGGCGGGCCCCAGGGCGAGCCACAAGCCGGCCCGCCAGTAGACCAGGTTGTGCTGGGCCTCTTCCCCCTTGCGGGCGAAGTTGGAGACCTCGTAGCGCTCTAGGCCCGCTTCCCCAAGGATGGCCTCGGCCCGCTCCATGGCCCAGGCCTCCCGCTCGGGGTCCTCCTTTAGGCCGAGAAGGGCGAAGGGGGTTCCCTCCTCCACCTGCAAGGTGTAGGCGGACACGTGCCCCACGCCTAAGGAGGCTGCCTCCTTTAAGTCTTTTTCCACCTCCTGCATGGGCAGGCCCAGGATGAGGTCTAGGGAGACGCGAAAGCCCGCTTCTAGGGCCATCTCCACCGCCCTTAGGGCACCCTTGCGGCCGTGGGCCCGCCCGAGAAAGCGGAGGACCGCCTCCTGGAAGCTCTGCACCCCTAAGGAGAGGCGGTTCACCCCAAGCTCCTTTAGGAGCCGAAGGCGGGCGGGGTTCAGGGTGCCGGGGTTGGCCTCGAGGGTCACCTCCGCCCCTTCCGCCAGGGGCCAGGGGAGGGCCTGGAAGAGGGCCACCAGCTCCCGGTCCCGCAGGTAGCTCGGGGTGCCCCCGCCCAGGTAGAGGGTCTTGAGGGGATGGGGGTAGCGGGCGTGGAGGAGGGCGGCTTCCTCCCTTAGGCGCTTCAGGTAGGCCTCCACCCACCCGGGCCCCCGGCGCACCACGTGGAAGTCGCAGTAGGGGCAGAGGGTGGGGCAGAAGGGGACGTGGACGTAGAGGCTCGTCAACCCCTTCAGTCTACCAGGAGAAGGCGGAAATCGTTCAGGTTCGTGCCCGTGGGGCCGGTGACCAAGAGGGTGCCCACTTGATGGAAAAAGCCCAGGCCATCGTTCTCCTCCAGGAAGGGCCTGGGGTCCAGGCCCTTTTCCCAGACCTCAGGGGTGAGGAGGGCCCCCGCCGCCCCGCTATTCCCGTCCAGGCCGTCCGAGTCCGCGGCCAGGGCGTAGAGGGGGCGCTCCAGGTGGACGTAGAGGGCGAGGAGGAACTCCAGGTTCCGCCCCCCCTTGCCCTTTCCCATCACCCGCACCTGGGCCTCGCCCCCCGAAAGGAGGAAGAGGGGCTTGCGAAAGGGCACCCCGTGGCTCCGGATGGTTTCCGCAAGCTCGGCGTGGAAGCGGGCCAGGGCCCGGGCCTCCCCCCCGAAGCGGTCGGAGAGGACCACAGCCCGGTGCCCCTCCCGCCGCAGGAAGGCCTGGGCCGCCCGGAGGAGGTGGAGGTTCGCCCCCACCAGGCGCCAGGTGAGGCGCCTTAGCGCGGGGTCTTGGGGCTTGAGGGTTTCCGGAAGCCTTCCCTTGGCCCCCGCCTCCAGCACTTCCCGGGCTTCGGGGAAGGCGAGACCGTAGCGGTCCAGGACAGCCAGGGCCTCGGCGTAGGTGGTGGGATCGGGGTGGAAGGGCCCGGAGGCGATGACGCTGGGGTCGTCCCCCGGGACGTCGGAGAGGAGGAGGGCGTGGACCTTGGCCTTTGTGGCGAGGAGGGCCCGGCCCCCCTTGATGCGGGAGAGGTGCTTGCGCACGGCGTTGATCTCCTGGATGCTCGCCCCGCTTCGCAGGAGGGCCTGGGTGAGGGCCTGCTTTTCCGGGAGGCTTATCCCTAAAGGAGCGCACCAAAGGGCGCTCCCGCCCCCCGAGAGGAGGGCGAGGACCTTGGCCTTGGGGGATAGGGCCTTCAGGAGGCTCAGGACCTCTTCCGCCGCCCGGACGCTTTCCCCATCGGGCACGGGGTGGCGGGCGAAGACCGCCTTCAGGCCCAAGGGGTCTTGCCCCTGGGGCAGGGTGAGGTGGTAGGGGACCTCCCCATACCGGTCCAGGGCCGCCCGGAGCATGGGGGCCGCCGCTTTGCCCACGGCGAGGACCAGGTCGGGCCGGAAGGGGGGAAGGGCCCTTAGGGTGAGGCGGTAGGGGTCCGTGGCCTTCAGGGCCTGGTGGAAGGCTTCCTTCAGGAGGGCTTCCATCCCGCGCCCACTTGTCAAAGCCTGGTCCCCTGCTTCTCCCCGCTTAAGGGGTCCTTCCCCTCGTAGAGGAGGGCGAGGAGCTCCGCCGTGTGGAGCGCGGGGATGCCTTGGAGGTAGGCGCTGATCTGGGTGAGGCAGCCGATGTTGCCCGTGACCACCAGGTGGGGCTCCGTGGCCTTAAGGTTTTCCGCCTTGCGCCGGCCCAGGGCCTCGGCGATTTCCGGTTGGAAGAGGTTGTAGGTGCCGGCGGACCCGCAACAGAGCTCCCACTCCTTGGGCTCCAGGACCTCGAGGCCCGCTGCCCTTAAGAGCCTCCTGGGGGCCTCCCGCACCCCTTGGGCGTGGGCCAGGTGGCAGGCGTCGTGGTAGACCACCCTGAGGGGGGTTCTGGGGGGTGGGGGCGGGGTGAAGCCGAGCTCGTCCAGGAGGACGGTGAGGTCCTTTACCTTGGCCGCCAAGGCCCGGGCCGCCTCCTCCTCGGGCTCCCCCAGGAAGAGGAGGGGGTACTCCTTCATCCCCGAGCCGCAGCCGGCGGCGTTGCTGACCACGTAGTCCACATCTTGGAAGGCCTTTAGGTTCTTTCGGGCCAGGGCCCTTGCCCCCTCCTTGTCCCCAGCGTGTAGGTTTAAGGCCCCACAGCAGGCCTGCTCCCGGGCCACCACCACCTCAACCCCGTTTTCCTGGAGAACCCTTATGGTGGCCTGGTTGATGGAGGGCCTGAGCACCCTTTGGGCGCACCCCAAAAGGAGCCCCACCCGGGCCTTCCTTTCCCCCTTGGCGGGGTAGATCTCTAGGTAGGGGGCTTCCGTGGGAAGGCGCTCGGGGAGGAGGTCCAAGGGCGCCTTGAGGGGCTTGGGGAGGGGAAGGGGCTTTAAGAGGGGCTTGAGCCGGGTGGCGAGTTCCGCCAGGGGCCGGAAGCGCTCTGGGTGGGGAAGGGTGCGGAGGAGGGCCAGGCGGTAGACCCTTTCCAGGGGGTAGCGGTGGCGCTTCTCCTCCGTGTGGAGGCGGAAGGTGGCGATGAGCTCGCCGTAGGGCACCCCGCTCGGGCAGGCGGTGACGCAGGCCTGGCAGGCCAGGCACCGGTCCAGGTAGGGAAGGGCCTCCTCCAGGGGCAGGGCCCCTTCCAGGACCTCCTTCATGAGGAAGATCCGCCCCCGGGGGGAGTCCATCTCCTCCTGGAGGACCACGTAGGTGGGGCAGGTGGGGAGGCAGAAGCCGCAGTGGACGCAGGCCTCAATGGCGTGGGCCATCACCTCCCCTTCCTGGCCCAAGGCTTCCACGGGAATGCGGTGCTGCATGCTCTCACCCTAAGGGAAAGCAGCCCCGTGGGTCCAGGGCCCGTTTCAGCTTGGTGAAGAAGGCTTCAGGGGGCGGTGGGTAAAGGGGGTCTTCCGCCCCTTTGAGGACCAGGTGGGGAAGCCCCGCGCGCCTTAGGGCCTCTAGCCCTTCGGGGCCCGTGCCGGCGTAGAGGACCTCTCCGCCGTCCAGGTAGCGCCGGGGCCCCAGGGGAAGCCCCTCCAGCCGCGCCACCTCCTGGGGCTTGGCCGGCACCTTCACCCAGATGGGGCTTCCCTCCAAAAAGCGGAGGTCCCGCACCTCCTCCCAGTGGGCCCCGTCCTCCTCCAGGACCTCCGTTTGGGCCCCCCCCTGGGCCAGGAGGGCTTTTAGGCCTTCAAGACGGGCCTTTAGGCTTTTGGGAAACCCCCCCAGGCGGAGCTCCAGGGTGGCGGGGGGGACGAGGTCCAGGGCCAAGAGGTCCAGGGGGAGGAGGCGTAGCCTTTCCAGGGCGGAAAGGGCCTCGTTTAGGCTTGGCATCTTCGCCCGGAGGGTCCTCGTGGCCCTAGGGTAGGGGAAGACCTTGAAGGAGAGCTCCACCATGACGCCAAAAGCCCCCAAGGAGCCCACCATGAGGCGGTGGAAGGGGAAGCCGGCGGCGTTTTTCACCACCTTGCCCCCACCCCGCACCACCCTTCCCTCCCCGTCCACGAAGCGCACCCCCAGGAGGAAGTCCCTAAGGCCCCCATAGCGGTGGCGCAAGGGCCCGGAAAGCCCCGCCGCCACCGTGCCCCCCAGGGTGGCCCCCTTCCCCTTCAGGGGCGGGTGGAAGGGAAGGTACTGCCCGTGGGCCCTTAGGGCCTCCTCCACCTCGGCGATGGGGGTCCCGGCCCAGGCGGTGAAGACGAACTCCTCCGGGGTGTACTCCAGGATGCCGGAAAGCCCCGAAAGGTTCAGGCCCACCTCCCCCTCCCGGGGGGCGGAGAGGGCGGGCTTGGTCCCCCCGCCTTTGGGCCTCAAGCGGGGGTAGGCCCGCACCGCCTCCACCACCTCCCCCAGGGTGCTCGCCCTAACCTCCATGGACCACCTCCGGGAGGACCTTGCCCCGGTTGGCGAGGCCCTTGGGGTCTAGGGCCCGCTTCACCCGTTCCATGGCCAGGAGGTCCTCCGGGGCGAACATCTCCGGCATGTAGGCCTTCTTCTCCACCCCGATGCCGTGCTCCCCCGTGAGGGAGCCCCCAAGGCGCACGCAGAGCCTGAGGATCTCCCCAGCCAGGGCCTCCGCCCTTTCCAGCTCCTCGGGCTTCTTGCCGTCGTAGAGGACCAAGGGATGTAGGTTCCCGTCCCCGGCGTGGAAGACGTTGGCCACCCTGAGCCCGTGGGCCTGGGAGAGCCTTTGGATCTCCCTCAGGGCCTCTCCCAGTCGGCTTCGCGGCACCACCCCGTCCTGGACAAGGTAGTCGGGGGAAAGCCGGCCCACGGCGCTGAAGGCCGCCTTGCGCCCCTTCCAGATGGCCTGGCGCTCCGCCTCGCTCCCCGCCACCCGCACGGCGTAGGCCCCGCTTTCCCGGATCACCTCCTCCAAGACCTGGGCCTCCTCCGCCACCTCCTCCTTGGGGCCTTCCAGCTCCACGATGAGGAGGGCCTCCGCCTCCGGGTAGCCCGCCCTCACCGCCTTTTCCGCCGCCTCTATGGCCAGGCGGTCCATGATCTCCATGGCCCCGGGCAGAAGCCCCCGCCGGATCACCAGGCTCACGGCGTTCCCCGCCTCCTCTAGGCTCCTGTAAGCGGCGAGGAGGGTGTGGTAGGCCTCGGGCTTGGGAAGGAGCCTTAAGGTGATCTCCACCGCCACCCCCAAAAGCCCCTCCGTGCCCACGAAGAAGCCGTGGAGGTCGGGTCCCACCCCCTCTAGGCTTTCCCCCCCGAGGCGCACCACCTCCCCCTCCGGGGTCACCACCTCGAGGCCCAGGACGTGGTTCGCCGTCATCCCGTACTTCAGGCAGTGGGCCCCCCCGGAGTTGAAGGCCACGTTGCCGCCGATGGTGGAGACGGGTTGGCTGCTGGGGTCTGGGGCGTAGTAGAGGCCGAAGGGGGCCGCCTGGCGGGAAACCTCCAGGTTCACCACCCCGGGCTCCACCACGGCGATCCGGGCCTTGGGGTCCAGGCGCAGGATGCGGTTCATGCGGTTTAGGGCGAGGACGATCCCCCCCTCCACGGGCAAGGATCCCCCGCTGAGGCTCGTGCCGCTTCCCCGGGCCACGAAGGGGACGCCGTGGCGGTGGCAAAGCCGCACCACCGCCACCACCTCCTCCTTGCCCTCGGGCAGGACCACCGCCAAGGGGCGCTTGCGGTAGGCGGTGAGGGCGTCGGACTCGTAGGGGGCGAGGGCCGCCTCATGGGTGAGGACCCTGCCGGGCAAAAGGGCCTTGAGTTCTTCCAGAAAGCCCACGGCCTTCCTCCTTTCCTCCCACTTTAGGGCAGAAGGCGGGGGGAAGTCCCGCCCGCCCTCCCCTTGGCCCTTTGGCCGTTAGTCAAGGTACTCGTAGGCCACCAGGGTGAGGAACTCTATGAACTCCTCGGAGAGGACCAGCTTGTCCAGGATTTCTTCCGCCTCCTTGTAGCGCTCTTTTTCCCGCCCCCCGAGCTTGGCGAGCTCCTCCTCCTTCACCTTCCGGTAGAGCTCGGGGGTCACGGCGCGGCCGTCTTCCAGCTTGGCCTCCCGGTGGACCCACTGCCAAAGCTGCGCCCGGCTAATCTCGGCGGTGGCGGCGTCCTCCATGAGGTTGAAGATGGCGGCGGCCCCGTTGCCGAGGAGCCACTGGTTCAGGTACTGCAGGGCCACGGAGATGTTGTTCCTAAGCCCCGCCTCCGTCACCTTCCCCCCGGGGACCTCAAAGTTGAGGAGGTCCTCCGCCCGCACCTGGACGTCCAGGCGCTTCACGTGCTTCTGGTGGGGTTTGTCCCCCAGGTGGCGGTCAAAGACCTCTTGGGCCACGGGCACCAGGTCGGGGTGGGCCACCCAGGTGCCGTCAAAGCCCTGGGAGGCCTCCCGCTCCTTGTCCGCCCGCACCTGCTGGAAGGCCCGCTCGTTCACCTCGGGGTCCTTGCGGCTTGGGATGAAGGCGGCCATGCCGCCGATGGCGTGGGCCTCGTGGATGTGGCAGGACCTCACCAGGAGCTCGGTGTAGGCCTTCATGAAGGGCACGGTCATGGTCACCTGGGCCCGGTCGGGGAAGATGGGGGCGGTGGTGGCGAACTTCTTGATGCAGCTGAAGATGTAGTCCCAGCGCCCGGCGTTGAGCCCGGCGGCGTGCTCCTTCAGCTCGTAAAGGATCTCCTCCATCTCAAAGGCCGCCAGGATGGTCTCTATGAGCACCGTGGCCCGGATGGTGCCCCGGGGGATCTTCAGGTAGTCCTGGGCGAAGTTGAAGACCTCGTTCCAGATGCGGGCCTCGAGGTGGCTTTCCATCTTGGGCAGGTAGAAGTAGGGCCCGCTTCCCCGCCTTAGGAGCTCGTGGGCGTTGTGGAAGAAGTAGAGCCCGAAGTCAAAGAGGCTCGCCGAGATGGGCTCCCCGTCCACCCGCACGTGCTTTTCCACCAGGTGCCAGCCCCGGGGGCGCACCACCAAGGTGGCGGTCTTCTCCTTAAGCCGGTACTCCTTGCCCTCGGGGGAGACGAAGTCAATCTGGCGGCGCACGGCGTCGTAAAGGTTCTTCTGCCCCCGGATCACGTTGTCCCAGGTGGGGGAAAGGGCGTCCTCAAAGTCCGCCATGAAGACCTTGGCCCCGGAGTTCAGGGCGTTGATGATCATCTTGCGGTCCACGGGGCCGGTGATCTCCACCCGGCGGTCCAGAAGGTCCGGGGGGGCCTCGGCCACCCGCCAGTCCCCGCCCCGGACGAAGGCGGTTTCCTGAAGGAAGTCGGGCTTCTCCCCGGCCTTGTACCGCTCCCAAAGCTCGTGCCGGCGGGAAAGGAGCGCCTTGCGCACCGGGTTGAACTCCCGGTGCAGGGCCACCACGAACCGCAAGGCCTCTTCCGTGAGCACTTCCCCCAGGAGGGGATGGTCCTTGGTGATCTCCACGCCCTTCATGGTGGCCTGAGCTTACGGGGACCGGGGCGGGTTTGTCAATAGACGGAATGTTTTTTCGTATCTTGAAAAACTGGCGAGGCCGTGCTACCCTAAGGCGCCATGCCGAGACCGAGGGAAAAGGGCGCGAGCGAGGTCAAAACCCTAGAGAAGGGGCTTCTTGTACTGGAGGCCTTGGCGGAGGCCAGGGAGGCGGGGCTTTCCGCCCTGGCCGAGGCCACGGGGCTATCCAAAAGCACCCTTTACCGCCTTCTCCAGACCCTGGTGCGCCGAGGCTTCGCCGTGGAGGAGGGGGGCGTGTACCGGGTGGGGCCCAAGGCCTTCGCCGTGGGCCAGGCCTACCCCAGGCCCGGCCTCCTCTCGGCGGCGCGCCCCGAGATGGAGGCCTTGGCGGCGGAAACGGGGGAGAGCGTGAACCTGGCGGTGCCCATGGACGGGGAGGCCCTCTACCTGGACCAGGTGGAGGGAAGGCAGCTCGTGCGCCTTTTCACCGCCCCGGGGAGCCGGGCTCCCCTCCACGCCACCGGGGTGGGGAAGGTGTTTTTGGCCTACAGGGGGGTGCCGGAGGGCCTACGCCTCACCCCCTTCACCCCCCACACCAAAACCCGCCTCGAGGAGCTCCTCTTGGAGCTCAAGGAGGTGCGGGCCCAGGGCTATGCCCTGGACAACGAGGAGAAGGAACTGGGGGTACGGTGCGTGGCCGCCCCCGTCTTCGGCCCCACGGGGGAGGTGGTGGCGGCCATTTCCCTTTCCGCCCCGGCCAGCCGGCTTTCCCTGGAGGCTGCCCGCCGCCTCGCCCCCCGGGTGAGGGCGGCGGCCCAGGGCGCCTCCTTGCGCCTGGGGTTTTCAGGGGGCGTATAATGAAAAGGGTTAGAGTGGTTTAGCAGGGGGAGCTTAAGGCCATGGACAGGGTCACGGACAAGGACCGCCCCGTGTACGTGATCAGCGTGGCGGCGGAGTTGGTGGAGATGCACCCGCAGACCCTGAGGCTTTATGAGCGGAAGGGGCTCATCAAGCCGAAGCGGTCTGGGGGTAAGACGCGGCTTTACTCGGAGCGGGACATTGAGAAGCTAAGGGAGATCCGCCGCTTGACGCAGGAGCTTGGGGTGAATTTGGCGGGGGTGGAGGAGATCATGCGGCTCAGGGCCGAGCTGGAGGCCCTCCAAGCCCGCTTTGAAGCCGAGGTGGCGCGGCTTCGGCTTCTCCTCCTGGAGGAGGGCAAGGCCTTGGCGGAAGAGGGTAGCATGGGGGCGTGAAGACCCTTGACCCCCTACTGGAGTTCCTTTCCATCCCTTCGGTATCCACCGACCCCGCCCGCAAGGAGGAGGTGCGGCGGGCTGCCTTTTGGCTTAAGGAGCGCCTTCAGGCCCTAGGCTTTGCCGCCGAGCTCCACGAAACCCCCCTCCATCCCATCCTCTACGCCGAGCGGGTGGTGGACGAGGAGGCCCCCACCGTCTTGGTCTACGGCCACTACGATGTCCAGCCGGAGGACCCCCTGGAGCTTTGGGAAACCCCGCCCTTTTCCCCGGTGGTGCGGGATGGCCGGATCTACGCCCGGGGCGCATCCGACGACAAGGGGCAGCTTTGGGCCCACGTGGCCGCCCTGGAGGGCCTCACCGCCCGGACCAACGTCAAGTTCCTGGTGGAGGGGGAGGAGGAGATCGGAAGCCCCCACCTCCTCCCCTTCGTGCGGCAGAACCGGGAAAAGCTCCGGGCGGACGTGGTGCTGGTTTCCGACGGGGCCATGTTCGCCCCCGAAACCCCCACCCTCACCTATGGCCTGAGGGGGCTTTGCTACCTGGAGGTGCGCCTAAAGGGGGCCCGGCGGGACCTGCACTCCGGGGCCTTCGGCGGGGTGGCGCCCAACCCCATCCAGGCCCTGGGTTGGCTCCTCGCCCGCCTCAAGGACGAAGGGACGGGGAAGGTGCAGATCCCGGGCTTCTACGAGAAGGTGCGGCCCGTGTCCGAGGAGGAAAAGCGCCTTTGGCCCTCCTTGGACGAGGAGGCCCTGAAGGGGGAGCTCGGGGTGGAGGTCCTCCCGGGGGAGGAGGGCTACACCCCTTTGGAGCGGCTTTGGGCCAGGCCCACCCTGGACCCCAACGGCGTGTGGGGCGGCTACCAAGGGGAAGGCTCCAAGACGGTGATCCCCAAGGAGGCGGGGATGAAGCTTTCCATGCGCCTGGTGCCGGACCAAGACCCCGAGGAGGTGGCGGATCGGACCGAGGCCTACCTCGAGGAGATCCTTCCCCCCGGGTACCGCCTGGAGGTGCGCCGCCTCCACGGGGGGAAGCCCGTCCTCACCGATCCCTTTAGCCCCCCCATGCGCCTCATGGCCCGGGCCTTGGCGGAGGTCTGGGGCAGGCCCCCCGTCTACGCCCGGGAAGGGGGGACGATCCCCGTGGTGGCGGAGCTTCAGGAGGCCCTGGGCGCCCCCATCGTCCTCTTGGGCCTGGGGCTTAACGACGACAACCTGCACGCCCCCAACGAGAAGTTTGACCTCATCAACCTGGAAAAGGGCATCGCCGCCATAAGGCGCTTCCACGAACTTTTGGCCGAGGAGGGCCTTCAGTAGGCCCGCTTGAAGATGAGGGCTTCCCCCACCCTCCCGGAAAGGAGGGGCACGGCGGCGCTTTTGGCCACCTGGGCGCAAAAGGGGACGTCCCCCTCCAGGCCCACCCCCTTCAGGGCCAAGGCGGCGGCGGAGAGGCTTAGGGCCTCCAAGGGGTCCTGGTAGGCCCGCTTCACGGCCAGGGCGATGCGGGCCCCGTCCTCGGGCTCCACCTCTCCCAAAAGGCCCAGGTACTCCGAGAGGACCCCGGCGGTGTAAAGGTCGTCCAGCCCGGCCCGCCCCTCTTTACCGGCGCAGAGGATGGCCACCTCCTCCGTGGCGAGCTCCTTGGCCAGCCGGGCGGCGGCATGGGCGTTGTAGAGGGAGGCCAGGAGGACGTGCTTGGCGGTCTTGGCGGCGGCGTGGGCCGCCTTGGTGCCGTTGGTGGTGCTCATGACCACCACCTTGCCCCCCACGGGGGCTTCCAGGGCTTCCCGGGGGGAGTTGCCCAGGTCAAACCCGGGAGGCTTCAGCCCCCCACCTCCCCCGCCAGGACCACGTCCTCGTCCTTAAAGGCCCGGGCCGCCTCGAGGCTATCCACCAGGTAAAGCGCCTCCGCCCCCGCCTCCAGGAGGCAGGCGGCGGTGGTGGTGGCCCGGATCACGTCCACCACCAGGACCACATCGGGGTACACCACCCCTTCGCTGGGAAGAACGTCCACCCTGAGGCGCAAGGCACACCTCCCCTAGACCAGGCCGAAGGCCACCTCTTCCAGAAGCCGGAAGTCCTTCACCTCCACCTGCCCTGGGGCCAAGGACAGGATCCCCTTCTCCTGCAGGCTGTGCAGGACCCGGGTCACCGTTTCCCGGCTCGCCCCCGCCAGGGCAGCCAGGTCCTGGTGGCGCAGGCGGAAGCGGGGCCCGTGCCCTTGGCGGTGGAGCTTGAGGAGGGCGTAGGCCACCCGGCTTTGCGCCTCCTCAAAGGCCAAGAGGTCCATCTCCACGTTGAGCTCCCGTAGCCTTCGGGCCAGGATGCGGGCGAGGTTGTGGGCCAATAGGGGCAGCCGGCGGATAAGGGCGAAGTAGCTCTCCCGGTAGAGGGCGAGGACCTGGGCGTCCTCCTCCGCCTCGGCGCTGGCGCTCCGTTCCCCCCCGTCCAGGAGGCTCATCTCCCCGAAGACCTCCCCGGGGCCCAGAAAGCCTAGGGTCTTCTCCTGCCCCCCCAGGTGGGTGCGGTAAAGCCGCACCCGCCCCGCCTCCACCAGGTATAAGGCCTGGCCCAGGTCCCCCTGTTGGAAGATGGTCTTCCCTTGGGGGAAGAAAAGGGGCTGGAAGTAGGAGCGGGCGAGCGCTGCCTCCTCCGGCGTCAGGTCCTGGAACAAGGGGCTTCCCCGCATCGGTCCTACTCTAACCGAGCCTTCATCTTTTGCCTAGAGGATGAGAGGGTGCGCCCGGTCCTCGAGGTCCAAAACCTCGGCTTCGCCTACGCCAACGGCCCTCTTTTCCAAGGGCTCTCCTTCCGGTTGGAACCCGGGGAGGCCCTCGCTGTGCTTGGGCCCTCGGGAAGTGGCAAAACCACCCTTCTCCACCTCCTTGCCGGGCTTCTTCCCTTGCAGGAGGGGGAGGTCCTGTGGGAGGGAACGCCCATCCGGGGCCTTAGGGAGGAGGCCCTGGCCCGGCGCCGGCTTCGCTTTTTGGGCCTCGTTTTCCAGCACCACTTCCTTTTGCCCGAGCTCACCGCCTTGGAGAACGTCCTCGCCCCCGGGTACCTGGTGGGACGGGTGGACCGGGCTTGGGCCTTTGCCCTTTTGGAGCGCCTGGGGCTTGGGGCGCGGGCGGGCTTTCTTCCCCAAAGGCTTTCCGGGGGGGAGCGCCAGCGGGTGGCGGTGGCCCGGGCCCTTTACCCGAGGCCTAGGCTCCTCCTGGCGGACGAGCCCACGGCGAGCCTGGACCGCCGCCAGGCCCGGGAGGTCCTCGCCCTCATGCGGGCGCTTTGCCAGGAGGTGGGCGCCGCCTTGGTCCTGGCCACCCACGACGAGGGCCTGGTGGAAGGGCTTCCCGCCCTCAGGCTGTAGTATCCTTAGGCGGTATGAGTCCCATCCACGTGCGGGGCAAACCGGGGGACGTGGCGCAAAGGGTTCTCCTCCCCGGGGACCCCGGCCGGGCGGAATGGATCGCCAAAACCTTCTTGGAAGACCCCGTGGTTTACAACACCCACCGGGGGCTTTTGGGCTACACCGGGCGCTACCGGGGGGTGCCCGTTTCCGTGCAGACCACGGGGATGGGGGCTCCCTCCGCCAGCATCGTGGCGGAGGAGCTCATCCAGCTTGGGGCCCGGGTCCTCCTGCGGGTGGGCACCTGCGGGGCGGTGGACAACGCCTTGGCCCCGGGGGACCTGGTCATCCCCCAGGGGGCGGTGCCCTTGGACGGAGCTACCCGCCAGTACCTCGGGGGGCTTCCCTACGCCCCCGTGCCCGACCCCTTCCTCTTCCGCGCCCTTTGGGCCAAGGCGGAGGAGCGGGACTACCCCCACCACGTGGGCCTGGTGGCCACGGAGGACGCCTTTTACGCCACCACCCTCGAGGCGGCCCGCGCCTGGAGCCGCTTTGGGGTTTTGGCCTTTGAGATGGAGGCGAGCGCCCTCTTCCTCCTGGGCCGGATGCGGGGGGTGAAGGCGGGGGCCATCCTGGCGGTTTCCAACCGCATCGGCGACCCCGAGCTGGCGCCTGCCGAGGTGCTCCAGGAAGGCATCCGGCGCATGGTGGAGGTGGCGCTTCTCGCCCTTTTGGAGGTGTAGCATGGACCACGAGCACGAGCACGAGTTCATCCTGGAGATCCCCGAGTTCCAGCACCTCTCCTACGAGGTGGAGGGGAACATCGCCCTGGTGACCCTAAGGCGGCCCGAGGCCCTAAACGCCCTTTCCCGCGAGGTCTTGGAGGAGCTCGCCCAGGTGGCGGAGGTGATCCACCAAGACCCCGAGGCCCGGGTGGCCATCTTCACGGGGGAGGGAAGGGCCTTCGCCGCCGGGGCGGACCTCAAGGAGATCGCCGCCCTCAAGGATCCCTTCATGGCCCGGGAGTACGCCCTTTTGGGCCAGCAGGTCTTCGCCGAGATCGCCGCTTTGCCCATCCCCACCATCGCCGCCATCCACGGCTACGCCCTGGGGGGCGGGCTGGAGCTGGCCCTGGCGTGCGACCTCCGGGTGGCGGCCAAGGGGGCCAAGCTCGGCCTTCCCGAGGTGGGTCTCGGGCTCATCCCCGGCTTTGGGGGCACCCAGCGCCTGCCCCGCCTCATCGGCCGGGGGCGGGCCTTGGACCTCATCTTCACCGGGCGGCACGTGGAGGCGGAGGAGGCCCTCATGCTGGGCCTCGTCAACCGGGTGGGGGAGGACGCCCTGGAGGAGGCCAAGAAGCTCGCCCAGAAGATCCTCAAAAACGCCCCCATCGCCCTGGCCCTGGCCAAGGAGAGCGTGGTGCGGGGCGAGGGGCTAGACCTGGCGGAGGCCTTGGAGATTGAGGCGGACCTCTTCGGCTACGCCGCCGCCACCGAGGACATGAAGGAGGGGGTGAGGGCCTTCCTGGAAAAGCGGGCGCCGGAGTTCAAGGGGGAGTGAGTTCCTTTCCCTCGCCAGGGCCCGGTGTAAGGTGAGGGGTGCGCATGACGGGAGAACGCGTGGTCCACGTAGCTAGCCCCAAGGCCAAGCTCTACGCCGAGGCCGACCAGGCCATCCGGGAGCGCCTGAAGCCCTTTCCCAAGGCCCTTAGGGCCTACGAGCTCCTGATCCAGGACCCGGAGGCCCGGGCCGGTTGGAACATGGCCAACTACATCACCATGCGCAAGCTGGGCTACAACGACCACGGCCGGGTCCACGCCCTCCTCACCGGGGCGGCGGGCGTGGCCATTTTGGGCCTTCTGGCCGAGGCGGGGGTGCGGCTGGACACCCTTGAGTCGGGGGCGGGGGATCTGGAGGACGCCTACGTGGTGGTCCTCCTCTCCACCATGCTCCACGACCTGGGCAACCAGGTGCACCGGGACCACCACGAGGCCTTCGGGGTGAGCCTGGCCCTCCCCATCCTGAACCGCATCCTGGAGAGGATCTACCCCGACCCCGAGCAGCGCACCGCCCTCCGGGCCCTCATGCTCCACAGCATCTACAGCCACGACCTCTCCCCCGAGCCCCTCACCATAGAGGCGGGCATCACCGCGGTGGCGGACGGCACGGACATCACCAAGGGCCGGGGGCGGAAGGCCTTCGCCCTGGGGAGCATAGACATCCACTCCATCAGCGCCCTGGCGGTGGACGAGGTGCGGATCCTGAAGGGCGAAAAGGTCCCGGTGGAGATCCAGGTGACCATGAACAACTCGGCGGGGATCTTCCAGGTGGAGGAAACCCTCACCAAGAAGGTCCTAAAGAGCCCCTTGCGCCCCTACGTCACCGTGGTGGCCATGACCGAGCCCAACGGGTCCCAGGACCAGCGGATCGTCCACCGGGTGCGCCTGCACGAGACGGAAGACCGCTTCGTCCTGGACTAGCTTGCCGGCCAAAGCTCGCGGAGCTCCTTGGGCAGGAGCTGGCGCACGTCCTGGATCTCGCCCTCCGACACCTTTTGCCGCAGGACCTTGAACACCGCCCGGGCCGCTCCTTCCGGGTCCACCGCCACCCCGGAAGGGGTTTTGAGCTCCCGGGCCACGTGGGCCAGGAACTCCTCCTTGTGCCGCTCCTTAAGGGGTTTACCCGTGGGGTCCCAGCCCTCGTAGTAGATGCCCCGGATGAGCATAGGGAGTTGCGCCCCGAGCTGGGCCACCTCCTCCACGGGCAGGCGGTCCCGGAGGGCGTGGAGGACGGCCCGAAGGGCCATGTAAGCCCGGTGACGGTCCTCCGTGCCCAGCTCCTCCATGATGGCCTTGAGCCAGGTGTGGGTTTTGTGGAGGGTGGCGTCAAAGACCTCCAGACCGGTGGCGCTCATACCCCTTCACCCCCCTTACCTTTAGCCTATCCCTTGAGCGGAGGCGTGTAAAGGAGGTGGCGCTTTCGGAAGGAAGGTGGCTATTCCTCCAGGCGGAACCCCACCTCCAACACCACCTGGTACTCCTTCACCCCCTCCGGGCCGATGGTGCCCCGGATCTCCTTGACCTCAAACCAGTCCAGGTGACGAAGGGTTTTCTGCGCCCGCTCCAAGGCGGTTTGGATGGCGCCCTCGAGGCCTTCCCCGCTCGTCCCCACCAGCTCCACCTTCTTGTAGACTTTGCCCATTTTCCTATTCTACCGCCTTTGCCCCACCTCCTTGGTGAGTTCCCGCTTGAGGATCTTCCCCACGCTGGACTTGGGGAGGCTATCGCGGAAGGCGATGATGCGGGGCACCTTGTAGGCGGCGAGGTTTTGGCGGCAGAAGGCCTCAATATCCTTTTCCGTCACCTTGCCCCTGTACTCGGGTTTTAGGACGAGGAAGGCGGCCACGGTCTCGCCGCGGTAGGGGTCGGGGACGCCCACCACGGCGGCCTCCTGGACGGCTTCGTGCTGGTAGAGGACCTCTTCCACCTCGCGGGGGTAGATGTTGTAGCCCCCGGCGATGATCAAGTCCTTTTTGCGGTCCACGATGTAGAAGTAGCCGTCTTCGTCCATGCGGGCCATGTCGCCGGTGTAGAGCCAGCCGTCCCTGAGGGCCTTTTGGGTTTCCTCGGGGCGGTTCCAGTAGCCTTTCATGACGTTGGGGCCCTTGACGATGAGCTCGCCCACCTCGCCCGGGGGCACCTCCCGCCCCTCCGCGTCCACCACCTTCGCCTCCACCCCCGGGAAGGGGAGGCCCACGCTCCCGAGCTTTCTCGGGCCGTGGAGGGGGTTGCAGTGGGTCACGGGGCTGGCCTCGGTGAGGCCGTAGCCCTCCACCAGCTTGGCCCCGGTGAGGGCCATGAAGCGCTCCGCCACCTCGAGGGGCAAGGGGGCGGAGCCGGAGATGCAGGCCCGGACGCTTCTTAAGTTCCGCTTCTCAATCCCGGGGAAGTTGTTGAAGGCCACGTACAGGGTGGGCACCCCCGGGAAAAGGCTTACCTGGTGCTTCTCAATGGCCTCCACGATGGGCCCGATCTCGGGGCGGGGGAGGAGGACCAGCTTGGCCGCCCCCAGGAGGGCCAGGTTCATGGCCACGGTCATGCCGTAGACGTGGAAGAAGGGGATGGCCCCCAAGACCACCTCCTCCCCTTCCCGGAAGTCGGGGATCCAGGAGCGCACCTGCAGGGCGTTGGCGGAGAGGTTCCGGTGGGTGAGCATGGCCCCCTTGGCCACCCCGGTGGTGCCCCCGGTGTACTGCAAAAGGGCCAGGTCGTCCAGGTTAAGGGGCACGGGGTTGGGGGTGCCGGACTTGAGGAAGCGCCGCCAGGGGATGCCCTCGAGGGTTTTGGGCCACTGCCCCTTGCGCTTGAGCAGGAGGGGGTAGAGGAGGTTCTTGGGAAAAGGGAGGTAGTCCTGGATGCCCGTGCGCACCAGGATGCGCACGGGAACTTCTTCCTTCACCTCTTGGTAGCGGGGAAGGAGCTGGTCCAGGATGACCAAGGCCTTGGCCCCGGAGTCCTGAAGCTGGTGCCTGAGCTCCCGGGGGGTGTACATGGGGTTGGTGTTCACCGCCACGCCCCCCGCCAGGAGGGCGCCGAAGAAGGCCACCACGAACTGGGGGGAGTTGGGGAGCATGATGGCCACCCGGTCCCCCGGCTTCACCCCCGCCTCCTGCAGGCCCTTGGCGAAGGCCTCCACCTCCCGCCACAAGGCGGCGTAGGAAATACTTCGCCCCAGGAACGCCAAGGCCACCTTGTCTGGGTAGCGGCGGGCGTTTTCCCGCAGGGCCTCGGTCAAAAGCCGGGGCGCGGGGGCCTCCTTGGGGACCCCAGGATCGTAGTGTGCGTACCAAGGATGCATGGCACCTCCTTGAACCGGGTCAAAGTTTACCCCCCGTTCCCCATCCGGGCAAGGGGCCCTAGACCCGGAAGTAGCGGTAGGGGGGGCCTTCCCGGCCCACCAGGCCCTCCGCCCGCAGGTACTCCAGGTGGGCCAGGGTTTCGGCGAAGGCGAAGCGGCGCCCGGCGGCGTCCAAATCCTGGGGGAAGAGGAGCAGGGAAAGCTCCCAAGCGTTCTTGGGGCCTTCCAGGTGGGCCAGGAGGCTTTGCAGACGCTCCTCGTGGTGGGCGAGAAGCTCCTTGGCCCGCTTCCGAACGTCCCGGATGGGGCCGAAGTGCCCCGTGTGGGCCACCTGGGCGGGGAGTTCGGCCAGGCGCTTGAGGGAGTCCAGGAAGTCCTTTAGGGGGTTTTCCCGGGTGTAGGCCCAAAGGCCCACGTTGGGGGAGACGTGGTCCAAAAGGGCGTCCCCCGCCAAAAGCACCCCCTCTTCCTCCAGGTAAAAGGCCACGTGCCCGTCGGCGTGGCCCGGGGTCCAGAGGACCCGAAGCCTTCTCCCCCCCACCTCCAGGACCTCCCTGTCCCTAAGGGGCACGGGGTTTTGCGGCGGGTGGACCCTCTCGCGGGTTTTGGCCATGGTTTCCCGGATGCCCAGAAGGGCCTCCTCGGGGGTGCCGTGCTCCCGGAAAAGCCGCCAGGAGGCTTCCTCAAAGGCCTCCGGGACGAGCCAGAAGCGGTGGCCCCGGCCGAGCTCCTCCTCGTGGAGGAAGACCCGGGCCCCAAGCCCTTCAAAGAAACCGGAAAGCCCATAGTGGTCGGGGTGGTGGTGGGTGAGGAGCACCGTCTTGATGTCCTGGAAGCAAAGGCCGAGCTCCGCCAAATAAAGCTCCAGGCTTCCCCGGGCGGTGCGGGTGTCCAAGGCGGTGTCCAGAAGGGCCACCTCCCCGTCCCCCCGGAGGAGGTAGAGGTTCACCGCCTTCAAGGGGTAGGGGATGGGCACGGGCAGGAGGAAGACCCCGGGCAGGATCTCCTTCATAGGAGGGCCCCCAGGAGGAGGAGGGCGGCGAGGAAGGGGTCGGGTTCCTTAAGGTGCCAGGGGAAGCGGAAGCCCCCTTCCCCGTCCCCTTCCACCGCCTTACCGCCCAGAACTTCCTTCAGGTGCCCCAGGGTGGCCTCGTCCCCCAAGGGCTCCCCGCCGGGGAGGTAGACCCTTAGGCGGCAGGCGTCCCCGTCCAGGGCCAGGCCCAGGGTGGGGGGCTCTTGGGCCTTGAGGAGGACCTGGAGGGTTTTTAGGTGTTCCGGCTTTGGGTCTGGGTCCACCCCGTAGAAGAGGGGGTGGGGGAGGGGGTGGAGTTCCCGGAGTTCCGCCTCGAGGCCAAGGAGCCTCCACACCCCGGGCAAGACCCCGCCTCCCGCTCCCCCCATGGCGTCCAGGTAGACCACGCCCTTTTTCTTGGGCACCTCTCCGGCGCTTTGCGCCAGGTGCCCCATATAAGCCTTCTTGACCTCCAGGGGGGCGAAGCGCCCCCGGGCCTCCGGGGGGGTTAGGAAGGGCACCGCCTCCCCGGGAAGGGGTTTTCCGGGCCCCAGGCGGAGCTTGACCCCCTGGAAGCGGGCGGGCCTGCGCCCGGCGGTGAGGTAAAGCCCCGCCGCCTCCTGCCTCTCCAAGGCGAAGCCGAAAAGGGGAAGGGGAGAAGGCCCGGGAAGGAGGAAGGTCTCCAGGCCCAAGGCGGAAAGCACCCCCGCCGCCTCCTCCGCCATCTCCCGGGCCAGGAAGCGGGCGTCGTGGCCCACCACAACCCGTCCTATGCCTTCCTCCTTCAGTCGCTCGCCAAACCCCGCCGCCAAGCGTGCCAAAGTGGCGAAGGTGAAGTCCCGGGCGAGTTCGCCCAAGAAGCCCTCCTGCGTGGGACGAAGCTCCATGTCCTAGAGTCTACCGCGTGGTAGACTCCACCCCGTGGACGAGGCCCTCCTCTCCTCCTTGAACGAGGCCCAGCGCCAGGCGGTCCTCCACTTCCAAGGCCCCGCCTTGGTGGTGGCGGGGGCTGGGAGCGGCAAGACCCGCACCGTGGTCCACCGGGTGGCCTACCTCATCGCCCACCGGGGCGTCTACCCCACGGAGATTCTGGCGGTCACCTTCACCAACAAGGCGGCGGAGGAGATGCGGGAGCGGCTCAAGGGCATGGTGAGGGGGGCGGGGGAGGTCTGGGTTTCCACCTTCCACGCCGCCGCCTTGCGCATCCTCCGCGTGTACGGGGAGCGGGTGGGCCTGAAGCCGGGCTTCGTGGTCTACGACGAGGACGACCAGACCGCCCTCCTCAAGGAGGTCCTGAAGGAGCTCGGCCTTTCCGCCAAGCCGGGGCCCATCAAGGCCCTCTTGGACCGGGCCAAAAACCGAGGAGAGCCGCCCGAGGCCCTCTTGGCGGAACTTCCCGAGTACTACGCCGGACTTTCCCGGAGGAGGCTTTTGGACGTCTTTTTCCGCTACCAGGAGGCCCTAAAGGCCCAAGGGGCCTTGGACTTCGGGGACATCCTCCTTTACGCCCTGAGGCTTTTGGAGGAGGACCAGGAGGTGCTCGCCCGGGTGCGCAAGCGGGCCCGCTTCATCCACGTGGACGAGTACCAGGACACAAACCCCGTGCAGTACCGCTTCACCAAGCTCCTGGCCGGGGAGGAGGCCAACCTCATGGCCGTGGGGGACCCGGACCAGGGCATCTACTCCTTCCGGGCGGCGGACATCAAGAACATCCTCCAGTTCACGGCAGACTTCCCCGGGGCCAAGGTCTACCGCCTGGAGGAGAACTACCGCTCCACCGAGGCCATCTTGCGCTTCGCCAACGCCGTGATCGTCAAAAACGCCCTGCGCCTGGAAAAGACCCTGCGCCCGGTGAAGCGGGGCGGGGAGCCCGTGCGGCTTTTCCGGGCCAAGGACGCCCGGGAGGAGGCCCGCTTCGTGGCGGAGGAGATCCTGCGCCTGGGGCCCCCTTTTGACCGCATCGCCGTCCTCTACCGCACCAACGCCCAAAGCCGCCTCCTGGAGCAGGCTTTGGCGGGCCGGGGCGTTGGGGCGCGGGTGGTGGGCGGGGTGGGCTTCTTTGAGCGGGCGGAGGTGAAGGACCTCCTGGCCTACGCCCGCCTGGCCCTGAACCCCCTGGACAGCGTGAGCCTGAAGCGCATCCTGAACACCCCGCCCCGGGGCATCGGCCCGGCCACGGTGGAGAAGGTGGCCCGCCTGGCCCAGGAGAAGGGCCTTCCCCTCTTTGAGGCCCTGAAGCGGGCGGAGCTTCTACCCCGCCCCGAGCCCGTGCGCCACTTCGTGGCCTTGATGGAAGAGCTCATGGACCTGGCCTTTGGCCCCGCGGAGGCCTTTTTCCGCCATCTCCTTCAGGCCACCGACTACCCCGCCTACCTCAGGGAGGCCTACCCCGAGGACCACGAGGACCGCCTGGAGAACGTGGAGGAGCTCCTGCGGGCGGCCAAGGAGGCGGAAAGCCTCCTGGACTTCCTGGATAAGGTGGCCCTCACCGCCCGGGCGGAGGAGCCGGCGGGGGCGGAGGGGAAGGTTTTCCTCATGACGCTCCACAACGCCAAGGGTCTGGAGTTCCCCGTGGTGTTCCTCGTGGGGGTGGAGGAGGGGCTTCTGCCCCACCGGAACTCCCTGAACACCCTCGAGGCCCTGGAGGAGGAGCGCCGCCTCTTCTACGTGGGGGTGACCCGGGCCCAGGAAAGGCTTTACCTCTCCTACGCCGAGGAGCGGGAGGTCTACGGCCGCCTGGAGGCCACCCGGCCAAGCCGCTTCCTGGAGGAGGTGGAAGAAGGTCTCTACCAGGAGTACGACCCCTACCGAAGCCCAAGGCCCGTCCCTCCGTCGCACCGGCCCAAGCCCGGGGCCTTCAAGGGGGGGGAGAAGGTGGTCCACCCCCGCTTCGGCCCGGGCACGGTGGTGGCGGCCTCGGGGGACGAGGTGACGGTGCACTTTGAGGGGGTGGGGCTTAAGCGCCTTTCCCTCAAGTACGCCGACCTGCGCCCCGCCTAGGAGGTGGCCCGTGTGGCCCCCTTACCACAAGACCCGCCCCTTGCCCTTCCTCCACCGGGGGAATGCCGCCTTCTTTGACCCGTTGGTGGCGGAGGTGGCGTCCTTGCGCCTGCCCCTTTTCCCCTACCCCGTGGAGGCGGAGAACACCTGGGCCCTCCTCCCCTGCCTTGTGCCCCTGGGGCTTGCCGGGATGGTCCTGGCGGAGGGCCTTCCCCCCCCGGAGGGGATGCGCCTGGAGGCGGAGGCGGAGATGGCGGGCCTGGTGGACCTGGTGGCCGTGGGGGTGGGGGGACCCGTGGGCCAGTACACGGAGGGGGTGGCCTTGGAGCGCTTCCTAGCCGCCCACTTTCCCGGGGCCAAGGCGCTTTGGCTTGGCCCCTTGCGCCCCTCCTTGGCCCCCTTCCTCCGCCCCTTGGCCCAGGTTTCCGTGGCGGCGCCGAGCTTCGCCGAAGGGGACGCCTTCCTCGCCCGCCTGCCGCAAAGGGCCCGGGGACACGTGGCCTTGAGGCGGGAGGAGGTGGAGGCCCTGGCCTTGCGGTCCGACCTCCTCCTCTACGCCGGGGGCGGTCTTCCCCTGGGGCTCCTCCAACCCTTCCACGCCCTTTTGGCCCTGGCGCCTGTGGACCGGAATGTCCACGAGCGGGTCCAGGTGGTGTATTCCCGGGAGGAGCTTTGGGCGGAGCGGGTGAAGGCGGTCTTAGGGGCGCTTGGCTACCCCCCTTGATACCCTAGGGGTATGGGGCGTTGGGTGGACCTGAACGCGGACGCGGGGGAGTCCTACGGGGTCTATACCTACGGGCACGACCGGGAGCTTTTCCCCTTGGTGACCTCGGTGAACCTGGCCTGCGGCTTCCACGGGGGAAGCCCTTTGCGCATGCGGGAGGCGGTGGCCCTGGCCAAGGCCCATGGGGTGGCGGTGGGGGCCCACCCCGGCTTCCCCGACCTGGTGGGGTTTGGCCGGCGGGAGATGGCCTTGGGCCCGGAGGAGGTCTACGCCGACGTGCTTTACCAGATCGGGGCCCTTTACGCCTTCCTGAAGGCGGAGGGGCTTCCCCTCCACCACGTGAAGCCCCACGGGGCCCTTTACCTCAAGGCTTGCCGGGACCGGGAGACGGCCCGGGCCATCGCCGAGGCGGTGCGGGCCTTTGACCCGGAGGTGCCCCTCGTGGTCCTCCCCGGGACGGTCTACGAGGAGGAGGCGAGGCGCGCCGGGCTTAGGGTGGTCCTCGAGGCCTTCCCCGAGCGGGCCTATCTCAAGAACGGTCAGCTTGCCCCCCGCTCCCTTCCGGGCTCCTGGATCACCGACCCAAGGGAGGCGGCCCGGCGGGCGGTGCGCATGGTCCTGGAAGGGAAGGTGGAGGCCCTGGACGGAGGAGAGGTGGCGGTGCGGGCGGACACCCTTTGCATTCATGGGGATAACCCCAACGCCCCCCAGGTGGCCCAGGCGGTGCGGGCGGCTTTGGAGGCGGCGGGGGTGGCGGTGCGGGCGTTTGGCTTGGGGGTGTAGGGGCTTAAGATATGGAGGGTGGGGGGCCTCGAGGGCCATCCGCCATAAGGATGGGGAAGCCATGAGGCGCAGGGCGATGACCGGTGCCGGCTACCTAACCTGGGGAGGCAACCTGGGTCCATCTAGCGGAAGGAACTGTCGGGAAGCCATTTTCCTACTTTCGTGAGGTTGTGGTGTGGAAAGGAGTAGATATGTGGGCAAGGTTCTAAGCTTCATCCGTTACTCCCGGGTGGGAAGAAACCTCCTTTACCTTTACTTGGTTCAGGGTGCCAATTATCTTTTCCCCTTGCTCACCCTTCCTTACTTGACCCGCACTTTGGGGCCACAAGGGTTTGGGCTTTTAGCGGTGGGGCAGTCTATGGCGCTTTATTTGCAACTTTTGGTGGAGTACGGCTTTTCCTTTTCGGGCACCCGGGAGGTGGCGCGGCACCGAGAGGACCCGGGAGCCTTAGCCCGCATTTTTTCAGGGGTTTTGGCGGCCAAGCTTTTTCTCCTCCTTCCCGCCTTTTTGCTTGCCTTGACAGCGCTTTACCTGCCTGTCCTTCGCGGTCGGGAGGATGTGGTCTTTTCTGCCTTCTTTTGGGCTGCCGCCTGGGGCCTGAGCCCGCTGTGGGTTTTCCAGGGGTTGGAGCGGATGCGGGAAGTGGCCCTTTTGGAGGTCCTTACCCGCGGGTTGGCCACCATGGGGGTTTTCCTCCTCGTTCGGGCTCCCGAGCAGGCATACCTACCCCTTTTTTTGAACGGAGTGGGGGCTTTGGCGGCGAGTGGTTTGGGGTTCTTTTGGCTTTCCCGCCACATTCCTTTGCGGCGGCCCTCCCTGAGGGAGGGTTTGTTGTTCTTGGCTATGGGTAAGGACCTTTTTTCCTTTCGGGTGGCTGTGAGCCTCTATACGGCAGCGAACCCTTTGATTCTTAGCTTCTTTGCGTCCCCTTCTCAGGTGGGGCTGTACGCGGGTGCGGAGCGGCTTACCAAGGCGGTTTTGGGGATGGTGGAGCCATTCAACCGGGCCTTTTTTCCACGGTTTTCCCACGAGGTGGGCCGGGACACCCGGGGCGCGGGTAGGATGGCCACGCTGGTCTTTGCCCTCATGGTGGGTTTTGCCATGGGCGGAGCTTTCTTCCTTTGGTTTGTAAGCCCATGGGTGGTGCACATCCTTTTGGGGCCGGGCTATGAGGGAGCGGTGCCGATCATGCGCATCCTAGTGCTTCTCCTTCCCCTGATTGCGGCCTCCAGTCTCCTAGGCCTCCAGTGGATGCTGGCCTGGAAGATGGACCGGGCCTTCAACGCCATCATTGTGGTCGCGGGGTTTCTAAACCTCCTCTTGGCCACGGCGCTTAGCCACCTAGGGGGTGCTTCGGGGCTTGCCTGGGCGGTGGTCTTGGTGGAGGCCTTTGTGACGGGGGGGATGGTCTGGTACCTTCATAGATTGGGGCGCCTACCCTGGGAGGTGGCCCGGTGAGGGTGGACTACCTAATCGTGGGTGCAGGCTTTACCGGCGCCACCTTGGCGGAGCGGATCGCCAGTGAACTTGGTAAGCGGGTTTTGGTGGTGGACCGCAGGGGCCACATCGGGGGTAACGCCTACGACGAGCACGACGAACGGGGTGTTTTGGTACACCGCTACGGCCCCCACATCTTCCACACGCAGAGCAGGAAGGTCTTTGAGTACCTCTCCCGCTTTACCGAGTGGCGGCCCTACTTCCACCGGGTGCGGGCGGTGGTGGAGGGGAAGGAGATCCCCCTGCCCTTCAGCCTGGCCTCCCTGCGGGCCCTCTTCTCTGAGCGGGTGGCGGACCGGCTAGAGGAGAAGCTTATGGCCCGGTTTGGCTACGGGGCCCGGGTGCCCATCCTGCGCCTGAGGGAGGAGGAAGACCCCGATTTGCGGTTCTTGGCGGACTACGTGTACCGGAACGTCTTTGAAGGGTACACCTTAAAGCAGTGGGGAATGCGGCCGGAGGAGCTTTCTCCCTCGGTGACGGCGCGGGTGCCGGTTTTGGTGAGCTACGACACCCGCTACTTCCAGGACACCTACCAAGCCATGCCCAAGGAGGGGTACACGGCGCTCTTCCGGCGGATGCTCTCCCACCCCAACATCAAGGTCCTCCTTCAAGCGGACTGGCGGGAGGTGGAGGGGGAGGTGCGGTACCGGTACCTCATTTACACCGGGCCCATAGACGAGTTCTTCGGCTACCTTCATGGACCCTTGCCGTACCGCTCTCTGCGGTTCCGACTAGAGGGGCAGCCGATACCTTGGGCCCAGGAGGTGGGTACGTTGAACTACCCCAACGAGCACGCCTACACCCGGGTGACGGAGTTCAAGCACCTCACGGGGCAGGCCTACCTGCCCCACACCACCCTGTGCTACGAGTACCCCGAAGGCTACGAGCCTGGGCGGAACGAGCCCTACTACCCAGTGCCCAAGGAGGAAAACGAGGCGCGGTACCAGCTTTACTTGGAGGAGGCGAAGAAGCTCAAGGGGGTATACTTTGCCGGGCGTCTGGGGGACTACCGCTACTACAACATGGACCAGGCGGTGGCCAGGGCTCTGAAGCTTTTTGAGGAGGTGGCGCGTGGATAGGGTCTGCGCGGTGATCGTCACGCATAACCGTAAGGAGCTTCTAAGGGAGTGCCTGCGGGCGGTGCTTGCCCAGACTCGGCCCGTGGACCACATCTTGGTGGTGGACAACGCCTCCACGGACGGGACGGCGGATATGCTCCGGGAGGAGTTCTCGCAGGTGGAGGTCTTGAGGCTCCTGAAAACCAGGGCGGGGCTGGGGGCTTCCACGAGGGAATGAAGCGGGCGTATGAGCTCGGATACGAGTGGATGTGGTTGATGGATGATGATGCTTTGCCGAGTAGGACCGCATTGGAAGAACTGCTTCTCTTTTCAGAAGAAGCGGATGTTGTGGCACCTGGTCTCGTGAACAGGGCGGGTGTTGTTTATGGAGCAGGTAACTACTTTTTGGGTTATAGACCCCTACGGGTTCCTTTTATCTTGAAAGATGCGAGGTATGCTGTCCCCGTGCAGTTGGTTTCTTTTGTGGGGCCCTTGATAAGTCGGCGGGTTGTTGAAAGCGTAGGTTTTCCCAGAGTTGAGTTTTTTATTTGGGCAGATGATTGGGAGTATTTCTTGCGAGTTCATTTGCAGGGGATGCGCACGCTATGGACCCCTTGTGCAGTTGTGTTCCACGAGTATGGAGGTGAGTTTTTCAAAGTCAAGCGGTTTGGTTGGACGAGCATCCGTCCTAAACAACCTGCTTGGAAGTATTATTATAGTACAAGAAATACTTGGGTGATGCTAGGTTTGTTTCCCCCCTTTCGCCGATATCTGGAGCGGCTAGTTTATTTGGTCTACACGGTGAGATGGATGTTGGGTGACGTACTTTTTGAGAAAAACTATATGGAGCGTTGTTTTTATCGGGTTAGAGGCCTGTGGGACGGTATCTGGGGGCGTCTTGGTAGAATTGTCTGAGTTGAGAGGAAAGAAGTGCGATGACTAGAAGAATCGCCGTTTTTCTTCCTAGCTTAGATGGGGGAGGCGCGGAGCGAGTTACCTTGACCTTAGGGCAGGGGTTAGTGCAGCGGGGTTATCAGGTAGACCTCGTTTTGGCTTCAGCTAAAGGGGTATTTCTATCCGATTTTCCGGAAGGATTGAGGTTAGTTGACTTGAAAGCATCCCGAGTGCTGAAAGCCTTGATACCACTTGGGAAGTATTTAGTTAGAGAGAAAGTTGACGTCTTGCTTTCTGCTTTAAGTCATAGCAATATTATAGCCTTGCTTGCGAAAACCGTATTTGGGCTTCCTATACGCATTGTGGTTGCAGAACACACTGCTGTGATCCCAAGTCTTCGTGGGGCTAGAACTCTTCGTGAGAGGATGGTCCCTTCTTTAATCCGGCTTCTTTATCGTAAGGCTGACGCAGTGGTTGCAGTTTCGGAGGGGGTTGCTCAGGAGCTGATAGAAAATTTTGGATTAGACGCAGATAAGGTTAAGGTTATTTATAATCCAATAAGCGTTGAGGAGATTTTGAGGAAAAGCCAAGAATTTCTGGATCACCCCTGGTTTAAACCTGGCGAACCCCCAGTAGTTCTTGGTGTTGGTCGTCTGGTTGAAGAAAAAGATTTTTATCTACTTATCAAGGCTTTTGCTCGGCTGCGTAGAAAGCACAAGGCGCGGCTGGTGATCTTGGGAGAAGGGGCGGAACGTGCTAAGCTACAGGAACTTGTTCATGAGCTGGGTGTCGAGACGGACGTTTCTCTTATTGGCTTTGTTAATAACCCATATCCCTTTATGCGTCTGGCTAAGGTTGTCGCCTTAAGCTCAAGGTGGGAGGCTCTCCCGACAGTTCTGATAGAAGCAATGGTTTTGGGGAAAGAAATTGTTGCCACAGATTGTCCGTACGGTCCGAGGGAAATTTTGGAGGATGGCAGATGGGGTTACTTGGTGCCTGTTGGAAATGAGGAAGAGCTTGCTAAGGCTTTGGCTAAGGCCTTGTATAACTTCCGAAGTGAGGAGGAGGTAAATAGAATGAGGGCCTCGGTTGAAGAGCGCTTTTCTTTGGAAAAAATAGTAGCTAATTATGAAGAGGTGCTTCTGGGCAACTAGATAGGTTTGCTAGTGGAAGATGGCAACATGCGCTTGCTTAAAGTAACCACTGGTTTAGCCCAAGGTGGGGCAGAAAATCAGCTGGTGCAACTTGCTATTCGCTTGAGGCAGCGGGGGTGGGAAGTGGTTGTAGTGTCTATGCTACCTCCCGCAGCATACGCTGATGTCTTAAAGGAAGCGGGGGTCTACGTGCATTCGCTTAACATGGTAAGGGGCTGCCCGGATCCTCGGGGAGTGTCAAAGTTGGCGGGCATAATTCGCCATTTTGGTTCCCATGTGATTCATAGCCATATGGTACATGCTAACCTGTTGGCCCGCATAACACGCCTTCTAGCCCCTGTTCCTGTCTTGATTTCCACGGTGCATAGCACTCTGGAGATTGGCCGCTTTTTCAAGAACGAGGCCAGCACACATTTAGCTTACCGATTAACAGATCGGTTAGCCGATGCAACCACATTTGTATCACAAAATAGCATGAGGCGTTTTTTACAACGCAAGGCTGTAAGGCCGGAAAAGGCCACCTATATTCCTAACGGAGTTGATACCCAGCGCTTGCTCCTCGAGTGGCTACAAGACAGGTTAAACGCCGCGAGTTGGCTCTTGAGGAGGGGGAATTCGTCTGGCTTGCAGTGGGCAGGTTGGAGGAAGCGAAGGACTACCCTACTCTCCTAGAAGCATTCTCTTTGCTGGTTAATGACTTGTTAGTTAATGAACAGAGGGTTACTCTCTTAGAGGCTGTCGTAAAAGGGTGGTATTCTTGAGGGATGAGCTCTAGACGATCTTACCCCAGCGACCTCAGCGATGCGGAGTGGGCCCTCCTGGAGCCCCTCATCCCAGCCCCCAAGCCCGGCGGCCGACCCGCCAAGGTGCCGAGGAGAGAAATCGTTAACGCCATCCTTTACGTCCTGGAAAACGGCATCAAGTGGCGGGCTATGCCCCATGACTTGCCCCACTGGTCCACCGTCTACCACTACTTCCGCAAGTGGCAGAAGGAAGGCATTTGGGAGAAGGCCGTCCAAGCCCTGGCCCGCCAGGACCGGGAGCGAGAAGGGAGGCAAGCTTCGCCCAGCGCTCTGGTGATGGATAGCCAGTCCGTCAAGACCACGGAAAAAGGGGGCCCCGAGGGCACGACGGGGCGAAAAAGGTCAAGGGGAGAAAGCGCCAAATCTTGACGGACACGGGGGGTCGCTTGCTGAAGGCCTTCGTGCACCCGGCCAACGAGCACGATAAGCGGGGTGGGGAGGCCTTGCTCCTGGGGATGGACCTCTCCCTTTGGCCAAGGGTGCGGAAGCTCTTTGTGGACTGGGGGTACAGGGGCCTCAAGGGGCTCGCTTCTTCCCTGGGGCTGGAGCTTGAGGTGGTGGCCCGTCCCTACGCGGGGGTGCGTGGGGTCTGGGTGCGGGAGGGGGAGGAGGCGCCGGAGCTTCCGCGGGAGAGGGGGTTCAAGCCCTTGCCCAAGCGGTGGGTGGTGGAGCGGACCTTCGCCTGGCTTGGGCGGAATCGGCGGCTTGCCAAGGACTACGAAGCTAACCCTCGGGTGAGCGAGGCCTGGGTGTATCTGGGCATGCTACGCTTGTTGGTGAAGCGGCTGGCTAGGGCCGCGTAGCTGGCCGTGGAGGACTTTTACGACAGCCTCTTAATCGTAGGTCAAGGCAGCTTGGAAGGAGTACTCAGGAGGCTTATTGCAAAGCACAGGTTGGAAGATAAGGTCTTTCTTCTTGGTTCTCGTAGCGATGTGCCCGAGCTGATGAATATGGCGGATGCCTATGTAATGTCTTCGGCTTGGGAAGGGATGCCAATGGTTCTTCTTGAGGCCCATGCGAGTGGTTTGCCGGTTGTGGCAACAAAAGTGGGTGGCAATCCAGAGGTAGTACGTGATGGTGTTAGCGGTTTTTTAGTTCCTCCGGGAGATGCCCCGGCTTTGGCTAGGGCTATGTACCGACTAATGATGTTAACACCTACTGAAAGAGAGGACATGGGTGCACGCGGTCGGCGTTGGGTTGAGGAAGCGTTTTCTTTTGAGAAAGTGATAAAAGAGTGGGAGAATTTATACCTTAAGCTGCTTCGATCCAAAGCGATAATTTAAGGGCAGCATGGCGGTGGCATAAGTGAAAAGAGTTTGGGGGCTTTATGATTTTTGAGAAAGCGTGTCTGAAAAAGAGGGGTGATGATGTATCTTTTCTTTGTTGGGCTTGGTTCGTGGTGGCTTTTGGAGTTCGCTTTATTGCGTTGGTCGTGACGCACTTCTATTCTACAGATGTTGGGTTGGGTGGCTTTAATCCCTTATTTTCAGGACATGACGATCGCTTATACTACGAAATATCTCTTCGGCTTCTCAACGGTGAAGCGGTACCTTCATTGCCAAATCTATACCCGCTAATTCTCGCTGTTCTCTTTCATGTTTGGGGTCCGAGCTTATTCTTTGGCAAACTTATAAATGTTCTTGCTGGCGCTTTGGGGGTAGGGATTGCTGTTTGTATTGCCGAACGGCTAACCGTGACAAAACAGCCCAGGTGGTCGTTATTTCGCCCAGGCAACGTGGCAGGGCTATTTTTAAGCTTGTACCCGTCTGCTGTATTTTACAGCACTCAGCTTTTAAAAGATGCTTCTGTATGGCTTCTCGGGTTCCTGGGACTCTATTTGATTATAAGATTGGTCACAAATCCTTGTGTAGCCTATTATTTAGGCCTTGGCATGGTGGTGGCCCTTCTGTGGTTCTTTCGTCCTTATGTTGCCTTAGCGCTAGTAGGAGCCTTAGGTTTATACATTCTTTTTCGGGGAACCGGGCTTAGAAATTTGGTAGTGCTGGGTGTACTCTTTCTTGTTATTCCCTGGCTTCTTGGGTGGGGGCCTTTCGGTTGGAAGTACCTAAGCCCGCTCCTTAGCCCCGAACGATTAGCGCGTTTCCGTGCGGAAGTGTATGGGATAGGGGGAAGTTCCTTGGGGATAGAATTGGACCCCACCCATCCTTTTCGTTTTTTACTTGGCTGGCTATATAGCTCGGCTACGGTGTTCCTGGGTCCTTTTCCATGGCAGGTGGACGGGCTGATGGAAGCGATCGCCTTTCTAGAGGTTATCTATATATGGCCCCTTGTGGCGGTTTGGTTGCTAGGCCTTCGTCACCTAAGGAACCCGGGACCGCCGGAACTCTTGCTCCTATTCGCGCTGATCTTAGGCTTTGGAATAGGGATTTTCAGCGACAACCTTGGGGCTAACACCCGCCTTCGGCTCTTGGTGTGGGGTGCTCTTATAATCTATGCGGCGGTGCGATTGGGAGGAAGCGGTGCGGATACTCTACCTCATCACCCGAGCCGAGCCGGGGGGAGCCCAGATGCACCTTCTGGAACTCCTTAGAGCTTTTCGGGGCAAGGCCGATCTTCATCTGGCTGTAGGGCAGGACCGCGAAGATTTCTTGGTGAAGGCTGCCCAAGAACTCGGGGTGAAGACTTACCTTCTTCGCCACATGGTTCAACCTATAAAGCCTAGCTCGGATTGGCGGGGGCTTAGGGAGGTAACGGAGTTAATTGGGAGGTTGCGCCCTGATTTGGTTCACGCCCACTCCTCCAAGGCGGGTTTCCTAGGCCGGCTTGCGGCGAGGAGGCTAGGGGTAAAAAGTGTCTTTACTGCCCATGGATGGGCGTTTACCGATGGAGTGGGCCCCGCGCGGAGGACTTTGGCGCTCACCTTGGAGCGCTTGGCGGGCCGAGCCGGGGACCTGGTCCTGGCTGTGTCCGAGAGAGACCGGGAGCTTGCCCTGCGCTACCGGGTGGTTCCCCCAGAGAGAATTCGGGTCGTGTGGAACGGGGTTCCGGACACCCTTTTGCGGGCTGATCCGGCCCGCGATCCGCCCAGGATTGTCATGGTGGGGCGGTTTGCTCCCCCAAAAGACCACGCTCTCGTGCTGAAGGCCCTTGCGGGGTTAAGGGAGCTTCCTTGGTACTTAGACCTGGTGGGCCAAGGGCCTCTTTTGCCTGAGGTACAGGCCTTGGCGGAACGTTTGGGTTTGGGGGAGCGGGTTCGTTTCCTTGGGAAGCGGTTGGATGTGGACCGGATCCTGGCCGACGCCCAGGTTTTTGTCCTAGCTTCTAATTGGGAGGGATTACCCCTTTCGGTGCTAGAAGCTATGCGGGCTGGGCTTCCCGTGGTGGCGAGCGATGTGGGGGGTGTGCGGGAGGCTGTGCTAGAGGGCAGGACAGGTTTCCTGGTACCCCGGGGAGATATAGTGCTTCTACGGGAACGCCTTGCCCTGTTACTTCAGGATCCAGGCCTGAGGGTTGCGCTAGGGGGGGAGGGGCGGAGGAGGTATGAGGCCCACTTCACCCTGGATAGGATGCTTCGCGAGGTTTGGGCAGCCTACGAGGAACTGGGAGCAAGGCGTTCATCCCCTTTTCAGGGACCTATAGGGTAGCATGGAGGCTATGGGCGTGTTGGAGTTAAGGTTGCCCTACAGGCTTATCAAACCCAGGAATTGGCCCAGTCCCTGGCTCGCCCTGGGCTTACTTCCTGCGCTTTTGGCGGGCGTTTTCTTCTTCGGCTTACCCCCGTGGGGGGTAGAGGTGAGTACGCTGGTGTTCCTCACCGCCTTGGCTCACCTCCTGGCTTTTTTCGCCACGGACCGAATGGCCCGCTATCCCGGGAAAGAGTCCTGGGGCCTGGCTGCTTTTAACCTTTTCCTCTTTACTCTTCTTTTAGTGGCGGTCTTGGCTCTAGGCAGACTTTACTACTCCCGGGCTTATCTCCTAGGGGCTACCCTGGCTGCCTTTCCCCTCTTGATGTTCTACTTAAACCGCATACCTCCCGTGCGGCTTGCCTTGATCCCCGGTGGGGTGGCAGACTGGCTGCAGGTTCATCTTAAGGAGGGGCTCTTGCCTATGGCTTATTTGGATGAGGTGGAAGGAGTGGTGGCGGACCTCCACCACCTGGATCCGAAGGCCTTACCCCTTTTAGCGGAGGCTTCCTTAAGGGGTATACCCATCCTTCATGCGGCGAGTGTGTACGAAGGGTACACGGGCAGGGTGCCCTTAGGACCGAACTTCAACGAGGGGCTCATGGCCCTGGCAGAGACGGACCGAGGGCTTTACCCTTGGTTCAAGCGGGTATGGGAAGTGGGTTTGGTCTTGGTTTGCTCCCCCCTGCTCCTTATCTTGGGGCTCGTGGTGGCCCTCTTGGTCTATTTGGACCTTGGGCGGCCCGTGATCTTTGCTCAGGAACGTGTGGGGTTGGGTGGGCGCCCTTTTAGGGCTTACAAGTTTCGCACCATGCGGGGTGCGCCACGGGAAGGGGTGTATGCTGGGGCGGAGGAAACCCGGATAACCCCATTGGGCCGGTTTTTGCGGCGCTACCGCTTGGACGAGTTGCCCCAGTTCTGGAATGTGGTAAAGGGAGACATGAACTTGATCGGCCCAAGGCCGGAACAACGGGTATTGGCGGAGGTGTACGCCAAGGAGATCCCTCTTTATCCTTTACGCCATGCCGTGCGCCCGGGGCTTACGGGGTGGGCCCAGGTGCAGCAGGGATACGCGGAAGGGGTGGAGGGGACTCAGGTAAAGCTTAGCTATGACCTTTACTACATCAAGCATCTCTCCTTTTGGCTGGACCTTCGGATACTTGTGAAAACCCTTTGGGTCATTGGAACTGGCTTCGGGGCGCGTTGAGAGTTAGGTATGAATGGTGAGCCGGAGGTGACGCTTTTGGACCTCCTTAGGGCCTTGCGGCGAAGTTGGCGCTGGCTCTTAGGGGGCGGTTTAGTGCTAGGAGCGTTGGTGGGATGGGCTAGTACCCTTTTACCGCCCCGCTACGTTAGCGAGGTGGTGTTTCGGATTAGTGGTGAAAGTGAAAATGCAGAGAAGGCGTTTTTAGAAACAAGGATCTTGTGGCAAGAGGCTGGGGGTTGGCTTTTTCCCCATCCGGTTTTGTTTCCGTGGTCGGATTGGGTTAAGGCTTCCCTAGCCAGCGGCGAGGGGTTTGATGCGGCATTTCAGAATGGGCTGGTACGCGTATCCGGTTATGGGCGGACTCCTGAGGGGGCGCGAAGGAGAGCCCTCGAGGCCTATGAGCTCGTCAAGAAAAGGCTAAAGGAGAAGGTAAGGGCCTTTTGGCAAGGCTACCTTCGCGGCGAGGAGATGGTCCTCTACCGAGGGGTGCGGGATTTGGAGCAGGCCCTTCGGGTGTTGGCTCAGGAGGACCGCGATCCCTCTTTGCGCCAGCGACTTGGTACCATGGTCTCGCTCATGGAACTTCGGCTTCGGCAGTTGAAGGGCTATCAGGAGGATAAGGCCTTGGACGCATTGGCGGAGGAAACCATGGCCTCGAGCCTCGTGCTCCTGCAACCTGCGCAAACGCCTAAGGAGCCCTCAAAGCATCCACCTTTGCGGTATGGTGCGGTGGCGGCCCTGACCTTCTGGTTGTTTGCAAGTCTTTTTGTGTTCCTGAGAGAGCTTTTCCGAAGCTAAAACCCCGGCCTTGGGGCCGGGGTTTGTGGCGGAGAGGGCGGGATTCGAACCCGCGAGGCAGGTTTAAGCCCGCCTACACGATTTCCAGTCGTGTCCCTTCAGCCGCTCGGGCACCTCTCCAAGCGCCGACCTTGAGTCTAGCAAGGCCCATTCCTAGCGTCAAGTAATCTTAAAGGCGTGCGGGTGGTGGTGGCCCACGAGAACCTGGACTTTGATGCCCTGGGCTCCATGGTCCTGGCGGGGAAGCTTTTCCCGGGAAGCCTCCTCGCCCTGGTGGGGGGCCTCGAGGGTCCCCTGAAGGACCTCGCGCCCCTTCTGGAGGACCGCTTGGACCTGGTGCCCGCCGCCGAGATCTCCCTGGACAAGGTGTCCGAGGTGGTCCTGGTGGACAACGCCCGCCCCGAGCGCATCGGGCCCTTCAAGGCCTTGGTGGGGAAGGTTCCCTTCCTGGTCTTTGACCACCACCCCAAGGCCCCGGGGGACGTGCCCGCCGTGGGGGGGAGGGTGCAGGCGGTGGGGGCCACGGTTAGCCTTCTCCTTCCCCTCCTCCTGGAGCGGGGGCTCAGCCTCACCCCCTTGGAGGCCACCTTGGCCTACGCCGGGGTGTGGGAGGACACGGGGGGGTTTAGCTTCCCGTCCACCACGGCCCTGGATCTGGAGGCGGGGCGGCTTCTTCTGGAGATGGGGGCGGAGGCTTGGCGGGTGAGGGAGTGGGTTAGGCCCCACCTCTCCGAGGAGGCCCGAAGCGTCTTAAAGGCCCTCCTTAGGAGCGCCCGGGTGGTGGAAAGGGAGGGCTTCCGCCTCCTCGTGGCGGAGGCCAAGGAGGAGGGGTACGTGCCCGCCCTGGCTCCCTTGGCCCACACCCTCTTGGACCTCCACGAGGCGGAAGGGGTGCTCCTGGTGCTCCGCCTGGGGAAGGAAACCCTCCTCATCGCCCGGAGCAAGGCCCGGCTGGACGTGGCCCACTGGTTGGGGGAGGTGGGGGGCGGGGGGCATCCCCGGGCGGCCTTCGCCCGGGTGCGGGGGGTTAAGGGGGCGGTGCGGCGCCTCCTCCAAAGCCTTCTCCGGTACCTGGAGCCGGAGCCCACCCTGGGCGAGGCCATGACCGCCCCCGTGGAAACCCTAGCCCCCACCTCGGTGAGGGAGGCCCTCCGCCTTTTGGAGGAGAGGGGCTACGGGGCCATGCCCGTGGTGGTGCCCGGGGGGGAAGGGGTGAGGGTCTTGGGCTTAGCCCGACGGCGGGACCTAAAAAAGGCGGAGCGTCTGGGCCTGGGGGACCACCCCGTGGAGGGGTTTTTGGCCCGGGCCGTGGTCCTACCCCCGCAAACGCCCCTTTCGCAGGTGTTGCCGTACCTGAAGGAGGGTGGGGGGCGGGTGTTGGTGGGCGGGCGGGTGGGGGAGGGATGGCGGCTCCTTGGCATCTTCACCCGCACGGACCTTTACCGCAAGCGGCCCATGGGGGGCGGTGGGGAGGAAAAGCCCCTTGGGGAGAGGATTTTGGAAGCCCTGCCCGAGGGGGCCCGACGGGTTTTGCTGGCCCTCAAGGAGGCCTTTCCCCAAGGTCTCTACCTGGTGGGAGGGGCGGTGCGGGACGCCCTTTTGCTGCGCTCGGGGCCGGACATAGACCTGGTCCTGGAGCCGGGGGCCCGGGTGGAGGCGGTGGCCCGTTTCTTGGTGGAGCGCTTTGGGGGAAGCTTCGCCCTTCACTACGCCTTTGGGACGGGACGGGTGCGGCTTCCCTTCGGCCTGGTGGTGGACCTGGCGGAAAGCCGGGAGGAGGTCTACCCCTATCCCGGGGCGCTGCCCCAGGTGCGCCCGGCCCCCATCGCGAAGGACCTGGAGCGGCGGGACTACACGGTGAACGCCATGGCCCTTTCCCTGGCCACCGGGGAGCTTTTGGACCCGTATGGGGGGCTAAAGGACCTGGAGGCCCGCCTCCTCCGCCCCCTCCACCCCCTTTCCTTCGTGGAAGACCCAAGCCGCATCGTGCGGGGGGCGCGCCTTGCGGCGAGGCTTTCCTTCCGTTTCGCCGAGGAGGCCCTAAAGGCCTTGCCCCCGGCCCTGTTGCCCGAGGTGCTCAAGACGGCGAGCCGAAGCCGCCTAAAGGACGAGCTCCTCCTCACCCTAAAGGAGGAGACCTTTTACCAAGCCCTGGCCCTTCTGGAAGGGCTCAGCGCCCTGAAGCCCCTTTACGGGCTTGCCCTGCCTCCGGAGGAGCCCTTTGGGAGGCTTCGCCCTTCGCCGGAGGAGGATCAGGAGCGCCACCTGGTGGAAAGCAGGCTTCTCGTCCTCCTTTATTTCCAAGAAGAACCCCTGGCCCGGGCGGAGACCCTGGGCCTTCCCAAGCGGGTCCAGGAAGGGCTTTCCCTCCTCCTACGGGCCGGGCGGGGGGAGGAGGTGGAGCGGGAGGCTTTGGCCAAGGAACCCCTAAAGGGCGCCTTCCTTGCCCTCTTTCCCGAGCGGGCCCAGTGGCTTTTGCAAAGGCCCAGGATCCTCCGGGGCCGGGACCTTTTGGAGCTTGGCTTGAAGCCAGGGCCCAAGGTGGGGGAGATCCTCCGCCGGGTGGCGGAGGCCCGGGCCCGGGGCGAGGTAAAGACCTTTGAGGAGGAGCTTGAGCTTGCCCGTAAACTGGTGGGGGATGGGACTCTTTCCGCTCCTTAACGACCCGCCGGTTTTCGTTTTGGCCTTCCTCCTGGGGGCCTTGGGCCTCATGCTCCACAACCTCTTCCAGGCCTGGCTCGCCCACCGCTACGGGGAGGTGGCCCCCAGGCGCTACGGCTTTCTTTCCCTGGACCCCCGGGTTCACCTCGAGCCCTTGGGCCTGGTCCTCCTGGTCCTTTTGGGCTTCGGCTGGCCCCGCTTCGTGCCCACGGGGCTTCCCGGGCGGAAGGGAGCTTGGGTAGCCCTCATGGGGCCCTTGGGCTTTTTTGTGGCCGCTTTCCTATACGGGCTTTTGGCCCGCTTCCTCCCGTACCCTTTTGGCGAGGGTTTCATGGTGGGGGAACAGCTAATGCTCCTTCACGCCGCCATCTATCTTTTTCCCGTACCGCCCTTGGACGGGGCCAAGGCCCTTTACGCCGTGGGCGGGCCGGAGGCGCGGCGGTTTTTGGACCAGCTGGCTGGCTACGGGCCCCTGGGCTTTATCCTCGTCTTCTTAGTCCTCTCCTACACCGGGGTGACGGGCGCGGTGGTCCAGGGGCTTGGGGGCCTCCTGGGCACCCTCTACCGGGCGCTTGGCTTATGATTGCCCTGCTGGAGCAAGACCCCCTGGCCTTTTTCCTGGCCTTTTTTGCCCTCCTCCTAAGCCTCGCCCTGCACGAGTGGGGGCACGCCTACGCCGCCTTCCGCTTTGGGGACCCCACGGCCGAACGCTTGGGCCGGCTCACCCTGAATCCCTTAAAGCACCTGGATCCCTGGGGCACCCTGCTCCTCCTTCTGGTGGGCTTTGGTTGGGCCAAACCGGTGCCCATAAACCCCGTGGCCTTTCGCGCTTACCGGTTCGGCCTTTTCGTGGTTTCGGTGGCGGGAATCGTCCTAAACCTTTTCCTCGCCGTGCTCTTTGCCCTCTTGGTGCGAGGGTTTTTTGCTCTAGACCCTTGGGCGGTGGCCCTGGCCTTCCGGGGGGAGGGGGGTGGGGTGGTGGGGGTCTTGGCGCTGGCCTCTTTTTACGCCAGCTCCATCAACCTGGTCCTGGCGGTCTTCAACCTCCTGCCCATCCCGCCTTTGGACGGGTCCAAGATCCTGCAAAGCCTCCTGCCCCTTTCCTGGCACCCCCTTCTTTGGCGGCTGGAGCAGTACGCCTGGCTTTCCTTTCTCCTCCTCCTCACCGTGCTCCGGGGACCGGTGCAGGAGGTCTTGCGCTGGGCGCGGCGGGTGTTTTTCGTGTTTTTCTTCGGCTAAACTTCCCCCATGCGGGTCCTGAGCCTGGTCCTCGTGGTCTTGGCCTTGCTCCTCCTCTTTCCCGCCCTCCTGCCCCTTTTGGGTTGGCTCAACTGGATGGTCCTGCCCTTAGCCCTTCTGGGGGCGGGGCTTGGGGTGTTGAGCGGGGAGGAGCGGGCGTTCAAGCTGGGCCTTTTGGTCATGGCGGTTTCCGCTTTACGCCTCCTTTTGGGCGGGGGCCTCCTCTAGCCAGGCGCGGAGGACCTTAAGGTTCCGGGCGTCTTCTTCCGGGCTCCTTGGGGTTTCCAGAAGGAAGAGGCGGCCTTCTAGCCGGGGGTCTAGGAAGACGCCCTTTAGCCCTTCGCCGATTTCCCCCTGAAGGAGGTGGGCGTGGTGGTCTACATGGCGGCCTAGCCCCCCCACGGAGTCGTTCAGGTGGACCACGGGCACCCGGTCCAGGCCCACGGCCCGGTCCAAGAGGGTGAGAACGCCCTCAGGATTTTCCCGCACGTCGTAGCCGGCGGCGAAGGCGTGGCAGGTGTCCAGGCAGACCCCTAAGGGGGTGTCGGCGATGAGCCACGCCAGCTCCTCAAACTTCATCCCCACCTTCTCCCCGCCCCCGGCGGTGTTTTCTAGGAGGAGGGTGGGGCGGTCCTTGACCCCGGCCAGGCGGAGGGCTCTAAGCGCACCTTCCTTCACCCGCTTGGGGTCCCCGGAGCCGGGGTGGACCACCACGTACTCCACCCCCAGGAGACGGGCCTTTTCCAGGTCGTCTGCCAGGCTCATCACGCTCTTTTCCCAAAGCTCCCCCTCGGCCCCTAGGTTCACCAGGTAGGAGGCGTGGATCACGGCGGGAAGGTCCGCCATCTCCTTCAGGGCTCGGAAGGCTTCCACCTCGCCGGGGGAGAGGGTGCGGGTTTTCCAGGACCTTGGGCTTTTGGCGAAGATCTGGAAGCAGGAGAGCCCCAGGGACATGGCCTCCTCCACCGCCCCCGCCACTCCCTTTTTCCCGGCGATGGAGAGGTGGAACCCGTAGCGCCTCATGGGAGCACCTCCAGCCGTACCCGGGTGGCGGAGAGCGCCCCAATGGCCTTGGCGGCGGCGTAGGAGAGGTCAATGATGTACCGTCCGCCGAAGGGGCCGCGGTCGTTGATGCGCACCACCACGCTCCGCCCGTTTTTGAGGTTGGTCACCCGCACCCTTGTGCCGAAGGGAAGGGTGGGGTGGGCGGCGGTGAGGGCGTGCATGTCGTAGATTTCCCCGCTCGCCGTGCGCTTGCCGTGGAAGCCGGGGCCATACCAGACGGCGAGGCCCTCTTGGTAGGGGTGGCCCGGAGGGGTTTCCTTGGCGCTTAAACGGAGCACCTGCCCGGGGTGGATGAGGTCGGAGGAGAGGCCGTTTAGCCGCTTGAGCTCCGCCACGCTGAGGCCGTGGGCCTTGGCGATGCGGAAGAGGGTGTCCCCCTTTTGCACGGTGTAGGTCTGGGCCAGGGCGGGGAGGAGGAGAAAGGCCAAGGGAAGAACCCGCACCTAGACCTCCTGCCAGCCTCGAGGGTGGCGGGAAAGAAGCTCAATCCCGTCCTCGGTGATGAGGACGAGCTCCTCAATCCGCACGCCGCCCACCCCCGGGAGGTAAACCCCTGGCTCCACCGTGACCACCATGCCTGGCTCCAGGACCTCCTCGGTGTAAGGGGAAAGGGCGGGTCCCTCGTGCACGGCAAGCCCTACCCCGTGGCCCAAGGAGTGGACGAAGTAGCGGTCCAGGCCAAAGCGCCCAAGCTCCTCCCGGGCCAGGGCGTCTATTGCCTTGCCGGTGCGGCCAGGGCCTAAGGCTTCCAAGGCCCGCTCCAGGGCGGAAAGCACCGCCTGGAAGGCGCGCTTGAGCTCGCCCTCCACCCTGCCCAGGGCCACGGTGCGGGTCATGTCCGAGTGGTACCCCGCCACCTTGGCCCCAAGGTCCAGGGTGACGAGCTCCCCCGCCTCCAGGCGCTTTTCCGAGGCCCCGGCGTGGGGAAGGGCCCCCCGCACCCCCGAGGCCACGATGGGGGGGAAGGCCACGCCCTCGGCCCCCCGCCGCCTTAGGAAAAACTCCAGCTCCAAGGCCACCTCCCGCTCCTCCACCCCCGGCTTGAGGAGGGAGAGGGCGTGGGCCAGGGCTTCCTCCGCCAAGGCTTGGGCTCTCTGGATGGCGGCCACTTCTTCCGGCGTTTTCTTGAGCCTGAGGCGCTCCACCACCCCCTTGGTGGGCACCCATTCCGCCGGGGAGAGCTCCCGGAGGCGCTCCAAGGCGGCGTAGGGGAGGTGTTCCGCCTCAAAGCCCACCCGCCCCTTTAGGCCCTGGAGGAGGGCTTCCTTCTCCTCCCGCCGAAGGACCTTGGCGGGGATGCGGCTTTCCCGTTCCGCCTCGGGGTAGCGGGGGTCGGTGAGGAGGAAGGCCCCTTCCTCGGCGATGAGGACCTGGGCGTCTTCCGGGTGGGGGAAGCCGGAAAGGTAGCGGACGTTCTCCGGCCGGGTGATGTAGAGGGCGTCAAGCCCCAAGGGCGCAAGGAGGCTTCTTAGGTCCTGCACGGGGGGTACTATACCACTCCCGCCCCCGGGGGACACCCTCAGCCCAGGCGCTCCAGGCTAAAGCGTACCCTGCCCTCCTCGTCCGCCAGTTCGGTGGTGTGCCCCGGGAATAGCCCTTCCCCAAACTCCCGGGCCAGGACCTCCTCGGCGATCCAGGCCCCGTGCTGTTCTAAAGCCGTTCGGTAGGGGCCTTCCGCCTCGTATCCCACGCGGATCCGGTCGGAAACCTTGAGGCCCATCTCCTTGCGGGCCTGTTGCAGGTGGCGGATGAGGTCGCGGGCGAGGCCTTCCAGGCGAAGCGCCTCGGTCACCTCCACCTTTAGCGCCGCCACGTACCCCTCCTTCTCCAGGGCCTCGTACCCTTGGGGGGCCTGGGCCTCGAGGAGGACCTCCTCGGGCAGGAGGGTGAGGGTTGCGCCCTCCACCTCGAGGGGGATGGCCTCGCCCTTGAGGGCCAGGGCGGCCACCCGATTTCCCTCCCGCTCCAGGGCTTCCCGGATCTTGGGGACGAGCCTGCCGTACTTGGGGCCCAGGGCCTTTAGGTTCGGGAGGACCCGGTGGGTAAGCACCTCCTCCCCCGGCTCCAGAACCCGCACCTCCTTGACGTTGAGCTCCTCGGCGATTTCCTCAGCGAAGTGCTTGAGGCCTTCCCGCTCCAAGGGGGTGGGGGCGGTGACGAGGAGGAGGGGAAGGGGCATGCGGGTCTTCACCCCGCTTCTCGCCCGGGCAGCGCGGGCGAGTTCCACCACCTTGAGGACCGCCCGCATCTTGGCCACGAGCTCCCGGTCCCAAAGGGCCTCCTCCACCTCGGGCCAGTCCGTGAGGTGAACGCTTTCTGGCGCCATGGGGTCCACGCTCCGCGCCAGGTTTTGCCAGAGCTCCTCGGCCAAATAAGGGGTGAAGGGGGCGGTGAGCTTGGCCACGGTGAGGAGGGCCTCGTACAAGGTGGCGTAGGCCGCTTCCCGGTCCAGGGCGTCCTCGTTCTTCCAGAAGCGGCGGCGGTTCCGGCGCACGTACCACTGGGAGAGGTCCTCCACCACGAAGTCCCGGATGGCGCGGCTGGAGGTGGTGGGGTCGTAGGCCTCGAGGGCCTCCGTCACCCGGTGCTTCAGTTCCTGGAGCCGAGCCAGAAGCCAGCGGTCCATCTCGGGGCGGGCCTCGGGCGGGGGCGGGTTTGTGAGGTCCGGGCGGTCCAGGTTGGCGTAGGTGACGAAGAAGCTATACACGTTCCACAGGGTGAGGAAATAGTCCCGCACCGTCTCCCGCACCAGGTTGGGGCCAAAGCGGCGGTCGGCCTCGGGCGGGGCGGAAACGTAGATGTACCACCTCAGGGCGTCGGCCCCGAACTCCCGGAGGATGTCCCAGGGGTCCACCACGTTCCCCTTGGACTTGGACATCTTCTGCCCCTTCTCGTCCAGGATGAGGCCGTGGCAGATCACGTTTTTAAAGGCGATGGAGCCGAAGAGCATGACCCCGAGTTGGTGGAGGGAGTTGAACCAGCCCCGGGTCTGGTCAATGCCCTCGGAGATGAAGTCGGCGGGGAAGCTTTCCTTGAACTCCTCCTCTCGCTCAAAGGGGTAGTGCAAGGAGGCGAAGGGCATGGCCCCGGAGTCGTACCAGACGTCAATCACGTAGGGCACCCGCCGCATGGTGCCCCCGCAGGCGCAAGCGAGCTCCACCCGGTCCACATAGGGCCGGTGGGGGTCAAAGGGCTCGGGAAGGGGGCTGGTGGCCCGCTTGCGGAGCTCGGCGAAGCTCCCGATGGCCTCCTCCTTGCCGCAGGCCTCACAGACCCAGATGGGCAAGGGCGTGCCCCAGTAGCGGTTGCGGCTTAGGGCCCAGTCCACCAGGTTCCTGAGCCACTCCCCGTACCGCCCCTCCTTGATGTGGGGGGGAACCCAGTTGATCTCCTGGTTCTTCTGGAGAAGCGCCTCCTTAAAGCGGGTGTTTTGGATGAACCAGGTTTCCGTGGCGTAGTACATGAGGGGAGTGGAGCAACGCCAGCAGTGGGGGTAGTTGTGCAGGTAGGGCTCCTCCTTGAAAAGAAGGCCCCGGGCTCTCAGGTCCTTGAGGATGGCCCGGTTGGCCTCGCGGAAGAAGAGGCCCTTGAAGGGTTCCACCAGGAGCTTCCCCTCCTCGTCCACGGTTTTCAAAAGGGGGAGGCCGTAGGCCCTGGCCGTCTCCAGGTCCTCGGCGCCGAAGGCGGGGGCCTGGTGGACGATGCCCGTGCCGTCTTCCCGGCTCACGTACTCCGCCAGGACCACGAAGTACCCCTTTTCCACCCCTTGGGGGTAAGGGGGGGTGTAGGCCAGGCCCTCCAGCTCCTTGCCCAAGAAGGTTTTGAGGATGGGGGTTTCCTCCCCGAGGAGCTTCCGGCCCAGGCCTTCTTCCAGGATCAGGGCCTCCTCCCCCACCTGGAAGGCGGCGTAGGTGAACTCGGGGTGGACCGCCGCCGCCACGTTCCCGGGTAGGGTCCAGGGGGTGGTGGTCCAAACGAGGAGGCTCGCTTGGGAAAGGCCAAGCCGGGCAGGTTCCTGCAAGGGGAGGCGCACGTAGATGGAGGGGTCTTGGATCTCCTTGTAGCCCAGGGCCACCTCGTGGGAGGAGAGGGGGGTACCGCAGCGGGGGCAGTAGGGCACCACCTTGTGGTCCCGGTAGAGGAGCCCCCGGTCAAAGAGGTTTTTGAGGCTCCACCAGATGCTCTCAATGTAGGTGGGTTGGAGGGTGGCGTAAGCCCCCTTTAGGTCCACCCAGTAGGCGAGGCGCTCGGTGAAGGCCTCCCACTCCTTCTCGTAGGTGAAGACGGACTCCCGGCAGGCTTGGTTGAAGCGCTCAATCCCGTAGGCCTCAATCTCCCGCTTGCTCTTGAGGCCCAGCTTCTTTTCCACCTCCAGCTCCACGGGAAGCCCGTGGGTGTCCCAGCCCGCCCTCCGGGGCACGTAGTAGCCCCGCATGGTCTTGTAGCGGGGGAAGAGGTCCTTGTAGCTTCGGGCCTGGGCGTGGCCCACGTGGGGCATGCCGTTGGCGGTGGGTGGGCCTTCGTAGACGGTGAAGCGGGGCCCGCCCTTGCGGTTTTCCACGCTCTTTTCAAAGATTTTCTCCCGCTTCCAGAAGGCCAGGATTTCCTCTTCCAGCGCCGGAAAGTTCGGTTCGCCCACTTCCTTGAACATGCCCACCTCCCAACAAAACGCCCGCGCCCCAAGGCGCGGACGAAAGCGCTTAGGCTTCCGCGGTACCACCGCGCTTCCTGGGAGAAGCCTCCCAGGCCCTCGTTAGGGCGCGATCACGGGCGCCACCCGGCGGGCATTACTCGGGGATGCCCCCTTTCCTCCCGCGGCTCCGGGGTGATCTTCCCGCCTTCCCGCACCGCCGGGCTCCCACCCTCCCCGGCTCGCTTTGGGCTATTGGGAAGGGGTACTCTCCCCATCCTCGCCTTTACAACCTGTGCCCCCTGGGGTAAAATCCCCCGTTGGCGGCTAAGGCCATGCTAGCAGCCTTTCCCCTCCCTTGACAACGCCCCGAAGAGGTCTGCTAGACTCAGGCTAAGCCGGTCCTTTTCCCGCACACAAGGAGCGCGTCATGGAGCTTTACCTGGATACTGCCAATCTGGAGGAAATACGGGAGATCGCCGCTTGGGGGGTCCTCTCGGGGGTCACCACCAACCCCACCCTGGTGGCCAAGGAGTTCGCCGCCCGGGGGGAGCGCCTGAGCTGGGAGGGCCTAGCGGAGCACCTGCGCGCGGTGGCCGAGGCCGCAGGGGGCCCGGTTTCCGCGGAGGTGACGGCCTTGGAGGCCGAGGCCATGGTGGCGGAGGGCAGGCGCCTGGCCGCCATCCACCAGAGCATCGTGGTGAAGCTTCCCACCACCGAGGAGGGCCTCAAGGCCTGCAAGCGCCTTTCCGCCGAGGGGATCCGGGTGAACATGACCCTCATCTTCTCCGCCAACCAGGCCCTTTTGGCAGCCAGGGCCGGGGCGGCCTACGTGAGCCCCTTCCTCGGCCGGGTGGACGACATCTCCTGGGACGGGGGGGAGCTTTTGCGGGAGATCGTGGAGATGATCCAGGTGCAGGACCTGCCCGTGAAGGTCATCGCCGCCTCCATCCGCCATCCCCGCCATGTGACGGAAGCCGCCCTTTTGGGGGCGGACATCGCCACCATGCCCCACGCCGTCTTCAAGCAGCTTCTGAAGCACCCCCTAACGGAAATCGGCCTGAAGCGCTTTATGGAGGATTGGGAGAAGGTTAAGCCATGAGGAGAAGAGCGGAAACCCCTGAAACCCCGCTTACCTACCAGGAGCTGGCCAGCAAGATCCTGCCCGAGCTGCACCTCCTGGCCCAGGAGGCGGGGATTGAGAACTACAAGCGCATGAAGAAGGACCAGCTGATCATGGCCCTCCTGGAGCGGCAGACCCAAGGGGAGGGCCTGCAGTTGGTCAAGGGTTACCTGGAGATCAGCCCGGACGGCTACGGCTTCTTGACGGAAAACCTGTACAACCTCGAGTCCCGGGTGGCCATCGTATCCGCCGGGCTCATCCGCCAGTACGCCCTAAGAAGCGGGGATTACATCGTGGGCCGGGTGCGGCCGCCCCGGGAGAACGAGCGCTACGGCACCCTGCTCAAGGTGGAGGCGGTGAACGACCTGGACCCCGAGGCCGCCAAGAACCGCCCCCGCTTTGACGAGCTCATCCCCCAGTTCCCCGACCGGCAGATCCGGCTGGAAACCACCCCGGACGAGCTTTCCACCCGGGTGATTGACCTCCTCGCCCCCATCGGCAGGGGCCAAAGGGGCCTCATCGTGGCCCCCCCCAAGGCGGGGAAGACCACCCTCCTCAAGAAGATCGCCAACGCCGTTCTCAAGAACGAGCCCGACATCAAGGTCATCGTCCTCCTCATTGACGAGCGCCCGGAGGAGGTCACGGACTTCCGGGAAAGCGTCCAGGGGGCCGAGGTCATCGCCAGCACCTTTGACGAGCCGCCCCAGAACCACATCCGCGTGGCGGAGTTCGTCCACGAGCGGGCCAAGCGCATCGTGGAGGAAGGGGGGCACGTGATGATCCTCCTGGACTCCATCACCCGCCTGGCCCGGGCCAACAACCTGGTGACCCCGCCCACGGGGCGGACGCTTTCGGGCGGTCTGGATTCTGCCGCCCTTTACTTCCCCAAGCGCTTCCTGGGGGCGGCGCGGAACATCCGGGGTGGGGGAAGCCTCACCATTTTGGCCACCGCCTTGGTGGAGACGGGAAGCCGGATGGACGACGTGATCTTTGAGGAGTTCAAGGGCACGGGCAACATGGAGCTTCACCTCTCCCGCCGCCTCGAGGAGCGCCGCATCTTCCCGGCCATAGACATCCTGAAGTCGGGGACGAGGCGGGAGGAGCTCCTTTTGGGCGAGGAGGTGGTGCACAAGATGTGGCTTTTGCGCAAGGTCCTGGCGGACATGGACCCCGCCGAGGCCATGGAGATGCTCCTCGCCCGCTTGGGCCGCACCAAGAGCAACAAGGAGTTCTTGGCCTCCCTGGCGGCCCGTTAGGCGGTTTTTCCTCTTGGGGGGCGGGAAAACCCGCCCCCCAAGACCTTTGCCCCTTGCGCTTTCGGGGATGGGGGTTGGTATAATCCCGACCGAGGTTGGGGTTTGCGGGTTTTTGGGAGGTGCGTGTTGCGGGGAATATGGGTAGCTTGCTGTGTTCTTGCGGTTCCCGCCTTGGCCCTTTCCTTCAAGCCCCTCAGCCCCGTTCCTCTCCCCGAGGCCCAGGTGGAGGTGGGGCCTTCGGCGCGGAAGGGGTGGGTGGTTTACGAGGTGCGCCCTGGGGACACCTTGGCGGGCATCGCCAGCCGCTATGGGGTGGACCCCCGGCACATCCTGTGGTCCAGCGGGCTTCAGGACCATCGGCTCCAGGTGGGAGAAAGGCTCCTCATTCCCCTGGTGGCGGGGGAGGAGAGGCCCCCTAGGGTGCCCCCGGGGGTGGAGGCGTACCGGGTCCGCCCCGGGGACACCTTGGCGGGCATCGCCAGCCGCTTTGGCGTGAGCGTTTTGGACCTGGTTTCCGCCAACCCTTCCCTGGAGAGCCTGGACCGCCTGGTGGCGGGGAGCGTGCTTTACGTGCCCAGGGGGGCCAAAGGGCTCCTGCTCACCTTGGGCGAGGGGGAAACCCTCGTGGACCTGGCGAGCCGCTTTGGGCTTTCCCCGGTGAAGGTGGCCAAGGCCAACGGGGTGGAAAACCCGGCGGAGCTGAGGCCTGGGGACCTGGTCCTCCTGCCCGGCATCCAGGCCAAGACCACCTACCAGAACCTTCTGGCCAAGCAGGAGGCGGAGCGGCGAGCCCGCCTCGAGGCGGAGCGGCGCCGCCAGGAAGAGCTTAGGCGCCTGGCGGAGGAAAGGAGGAGGCAACAGGCCTTGGCCCAGGCCCAGGCGCGGCGGCAACAAGCCCAGGTGGCGAGGCCCCAGGTGCGCCGGGTGAGCTACCAGGAGGGGGGGATGCGCTGGCCCCTTTCGGGCTTCCGCATCACCACCTACTTCGGCCAGCGGGGGGCCTTCCAGCGCTACCACACGGGCATAGACCTGGCGGCTCCCTACGGCACCCCCATCGTGGCCGCCAAGAGCGGCCAGGTGGAGGTGGCGGGCTGGAGTTCCGTGGGCTACGGCTTCCACGTGATCTTGGACCACGGGGGCGGGGTGGAAACCCTTTACGCCCACATGTCCCGCATCGCCGTGCGGCCCGGGGAGTGGGTGGAGGCGGGGGAGGTCATCGGCTACGTGGGCTCCACGGGTTGGTCCACGGGGCCCCACCTGCACTTTGAGGTGCGGGTGGGCGGGGTGGCGCGCAACCCCTTGAGCTACCTGCCCTAAGGCAGGGCTTTCCGAGCCGGGGGCGTGGGGCCCCCGGCTTTGTGGCGAAGGTTGCTTGACCCCGCAGGCGGTAAGCTGGAGGATGGAGGGCGGGATGGAGAAGGGAACCTTCCAGATCAAGACGGGCTTCGCCGAGATGTTCAAGGGCGGGGTGATCATGGACGTGACCACCCCGGAGCAGGCGGTGATCGCCGAGGAGGCGGGGGCGGTGGCGGTGATGGCCTTAGAGCGGGTCCCCGCCGACATCCGCGCCCAGGGGGGCGTGGCCCGCATGTCCGACCCCAAGGTTATCAAGGAGATCATGGCCGCGGTGTCCATCCCCGTGATGGCCAAGGTGCGCATCGGGCACTTCGTGGAGGCGATGATCCTCGAGGCCATCGGGGTGGACTTCATTGACGAGTCCGAGGTCCTTACCCCCGCGGACGAGGAACACCACATTGACAAATGGAAGTTCAAGGTGCCCTTCGTGAACGGGGCCCGGGACCTGGGGGAGGCCTTAAGGCGCATCGCTGAGGGAGCGGCCATGATCCGCACCAAAGGGGAGGCGGGCACGGGCAACGTGGTGGAGGCGGTGCGCCACGCCCGCACCATGTGGAAGCAGATCCGCTACGTCCAGTCCCTCCGGGAGGACGAGCTCGTGGCCTACGCCAAGGAGATCGGGGCTCCCTATGAGCTTGTGAAGTGGGTCCACGAGCACGGCCGGCTTCCCGTGGTGAACTTCGCCGCCGGCGGCATCGCCACCCCCGCGGACGCCGCCCTCATGATGCACCTGGGCATGGACGGGGTCTTCGTGGGTTCGGGCATCTTCAAGTCCGGGGACCCCAAGAAGCGGGCCCGGGCCATCGTGCGGGCGGTGACCCATTACAACGATCCCGAGGTGCTGGCCGAGGTTTCCGAGGACCTGGGTGAGCCCATGGTGGGCATCAACCTGGACCAGCTCAAGGAGGAGGAGCGGCTTGCCAAGCGGGGCTGGTGAGGGCATGGCCCGGGCGGTTTGCGGGGTCTACGAGGTCCACCCCGAGCGGGTGGAGGTGGCCCGCGCCGCCTTGCCCAAGGAGGAGGTTTTGCAGGAGGCCACCCTCCTCCTCAAAGCCCTTTCTGACCCCACCCGCATGCGCCTCCTCCTCGCCCTGAAGGCGGCGGGGGAGCTTTGCGTGTGCGACCTGGCCCTTTTGGCGGGGGTTTCTGTTTCTGCGGTGAGCCACCAGCTCAGGCGCTTGCGCCAGGCCCGGCTGGTGGCCTTCCGCCGGGAGGGGAAGCAGGTCTACTACCGCCTGGCCGACGCCCATGTGGCCCGCCTGTTGGAGCTGGCCTTGGAGCACGCAGAAGAAAACACTTGACCATTAGCTCAAATGATGCTACCCTAGGGGCATGGAGGCTCCTAAGGTGCGCGTTTTTCGTGTGGAGGGCATGGACTGCGCCGATTGCGCCAGGAAGGTGGAAGATGCCCTGAACCGGGTCCCTGGGGTGGTCAAGGCGGAGGTGAGCTTCCAAAGCGGCAAGGCCTACCTCCAACTGGAGGTCCCCCAGGCGGAGGAGGAGGCCGCCCGGGCCCTTTCTGCTCTGGGGTACCGCCTCCGTCCGGAAGGGGAGGAGAATGCTCTGGGGTACCGCCTCCGTCCGGAAGGGAAGGAGAAAGGGGGGTTACCTGGGCCCTGGCGCTGGGCTTTGGCCTCCGGTGGGCTTCTCCTGGGGGCCTTTGGGTTCTCCCAGCTCCTGCCCCAGCTGGGGGCCTTGGCCTACACCCTGGCGGCCTTGGTGGGGGTCTTCCCGCTCTTCCGGCGGGCCCTCCGCTCTTTCCGGCAGAACCCTTTTAGCATCCAGACCCTGGTGAGCGTGGCCACCCTGGGGGCTTTGGCCATCGGCGCCCAGGCGGAGGCGGCGGTGGTGGTCTTCCTGTTCCTGGTGGGGGAGGTGTTGGAGGCCTACGCTGTGGCCCAGGCCCGGGGGGCGCTTTTCGCCCTGGGGGAGCTTTTGCCCCGGCGGGTCTACCGCCTGGGGGCGATGGGGGTGGAGGAGGTGCCCCTCGAGGCCCTGCGGGTGGGGGACCGGGTGCGGGTACCCCCCGGGGAGCGGGTACCCGCCGACGGCCGGGTGCTCCAGGGGGAGGCCTTGGTGGAGGAAAGCGCCTTCACCGGGGAGGCTCTCCCCCAGCCAAGGGCCCGGGGGACTGGGTCCTGGGGGTAGCCTGGTGACCGAGGAGCCTGGTGCTCCAGTTGGAGCGCCACCCCCAGGCGGGCTTCCTGGCGGAGATGGAGCGCCTTGCCGAGGAGGCCTTGCTTAAAAAGAGCCAGGCGGAGCGGGTGGTGGACGCCTTCAGCCGCCGCTACACCCCCGCCGTCCTCCTCTTGGCGGGCTTTGTGGCCTTGGTGCTTCCCCTTTTTCAGGGGGATTTCCTGGGCCACCTCTACAAGGCCTTGGCCCTCCTCCTCATCGCCTGCCCCTGCGCCCTGGTGGTGTCGGTGCCCGCGGCCATCGCCGCCGGGGTGGCCCGGGGTGCCCGGGCAGGGGTGCTCTTCAAAAGCGGGGCGGCCCTGGAGCGGCTGGCCTCGGTGCGCCACCTGGCCCTGGACAAGACGGGTACCCTAACCCTCGGCCGGCCCCGGCTGGTGCGGGTGGTGCCCCTTGGGATAAGTGAGGAGGAGGCCTTGGCCCTGGCCAAGGCGGTGGCCGAGGGGTCGAGCCATCCCCTGGCCCGGGCGGTGCGGGAGGCCGCGCCGGAGGTGAGGGCACCCTTGGCCGAAGGACACCGGACGGAGCCCGGCTTGGGTGCCTTCGCCTGGGTGGAGGGGAGGGAGGTGGGGCTCGTGCGCCCCGAGGCGGTGCCCCTCCCCAAGGAGGTGGCGGAGGTGGTGCGGGAGCTGGCCCAAGAAGGCCATAGCCTTTCCCTCCTGGTGGAAGGGACGAGGGCCTTGGCCGTTTTTGCCTTCCAAGACACGCCTAAGGAAGAGGCCCAGGCGGCCTTACGGGCGCTGCGCGCCCTGGGCCTAAGGCTTCACCTCCTCACGGGGGATCGGGAGGAGGCGGCTTTGGCCCTGGGCAAGGCCCTAGGGCTAAAGCCTGAAGAGATTAGGGCAGGGCTTTCCCCCTTGGACAAGCTTCGGGTGGTGGAGGCGTTGGCCCAGGAAGGCGGGGTGGCCATGGTGGGGGATGGGGTGAACGACGCCCCCGCCCTGGCCCGGGCCACCGTGGGCCTGGCGGTGGTGGAGGGGACGGAGGCGGCCTTGCGGGCGGCGGATGTGGGCCTGTTGGGACTGGACGCCCTGCCTCGAGCCTTCCGCTTAAGCCGCATGACCATGGCCGTGGTGCGGCAAAACATCGCCCTGGCGGTGGGCCTTAAGGGGGTTTTCCTCCTGAGCACCCTCCTGGGGCTTACGGGGCTTTGGCCCGCCGTCTTGGCCGACAACGGGGCCCTGTTCCTGGTGACCCTGAATAGCCTCAGGCTCCTCTGGGCACGGGTGTAGGGGGTGGCTCGATCTGGCCTTTGGCTTCACCATGGCCCTCTTTATCGCCGGCTTGGCCTTTTCTAAAGAGATGCTGGACCAGGCCAAGGTGGGGGTCCTTGGGGCCTCCTTGGTGGCCGGGGCCCTGGGCTTCTTCCTGGTGCGCACGGCGCTTGACAGGCCCACCGCCTAGGGCCAGGATGAGGGGCGTGGTTGGCGTTTTGGCCCTACAAGGCGATTTCCGCGAGCACAAGGAGGCCCTCAGGCGGCTTGGGGTGGAGGCCAAGGAGGTGCGCAAGCCCGAGCACTTAGAGGGCCTAAAAGCCCTCATCGTGCCTGGGGGCGAGTCCACCACCATCGGCAAGCTGGCCCGGGAGTATGGCCTCGAGGAGGCCGTGCGGCAACGGGTGGCGGAGGGGAGCCTGGCGGTTTTTGGCACCTGCGCCGGGGCCATCTGGCTTGCCCGGGAGATCCTAGGCTACCCCGAGCAACCCCGCCTGGGTGTCTTGGACGTGGCGGTGGAGCGGAACGCTTTTGGCCGCCAGGTGGAGAGCTTTGAAGAGGACCTCTTCATCCGGGGCTTTTCCGAGCCCTTCCACGGGGTCTTCATCCGCGCCCCGGTCTTCCGCCGGCTGGGGGAGGGGGTGGAGGTGCTGGCGGAACTCCAAGGCCTCCCCGTCTTGGTGCGGCAGGGAAAGATCCTTGCCAGCGCCTTCCACCCCGAGCTCACCCCGGACCTGCGCATTCACCGCTACTTCTTGGAACTCGCTGGCCTCTAGGGCCGCATACGGGTATACATCCGGGGAAAGGGGATGGCTTCCCGCACGTGGGCCAGGCCGCAGATCCAGGCCACGGTGCGCTCCAGGCCGAGCCCGAAGCCCGAATGGGGCACGCTCCCGAAGCGGCGGAGGTCCAGGTACCACCCGTAAACCTCCTCGGGAAGGCCGAACTCCCGGATCTTCCGCCTTAGGAGTTCCAGGTCGTGGATCCTCTGGCTTCCCCCGATGATCTCCCCGTAGCCCTCGGGGGCCAGAAGGTCATCGTTGAGGACGAGTTCGGGGTCCTCGGGATCCGGTTCCATGTAAAAGGCCTTGATGCGGGCGGGGTAGCGCTCCACGAAGACGGGGCGGTCAAACTGGCGGCTTAGGGCGGCCTCGTGGGGGGCGCCGAGGTCCTCGCCGTAGGGGAGGGGGGGCACCTCCGGGTCCTCCTGGTGCAAGCGGTTCACCAGGGCCACCGCCTCCTTATAGGTGAGGCGGGGGTAGTTTCCTTGGGCGGCGGGCTCGAGGGCCTTGGGGTTGCGACCGAGCATCTCCAGCTCCCGGGCGCGCCGGTCCAGCACCCGGGCCACCAGGTGGCTCACCAGCTCCTCCTGGAGGGCCATGTTCTCCTCGTGGGTCATGAAGGCCACCTCGGGTTCCACCATCCAGAACTCCAAGAGGTGGCGCCTCGTCTTGGAGCGCTCGGCGCGAAAGGTGGGACCGAAGGTGTAGACCTTGGCGTAGGCCAGGGCCCCGGCTTCGGCGTAGAGCTGGCCGGACTGGGAGAGGTAGGCCTTTTCCCCGTCGAAAAGCTCCACCTCAAAGAGCTCCGTGGTGCCCTCCACGGCGCTTGGGGTGAGGATGGGGGCATCAAAGCGCAAGAAACCCCGTTCGGCAAAAAAGTCGTGAATGGCCCGCTCCAGCTCGTCCCGGATGCGCATCACGGCGAAGGGGCGGCGGTGGCGGAGCCAGAGGTGGCGGTGGTCCATGAGGAAGTCAATGCCGTGCTCCTTGGGGCCGATGGGGTACTCCCCTTGGGGAAGGCTCACCACCTCCAAGTCCCTCACCGCGAGCTCATATCCCCCCGGGGCCCTGGGGTCTTCCCGCACCAGGCCGTAGACCTTCAGGGCGGTTTCCTGGGGCAGGCGGTCCGCCTGGGCGAAGACCTCCTCCGGCACCTCCCCTTTGACCACCGTGGCCTGGAGGAAACCGGTGCCGTCCCGAAGGACCAGGAAGTGGATCTTGCCCTTGGAGCGCTTCTGGTAGAGCCAACCCCTTAGCTCCACCTCCTGGCCGCTATGCTTGGCGATCTCGTCAACGAAGACCCGCATACGCCCTGGAGTTTACCCGAGGGCGGCCAGGGCTTCCGCTAGCCCGCAGGCCTCCACCGGGGCCACCACCTTTTTGGCCGCCCGCTTCACGCTTAAGGGGGCGTTGCCCATGGCGATGCCGAGGCCCACGCTTTGGATCACTTCCAGGTCGTTCTCTCCGTCCCCCACCATGGCGCACTGCCTCAAGTCTAGCCCGTGGGCCTCCGCCACCAGCCGGGCCCCAAAGAGCTTGCCCACCCCTTTCTGGGTGAGGGAGACGAAGCGCACCCCGGGCATTTTGGGGCTTTCGGCCACGTGGGCGGAAAGCTCCTGGGGTAGGGCGTCCAAAAGGGCGCCCAGGGGGGCTTTGGGGTCCGCCAGCACTTGCAGGCGCACCAAGGGGCTTTGTAGCCTCAGGAGGTCGGCCCCTTCCGCCTCGAGGCCCAAGAGCCTTTGGTGGGCCTCCAGGAGGGGACTATCCCCTTCCACAAAGAAACCCCCGTCGGCGGTGTAGCCCTCCAAGGGCAGGGAAAGCCTCCGGGCGAGGCGCACCACCTCCTTGGCCGCCTCCTCGGGCAGGGGTGCCACGAAAAAGGGCCGCGCCCCGGGCTCGTGGGGGTCTTGGGTGAGGGAGAGGACCACCGCCCCCGACTCAAAAACGTGAAGGCCTTCGGGGTCAAGCCGCCTGGCCAGGCGAAGCGCCTCCCCCCGCCCCGGCCGCCCCGTGAGGAGGGCGAGGCGCACGCCCCTGGCCTTGGCCGCTTCCACCGCCGGCCAGACGCACCCGGGCACCCCCTCCTTCCCCACCAGGGTGCCGTCCACGTCCACGAAGCAAAGGCGTACCATCTACAGCTCGCCCGAGGCCACAATGGCCGCTTCCCCCCCGATGCGCACCGCAAGGGGCACGCCCGTGGGGCTATACGCCACCTCCACCTCCACCACCCCCGGGTTCCCCAGGCGGTGGCCTTGGTAAATGGAAAGGTAGACCCTCCCTTCCCGCTTGGGCACCACCCCGGCCCGGGCCAGAAGCGCCCCCAAGGCGGCGTTGGCCGAGCCCGTCACCGGGTCCTCGGGGATGCCCAAAAGGGGGGCGAAGTCCCGGGCGTAAAAGCTCCGCGGCCCCATGGGGGCGTAGGCGTGGACCGTGGCCACCTCTAGGCGGCGGGAAACCTCGGCCAAAAGGGCCATGTCCGGCTCCAAGGCGTCCACCACCCCCGGGGCCACCAGGGGCACAAAGAGGCTCCATAGCCCGGTGTAGGCCACCCCGTAGGGCAGGCCCCGGTGCAGGTAACGCTCGTCGGAGCCCAAGGCCTCCAGGACCTCCTTGAGGGCCTGGAAGGGGGGCAGGTCGCGGAAGCGGGGGCTTGGCCCCCGCACCCAGGCCTTCTTGGGCTCCCCCGCCTCGTAGACGATCTCCACCGGGAGCGCCTCGGCGGGGGTGTGGAGGATGAGGCGCTCGGTCCCCTCTGGGGCGAGGCCCAAGCGCACCAGGGCCAGGCCTAAGGCCACCGCCGCGTGGCCGGAAAACTCCACCTCGCCCCCCGGGGTGAAGAAGCGCACGGCGAAGACGTGGCCCTGGGCTTCCGTGAGGAAGGCGGTTTCCGCCTCGGCGAACCGGCTCGCCACCCTTCGCATCTCCTCCGGGCCCATGCCCCGGGCGTCCAGGACGATGGCTACCCGGTTGCCCGCCCCCGGGGCGGGGGCGAAGGCGTCCACGAGAACGTAAGGGATCCTAGTCATGGCGGATCACCATGAGGCCGAGCTCGCGGAGCTGCTCCTCGGGCACGGGGCTCGGGGCCCCGGTCAAGGGGTCTTTGCCCTCCTTGTTCTTGGGGAAGGCGATGACCTCGCGGATGGAGGGGCTTCCCGTCATGAGGGCTAGGAGGCGGTCCAGGCCCCAGGCGATGCCGCCGTGGGGCGGGGCCCCGTAGGTGAGGGCCTCGAGGAAAAACCCGAACTTCTCCTTCTGCTCCTCCTCGCCGATGCCCAGGAGGGCGAACATCTTGGCCTGCAGGGCGGGGTCGTGGATGCGGATGGACCCGCCCCCCACCTCCACCCCGTTCAGGACCAGGTCGTAGGCCAGGGCCCTCACCCGGCCCGGCTCCGTGTCCAAAAGGGGCAGGTCCTCGGGGTGGGGGCTGGTGAAGGGGTGGTGCATGTAGGTCCAGCCGCCCCGTTCCTCGTCCCATTCCAGGAGGGGGAAGTCCACCACCCAAAGGAAGCGGAAGCCCTCCCGGGGCAAGGGCAAAAGCTCGGCCAGGGCCAAGCGCACCTGGCCCAGGGCCTCCGCCGCCACCTTGCGGCTTGCCGCCACCAGGAGGAGGGTTTCCCCCGGCTTGGCCCCCGTGGCCTGGAGCAGGGCTTCCCGCACGGGCTCCAGGAACTTGGCCACGCCCCCAGAGAAGCCTCCCTCCTCCACCCGGGCGAAGGCGAGACCCCCCGCCCCGTGACGCTTGGCCAGCTCCTCCAGCTCGGCGATCTCCTTTCGGGAAAGGGCCTTGGGAACGGCGAGGGCCTTCACGCTTTCCGCCTGCTGGAAGACCTGGAAGGCGCTTTCCCGGAGCATGGGCCCCACCTCCTTAAGCTCCAGGCCAAAGCGCAGGTCGGGCTTGTCCGAGCCGTAGCGCTCCATGGCCTCCTGGTAGGTGAGGCGGGGGAAGGGGAGGGGGAGCTCCACGCCCAAGGCCTCGCGGAAGACGTGGGCCATTAGGCGCTCGTTTAGGGCGAGGACGTCCTCCACTTCCACGAAGCTCATCTCCAGGTCCAGCTGGGTGAAGTCGGGTTGGCGGTCCGCCCGGAGGTCCTCGTCGCGGAAGCAGCGGGCGATCTGGAAGTAGCGGTCAAACCCCGCCACCATGAGCATCTGCTTGAAGAGCTGGGGGGACTGGGGCAGGGCGTAGAAGAGGCCGGGCTTCTGGCGGTAGGGGACGAGGAAGTCCCGGGCCCCTTCCGGGGTGCTCTTGGTGAGGAAGGGGGTTTCCACCTGGATGAAGCCTTCTCGGTCCAGGAAGTCCCAGATGGCCTTGATGATCCGGTGGCGCAGGCGCAGGTTCTCCTGCATCCGCTTGCGCCTTAGGTCTAAGTAGCGGTACTTGAGGCGGAGCTCCTCGGAGGCTTCCCTTTCCTCCTCCCCCCGCCAGCCGGCGTCCACGGGGAAGGGCGGGGTTTTGGCCTCCGCTAAGACCTCGAGGCCTTCCAGCTCCACCTCCACCTTGCCCGTGGGCAGGCGGGGGTTGGGCTCCGGGCGGAGGCGCACCCGGCCCTTGGCCCGCACCACCCACTCCGAGCGCACCCGTTCGGCGGTGGCGTAGGCGGGGCTATCCGGGTGGGCCACCAGCTGAACCAGGCCCTCCCGGTCCCGGAGGTCCAAAAAGATGAGGCCCCCCAGGTCCCGGCGGCGGTTCACCCAGCCCTCCAGGACCACCTCCTGCCCCGCGTGCTCTTCCCTAAGGCTTCCGGCGTAGTGGGTGCGGCGCATAATCCCCCCAAGCTTACCAAGTTCTCATGCCAAGGCGGCGAGGAGGAAGCCCAGGGCTTCCGCCTGGAGAAGCCGCACCTGCTCCCCGGTGGCGAGGCGCTTCAGGGTCACCTCTTCCGCCCTTAGCTCGTCCTCGCCCAGGAAGCCCGCAAAGAGGGCGCCCCGCTTCAAGGCCTCCTCCACGCCCTTGCCCGGCTTTTTGGGGGTTAGGGCGTACTCCACCTTAAGCCTGGGCCTCAGGCGCTCCGCCAGGTAGAAGGCTTCCGCCACCGCCTCCTCCGTGAGGGGGATGAGGTAGAGTTCAGGGCCCCTTTCCTCGGGAAGGCCATAGCCCTCGGCCTCGAGGGCCAAGGCCACCCGCTCCACGCCGAAGGCGAAGCCCACCCCCGGCACCTTCGGCCCCCCCAGCAGCTCGGAAAGGCCGTCGTACCGGCCCCCGCCCCCCAGGGCGGACTGGGCCCCGATCTCCGCGTGGTGCACCTCAAAGGCGGTGCGCACGTAGTAGTCCAGGCCCCGCACCAGGGCGGGCTCCAGCTCGTAGGGCACGCCAAGCCGGCTTAGGTGGCGCTCCACCGCTTGGAGGTGGGCCCTGGCGGCTTCCCCCAGGAAGTCCAGCATGGGCTTCACCTGGAGCTCCCGCAAAAGGGCCTGGTCCTTTTCGCTCTTGGAGTCCAGGATGCGCATGGGGTTGAGTTCCAGGCGCTCCTTGGAGTCCTCGGAGAGGGCCTCCCGGTGGGGGGCCAGAACCTCCCGCAGGTAAGCGTTGTAGCGGGCCCGGTCCTCCGGGTCCCCCACGGAGGAAAGCTTCACGGAGAGGCGCCTTAGGCCCAACTCCTTGAGGCTTTCGTAGAGGAGCACGATGGCCTCGGCGTCCAAGATGGGGCTTTCCGAGCCCAGCGCCTCGTAGTTCACCTGGTGGAACTGGCGGTAGCGCCCCTTCTGGGGCCTTTCCGCCCGGAACATGGGGCCCGCCATCCAAAGCCGCACGGGTTGGGGCCAGACCTTCATCCCGTGCTCCAGATAGGCCCGCACCATGGCGGCGGTGCCCTCGGGGCGCAGGGTGAGGGAGCGCCCTCCCCGGTCCTGGAAGGTGAACATCTCCTTGCGCACGATGTCCGTGGCGGCCCCCACCCCCTTTTCAAAAACCTGGGTTTCCTCCAGGACGGGGGTGATGAGCTCTAAGGCCCCCGCCGCCTCGAGGACCCGCCGGGCGGTGGCGACGATGTGTTGGTGGAGCCTAAGCTCCTTGCCGAAAAGGTCCTTGGTGCCCCGGACGGCCATACCCTTCCACTTTACGGCGTAGGGGCCTTGGGTGCTATCCTCTTCTCATGACCGGGAAGGGGAGGGGAGTTCTCGTCTTCCTCTACGTCCTCCTTGCCCTCACCGCCTCCACCGGGGTGGCCCTGCAGCTTTACCTCATGCAGGTGCAAAACCCGGGGCTTCGCCTTGACCTCTGCCAAAGCCCCGGGGAAAAGGTGGAGGTGGAGCACTCCCCCCTGTGCGGCCTTCAGGTGGCCCCGGGCGGCCCGGTGGTGGAGGCCCCTGCCTCGCCCCAGCCCCTGGCGCTGGGCCGGGTGCGTCCTGTGGCGGCCCCAGGCCACCCCGCCCCCCTTCCCCAGGTCCAGAGCCCGCGGGCCCCTCCTTTCCCCCAGGTCTAGTCCGGCAAAGGGCGTTTCGGACCTCGGGTGGAAAGGAGGGTGCATGCAAGCGGTGGTGTTCACGCAAAACCTGGCGCTTTACGCCTTGGTGGCGGAGGCGCTTCGCAAAGCCGGTTGGCGGGTTGCTTGGAAGGAGGGAGAAGGATTGGCCTTGGCGGACTTGGACCACGTGGCCCAGGGGGAGGTTCTCCTCTGGCCCACGCCCTTCGGCCTTCGGGCCTACGACCCGAAGCGCTATGCCTTCCTCACCCGGCAGGATCGGCCCGAGACCCTGGCCGAGGGGCTTAGGGGGCGAGTGGGCCTTGGGCTTTTGCCGGGGGAAAGGGCGGCCCTTTGGGCCTTGGGCCAAGGGGTGCCCCCCGAGGTGGGGGCCTTGGCCCAGGCCTTGGGGGCGCCCCGGCACCGGGCCCGCTTCTACCTCAAGGGGCTTCTCAACAAGTTCGGCTTAGCCCTCCCGGACCTCCTCCGCCTCGCCCGGCATCAGGTGCAGGTAGCGGGGCTTCAAGGCCACCCGGATGGCTTGGCCCGGCTTCAGGCGGAGCCTTTCCTGCACGTGCCGGGGCAGGAGGAGTACCAGGGGAATGGGCCCGAGGAAGCGCCCCCGGTAGGTCAGGCCCTGGGGGTGCAGGCTTTCTAGGACGCCCTCCAGCACGTTTTCCGCGGGAGGGGGCGGTCCTCCCGCACCACGATCACTTCCTCCGCCCGCACCCCAAGCCAAGCCCTCCTTCCCGGCCTGGCCCAGGGGGGGAGGGGAAGCCGCAGGAAGACCCCCTCCACCACCACCCCCCCTTCCACCACCCGGGCGGGGAAGAGGTTTTGGTAGCCGAGAAGCCGCGCCACCTCCACGCTTCCGGGGGCGGCCATCACCTCATCCGGGGGGCCTTCCTGGAGCACCCGCCCCCGCCCCAGCACCACCAGCCAGTCCGCCATCCCCGCCAAGGCCGGGTCGTGGCTCACCGCCAGGGCGGGGAGGCCCTCTTGGCGGATGAGGGCGATGAGTTCCGCCAGCACCTGGTCCTTGGTGAGGGGGTCCAGGGCGCTGGTGGGCTCGTCCAAGAGGAGGACTTCCGGGCTTCGGGCCAGGGCCCGGGCCAGGGCCACCCGCTGCTTCTGCCCCCCGGATAGGGCCCTAGGGCGCTTGTGGGCGTGGTCCAGAAGCCCCACCCGCTCCAGGAGGGCCAGGGCCTTGGCCTTGGCGTCCTTCCCGTGAAGGGGAAAGGCCACGTTTTCCCAGGCGGTCATGTGGGGGAAGAGGGCCAGGTCCTGGGGCAGGTAGCCGATGGGCCGCTTTTCCGGGGGAAGGCCCCCGTAGGGCGTGCCCTCCGCGGGGAGGAGGCCCGCCAGGGCCTTAAGGAGGGTGGTCTTGCCGACGCCGCTTTCCCCGAGGAGCAGGGTGAAGCCTTGAACCCGGAAGCGGGCCTCGAGGCGGATGGGTCGCCTCACCCGGTAGTGGACCTCCACGCCCGCCACCTCCCTTCCAAAAGGCGTACCGAAACCAGGATGAGGAGGCTAAGGAGGAGGAGGAAGGAGGAGGCCTTGGCCGCCTCGGCGAAGCGCAGGGCCTGGACCAGGTCGTAGAGGTAGATGCTCACCATCTGGGTTTTCCCGGGGATGGAACCCCCCACCATGAGCACCACCCCGAACTCCCCCAGGGTGTGGGCGAAGGCCAAGAGGGTGCCGGATAGGAGGCCGGGCCAGACCAGGGGAAAGACCACCCGGGCGTAGGCCTTGCGCCGGGGCACCCCCAGGGTGCGGGCCACCTCCAGGAGGTCCCGGTCCAGGCTTAAGAAGGCTTCCCGGTAGGCGGTGAGGGCGAAGGGCAGGCTGAAGAGGACGCTGGCGAAAAGAAGCCCTTCCAGGCGGAAGGCCCAGGAGACCCCAATGAGCTTGGTCCAAGGCCCCTCGGGGCCCAGGAAGAGGAGGAGGTAAAAGCCGAGGACCGTGGGGGGAAGGACGAGGGGAAGGAGGAAGACCGCCTCCAGAAGCGCCTTTCCCGGGAAGTCCCGGAAGGCGAGGGCCCAGGCAAGAGGGGTTCCCAAAAGGAGCAGAAGCACCGCGCTCAAGGAGGCCACCAGGAGGGAAAGGCGAAGGGCTAGGAAGAACTCGGGCTCGGGCATTACTCTCCGGGAAGCAGGAAGCCGTACCGCTTCAGGATGGCCCTTCCCTCCGGGCTTGCCACGAAGCGGTGGAAGGCCAGGACCTCGGGCCTGGCCCGCCCCTTGAGGACCACGTAGCTTTGCTCCAGGGCCAGGTGGCTCCCCCAGGGGGCCACCCAGTAGACCCCGCTTTGGGCGAGGCTTTCGTGGAGCACCAGGGGGAGGGCCAAAATCCCCGCCCCGGTGGCGGAGGTGGCGAGCTGGGCGGCGTGGGCGATGTTTTCCCCGTAGACGAACTGGAAGCGGGGCTTACCCCGGGCGAGGGGAGCGGTGTCCCAGTAGGCCTCCACCCCCTGGGTGAGGCGTTCCCAAGGGATCTCCGCCCAGGAAAGGGCTCGGAAGGGCTTGTCGGTTCCGGGTAGGGTGAGATCCTTTCGCCGCAGGAGGCCGTAGCGTTCCAAAAGGGTGAGGGCCGCCCGGCCATAGGGTGCATGGACGGGGTTGGCCAGGGCGAGCTGGGTCACCCTTGGGTCTTTCAAGGCCTCGGGCTTGGGGTCTAGGCCGAGTTTCCGGTCTAGCCAGAGGGCGAGACGGCCCAGGGCGTATATGCGGCGGGTGCCGGGCTCCGCCAGGCCCCTTTCCTCCAGGAGCTTGGGGTAAAGGCTTTCCGCGGAGAAGAAGAGGTCCGCCTCGAGGCCCTGGGGTGAGCTGGGTGTACAGCTTGCCCGAAGAGCCAAAGGAGAGGAGAACCTTGGTGCCGGGGTGTTGGGCTTCAAAGACCCGGGCGATCTCAGGCAGGGCGTAGGTGAGATCGCTTGCCGCCACCACCCGCACGCTCTGGGCCAAGGCGCCCGCCAAACCAAAAAGGAGCCATAGCAAAAAGGCCATGTACCACCTCCTTTGCCACCGCGGCAGGCGGCGGGGTTGCCCCCACCACCCCGGGGCCCTAAGGCCCGGCCCGGAAGGCCCAGGGGGTCTCGCCGGGCTCGGAGGCGGGGAACATTCTATAGCAGGGGCTCCTGGCTCACCGCCTTGATCTGCCGGCGCTCCTTGGGGGGGAGGGCGTCCAGGGCCCGCTTCACCTCCTGGATGTCCAGCCAGGTGAGGTGCTTGGGGCTCCCCGGGGCGCGGCTTGGGTTCCTGAGGAGGTAGGCGGGGTGGAACATGGGGAAGACCTTGATGCCGTGCCACGCGTACCACTGGCCCCGCACCTTGGTGATGGAAACCTTTTCCCCCAAGAAGAACTCCGCCGCCACCGCCCCCAAGGGGACGATGATCTGGGGGGCGATGAGCTCAATCTGCTTTAAGAGCCACTTGTCCGTGCAGATCTTGGCCTCGTCCGGCAGGGGGGCGCGGTTGCCCGGGGGGCGGCACTTGACGATGTTGGTGATGTAGATCTCCTCCCGGCGGATGCCGGCGGCCTCGAGGATGCGGTTTAGAAGCTGCCCCGCCTTGCCCACGAAGGGACGGCCCGTCCTGTCCTCCTCTTCCCCGGGGCCTTCCCCCACGATCATGAGCTGGGCGTCGGGGTTGCCCTCGCCGAAGACCACCTGGGTGCGGCCCTCCGCCAGCCGGCAGGCGGTGCAGGCCTGGGCTTGGGCCCGGAGGAGTTCCAGGGTCATTGCAGGGACTTACGGGCCTTGCGCGCCTCGCGCCGGATCTTGGGGTCCAGGCCGATCATGAGGAAGAAGTTTTCCAGGGCGTTCTCCTGGCCCTTGATCTCGGGATAGGCGTCCTCCGGGGTGCCGGTGACGAAGGGCAGGGACTTGTAGAGCTCCAGGGCGTACTGGACCACCGCCTCCGGCCCCTCGGCCTCCGCCACCTCCGCCAGCTTGGCGTAAACCTCGCGGCGCGCCTCGGCGTGGCGGCGGAAGACCTCCGGGTTGGGCGTTTCCGGCGCCCGGAGGACGTCCTGCTTGGCGATGCGGCGGTAGTGCTTCAAGCCCCGAACGATCTCCTCCGTGGTCAGCGTGATCTTGAACTCCATCCCCGCTCCTTTCCGGCCAAAGGCCCGTCCTTCTTTGGCAGATTATAAGCCTCCTCACGGGAGGGTGCGTATACTTGGGGGGATGGAGGTTTTGGGCGCGTATTGGCTGAGGCGTATTCTCGCCCGTATTGGTGCCCTTACCGTTTACGAGGGACAGGACACCCGCACCGGCATGCCGGTGATGGTCATCCAAGGAGCCAAGGGAAACCCCGTGGTGGGGGAGGGGCTTTTGCCGGTTCTAGAGGTCCTTCCGGAGGTGTGGGTCTTGGAGTGGCCCCTGGGGGCGGTGCCCCTTTCCCAGTACCTGGGGGTGGCGGACCCGGAGCGGGCCGCCCACTGGCTCAAGGAGGTGGCGCGGCTTCTCCTCGCCCTGGAGGAAAAAGGGGTTTCCCTGGCCCCGCCCCCGGAGCTCTTCTTGGTCAAGGGCAAGCGCATCTGGCTCGGCGGAGCGGGGATGGAGGCGTTGGCGGGAGCGCCGGAAGAGGCTTTGGTGGCCCTGGCCCAGGCGCTTTTGGGGGAGCGCTATGCCGAGTTTCCCTTGCGGGAAACCCTGGAGCGGCTAAGGCGGAAGGAGGTGGGGTTGGGCGCCCTTCTCCAGGAGCCTGGGCCCTCCCCGTCCCCAGAGCCGCCGCACGAGCCCGACCCCCAGGGGCGCAAGCGCCTCCCCGTGGAGCCGGAAGGGGAGAAGGCCGGGGAAGAGGCGGTGCCAAAGGCGAACGGAGCGGAAAGCGGGCAAGAGCCCCCGGCGAGCCGCCCCAAGGTGATCCGCATAGAGGAGCGGGAAGAGCCCCCCTTCCCCGTGGTGGAGCCGCCAAAGCCCTCTTCCCGGCGAGGGTTTTTGCTCCTTGCCCTGCTTCTGCTGGTGGCGTTGGCGGGGGTTCTCCTCTTCCGTCCCCGTGGGGGGGCGGAAAGGGCTTACGTGATGGAGTTTCGCACGGAACCCGCCACGGAAAAGGCGGAGGTCTTCCTCCTGGAGGCCCCCCCTGGTTCCCGCCTCGCCCCGGGGCAGCTCCTGTTGGTGGCCCCGGGGCGGGTGGAGTTTGACCAAAAAGGCGTCTACCGCCTGCGCATCCGGGTGCCGGGACGCGACCCCGTGGACTACCTTCTGGAGGTCCCGGGCCCACCCCTCACCATCAAGGTACGCTAAGGTCATGACCGAGCGCCCAGCCCTCTTTCGCTACCGCTACTTCTTCGCCGGGGAGCCCGCGGGGGAAGGGCGGCTGGAGGTGCGCCCGGGGGAGGAAGGGGTGCGGGCTGTTTTGACCGCCGAGCTAACCCTTCCCCTACCCAAAACCCGCCTTCGCTGGCAGACGGAAACCGACCCCGAGGGCTTTTCCCGCTACTTCGCCGAGCGAGTGGAGGGGCGGGAGGCCAGGGTCTTCACCGTGGAGCGCCTGGAGGAGGAAGGGGTGGTCCTGGTGAGCCAGGGCAAGGAAAGCGTGGCTCTGCCCTACCTGGTCCCCTACCACGACCCCCTTTCCCTGGTCCTCTACCTTCCCCGGCTGTTCCTGGTGCCGGGGGAGGTGGCCCGCTTTCCCATGCCAGGGGGGCGGGTCTACGTGGAGCGGCTTTCGGACCTCGAGGCGGAAGGGCGGCTTCGCCAGCACTTCCGCCTGCGCCCGGGCCTAAGCCTGGTGCAGCTGGAAGAGGGGCTACCCGTGCGCCTGGCCCAGCAGGTGGGGGACCACGTGTTTGAGGCGGTGCTGGAGGGGGTGGAGGAGGCGAAAAGGCGCCGCCGCTGGGTATAGTGGAGCCATGATCTACCGCGCCGAGGAGGTACGGGAGCGCTTCGCCTGCCGGGGGCTTTCCTTTGACCCCACGGTGGAGGAGATCGTCCGGGGCATCCTCCGAGCGGTCCGGGAGGAGGGGGACGCCGCCTTGGACCGCTTGAGCCTGGACCTGGACGGCCACCCCGTGGAGGAGATCCCCCAAGAAGGCCTGGCGCGAGGCTTACGACGACCTGGACGCCGAGCTTAAGGGACGCCTTGGAGACCCGCCAAGGGAGCGCATAGAGGCCTTCTACCGCGAGGAGGCCCGGGGAGGGTTTTTGCGGGCGGAGGAGGCGGGGGTTTTGGGCCAGCTGGTGCGGCCCCTTTCCCGGGTGGGGGTCTACGTTCCCGGGGGGAGCGCCCCGCTTCTTTCCAGCCTCCTCATGGCCGTGGTGCCCGCCAAGGTGGCGGGGGTGGCGGAGGTGATCGTGGCGAGCCCCCCCAAGGTCCATCCCGGGGTGCTGGCCGCCGCCTGGGTGGCGGGGGCGGACCGGCTTTTCGCCATGGGCGGGGCCCAGGCCATCGGCGCCTTGGCCTACGGCACGGGGCGCATACCCCGGGTGGACAAGATCGTGGGGCCGGGGAACGCCTACGTGGTGGCGGCCAAGCGCCTGGTCTACGGGGTGGTGGGCCTGGATGGCCTCGCCGGCCCCACGGAGACCATGATCGTGGCGGACGGCTCCGCCTCTCCCCGGCTCCTCGCCGCCGACCTCCTGGCCCAGGCGGAGCATGGCCCCGATTCCGAGCCCTGGCTTCTTTCCCCGGAGCAGGCCCTTTTGGAGCGGGTGGAGGCGGAGCTTTACCGGCAACTTTCCGACCTTCCCCGGGCGGAGACCGCCCGAAGGGCCCTGGAGCGGGGGGGGCTCGTCCTCACCCGGGACCTGGAGGAGGCTTTTGAGCTCGCCAACCTTTACGCCCCCGAGCACCTCTGCCTGGCCCTGGCCGACCCCCTTCCTTGGCTCGGCAAGGTGCAAAACGCCGGCGGGGTCTTCCTGGGGGAGGGAAGCCCCGAGGCCCTGGGGGACTACATCGCCGGGCCGAGCCACGTGATGCCCACCTCCGGCACCGCACGCTTCCAGGGGGGGCTTAGCGTGCGGGACTTCCTCAAGGTGATCCCCGTGATAGGGCTAGGGGAGAAGGCGGTGAGGGAGCTTTCCGCCAAGGGGGCGGTGCTCGCTCGGGCGGAGGGCCTCGAGGGCCACGCCCGCTCCTTGGACCTTAGGCGATGAGGCTTTTCCACGAGCTCTTAGGGCCACTGGAGCTACCCGACCGCTTTGCGCGCATCGTGAGCCTGGCCCCCAACCTCACGGACGCCCTCTTCGCCCTGGGGGTGGGGGAGAGGCTCGTGGGCCGGAGCGCCTTCTGCCACCGCCCGGCCCAGGTCCTTTCCCTGCCCGTGGTGGCCTCCTACACCAAGACCCGGCTGGAGCTTCTGAGGAGCCTAGAGCCCGACCTGGTCCTCCTCTCCACCGGGGTGCAGCGGGAGCAGGCAGTCAAGCTTAAGGAAGCGGGCTTTCCCGTCTACGCCGTGCCTCTGCCCACAAGCCCTTACGGCATCCTGGAGAACCTTTCCACCTTGGGCCACCTCTTGGACCTGGAGGAAAAGGCGGTGGCCTTGGCCCACGAGCTTTCGGTCCGCTACGCCGCCCTCAAGGGGCGGTTTCGCCTAAGGGTTTACTTTGAGATGGACCTGGGCGGGCCCATCACCGTGGGGCGGGGAAGCTACATCGCCCAAGCCCTTTTGCACCTGGGCCTGGAGCCCATCTTCCTGGACGTTCCCCAGGCCTACTTCGCCCCCGACCTGGAGGAGGTGGCCCGGCGCAAGCCTGACCTCTTCCTCTACGAGCCCAAGCCGTGGGGTAGGAACCCCCTAGAGAAGGCCCGGGCCCTGGCGCGGGAGCGGGGGTGGGACTTCCCCGTTGCGGCCACGGACGGGGACGAGCTCGCCCACTACGGGCCCATGTTCTTTGGCTTCCTGGAGAAGTTGGCGGCGCGGGTGGTGGAAACCTTAGGGGAGGCTTAAGGCGTTCCGGATGGGCGGGCGGTATAGTGGGGCCTATGAAGCGAGGGTTTTGGGGACTGGTTTTGGGTGCGTTCTTCTTATCGGCCTGCGTGCAGAACCCTCCGCCATCTTCCTCTCCTCCTTCCCAAGCCACCTGTACGCCGCAGGCCACCGGCCAGTCCCTCCAGGCCCAGGGAGTGGGGGCGGGGTTCCAGGTGCCGCGGGGTTTGGGCGACTTCTCCGCACCTCACGTGCCCGGGGAGCTTTTGGTCTTTGCCGAGGGCTTTACGCCCCAGGGTTTAGCCAACCGGGTGGAAGGCGTGGTCCCCTTGAAGGTATTCCAAGGGGGCTTTCTACATGTGCGGGTGCCTCCAGGATGGGAACGGGCTAAGGCGGAGGCCCTCCTGCGGGCGGGGGCCCGGTGGGTGCAGCCGAACTACATTTACGAGCCCTTGGCGCTTCCTCCCAACGACCCCTTGTACGCCCCTTACCAGAAGCCCCAGCTTAGCGGGCTTGTGGGCCTCGAGGCCGCTTGGGCAAATAGCACGGGGGACCCCGACCTGATTTTGGCTGTGGTGGATACCGGGTATCTCCCTCACAAAGACATGGGTAGCAGGTGGTATCGTCCTCAAGGTTGCCTGGATGTGGCTGACAACGACCAAGATCCCACGGACGACATAGCATCCCAAGACCGGGGGCATGGCCTAGCGGTGGCCTCGGTGATCGGGGCGGAGACCAACAATGCCCTGGGCATGGCTGGGGTTACCTGGCGGGGGAAGCTCCTGCCCCTGAAGGTGGCGAGGTCCAGCGACGGGCTCATGAGCACCGCCTATGTGAGGGAGGCCGTGGACTTAGCGGTTCAGCTGGGTGCCAAGGTGATCAACCTCTCGTTGGGCGCTCCTGGTAGTGACCCCGTGCTGGAGCAGTCCCTAAGCGCTGCTAGGGCCCAGGGTGTGGTCCTGGTGGCGGCGGCGGGGAACGACGGCATTGACGGTGTGCTTTATCCCGCTTCCTCACCCTCCGTCATCGCTGTTGGCTCGGTAAGCAACGACAAGAGTAAATCTTACTTTTCCAACTACGGTCCCGAGCTGGACCTGGTGGCGCCAGGGGAGAGGGTAACGGTTCTACTTCCCAACAATGGCTACGGCTTTGGAAGCGGCACCTCCTTCGCCAGCCCGATTGTGGCCGGGGTGGTGGCGCTTTACATGAGCAAGTACGCCAGCGAACGCAAGGTGTGGCCCACCCCGGACCAGGTTTACCAGTGCCTCACCGCCACCGCTGAAGACCTTGGACCCTCGGGCCGAGATGATGAGTACGGCTTCGGCCTGGTGCGGGCGGACCGGGTGATGGCGGACCTCACCCACTGCTTCCCTTAATCCGCCTCACCGGGCGGGGTGTACACTAGGCCTTTGTGCGGCGCTTCCTACTCGTCCTTCTCTTGGGGCTTCTTGCGGCGCTTTTCTACTGGGTTTACCCCCTTTTGGGCCCAGTGGCGCGCCAGGGGGCTTTGCCCTCCCCGGCGGGTCTAGAGGAGCCCCTCACCCTCCTCGTCTACGGCTCTAGCCCCGAGTATTCCGGCTACCACAGGCGCGCGCCCGAGCGCTTCCGGGGCCTGGCGGACACGGTCCTCCTGGTGCGGCTGGACCCCTTGGCCCACCGGGTGGTGGTCCTTTCCATTCCCCGGGACACTTGGGTGAACGTGCCCGGCTACGGCTGGCACAAGATCAACGCCTATAGCCCCTTGGGGGGGCCGGAGCTCATGAAGGAGGCGGTGGCACACCTCACCGGGGTGCGGCCTGAGCGCTACCTGGTGGTGAGCACCGAGGCGCTGCGCCGGGGCGTGGATGCCCTAGGGGGGGTGCGGGTGTGCGTGGAAAAGCCCATGCGCTACCGGGACACCGCCGCTGGGCTTTCCATTGACCTGGAGCCCGGCTGCCAGGTGCTTAACGGGGTGCAGGTGGAAGGGTACCTGCGCTTCCGCAAGGACGCCCTAGGCGACATCGGCCGGGTGCAACGGCAGCAGGCCTTCTTCCACGCCCTAAAGGAGGAGCTCCTCTCCCCAAAGGGCCTCCTCCGCTTGCCCCGGGTGGTGGCGGCGGTGGAGCCTTATGTGCAGACGGACCTTTCCCGAGGGGAGCGGGGGGCCATCCTGGGCTTCGCCATGAAGCGGCCCGAACTCGTTAGCCTCCTCCTTCCCGGGCGCTTCGGGGGTGGGTGGGAGGTGGACGAGGGGGCCATGCGGCAGCTTCTCGCCCTCTACTTTGCGGGGGAGGCCCAGGAGGCGGAAGCTTCCTTGAGCGGCAAGCTGGTGGCCTTGGTCTACGGCCCGGGGCAAGAGGCCTTAGCGGAAAGGGCACAGGAAAGCCTCCACGCCTTGGGCTTGAGGGTGCTTCGCCACCCGGTGGACCTGGCCCCGGCCCGCACAGAGGTGCTGGAAAACGGCCCTGGCCTCTTGGCCAAGGCCCTAGGGGAAGCCTTAGGCGTGCCCCACCGCATCTCGGGGGAGGCGGTGCTTGGCGCCCACCTCACCCTGCGGCTTGGCGGGGACGCCCCTTTTTGAGTAGGATGGACTTCGCCCGCCGGGGTGGCGGAACGGTAGACGCTGCGGACTTAAAATCCGCTGGGGGGTTACCCCCGTACGGGTTCGAGTCCCGTCCCCGGCACCACCTTTGGCCCCGGAAGAGGGGCCTTCCTTTATGCTAAGGCCCGTGGGCGTTCTCACCCGCTTTCTGGAAAGGACCATGGCCCAGGCCCGGTACGACCTCTTGGGCCCGGGGCGCTTTTTGGCGGAGCTCCCGGAGCTTGGGCTGAAGGTGGAGGCTTCCCACCTCGAGGCCGCCCGGGAGGCCCTGCGGGAAGCCTTGGAGGCTTGGCTCCTACAGGCCTTGCGTTCCGGGCTCACCCCGCCCGGTTTGGAGGAAGAGGTAGACCCCGTGCGGGCCCGGTTCTTCGCCCTGGCGGGGGAGATGTGGCGGCTTTTGCGCGAGCCGCAAGCCCCTGCCAAGCCGCAAGAGCCGCCCAAACCTCAAGAACCCCCGAAGCCCCAGGAGACGCCGAAGGCCAAACGCCTCACCTCGGTGGAGGAGTGGCTCAAAGGGCTCGGCATCCAGGTGGTGAAGAAGCCCGAGGAGGACGAGGAGAAGGAGAAGGTCCTGACCCGGCTGTCCCTCTTCCTGGGGGACCGCTACCCCAGCCTGGAAAAGCTTTATGAGCGCCTGAAGCAGAGCCTATCCACCAAGCGCCAGTTTGAGCTTTCCTTGGCGGAGGCGAGCCAGGAGGAGATCGCCAACTCCACCCAGTTTTGCACCCTGCTCAAGCAGTACGCCCTCCTCACCAGCTACCACTACAAGAGCGAGGAGCGGCGTATCCGGGCTAAGGCCAGCACCGAGGGCTGGGTGCAGAACTTCCTCACCGGGGGTTGGCTGGAGCGCTACGTGGCCGAGCGGCTTCGGAAGCTCCTCCGTTCCAAGAACCTGCCCCACGAGGTGGCGGTGGGCTACCAGGTGACCCTCCCGGGGGGCGAGGCCATGGAGCTGGACGTCCTGGTGCGGGTGGGGGAGCGGGTGTATTGGTTTGAGGCCAAAACTGGGGACTTCCAAGCCCACATCGCCAAGTACGCCGGGCTCAAGAAGGTGCTGGGCCTTTCCGCCCGGGAAAGCTTCTTGGTCCTCCTGGGCATGGACAAGGCCAGGGCCAAGGAGCTTTCCGCCCTGCACGGCCTCACCGTGGTGAACCAGGCGAATTTCATAGAGGTCTTCCAGGAGGTTCTGGAGGGCAATGCTGCGTAAGGTCCTCCTGGTCATGGGGGGCACCTTGGCCTCGAGGGTCTTGGGCCTCCTGCGCCAGGCGGTCTTCAACGCCCTTTACCCGGACGCCCTAAAGGACGCCTTCAACGTGGCCTACCGGGTGCCGAACCTCCTCAGGGAGCTTTTGGCGGAAGGGGCGGTGCAAAACGCCCTAATCCCCATCCTGAAAAATTTGCCCGAGGCCGAGGCCAGGTCCTTCGCCCGCCGCTTCGCCGCCTTCCTCTTGGGGGTGAACCTCCTCGTTTTGGGCCTCGGTTACCTTCTCGCCCCCTGGGCGGTGGGGCTTTTGGTGGCGGAGGGAAGCCACCTGCGGGAGGAAGAGGCCTTCGCCCAGGTGGTCCACCTCACCCGGCTCCTCCTGCCCTTTCTCCTCGGCATCTCCATGGCCGCCCTTTTCTCCGCCCTCTTACAGGCGGAGGAGCGCTTCCTGCCCTACGCCTTAGGCCCCATCGCCTTCAACCTGGCCGCCATCGGCCTCATGGCCCTCTTCCCTGGGGACCCCACCTTTTTGGGCCTTTCCGTGGCCCTGGGGGGGCTTTTGCAGGCGGCGGTTCAGCTTCCCTTCCTAAAGGGGCTTCGCCTGGAGTGGCGTTGGCACCCGGCCTTCGCCACGGCGCTTCTTCGCATTGGACCCTTCGCCTTCACCACCTCCTTGCGGCAGTTCTTGAACCTGGTTCTCACCAACATCCTCACCCGCTACCCTCCGGCGGCGGTGACGGGCTTTTACAACGCCGAGGTGGTGTTCCAGATGGCCTTGGGCCTTTTGGCCACGAGCCCGGCCATCGCCTACTTTCCCCGGATGAGCGCCCTAAAGGGGGAGGAGCTCGCCCGGTTCCTGGAAAGACCCCTCAAGCGCTTCTCCCTCCTCCTCGCCCTGGCGGGGGGGCTCTTCCTGGGGTTGGCGCCCTATGTGGTGGTGCTTCTTTTCGGCCTCTTCGGGCCCCTTACCCCGGAGAACCGGGCCTACAGCGCCCAGGTCCTCGCCGCCATGGGCTTGGCGGTGCTTCCTTGGGGGGTGAACACCTTTCTGCTCCGGGGCCTTTACGCCCTGGGGCGGGTGCGGCAGGCGGTGGGGGCGAGCGCCCTGGTGTTCCTCGCCAACACCTTGGGCTACTGGCTCCTGAGGGACGCCGGGCTTTTCGCCCTCAACCTGGCCACCGCCCTGGCGGGGTGGTTTGGCCTTGCCCTTTACCTTCGGCTTCTCGCGCGGGAAGGGGTGAGGGTTGGCTTCCTGCCCCATTATCTGGGAAAGGTCTACCTGGCGGGGTTTGTAGCCGCTTTGCCCGGGCTCTTGGTCCGGGTGGAGGATCCCCTAGCCGCCCTAGGGCCCCTTGTCCTGGGCGGGGGAGCGGGGGTTGGGCTTTTTGTCCTGGTGGGCTTTCTTCTGGGCCTGCCCCTTCGGGATGTCCTTTCCAAGCCTTTTGCAAGCGGAAGTAGAGGGGCTTGAGCCTCCGTAGAGTCCGCCTGGGGGTCCCGCGCTCCAGGAGGATCCTGGCCCTGCTTAAGCGCCCCGAGCTCGTAGACCACCCTGGGGTAGTCGGTGCCGTCCCGGCCCGTGCGGCGTCGGTGGGGCTCAAAGAGGAAGGGAACGGCTGGCGGCCGGGGAGCCGTAGCCTAGCCACCATGGGCCGCTTGGCGGATGGCCTCCACCGCCTCCGGGTTTTCCAGGGCGGAGAGGTCCCCGGGGTCTTGGCCCAGGTAAGCGGCCCGCACCACCCGGCGCATCACCTTAGCGTTGCGGGTTTTGGGAAGGTCGGGCACAAAGAGGACCCGCTCGGGCCTTAAGGGTTTACCCAGGGCCTCGGCCACCTTCTCCGCCACCGCCTCGGCGAGGGCGGGGCTTGCCTCCACCCCCGGCTTGAGGACGGCGAAGAGCACGATGGCCTCCCCCTTGACCGGGTCCGGCACCCCGATGGCGGCCGCTTCCTTCAGGGCGGGGTGGCCCAAGGCCGCCGTTTCCACCTCCGCCGGGCCCACCCGCTTGCCCGCCACCTTTAGGGTGTCGTCGCTTCGGCCCAGGATGAAGAAGTGCCCCTCCTCGTCCAAAAGGGCGAAGTCCCCGTGGACCCACACCCCGGGCACCTTGGCGAAGTAGGCGTCCAGGTAGCGGGCTTCGTCCCGCCAGAAGCCCTTGGTCATCCCGGGCCAGGGGGCGAGGACGGCGAGCTCCCCCACTTGGTCCCGCACGGGCCTGCCCGCCTCGTCCAAAACCGCGGCCTTCATGCCGGGCACGGCGGTGTTGAACCCCATGGGTTTGATGGGCTTCAGGAGGACGTTCCCCAGGATGCCCCCCGAAACCTCCGTTCCCCCGGAGTAGTTGACGATGGGCCGTTTTTCCTCCCCCACCACCCGGAAGAACCAAAGATAGGGCTCGAGGTTCCAGGGCTCTCCCGTGGAGCCCAGGACCCGGAGGGAGGAGAGGTCGTGGGCCCGCACGGGGGCTTCCCCAAAGGGGATGAGGGCCCGCACCAGGGTGGGGGAGAGGCCCAGGTGGGTGAGGCGGTGGGCCTCCACCATCCGCCAAAGCCTCTCGGGGCCAGGGTGGTCGGGGGCGCCGTCGTAGAGGAAGCCCGTGCCCCCCAGGATGAGCCCCCCCAGGATGGCCCAAGGCCCCATCATCCAACCTAGGTCGGTGAACCAGAAGAGGCGGTCCTCCTCCTTGAGGTCAAAGAGGAGGGCCATGTCCAAGGCGGCCTTGAGGGGGAAGCCCGCGTGGTAGTGCACCGTGCCCTTGGGCCGGCCCGTGGTCCCGGAGGTGTAGATGAGCATGAAGGGGTCCATGCTTTCCATTTCCTCCGGAGGGGAGGTTTCGCCCCCCAGGGCGGCGTAGTCCACCTCCCCTGCCACTAAGGGAAGGCCCAAGCGCCGCACCACCAAAAGGCCTTCCGTGCCCGAAAGGGCTAAGGCCTTGCGGGCTTCCCCGAGGAGCTCCACCCTCCTTCCCCGCCGCAGGAAGCCGTCTTGGACGGCGAGGAGCCTAGCCTCGGCGTCTTTTAGGCGGATGGCGGCGGCCTCGGCGGCGTAGCCGGAGAAGATGGGGACGGCGATGGCCCCGAGCCAGGCAGTGGCGAGGAGGAGGGTGGCGGCCTCGAGGCCCATGGGCATCCAGATGCCCACCCGCTCCCCCCGGCCCACCCCGAGCGCCCTAAGCCCCGCCGCCACCCGGGCCACCTCCCTCCTAAGCTCCCCGTAGGTGAGGGCGCGCACCTGACCGTCCTCCGTTTCGTGGAGGAGGGCTGGGCGGTCCTCCGGGTGGCGCAGGGCTGCCTCCACCAGGTTGAGCCTTCCCCCTACGAAAAAGCGGGGGAAGGGGAAGCCTCCCTCAATGACCTTGCTGTAGGGCCTGCGCCAGGGCACGCCCAAGTGGCCCAAGAACTGGTGGTAGAAATCCTCCGCCTCCTCCACGCTGTAGCGGTAGAAGGCCTCGTAGTCATGGAAGCCCAGGGCCTCCATGAACCGGTAAAGCCGGGTGTTTCGGGCTTCCTCTTCGGGGTACCAGACCGGTTCCATCACTTCCTCCAAAAGGGAAAGCGCTTGGGTTTCTTGGGCTCCTGGGGCTCCGTGGGCGGGCCCTGGGGGTGGCGGAGCACCTCCAGGAAGCCCTTGAGGTCCAGGCGTTCTTCCGGGCGCTTGGCGAGGAGGCGCCTGAGGGCCTTGTCCAGCCTTGGGGGTAGGCTCGTGGGGGGCGGGGGGAGGAGGAGGTGGGCCTGGCGGAGCTCTTCCAGGCTTTCCCCCCGAAAAGGCCGCTTGCCGGTGAGGAGCTCGTAGGCCATGACGCCGAAGGCGTAGGCTTCGCTTTTCGGGCTCGGCAGGGCTCCCAAAAAGAGCTCTGGGGCCAGGTAGTGCGGGCTTCCGGCGTACTCGGGGCTGCCCTCCACCAAGGAGCGTAACGTGCCGAGGTCCCCCAGCTTGTAGTGGCCCCCGTCAATAAAGACGTTGGAGGGCTTCACGTCCTGGTGCAGAAAGCCCTTCTCGTGAAGATATAAAAGGGCTTCTCCCACCTCCAAAAGCGCCTTCACCGCTTCCTCCCGGGGCAGGGGGTCCCGGTGGAGGCGCTCCTCCAAGGTGCCTTCCTCCAAGTACTCCAGGGCCAAGAAGGCCTCCTCCCCCAAGGGCACCCCCGCCAGGCCCCGCACCAGGTGGGGGTGCTTGAGGGAGAGGGATAGGGTCACCTCCCGGGCGAAGCGCTCCGCCAGCTTGGGGTTTTGGCGCACCTCCTTCTTGGGGAGCTTCAGGGCCACCTTCCCCAGGCTCGGGGCCTCGGCCAGGTAGACTTGGGCCGTCTGGCCCAGGCCCAGGAGCATGAGGAGGCGAAAGTCCTTGCGCTTCAAGCTACTCAAGGACCAAGACCCCTCCCGGCTTCAGGGCGTGCCCCTCCACCCCCCGCTCCCCGGCCTTCTGGGCGAAGGCCTCCCCATCTTGCCGTATGGGGGGGAAGGTGTTGTAGTGGATGGGCACCACCTTTTTGGGTTTGAGGAGGTCTAGGGCCTTTAAGGCGTCCTCCGGCCCCATGGTGAAGTGATCCCCGATGGGTAAGAAGGCGAGGTCCAGGCCCACCTCCCCGATGAGGCGCATGTCCGAGAAGAGGGCGGTGTCCCCGGCGTGGTAGATGCGCTTGCCGCCAAGCTCCAGGATGACCCCCATGGGCATGCCCCCGTAGGTGCCGTCGGGGAAGCTGGAGGAGTGCCAGGCGGGGGTCCACTTTAGCCAGCCCCCTTCAAAGCGGTGGGTGCCCCCGATGTTCATGGGGATGCTCTTGGCCCCGTGCTTTTCGGCGTAGGTGGCGATCTCAAAGGTGGAGACCACCACCCCGCCCTTCTTGGAAAGGGCCACGGCGTCCCCGAAGTGGTCCCCGTGGGCGTGGGTTACCAGGATGAGGTCGGCTTGGACCTCCGCCACGGAGGCCGCCGCCAGGGGGTTTCCCGTGAGGAAAGGGTCTATGACCACCTTGGTCTTGCCGTCGGAAAGCCAGACCGCCGAGTGGCCCAGGTAACGGATCTCCAGCATAGGCACCTCCTTTAGAAGGCACTATACCGGAGAAGGGGCTTGGGGGGAAAGGGCACGTTCTAAGTAGCGGTGGAATAGGGCTTCCAAGATTTTGGCGAAGGCCTTTTCGCCCCAGCTCCTTCCCTCGGGCAGAACCAAGGTGAGCTCCAGCTCCAGTTCCCATCCCTCCTGAACCCGGTGCGCCTGGCCCTCCACCCGCAAGGAAGGGGGAGGTAGGGGCAGGGCCATGAGGCGCTCGCCCTCCAGCCGGCTGGCGAAGGGGAGGACCAGCTCCCCCAGCACGGGGTTTTCCTGGCGCAGCACCCCTCGGAGCTCACGGCCGTGAAGATGCACCTCCAGGGGAAGTCCTTGGGGCAGGCTGCCGTTTAGGTGAAGCTGGAGCCTGGCCTTCATCCTTCCACCCACTCCACCCGCACCCGGCCTTCCTTGAGGAGGCGGGAAACCTCGGCGTCGGGGACGTTGAGGAGCCGGGGAAGCTCGCGGAACCGGGGCGTGGCCGAGGCCAGGCCCACCCGCACGATGAGCACGTCCTCCTCTTCCGCGCGCCCGATGCGCCACACCAGGTGCTGGCCGAGGAGGTCTAGGAGGTCCTTCTCCACCCCTTTAGCCTACCCCGCCTTTGGGCTCGGGTGTGTAAGGCGCTGAAACGTGGGGGCGTTAGAGCGGGGCAAAAGGCCTTGTGTGTAGACTCTCCTTAAGAGGCGGAGGTGAGTATGTGGCGGTCTATACGGCTTGACCTGGCGGCGAAAAAGGCCCATTGGGAAGAGATCCCACCCGAAGCGGTGGCCTGGGGCGGGCGCTACCGCACGGCCCACCTCCTTTGGGAGCGGGAGGCCTACCGCTTTGACCCCTTATCCCCGGAAAACCCCCTGGTCTTCGCCATCGGTCCCCTGGCGGGCACGGGGTTTTCCAACGCCAACCGCACCAGCGTGGGCACCCGGAGCCCCCTCACCCTGGGCATCAAGGAGGCCAACGGGGGCGGGACCTTCGGCTACGCCTTGGGGCAGATGAGGGTGGCCCACCTGGTCCTCGAGGGCCAAAGCCCCGAGTGGGTGGTGGTGCGCCTCACCAAGGAAGGGGAGGTCTTCTTTGACCCGGCGGAGGGGCTTTTGGGCCTGGGAAACTTTGAGGCGGCGAAGCGGCTTTTCGCCGCCTACGGCCGGAAGATCGCCTTCGCCCTTCTGGGGCCGGTGGGGGAGTATTTAGGGCTCTTATCCGGCATCGCCTTTTCCGACACAGATGGGCGCCCTTCCCGCCTCGCCGCCCGGGGGGGTGTGGGGGCGGTGATGGGGTCCAAGCGGGTGAAGGCCATCGTGGTGGAGGTGCCGGGGAAGGTGGAGGTCTTTGACAAGCCCAAGGTCCTGGAGGGGGTGCGCCGTTACGCCCAGCTCCTGCGGGAAGACCCCTTGGTCATGCAGTTTTACAACGCCATCGGCACCATGGGCATGGCGGACTTCCAAAACGCCTTCGGCGGGCTTCCCGTGAGGAACTTCCGCCAGGGGCGCCTGGCTCCCCCGGAGGAATTCCGCATGGGCGGGCAGCACATCGCCCCCCTGAACAAGTCCCGGGGGGGCAAGCACACCCACGCCTGCATGCCGGGGTGCGTGATCCAGTGCTCCAACGTCATCGTGGACGAGAAGGGGGAGGAGGTGGTTTCCCCTCTGGAGTACGAGACCATCGGCCTCCTGGGCACCAACTGCGGCCTTACCGACCCGGACCAGCTCGCCCGGCTCAACCGCCTGGCCAACGACCTGGGGATTGACACCATTGAGACGGGGGCGAGCCTCGCCCTTTACATGGAAAAGGGCCTGGCGGACTGGGGGGACTACGCCTTCATGGAAGCCAAACTAAAGTCCCTCTACACCCCAAGCGAGGAGGCGCGGCTTCTCGCCCAGGGCACGGCCCGGCTTGGGGAGGCCTTGGGGGTGCGAAGGGTTCCCGTGATTAAGCGCCAGGCCATCAGCGCTTACGACCCAAGGGTGGTGGAGGCCACGGGCATCACCATGATGGTCACCGCCCAAGGGGCGGACCACACCGCCGGGAACGCGCCCCGGCTGGAAACCCGGGCCATGAAGCCCGAGGAGATCCTCGAGGCCAGCTACCAAGCCCAGGTCAACGCCGCCGCCAACGACAGCCTGGGGCTTTGCGTCTTCGGGGGGAGCGTCACCAACAAGGAGGTGGCCTTCATCGTGGAGAGCGTGAACGCCGCCTTGGGCACCCGCTTGGGCCCGGGCTTCTGGCGGGAGCTTGGGGAGGGGGTTTTGCGCCTGGAACACCGCTTCAACCACCAAGCGGGCTTCACCCACGAGGACGACCGCCTGCCCGCCTTCTTCTATGAGGAGCCGGTGCCGCCCAAGAACTACACCGCCCGCTTCCGCCCGGAAGACCTTTCCCCGCTTTACGCCAGGCTCCACCAGGAGGGCTAGGCCGTGGGGGAAAAGCCCCTTTGGGAAGCGGCCTTCGCCGAGCTTTCCCCCCTTGCCTTCTATGGAGGGGTGGGGCTTCTGGCGGGGCTTTGGGCCCTGGGGGAGGCCCCGGGGTGGGTTTGGCTTTGCCTTTACCCTTGGTGGCGGCTTCGCCTTGGGTGGCGGGCCTACTTGTACCCGGGGCGCCTCATCCTGAAGCCACCCTTGGGCTTGGCCCGGGCCGTGCCCTTGGCGCAGGTGGAGGGGGTGGAGGTGGGCTTTTGGCCCGCCGGGCCTTTGGCGAGGGGGAGACGTGCCCTTTTCCTCCTCTTGGCCAACGGGGAGAGGCTTCCCTTGCCCCTATCCGAGCCCGAGGCCCTGGCGGAGCGCCTTAGAGCACTTCTAGAAGGGCGAACTTCAGGTAGTGGGTCTCCGGGTGGTTGAGGAGGACGGGGTGGTCAAAGCCCTGGCCTCGCTTCTCCAAAACCCGCAGGCTGCGGTGGGCGTCCTGGGCGGCTTCCCGGAGCATCTCGTAAAAGAGGGGCTCGGTGAGGTGGTGGCTGCAGCTCGCCGTGGCCAAGATCCCCCCCTCCTTCAGGAGCTTGATGGCCCTGAGGTTCACCTCCTTGTAGGCCCGGTAGGCCCGCTCCACGTCCTTCTTGCCCTTGGCGAAGGCCGGGGGGTCCAGGACGATGAGGTCAAACCGCTCCCCCGCCTTTTCCAGGCTTCTTAGGTAGTCAAAGGCGTTGGCCTCCACCGTCTTGAGGTTTAGGCCGTTTAGGCGGGCGTTCTCCTCGGCCCGCTGCAGGGCGTCCTTGGAGCTGTCCACGCTGATCACCTCCCGGAAGCCCAAGGCCAGGTGCAGGCCGAAGCCCCCGGCGTAGCTGAAGACGTCCAAAGCCCGCTCTCCCCGGAAGCGCTCCATGAGGATGCGGTTTTCCCGCTGGTCCAGGTAGGCCCCCGTCTTCTGCCCCTCCAGGAGGTCCACCAGGTAGCGCACCCCTCCTTCCCGCACCGCCACCCGCTCGGGTACCGGGCCGAGGAGGGGGCGGACGTAAAGGGGTAGCCCCTCTAGCTCCCGGCTCTTGGCGTCGTTCTTGGCCAGGACGCTTTTTGCCAGGGGCTTAAGCCTTTCCGCCACCTGGGGCAGAAGGCCTTCCCAGGCGTGGGCCGTGGCCTGGACCACGACGTGGCCGGCGTAGTAGTCCACCACCAGCCCGGGCAGGAAGTCCCCCTCGGCGTGGGCCAGGCGGAAGCCGCCTTCGGGCTCGCCCTCTAGGTGGGGCAGGCGGCGGCGGAGGGCGGTGTCCAGGTTATCCAAGAGGGCCTTCACCGGGTCTTCCGCCGGGCGGAAGCGGTAGGCCCGCACCGCGAGGTCGCTTTGCGGGTTGTAGAGGGCTAGGGCCAAAAAGCGCTTGCCCCAGTAGACGGGGTAAAGGCCCGGCGCATCCGGGCCCGAGAGCACGTCGCGGCGGAAGACCCATAGGTGGCGGGAAAGAAGGCGGGCGGCCCCGCGTTCGTTGACGAGAATCCTCACCGCTTCAGTATACTTAGGCGGGGTTGGTTGACGCTTGCCCCCGCGGCCGGTATCATGACCGGCGGGCGCACTTTGCGCATCTTTTCACATAAGGAGGGGCGATGGGAGGCCTGGGACTTATCAAGACCCTAGCGGAGAAGGAGAGGGAGCTCCTTGCCCGCCTCGAGGCCGCCAAGAGGGAGGCCGAAGACTTCCTGAAGCGGGCGGAGGGCGAGGCCAAGGCCCTCCTGGAGGAGGCGGAGGCCAAGGCCAAGGCCCTGGAAGGGGAGTTTAAGGAGAAGGAGGCCAGGGAAACCGAGGCCCTCCTGGCCCGGTACCGCAAGCAGGCCGAGGCCGAGGCCCAGGCGGTGAAGGAAAAGGGACAGGCCCGCCTGGAGGAGGCGGTGGCCTTGGTGCTCCGGGAGGTCTTGCCGTGATCGCCCCCATGGAGAAGCTGGTCCTAGCCGGGCCTAAGGGCCGGGCCAAGGAGCTTCTCCAGAGCCTGCAGCAGGCGGGGGTGGTGCACCTGGAAACCCTGAGGGTGGCGGAGCTTGGCGAGTACAAGCTCTCCCCCGAGGAAAGGGAGGAGCTGAGGCGCTGGGAAGGGGTGGCGGCGGGGGCCGAGCACACCCTCACCCTTCTGGGCCAGGAGGCGGCGCCTTCCAGGCCCTTTCCGGAGGGCCTCGAGGCGGCGGAGAAGGCCCTTGCCCCCATCCAGGGCCACGCCGAGGGGCTTTCCCGACAAAAGCAGGAGTTGGAGGAGGAGCTCGCCCTGGCCCAGGCCTACCTGGAGCCCTTGGAAAAGCTCGCCGCTTTGGCCCAGGGCCTGGACCAAAGCCCCTTCCTCCGGGTGGTCCCCTTCCTCCTTACGGGAAAGGAGCTTCCCCTGGTGGAGGAGGCGCTTAAGAAGGCCCTGGAAGACCGCTTCCTCCTGGCCCATGAGCCCTACGCCAAGGGGCTTGCCGCCCTCCTTGTGGTTCACCGTCGGGACCTGGAGGCGGCCAAGGCCGCCTTGTCCCGGGCGGGGGTGGCGGAGCTTCGCCTTCCCGGGGCCTTGGGGGAGCTTCCCCTTTCCCAGGCCGCCAAGCGGCTCAAGGAGCGGGCGGAGGCGGCCCCCAGGGAGCTGTCCGAGGTGCGCCAGAGCCTGGCCAAGCTGGCCAAGGAGGCCACCTCCACCCTGCAAAGCCTCTGGACCCGGGCCAAGGACGAGGTGGCCCGGCTCAAGGCCCTGGAGGAGCTGGCCTCGGGCCGCTTCGGCTTCGCCCTTTTGGGCTACGTGCCGGTGAAGGCCAAGCCCAAGGTGGAGGAGGCTTTGGCCCGCCACAAGGAGGGCGTGGTCTATGCTTTTGAACCGGTGGACGAGCACCACGAGGCGGACCGCGTTCCCGTGACCCTGGACAACCCCCCTTGGGTGAAGCCCTTTGAGCTTTTGGTGAGCTTCCTCAACACGCCCAAGTACGGCTCCATTGACCCCACCCCCGTGGTCCCCATCTTTTTCCCCTTCTGGTTTGGGATGATCGTGGGGGACATTGGCTACGCCCTCCTCTTCCTCCTCCTGGGGCGCTGGCTTTCCGGTTTCGTAAAGCGGAACGAGCCCTTGGTCATTGACCTCTTCGCCCTTCGGCTCAAGCCCCAGGTGATCGGCAAGCTGGTCTACATCTTGAACTGGATGGTCTTCTGGACCGTCCTTTGGGGCGTGGTTTACGGGGAGTTCTTCGGCACCTTCCTGGAGCACCTGGGGGTCTTCGGCACCCCGGAGCACCCCGGCCTCATCCCCATCCTCATTCCCCGGATTGACACCGCCAAGACCGCCAACCTCCTCATCCTCCTCTCCGTGGCCTTTGGCGTGCTCATGGTCTTCTGGGGGCTCATCCTTAGGGCGTACCTGGGCCTCAAGCACCGCCACATGGCCCACTTCTGGGAGGGGGTGGGGTATTTGGGCGGGCTTGTGGGCATTCTCGCCCTGGCCGCCTCCTACCTGGGCAACCTGCAGGCGGGGTGGCTTGCGGGCCTCATGTACGCCGGTTTTGGCGTCTTCTTCTTGGCCGTCCTCATGAGCCGCATTTGGCTCATGATCCCGGAGATCTTCACCCAGGCGGGGCACATCCTCTCCCACATCCGTATCTACGCCGTGGGGGCCGCGGGCGGCATCCTGGCGGGCCTCCTCACCGATGTGGGCTTCGCCATGGCGGAGCGGATGGGCCTCGTGGGGGCGCTTTTGGGCATCGCGGTGGCGGGGGTGTTGCACCTCTTAATCCTCCTCCTCACCACCCTGGGGCACATGCTTCAGCCCATCCGTCTCATCTGGGTGGAGTTCTTCACCAAGTTCGGTTTCTACGAGGAGAACGGCAGGCCTTACCGGCCGTTCAAAAGCGTCCGCGAGACGCAGTAAAGGGAGGGAAAGAGATGAAGAAGCTTCTCGTTCTGGTTCTGGTGGCGGTGTTCGGCGCGTTGGCTTTGGCGGCGGAGGAGGCGGCGGCCTCCGGGGGCTTGGACCGGGGCCTCATCGCCGTGGGCATGGGGCTCGCCGTGGGCCTAGCCGCCTTGGGCACGGGCGTGGCCCAGGCCCGCATCGGGGCCGCCGGCGTGGGGGCCATCGCCGAGGACCGGGGCAACTTCGGTACCGCCCTGATCTTCCTTCTCCTGCCCGAAACCCTGGTGATCTTCGGCCTCCTCATCGCCTTCATCCTGAACGGCAAGCTCTAAGGGGCTTCTTGGGCCCTGCCCCAAAAGGGGCAGGGCTTTTTCCCAAGGAGGGAAGATGTCTAAACTGGAAGCCATTTTGAGCCAGGAGGTGGAGGCGGAGATCCGCACCCTCTTGGAAGAGGCCAAGGCCAAGGCGGAGGCCCTGCGCAAGGAGGCGGAGGCCAAGGCGGAGGCCCTTTTGGCCGCAAGGCGGCGGGCCCTCGAGGCGCAGTACCAAGCCGCCTTGCGCCGGGCGGAAAGCGCCGGGGAGCTCCTCCTCGCCACCGCCCGGGCCGAGGCCAAGGGGGAGGTGCTGGAGGCGGTGAAGGCCAAGGTGCGGGAGGCCTTGGCGGGCCTGCCGGAAAAGCCCGAGTGGCCGGAGGTCCTGAGGAAGCTCGCCCTGGAGGCGCTTTCCGCCTTGACAGAGCCTGCGGCCCTCGCCTCCCACCCGGACAACCTGCCCCACCTGGAGCCTCTAGCCCGGGAGCGGGGCCTGGAGCTTCGGGCCGACCCCGCTTTGCCGCTTGGGGTGCGGGCCCTTGGGAAGGAGGGCAAGACCCAGGTGGAAAACACCCTGGAAGGCCGCCTGGAGCGGGCGTGGGACGCCCTTTCCGCCAAGGTGGCCGCGGTGCTGTGGGGCTAGGCCATGGCGGATGACTTCGCCTACCTAAACGCCCGGGTGCGGGCCAGGCGGCAGAGCCTTCTCAAGGAGAGCTTCTTCCAGGAGGCCTTGGACCTGGCCTACCCCGAGTTCCTCCGCCTCCTTTCCGAAAGCGTCTACGGGGCGGAGCTCACGGGGCAGAGCCTACCCGACGTGGACCGGGCGGTGGGGCGTACCCTGGCCCGGCTCGTGGGGGACTTGCCGGGCCTGGTCACCGGGGAGGCCCGGGAGGCGGTGCGCCTCCTCCTCCTGCGCAACGACCTCACCAACCTGCAGGCTATCTTGAGGGCCAAGGCCACGGGCCGCCCCTTTGAGGAGGTCCTCCTCCTGCCGGGCACGCTCAGGGAGGCTCTTTGGCGCCAGGCCTACGAGGCCCAGGACCTTCCCGGCATGGCCCAGGTCCTCTCCGTCCCCGGCCACCCCTTAGCCCGGGCCCTGCGGGCGGTGCTGCGGGAAACCCAGGACCTGGCCCGGGTGGAGGCCCTCTTGGCCAAGCGCTTTTACGAGGACGTGGCCAAGACCGCCAAGGCCCTGGAAGCGTCCTTCCTGCGGGACTACCTGGCCCTGGAGGTGGACGCCGAGAACCTGCGCACCGCCTTCAAGCTCCAGGGGCAGGGGGTGGCCCCGGAGGGGCTTTTCATCCGGGGCGGGCGCTTTTTAGACCGCGTTCGCTTCGCCCGCCTTTTGGAGGGGGATTACGCCGTTTTGGATGAGCTTGCCGGCACCCCCTTCGCTCCCTTGGCCGGGGCGCGGAACCTGAAGGAGGTGGAAAAGCGCCTAAGGTGCGTCCTCCTTAAGGAGGCCAAGAAGGGGGCCTCCGACCCCTTGGGGGCGGGGCTCGTTCTGGCCTACGTGAAGGAGCGGGAGTGGGAGGCCATGCGGCTTAGGCTCTTGGCCCGGCGGGCCTACTTCGGCCTGCCCCGGGCCCAGGTGGAGGAGGAGGTGGCCTGCGCATGAGGATCGCCGTGATCGCCGACGCCGAGGCGGCCCAGGGCTTCCGGCTGGCGGGTTTGGAGGCCTACGCCGCCCAAAGCGCGGAGGAGGCCAAGGCCCTCTTGGAAAGGCTGGTGGGGCAAGGGGGCTACGCCCTGGTGGCGGTGGACCAAGGCCTCTTGCCGGAGCCGGAAAAGGCGGTGGAGCGCCTCATGCGGGGGAAGGACCTCCCGGTCCTCCTGCCCATGGCGGGCCTGAAGGAGGCTTTCCAAAACCCCGACGTGGAAGGCTACATGCGCGAGCTGGTGCGGCGCACCATCGGCTTTGACATCAAGTTGTAGGATGGAGGGAAGATGATCCAAGGCGTGATTGAAAAGATCGCGGGCCCGGCGGTGATCGCCAAGGGCATGCTCGGGGCCCGCATGTACGACATCTGCAAGGTGGGCAACGAGGGCCTGGTGGGGGAGATCATCCGCCTGGATGGGGATACCGCCTTCGTCCAGGTCTACGAGGACACCTCGGGCCTCAAGGTGGGGGAGCCCGTGGTTTCCACCGGGCTTCCCTTGGCGGTGGAGCTGGGTCCGGGGATGCTCAACGGCATCTACGACGGCATCCAGCGCCCCCTGGAGCGCATTCGGGAGAAGACGGGGATTTACATCACCCGGGGCGTGGTGGTCCACGCCCTGGACCGGGAGAAGAAGTGGGCCTGGACCCCTCGGGTTAAGCCCGGGGACGAGGTGAAGGGGGGCATGGTCCTGGGGACCGTGCCCGAGTTCGCCTTCACCCACAAGATCCTGGTGCCCCCGGACGTGAAGGGCCGGGTGAAGGAGGTGAAGCCCGCCGGGGAGTACACCGTGGAGGAGCCGGTGGTGGTCCTCGAGGACGGCACCGAGCTCAAGATGTACCACACCTGGCCGGTGCGCCGGGCGCGTCCCGTGCAGCGGAAGCTTGACCCCAACACCCCCTTCCTCACGGGGATGCGCATCCTGGACGTCCTCTTCCCCGTGGCCATGGGGGGCACCGCCGCCATCCCTGGACCCTTCGGCAGCGGGAAGACCGTGACCCAGCAGTCCCTGGCCAAGTGGTCCAACGCCGACGTGGTGGTCTACGTGGGGTGCGGGGAGCGGGGCAACGAGATGACGGACGTCTTGGTGGAGTTCCCCGAGCTCACCGACCCCAAGACGGGGGGCCCCCTCATGCACCGCACGGTGCTCATCGCCAACACCTCCAACATGCCCGTGGCCGCCCGCGAGGCGAGCATTTACGTGGGGGTGACCATCGCCGAGTACTTCCGCGACCAGGGCTTCTCCGTGGCCCTCATGGCCGACTCCACCAGCCGCTGGGCCGAGGCTTTGCGGGAGATCTCCAGCCGCCTGGAGGAGATGCCCGCGGAGGAGGGCTACCCCCCGTACCTGGCCGCCCGCTTGGCCGCCTTCTACGAGCGCTCGGGTAAGGTGGTGACCTTGGGGGGCGAGGAGGGGGCGGTGACCATCGTGGGGGCGGTTTCCCCGCCGGGCGGCGACATGTCCGAGCCCGTGACCCAGTCCACCCTGCGCATCGTGGGCGCCTTCTGGCGGCTGGACGCGTCCTTGGCCTTCCGCCGCCACTTCCCCGCCATCAACTGGAACGGCTCCTACTCCCTCTTCACCGGTGCCCTGGACCCCTGGTACCGGGAGAACGTGGCCCCCGACTACCCCGAGCTCCGCGACGCCATCTCCGAGCTTCTGCAACGGGAAGCGGGGCTACAGGAGATCGTCCAGCTGGTGGGGCCCGACGCCCTGCAGGACGCCGAGCGTTTGGTGATTGAGGTGGGTCGGATCATCCGCGAGGACTTCCTGCAGCAAAACGCCTACCACGAGGTGGACGCCTACTGCTCCATGCGGAAGGCCTACGGCATCATGAAGATGATCCTCACCTTTTACAAGGAGGCCGAGGCCGCCATCCGCCGGGGCGTGAGCATGGACGAGATCCTGGGGCTTCCCGTCATTGAGCGCATCGGCCGCGCCCGCTACGTGAGCGAGGAGGAGTTCCCCCGCTACTTTGAGGAAGCCATGAAGGAGATTGAAGGGGCCTTCAAGGCCCTGGCCTAGGGAGGGAAGATGGACCTCTTGAAGAAGGAGTACACCGGCGTCACCTATATCTCCGGGCCCCTGCTCTTCGTGGAGAACGCCAAGGACCTGGCCTACGGCGCCATCGTGGACATCAAGGACGGCTCGGGCCGGGTGCGCGGCGGGCAGGTGATTGAGGTTTCCGAGGAGTATGCCGTCATCCAGGTGTTTGAGGAGACCACGGGCCTGGACCTGGCCACCACCACGGTGAGCCTGGTGGAGGACGTGGCCCGGCTTGGGGTTTCCAAGGAGATGCTGGGGCGCCGCTTCAACGGTATCGGCAAGCCCATTGACGGCCTGCCCCCCATCACCCCGGAGAAGCGGCTTCCCATCGTGGGCCTTCCCCTGAACCCCGTGGCCCGCAGGAAGCCGGAAGAGTTCATCCAGACCGGCATCTCCACCATTGACGTGATGAACACCCTGGTGCGGGGGCAGAAGCTTCCCATCTTCTCCGGCTCGGGCCTCCCCGCCAACGAGATCGCCGCCCAGATCGCCCGCCAGGCCACGGTGCGCCCCGACCTCTCCGGGGAAGGGGAGAAGGAGGAGCCCTTCGCCGTGGTCTTCGCCGCCATGGGCATCACCCAGCGGGAGCTCTCCTACTTCATCCAGGAGTTTGAGCGCACCGGGGCCCTGAGCCGCTCCGTCCTCTTCCTCAACAAGGCGGACGACCCCACCATTGAGCGCATCCTGACCCCCCGCATGGCCCTCACCGTGGCGGAGTACCTGGCCTTTGAGCACGATTACCACGTGCTGGTCATCCTCACGGACATGACCAACTACTGCGAGGCCCTGCGGGAGATCGGGGCGAGTCGGGAAGAGATCCCGGGGCGCCGCGGCTACCCTGGCTACATGTACACGGACCTGGCCACCATCTACGAGCGGGCCGGGGTGGTGGTGGGGAAGAAGGGGAGCGTGACCCAGATCCCCATCCTCTCCATGCCCGACGACGACCGCACCCACCCCATCCCCGACCTCACGGGCTACATCACCGAGGGGCAGATCCAGCTTTCCCGGGAGCTTCACCGGAAGGGCATCTACCCCCCCATTGACCCCCTGCCCTCCCTCTCCCGGCTCATGAACAACGGGGTGGGCAAGGGCAAGACCCGGGAGGACCACAAGCAGGTGTCCGACCAGCTCTACTCCGCCTACGCCAACGGCGTGGACATCCGCAAGCTGGTGGCCATCATCGGCGAGGACGCCCTCACGGAGAACGACCGCCGCTACCTGCAGTTCGCCGACGCCTTTGAGAAGCACTTCATCAACCAGGGCCAGCAGAACCGCTCCATTGAGGAGAGCCTCCAGATCGCCTGGGCCCTCCTTTCCATGCTGCCCCAGGGCGAGCTCAAGCGCATTTCCAAGGACCACATCGGCAAGTACTACGGGCAGAAGCTGGAAGAGATCTGGGGCGCGCCGCAGGCCCTGGACTAAGGAGGCGGCATGAGCCAGGTCAGCCCCACCCGGATGAACCTTCTGCAAAGGCGGGGGCAGCTCCGGCTGGCGCAGAAGGGGGTGGACCTCCTCAAGAAGAAGCGGGACGCCCTGGTGGCGGAGTTCTTCGGCCTGGTCCGGGAGGCCCTGGAGGCCAGGAAGGCCCTGAACCAGGCGGCCCAGGAGGCCTACTCCGCCCTCCTCCTGGCCCAGGCCTTTGACGGGCCAGAGAGCGTGGCCGCTGCAAGCCTTGGGGTTCCGCCCCTGGAGGGGGTGGAGGCGGAGGTGGAAAACGTCTGGGGGAGCAAGGTGCCCAGGCTCAAGGCCACTTTCGCCGACAAGGCGGTGCTTTCCCCCGTGGGCACCCCTGCCTACACCCTCGAGGCCGCCCGCGCCTTCCGCCGCTACGCCGAGGCCTTGGTCCAGGTGGCCAACACGGAAACCCGCCTGAAGAAGATCGGCGAGGAGATCAAGAAGACCACCCGGCGGGTCAACGCCCTGGAGCAGGTGGTGATCCCCGGCATCCGCTCCCAGATCCGCTTCATCCAGCAGGTGCTGGAGCAGCGGGAACGGGAGGACACCTTCCGCCTCAAGCGCATCAAGGGCAAGATTGAGGCCCGGGAGGCGGAGGAGGGCGGCCGCCCGAACCCCCAGCTGGAAAGCGGGGCGGGCCTTTAGGCCAAGGAAAACCCCGGGGGGGCTACCCCCCGGGGCGCTTTGTGGGCTACTCCGCCTTGGCCTCCTGGAGGAGGTGGAGGAGCACCGTCTGCAGGATGCCCCCATTCTTGTAGTAGTCCACCTCCACGGGGGTGTCCAGGCGGGCGAGGGCCTGGAAGCGAACCTCGCTCCCGTCCTCCCTGCGGGCCACCACCTCCACGAGCTTCCTGGGCTTGAGGTCCTCGAGGCCCAGGATGTCGTAGACCTCGTACCCGGTGAGGCCCAGGGTTTCCCGGTTCTCTCCAGGGAGGAACTCCAAGGGCAAAACGCCCATCCCCACCAGGTTGGAGCGGTGGATCCTTTCAAAGCTTTCCGCCAGCACCGCCTTGATCCCGAGGAGGTAGGTGCCCTTGGCGGCCCAGTCGCGGCTGGAGCCGGTGCCGTACTCCTTGCCGGCGATGACCAGAAGGGGCGTCCCCTCCGCCTTGTAGCGCATGGCCACGTTGTAGACGAAGTCCACGTCCCCTTCGGGGAGCTTCTTGGCGTAACCCCCTTCAATCCCATCCAGCATGAGGTTCTTGATGCGGATGTTGGCGAAGGTGCCCCGCATCATCACCTCGTGGTTGCCGCGGCGGGAGCCGTAGGAGTTGAAGTCCTCCGGCTTCACCCCCTTGCTGATCAGGTACTGGCCGGCGGGGCTCTTCACCGGGATGGCCCCGGCGGGGGAGATGTGGTCCGTGGTTACGGAGTCGCCCAGGACCAGGAGAACCCGGGCTCCCCGAATGTCCCCCACCTGCCGCTTGCCCAGCTCCTCAAAAAAGGGCGGGTTTTGGATGTAGGTGCTCTCGGGGTCCCAGCGGTAGAGCTCCCCCGTGGGGGCGGGGAGGGCCTGCCAGCGCTCGTCCCCCTCAAACACCTTGCTGTACTCCTTCTTGAAGAGCTCGGGGTCCAGGGTTTTGCGGATGGCCTCCTGGATTTCCTCCATGGAGGGCCAGATGTCCTTGAGGTAGACGGGCTTGCCGTTGGGGTCAAAGCCCAGGGGCTCGGTGGTGAAATCAATGTCCATGCGCCCCGCCAGAGCGTAGCCACCACCAGCATGGGGCTTGCCAGGTAGTTGGCCTTCACGTGGGGGTTGATGCGCCCCTCAAAGTTGCGGTTGCCGGAGAGGACAGCGGCCACGACCAAGTCCCCCTCCTCCACCGCCTTGGCGATGTCCTCCGGGAGAGGGCCAGAGTTGCCGATGCAGGTGGTGCACCCGTAGCCCACCACGTGAAAGCGGAGGGCCTCGAGGAAGGGCAGAAGCCCGCTATTTTCCAGGTAGTCCGTCACCACCTTGGAGCCGGGGGCCAAGGAGGTCTTCACCCAGGGCTTGGTGTCCAAGCCCGCCTCCACCGCCTTCTTGGCCAAAAGTCCCGCCCCCAGCATCACCGAGGGGTTGGAGGTGTTGGTGCAGCTGGTGATGGCGGCGATGACCACGGACCCGTGGGTGAGCTCAAACTCCTCGTCCTGCCGCTTGACCAAGACCTTCTTCCCCAGCGCCGCTTCGCTCAGGCCGAAGCCCCGCTCCTTCACCGGCTTGGTGAGGTGGGCCAGGAAGCTCCCCTTCACCTCCTTGAGGGGTACCCGGTCCTGGGGCCGCTTGGGCCCGGCCAAGGAGGGTTCCACCGTGGAGAGGTCCAGCTCCAGGTACTCGGAGTAGCGCACCTTGGCCTCGGCTTCCGGGGTGCGGAAGAGGCCCACCGCCTTGGTGTAGGTCTCCACCAAATCAATGAGTTCCTCGGGGCGGCCCGTGAGGCGGAGGTAGTTCAGCGTCTCCTCATCCACGGGGAAGAAGCCCATGGTGGCCCCGTACTCGGGGGCCATGTTGGCGATGGTGGCCCGGTCCGCCAGGGAGAGCTTGGAAACGCCGGGGCCGTAGAACTCCACGAACTTCCCCACCACCCCGTGCTTGCGCAGGATCTCGGTGATGGTGAGGACCAGGTCCGTGGCCGTGGCCCCTTCGGGAAGCTCCCCGTAAAGCTTGAAGCCCACCACCTTGGGGGCCAGCATGTAGTAAGGCTGCCCCAGCATCACCGCCTCGGCCTCAATGCCCCCCACTCCCCAGCCTAAGACGCCCAGGCCGTTCACCATGGTGGTGTGGCTGTCCGTGCCCACCAGGCTGTCGGGGAAGGCCAGGGTGAGGCCGTCCCGCTTTTCCGTCATCACCACCTTGGCCAGGTACTCCAGGTTCACCTGGTGGACGATGCCCGTGCCCGGGGGCACCACCCGGAAGTTTTCCAGGGCTTCCTGGCCCCACTTGAGGAGGAGGTAGCGCTCCCGGTTCCTCTCGTACTCCTTCTCCACGTTGTAAAAGAAGGCGTAGGCGGTGCCGAAGGCGTCCACCTGCACCGAGTGGTCAATGACCAGGTCGGCGGGCACCACGGGGTTGATGCGCTTGGGGTCCCCGCCCCGCTTGGCCACGGCGTCCCGCATGGCCGCCAGGTCCACCACCGCCGGTACCCCGGTGAAGTCCTGGAGGATCACCCGGGCGAGCTTCAGGGGCACGTTGATCTCCCCGGGCTCGGGCTGCCAGCGGGCCAAGGCCTCTATGTCCTCCCGGGTCACCTGGTAGCCGTCCTCGTTCCTTAGGAGGCTTTCCAGCATCACCCGGATGGAGAAGGGCAGGCGGCTTACCTCCGCCACCCCTTGCCGCTCCAGTTCCGTGAGGTCGTGGTAGCCGTAGGTGCCGCTTTGGGTTTCCAAGGTCTTCAGGGTCTTGAAGCTATCCTTCATGCCGGCTCCTTTCCCTTCCCCCGAGGGGCCAAGGGTTAAGGCGATGTGTGGATTGTGGGGGGAAGTGTTCCGAGGGGGGGCGCCCACCCCGGCTTTCCCCACTATAGCACTTCCAAAAGGGGTTCGGCGTGGCCCAAGACGGCGTTGGCCTGGGCTTGGCGGGCGATCTTGAGGGTTTCCAAGAGCGCCTCCTTGGGAATGCCCAGGCGCTTGGCGCGGTGGGCCATGGCCTTCACGCACGGGGAAGCGCCCGTGGCCAGGGTGATGCCCAGGAGGATGAGGGTGCGGGTCTTTTCGTCCAAGGCCCCCTTTTCCGGCATGGCGAAGGTCCAGCTCCGCCCGTGTTCCAGAAGGAGCCCGGGGGCCTTTTCCGCCAGGAGGGGGATGGCCTCGGGCAGGCCCTCCCCCAGGTTCTCCCGCATGGCCTTTAGAACCTTCTCGTGGGTGCGTTCCATGCCCTTTAGCGTAGGGCCTGGGGTGGGGGAGGGGTGTCCCACCCCAGGCTCTCCAGGAAGAGGAGGACCTCCTGGGCGATCTCCCGCCACAGGACTTCCCGGGGCTTCTTGGCGGGGTTATCTCCCCTTTGGGCCCCATAGGCGCCGAAGCCCGCATGGTTCAGCCCTTCTAGGAAGACCACCCGGGCGGTTTTGGGGAGTTTCTTGGCCTTTTCGCGGGCCTTAAGGGGGGGGAGGAGGCCATCCTCCGTGCCGAAAAGGGCGAGGGTGGGGAGGCTTTCCCCCGAGAGGTCGGCCTCGGGGTAGCTGGCGAAGAGGAGGAGGGGAAGCTTCTCCCGGGCGGCGAGCTCCGCCGCCGCCACCCCGCCCAGGCTGTGCCCCCCCACCACCAGGGGGAGGTTCGGGTGGGCGGCCTTGGCCTCGAGGGCCCGCTCCTTAGCCAGGAGGGCGATCCCGGAAGGGACCTTCAAGAGGACCACCAGATACCCCGCCTGGGCCACGGGGGCGAGGACGGGGGCGTAGGCCAAAGGCTCCACCCGGGCCCCGGGGTAGAAGGCCAGGAGGGCTTTGGGTTTTTGGGGGGCGAGCTCCAGCCCGTAGGGGGCCTCCTTCACTTCCAGGCCCGTGCCCTTGAGGGCCCCCCGCACCCAGGGCTCGGCCTTGAGGGGCCGCAGGAAGTAGAAGCTTAAGCCCACCACCCCCGCCGCCAGGAGGGTGGCGGCGAGGAGGAAGAGGAGAAGGAGGCGCTTGACATCCATGGCCTACCTCAGGACGGGCGCCTTGGCCCGCCTCCCCTCAAAGGCGTAGAAGGCGGCGGGCACCACGAAGAGGGTGAGGAGGGTGGAGGAGAGGAGCCCGCCCAGGATGATGACCCCTAGGGGCTTGCGGTACTCCGCCCCTTCCCCGGTGCCGAGGAGGAGGGGCAGGCTGATGATGAGCACCGTGAGGGTGGTCATGAGGATGGGCCTGAGCCTAAGCCTAGCCGCCTCCACCAGGGCCTCCTTGAGGGGCATCTCCCGCATGCGCCTCACGGCGAAGTCCAGGAGGAGGATGGCGTTTTTGGTGACGAGGCCGATGAGCATCACCACCCCCAGGACGCTGATCACGTCCAGCCCGGTGCCCAGGAGGTAGGTGAGCCAGAAGGCCCCCACCAGGGCCAAGGGCACGGGGAGGAGGAGGTAAAGGGGGTAGCGCCAGGCGTTGAACTGGCTGGCGATGACCAGGTAGTTGAGGACCAGGGCCAGGAGGAAGGCCAGGGGGGCAAGGCGGGCGAGCTCCCCCGTGAAGCTCCCAAGCCCGGTGGCCACGAGCTCCACCCCGTCTCCCAAAAGCCCTTTTTCCTTTAGCTCTTGGGTGAGCTCCTGCTGGATCTGGAAGCTCCCTGGGGCCTCGGGGCGGAGGTTGATGTTGATGCCAGCGGCGTAGGCCTGGTTCCGCCGGGAGATGAGGGTGGGCCCAGGCCGCTCTTGGAAGTTCCCCAGGCTGGAGAGGGGCAGGAAGGCCTGCAGGGCGGGGGCGTAGATGGGTAGGGAAAGGAGGTCGCTTTCCCCGCCTAGGCGCAAGGGGTCTGCCTGGACCATGATGGGAAACTCCTCCCCGCCCCGGCGGGCCGTGGCCGCCTGGGTGCCCGAGAGGTAGAGGCGGAGGGTCTGGGCCACGTCCTGGGGGGTGAGGCCGGTGCCGGAGAGCCTGGCGGGATCGGGGACGAAGACCCGCTCCCGCTGGGTGGCCTCGAGGGTGCTCTTCACGTTGAGCACGTAGGGCTTTTCTGCGATGAGGTTCACGATGGCCTGGGCGCGGGCTTCCAGCAGGGCGCGGTCCGGGCTCACCAGGAAGAACTGGAGGTCGGCGTCCCCCGCCTCGGGGCCCGTCTGGGCCAAGACGCGGAGGTCGGCCCCGGGGAAGTCCCGAAGCAGGGCCTTCCCTTCCCGGTTGAAGGCCTCCGTGAGGGTGAAGATGTCCTCCCGCTCGTGCTTGGGCTTGAGGACGATTTGGAGCTGCACCCGGGAGGGGTCCCCCACTTGGGCGCCGCCCGTGGCGCTCGCCCCCACGGTGGTCACCACCCGGGCCACGGCGGGATGGCCGAGGAAGTAGGCTTCCAGGACCCGCGCCGCCCGGTCGGAAACGGAAAGGGGGGTGTCCTTGGGCAGGAGGAGGGTGGCGGTGAGGACCCCGGTGTCGGAGCGGGGCGTGAAGTTGAAGGGGATGCGGGGCAGGATGGGAAAGATGGAAAGGAAGGCCAAGGCGGCGAGCCCCAGGACCAGGCCGGGGCGGGCAAGGGTGCGCCGGAGCCCCCGGGCGTAGGCCTCGGTGAGGCGGTGGAGGCCCGCCTCGGTGGCGGTGTGGAGCCCCCGGGCCAAGGCCCCCGCCAGGTCCAAAAGGAAGCGGCTCAGGTAGCGGAGAAGGCCGAGAAGGGCGGGGTAGAGGGGTAGGAGAAGGAGGAAAAGGGGGCCTTGGCGCAGGAGGAGGAAGGCGGAAAGGAGGCCCAAAAGGAGCCCCACCGTCCCCCGGTACCCCCGCCGGTAGGCCCAGGCCAGGTCCTTAGGAAGCATCTTCAACGCCCCGAAAGCCTCCTTCAGGCTCGGGGGCTCGGGGTCTGGGAAGTAGGCCAGGCGCACGGTGAGGAAGAGGAGGGCCTCCAGCCAGCTCACGGCGATGGCCGCCGCCATGCCCAGGCCGAACTGCTGGAAGATCTGGCCGATGATCCCGGGGAGGAAGCTGATGGGTAGGAAGACGGCGAGGAGGCTCAAGGTGGCCGCGGCCACCGCCACGCTCACCTCGCTTGCCCCCTTGAGCACCGCCTCCTTGAGGCTATAGCCCGTCTTGCGGTAGCGGTCAATGTTTTCCGCCACCACGATGGAGTCGTCCACCACGATGCCCACCGCCACGGTGAGGGCGAGGAGGCTGATGAGGTTGTAGGTGAAGCCCAGGACCCCAAAGAGGAGGATGGCCCCGGAAAGGGTGATGGGGATGGCCAGGATCACGGAGAAGACCGAGTTGAGCTTTCCCAGGAAGACGAGGACCACCAAGGACACGGCCAAAGCGGCCAAGAAGGCCTCCCGAACCGTGTCCAAAACCGCTGCCCGGATGAAGCGGGTGGTGTCCAGGGCCACTTCCGCCCGGTAGCCCTTGGGCAGGGAGGTTTCCTGGAGGGCCTTTTTTACCCCGTCCGCCACGGCCACGGCGTTGGCGTCGGGGGTTTTGACCACCGCCATGAGGACGGCGGGGCGGCCGTTTAGGCGGTTTAGGGTGGTGGGGCTTTCGCTTTCCTCCGCCACCCGGGCCACGTCCCTCACCCGTAGGCCCCGGTTTGCGTCCAGGAGGAGGTTCGCCACCTGCTCCGCCGTGGCGGGGGTGTTCCTAAGGGTGTAGACCAGGCGTTTTTCCCCTTCCGTGAGGCTTCCCAAGGGGAGGTTTAGGGCGGAGGTGGAGAGGGCTTGCACCACCTGGAGGGGAGCGACCCCCAGGGCCTGGAGGCGGTCCGGGTCCAAGTAGACGCGGATGGCCCGCTTGGGGGCCCCGGTGAGGCGGATGTCCGCCACCCCGGGCACCAGCTGGAGCTTGGGCTTGAGGGTGCGCTCGGCGTAGCGGAGGACCTGGGAAAGGTCTTCCCCGGGGGCCTCGAGGGCGATGTAGAGGATGGGGCTCGCCGAGGGGTCAAACTTCTGCACCACGGGGGCCGAGGCGTCCCGGGGGAGCTGCCCCCGGGCGGCGGCCACCTTCTGGCTCACCTCCACCGCCGCCCGGTCCACGTCCACCCCCTGCTGGAACTGGACGAAGACCAGGCTGAACCCCTCGGTGGAGCTGGAGCCGATGGTGTCCACCCCGCTTAAGGTGGAAAGGGCGTCCTCCAGGGGCTTGGAAACCTGCTCCGCCACCTCCTCCGGCCCGGCCCCGGGGTAGGTGGTGGAGACCGCCACCACCGGCACGCTGAAGCGGGGCAGAAGCTCCACCCCGAGGCCCAGGCCCAAAAGAAGCCCCACCAGCACGAGCCCCACGAAGATGGCCGTGGCGAAGACGAAGCGCTCCACGAAGAAGGCCACCAAGGGGTTTTCCTTCACGGCACCACCTCCACGGGGTCCCCGTCCCTTAGCCCTTCGGGGATGGGGTAGATGACCCGAGCCCCCTCGGGAAGGCCTTCCACCACGGCCTTCCCGCTTTCTTGGGCCAGGAGACGCACGGGGCGCCGCCTGGCCTTATCCCCTTCCAGGACGTAGACCACCCCCTGCCCTTCCTCGGCCCGCACCGCCCCCGCGGGGAGGAGGAGGCCCTCCGCCACCCTTTCCCGGTAGCGGGCCTCCGCGGGCCCAGGGAGGAGGGGAGTGAGGGGCTTTAGCACCACCTCCACCAGCCGGGTCTGGCCGGGAAGGTCCGTCTTGCGCAAAAGCCTCGCCTCCACCACCTTGCCGTTTTGCCTGAGGGTGAAGGGGGTTTCCGGGGTGAGGGCCTGGGCTTTTTCCGGGGGTAGGTAGAGCTTGGCCAAAAGCCGGTCCGTGGTGGCCAGGCGGAAGGCCCGGCTTCCCGTGCCCACGAACTCGCCCTCCTTCACGAAAACCTCCACCACTTCCCCGGCGAAGGGGGCCCGGACCACGCTTTCCCTAAGGTTCCGCTCCGCCTGGCGCACCTGGAGCCGGGCCGCCTCCACCTGGAGCGCCAGGAGGCGGATGTCCTCGGCTCTTTCCAGACGGGCGAGGGCCTCCTTGGCGTTCTCATAGGCGCTTTGGGCCTGGTGGAGGTTGGCCTCCAAGGCCTTGAGGTCCAAGGGGGCGAGGGCGCCCGCCTCCAGGAGGGCCTTGCCTTCCTCGTAGCGCCGCCTCGCCGCCTGGAGTTGGGCCTCCGCCGCCTGAAGCTGGGCCTTTAGGGCGAGGCGGTTTCCCTCAAGCTGGTTTTTCGCCCGCTCCAGGTTGGCCTCCGCCTGCTTCAGGTTGAGCCTGGCCGCCTCCAGGGCCTCTTGGAAGGGCGCCGGGTCCAAAAAGACCACGCCTTCCCCGGCCCTCACCCGGCTTCCCGCCGGCAGGGCGCGCGCCACCCGTCCCGAAGCCCCGGCGGCCACCAGGCTGTCCCGCTCCGCCTGCAAGGTGGCGGAGGCCCGGCTTTCCCGCTGCAAGACCCCGCGCGCCGCCGTGACCACCCGCACCTCCACCCGCAAGGGGCTTTGGGCCTCGGGGGTGGGGGCCTCGGCCTTCTTGGGGGCGCAGGCGGCGAGGAGAAGGGGAAGGAGAAGAAGCCAAGGGCGCTTCATGCTCACCTCGAGGCCAGAAGGCCGTAATAGGCCTTCAGGTAGGCGTGCTTGGCCTGTTCCAGGGAAAGCCCGGCTTGGAGGAGGGTGAGCTCCTGCTGCAGGAGGCTAAGGCGGCTCGTGAGCCCCGCCTGGAAGCGCTTTTCCTCCGCCTGGTAGCGCTCCTTGGCCGCCCGATAAGCCTCTTCCGCTGTCTTTACCCCTTGGAGGAGGGGGGATAGCTGGGCGAAGCGGGCCTTAAGGCCCACCCTTAGGGAGCGCTCCAGGTTCTTCAGGTTTTCCTCCAGGGTCTTGGCCTGGTCCTCAAGGGCCTCTATATCCTTCCGAGGAGCGAAGCTCTCGTCCAAAAGCCCCCGCTGGAAGCGGAGGAGCTCCAGGGACTGCCGGAGGTTTAGGAGGTCGGCGTGGGCCTGGAGGAGGGTTTCCACGAGCTCCTCTTGGGGTAAGGGGGGAAGCGCCTCCACCGCCTCCGGCTTCCACGGGCCCACCAGGTTGGCCAAGGCCGCCAGGGCGCTTTCCTCCCCCCGCTTGGCCGCCTCCAGGTTCTTGCGGGCCTCCAGGACCCGGTTTTGCGCCTCGAGGAGGTCCAGGCTGGTGGCCCCGCCTCCCTTAAGGCGCACCTCCGCCGCCCTTAGCCCGAGCTCGGCGATCTCCAGGGCTTTGGCCGCCAGGGCCACCTGGAGGCCCGCCTCCCGGGCCTGGGCGTAGGCGGAGACGATGTCGCTTTCCGCCTGGGCCAGGGCCCGCTCCAGCCGGGCCTTGGCCAGGGCCTCCGCCTGGCGGGCCTGGAGCTCGGCTAGGGGCGTGCGCAAGGGGTCTTGCAGGGTGCGGGCCAGGTCTTTTTGCCGCATCTCATACTCCAGGCGGGCGGTGACCACCGCCGCCACCTCCGGGGCCTTCTTCAGGGCCTCGGGGAGGGGCTGGGCCAGGGCGGGAACCAAAAGGGCCAAGGTCCAAAGCAACCTCTTCATTGCGCTACCTCCGGAAGGATTTCGCCGTAGAACTGGTAAAGCTCCATAAGCCGGTTCCTCAAGGTGTTTTCCGCCTGCAAGAGGCCGAGCTCCGCCTGCAAGAGGCCGAGCTCCGCCTGCTTGACCCCCAAGGGGCTTTCCAGGCCCAGGGCCAGGCGCTTTTCCGCTTCCTCTAAGGTCTTTTGGGCCGCATCCCGGCGCAGGCGGGCGAGGGCGAGGCTAGCTTCGGCGCTCTTCAGGGCATTTTCCAGGCGGGCCTTCTCCAGGTTAGCCTGCACCTCCGCCGCCTTGAGGGCCTCCTCCGCCCCCCGCACCTGGGCCTTGGCCGCCTCATAGGCGGCGAAGAGGCCGGGGGAGAGGGTGAGGGAGAGGGTGAGCTTAAGCTCTTCCGTGCTCCTATACTGGCCGACCCCTGGGACGGTGGTGGGGGGCCTGGCTGGGTCCTGGCGGGTGTAGCTCAGGGTGGGGCGGAGGTCCTTGCTGGAGAGGCTTAGGGAAAGGGCGTCGTTCCCCGAGGGGTAGAGGAGGAGGCTTCCCTGGAGGGTGGGAAGGAGGTTGCGCCAGGCCGCCCCTTCGCCAATCCGCGCCTCGGCCAGGGCGAGCCGGGCCTCCTCCAGGCTTAAGGGGATGGTCCCCCGGGGTGGGGGGATCTCCGGTGGGGGGGCTTCCAGGTCCACAAGCCCTTCCGCCGCCTGCTCGGCGAGGGTGAGGCCAAGCCGGGCTTCCGCCAAGCGGTTTTGCGCCTCTTGGAGGGCGAGCTCCGCCTCCCTCAGGTCCTTGGCGCTCGCCTGCCGCTTCCGGGCCGCCTCCAGGGCGAGGGCGGCGATCTCCACGCCTTTTTCGGCGAGGGCTACCCCCAGGCGGGCCTCCCGGTAGCGGCCGTGGGCGGCCACCGCCTGGGCCTGGAGGGCGGTGAGGGTCTTGCGGTAGGCGAGCTCCGCCCGCCTCAGGCCGATCCTGGCCCGCTCTATCCCGTCGGCGCCCTCGCCGAAGGGGAAGGGGGTGAGGACCAAGGCTAAGGTGAGGGCCTTGCCGTCTCCGGGAAGGCTTGCGCAAAGGGCTTGGGGCGTGCATTCGTAGCCGAAGCGGCCGTAGTTCCCCTGGAGGTTTAGGGCCACGGGGGAGCTTTGGGCCTCGAGGGCCTTGGCTGCCGCCGCCAGGTAGGCCTCCGCCTGCTGTTTTAAGGGATGGTCCTTCAGGGGCGCGAGGGCCCCTTGGGCAAGGGCGGGGACGAGGAGGAGGAAGAGGGCCAAGCGCCTAGCCACGCTCCACCTCCGTGAGCTTGCGCAAAAGGGAGCGGAAGGCGAATAGCTCTTCCTCGCTAAGCCGGGCCAAGGCCTGGCCGAAGACGCGAAGCCAGGCTTCCTTAAGCCGCAGGGCCACCTCTTCCCCTTCCGGGGTGAGTTCTAACTGGACCCGCCTCCGGTCCAAGGGATCGGGGTGGCGCCGGAGGAGGCCCGTCTCCTCCAGGGAGGCCAGGAGGTGGGAAACCTGGGAGGGGAGGATCTCCAGGTGTTCCGCCAGGCGCGAGGGGAGGCGCACCCCTTCCTTCACCAGGCGGAGCACCTCCGCCTGCAGGAGGGAAAGCCCTTCCTGGGCGAAGACTTCCTTGGCCCGGGAAAAGAGGAGGCGCATCAGGGTGTAGCCCAGTTGGGAAAGCTCCTCTACCAGGGATGCCGGGGGACCATTCATACTCTTCAACTATATAAGGCCATCAAGTAAAGAGGGCAAGCGGGGCTACATTCCCCCATGGTGTACAATGGGCCCAGGTGATATGGACAGACCTCCCAGTCGGTGGCTCTTCTTCCTTCCCTTCGGTTCCCTAGCCCTGGCCCAGTCCCAAGCCCCAAGCCCCGGGGACCTTTTTCTTTTGGTCCTCTTCTTGGGCCTTTCCGCCTTCTTCTCCGCGAGCGAAACCGCCTTCACCACCCTTTACCCCTGGAAGCTCAAGGAGCTGGCCGAGGCGGAAAACGGCCCCTTTACTCTCCTTTCCCGGGACATCACCCGCTTCCTCACCACCATTTTGGTGGGCAACAACCTGGTGAACATCGCCGCCACCGCCTTGGTGACGGACCTCGCCACCCGGGCCTTCGGCTCCTTGGGCGTGGGGCTCGCCACCGGGGTCATGACCTTCTTGGTCCTCTTCTTCGGCGAGATCACCCCCAAGTCCATCGCCGTGCACCACGCCGAGGCCCTGGCCCGGGTGGCGGCCTGGCCCATTTACCTCCTCTCCATCCTCTTCTACCCCCTGGGGCGGTTCTTCAGCTGGGTTTCGGGGGCCATTTTGCGGCTTCTTGGCCTCGAGCCCCGGAACACCCCCTTGGTCTCGGAGGAGGAGCTTCGCCTCATCCTGGCGGGGGCGGAGGAGTCGGGGACCATTGAGGCCCAGGAGGAGGAGATGATCCACTCCATCCTGGAGCTGGAGGAAACCCCGGTGCGGGAGATCATGACCCCCCGGGTGGAGATGGTGGCCATAGAGGCCGAGGCCACCTTGGAAGACCTCCTCCACCTTTTCCGCGAGCACCGCTATAGCCGCATCCCCGTCTACCGGGAAAGCGTGGACCACATCGTGGGGGTGGCCTACGCCAAGGACCTTTTGGACTACTACTGCGAGGGGGACCTGAAGGGGAGGAGCGTGGCTTCCATCGCCCACCCTCCCTACTTTGTCCCCGAGAACATGGACGCCTGGACCCTCCTCAAGGAGCTCCGCCGCCGCAAGGTGCACCTGGCCATCGTGGTGGACGAGTTCGGGGGCACGGCGGGCCTCGTCACCCTCGAGGACGTGATGGAGGAGATCGTGGGCGAGATTTACGATGAAACCGACGAGCCCGAGGATGCCCCCATCCGCCGCCTGCCCAACGGCGCCTACTCCATCCAGGCCCAGACCCCCGTGGACGAGGTTTCCGAGGCCTTGGGGGTGGAGCTCCCCGAGGGGGAGTACGATACGCTTTCCGGCTTCCTCTACGAACTCTTTGGCCGCATCCCCGGGGTGGGGGAGAGCGTGGAATGGCGGGGCCTGCGCTTCGTGGTGGAGAGCGCCGACCAAAGGCGCATAGATCGGGTGCGGGTGGAGAGGCTGGTGGAGCATGGAGGGCATGGAGAGGGTTAGGGAGCTTCTAAAGGCCCACGTGGCCCGGGCCTACGCCCCCTACTCGGGCTTCCCCGTGGTGGCCTTGGTGGAGGCGGAGGGGGAGTTCTTTCTGGGAGTGAACGTGGAAAACGCCTCCTTTCCCCTCTCCCAGTGCGCCGAGCGCAACGCCGTGGCCGCCATGGTCCTGGCGGGGAAGCGCCGCCTGGACCGGGTGCACGTCTACAGTCCCAAAGGCCCCATCCCCCCTTGCGGAGGGTGCCGGCAGGTGCTCCTGGAGTTCGGCACCCCGGATACCCCCATCCTCCTCCACGGCCCCGAGGAGTACGTGGAAAGGACCCTGGGGGAGCTCCTCCCCTGGGCCTTCCGGCTTTAAAGGGAAAGGACCAGGGTGGTCTGGAGGAAGCCCGGCACCTGGAGGGTGAGCTCCAACCGCCCCGCGCCCCTTTCCAACCCCGGGCGGAAGCCCACCACCTGAAGCCGGCCCTCGCCCCGGGCGGGAAGGTCCGCCTCCACCCTTAGGCTTTGCCCCAGGAGGACGAGCCGCCCCTCCACCCGAAGGGGCAAGGGGTTGGGGTTTTCCAAAAAGAAGTTCACCCCCGCCCGGCGCACCCGTAGGGGCTCCAAGGGGAAGGCGAGGCGGGTCTGGAAGAAGGTGAGGCGTTGCCCCAGGGTGCTCCCCTCTAGGGCCACCTCCACCCCCTCCTGGGTGAGGAGGGCCCGCCCCGTGGCCAGGGCTTGGCTTGGGGTGAGGCGCACGGTGAGGGTTTCCTCCCTCCTCCCCGGGGGCAGGTTCCGGTCTAGGGGAACCACCACCTCCCCCACCCGGAGCCTTGCGCCGAAGGCGGAAAGGGGCAGGGGGAAGGGGTTAGGGTTTTGGAAAGCCACCCGGAGGCCCAGGACCAAGGTGGGCTCTGGGGTGAGCTCCAGACCCAGGAGCTCCGCTCCAAGGAGCCGGGCCTCCGGGGGAAGGGGCCTGGGGGCGCAGGCGGCGAGGGCAAGGACCAGGGCTACGAAAAACCTCAAAGAAGCCATCCCTCCTCCTTTAGGTTTTCCAGGACGGGGAGAAAGCTTCCCCAAAGGGGGCTTTCCGCCGGGTAGGGGGGCCTGGGGTAGCCCGCGGGGAGGCCCAGGTGCCTCAGGGCTTGCTTGAGGAGGGGCACCCCGCCCTTGGCCAAAAGGTCCCCCAGGGGAAAGAGCTTTTGTTGCAACGCCTCCGCCTCGGCGAGCCGCCCGGCTCGGAAGTGGGCCAAAAGCGCCCTGTAGGCCCGGGGGGCCAGGTTGGCCGCGGCTAGGATCCCCCCTTCCGCCCCCAGGGCCAAGGCGCCCAAGAAGGTGGGGGCGTGCCCGGTGAAGGCGCGGAAGCCCTTTAGCCGCGCCTGGTAGAAGGCGAAGCGGGAAAGGTCGCCGCTGGAGTCCTTGATGCCCTGGACGCCGGGGTGTTGGGCCAGGGCCTCCACCGCGCTTAGGGGAAGGTCCACCTTGGTGTTCTGGGGCACGTGGTAGAGGAAAAGGGGCATCCGCTCCGCCAGGGCCTCGTAGTAGCGGAATAGCCCTTCCCCGAGGCTTGCGTGGTAGTAGCGGGGCGGGGTGGCCAAAAGGGCCATGGCCCCCGCCTCCTTGGCCTCTTCCAGAGCCCTTTCCGCCTGGGGCAGGGTTTCGTCCATGAGGCCCACCAAGAAGGGCTTCTTGGGGCTTAAGGCCTTTAGCCCTTGGGCCCGCTCCTCGGGGGTGAGGTGGACCCCTTCCCCGTTGGAGCCGTAGATCAAAAGCCCGTCCACCAAGGGCTCCAGGGCCTCAGCCAGGTCGCGGAAGGCTTCCGGGTCTAGCCTTCCCCTTCGGTCAAAGGGGGTGGGAATGGGGGGCAGGATCACGCTACGACCTCCTCAAGCTTAAGCCTAACCCCAAAAGGTGGAGGGTGTAGGCGAGGAGGATAGGCCCGGGGCCTTCCCCCTGAAGGAGGCGGAGGAGGCCCCAAGCGGCGAGGAGGAGGAGGAAGACGCCAAGCCCGGCGGCGAAGCCCGTGCTCCCGGGAACCAGGAGGCGCACCGCCAGGGCGTAGGTGGGGGGCACGTTGCCCTTGCGCCGGGGGAGGAGGAAGGCGAGGAGGTGGTAGAGGAGGAGGAGCGCGTAGCCCAGGAAGGCCCAGGGCTTAAGCCGCTCCGCCAAGGGGAGGGGAAGGGCGAGGAAGGTGCGCCAGGGGTCTTCCAGGAAGCGGCCGAACTCCACCCGGAGGAGGACCGAGTACAGGGTGCGGGCGCTGGGCCCCGCCTCCCGCGCTCCCCAGAGGTCCGTCCCCAGGCCCAAGGCGGTGCGGATGGGCCCCTCCAGGGGGGCCTTGCGGTAGGCCTCCGCCAGGGCCTCCTCCTCCCCCCTGAGGGCCAGGGCGAAGGGGAGGCTGCTTTCCCCAAGGAGGGTTTTGGCCTCCTTGGGCGCTTCCGGCAGGAGGGCGTAGCCCAAGAGGGCCTTGGTCTCCGGGGTGGGGGGGAGGGAGCGAAGCCAGTCCTGGGCCGCCTGGGTGCGCAGGGTGCCCCGGTCCAGGGGCGGGGCGAAGAGGAGGCTTCGGGCCCGCTGGTCCAGGCCATAGAGGAGCCAGGAGGCCCCCAAAAGGACGAGGAGGAGAAGGGCGAGAAGCCGTTCCCCGAAGCTGGCGTAGGCCAGGGAGAGGTGCCTCAGGCGCAGGAGGGGGTGGCGGAGGAAGCCGCCCCAAAACCCCCCGAGGGCCCTAAGGTCCCGAAGCTGGGGGGGGAGGTAGAAGAGGACGAGGTAGGCGAGGAGGGCCAGGTACGTTAAGGCGAGGACCCACAAAGCCTCGGGAAGCCCCTCCAGGCTTGGGGGAAGCCAACCCTTTAGGACCGCCACCGCCTCCCTCAGGCGCAGGGCCTGGGCGGGAAGGCCTTGGGCCTCGAGGGCCTCCGCCCGCTCCTGGAAAAACGCCAGGGAGCCCGGGAAGAGGGGGCTTGTGCGGAGGAGGGTTTCCGTGAGGAGGCGGGCCTTTTCCGGTTCCTTGCCCGAAAGGCCCTTCGCCGCCTCCGCAAGGGCGAGCACCGGGGCGAAGGCGAAGGGCAGCTCGGGGCGGTGGCCCCGGGCCAGGAGGTCCTGGCGGTAGGCCTCGAGGTCCTCGGGGCTAAGGTTCTTGGGGTCCAGGGCCCAGTAGGCGAAGTAAGGCCAGGGCTTGGGGGGGTTGAGGGCCTCCAAGAGGGGCCTAAGCGCCTTAAGGTCCTCCGCGCTTCCCTCAAAGGGGCGGGGCGGGAAGGGGATGGAAAGCACCCGTTCCCCCTCCAAAAGGGCCTCGGGGCCGGGCCTCAAGGCCACCACCTTGGCGGGGGCGAAGTGGAAGCGCGCTTCGCCGTTAAAGCCTAGCTCCAGGACCAGAAGCCCCTGGGCCAGATAGACCCGCTCTCCCTGGACCAAAGGCCCCACCCAGGGCCCCTTGGGCAAGGGGTAAAGGCCCGAGGGGAGGAGGAGGCCCTCCTCGGTGAGGGTGGGGGCCTGCCCCAAGGCCACGAAGCGCCCCTCCAAAGCCCCTGAGGGGAGGGAAAGGCGCACCCGGTACTCCCCCGGGGTCTCGGGGGTGAAGGAAAGGCGAAAGCTCCCCCCTTCCGGCACCACCTCCAGGGTCTTGGGGCCCGTGGGGCCTTCCACCACCAAGGGGTAGCGGCCCTCCGGCAGGTCGCGCCCCTCCAGGGTGAGGGGGGTGCCCGCCTTGGCCTCCGGGGGGACCAGGAGGCTTTGGGCCAAGACCCACGGAAGAAGGGCCAAAGCGGCGAGCCAGCGGCGCATGGCGTTATTCTACAGGCATGGGTCTTTTGGACATGATCGGTCCGGTGATGGTGGGGCCCTCCTCCAGCCACACCGCCGGGGCCTGCCGCCTAGCCCTCCTCGCCCGCCACCTCCTGGGGGAAAAGCCCAAGCGGGTGGAGTTCGGCCTTCACGGCTCCTTCGCCAAGACGGGGAGGGGCCACGGCACCCACCTGGCCTTGGCCGCCGGGGTGTTGGGCCTGAGGCCGGACGACGAGCGCCTCAAGGAGAGCCTGGCCCTGGCGGAAAGGGAGGGGGTGGAGGTGGCCTTTAGGGAGGTGGAGCTCGGGGACGTCCACCCCAACACCGTGCGCATGGTCCTGGAGGGGGAGAAGGAGCGCCTTGTGGTCACGGGAAGCTCCTTGGGCGGGGGGCTTGTGCGCATCTTTGACCTGGACGGGTTTGAGGTGCGCATCACGGGGAGCGCCCCCACCCTGGTGATCCGCAACGTGGACACCCCGGGGGTGGTGGCCCGGGTGGCCCGGATCCTGGCGGACGACGAGGTGAACATCGCCCACCTCACCGTGAGCCGCAAAAAGCGGGGGGGTGAGGCCATGATGAGCCTGGAGATGGACCGCCCCCTTTCGGAAAAGCCCCTGGAGTATTTGGCCTACCTCTCCTACATCCTGTGGGTGCGGCAGATCCCCCCGGTGATGGACTAGGCCCGGCCCAGTTCCAGGCGAAGGCAGGCACCCCCTAAGGGGCTTGGCCCGGCGGTGAGCTTGCCGCCGTGGGCTTCCGCCACCTTATGGGCCGTGTAGAGGCCAAGCCCCGAGCTTCCCCGCCTGCCCGGGCCTTGGCGGAAGGGCTGGACTAGGGCCTCGAGGGGAAGGGGAAGCCCGGGGCCGTCGTCCTCCACATGGATGGCCCCTTCCTCCACCCGCACCCGCACCTCCTTTCTGGCGTGGCGGAGGGCGTTTTCCAGGAGGTTGGCGAGGGCCCGCTCCACAAGAAGCCTCTCCCCCCGCCCAAGCCCCGCCCCTTCCAGGGAAAGCCGGAGGCCCCGGCCCTGGGCCTCCTCCTGGTAGCGGAGGAGGAGGTCTTCCGCCAGGGCCCTGAGGTTCAGGGTTTCCGCCTGGGGGGGGCGGGCCTCGAGGCGGGTGAGGGCGAGGAGGTTTTCCACCAGCTGGAAGGCCCGGGAAAGCTCTTTCCGGAGGTTTTTAAGCAGGGCGAGGCGCCTTTCCTTGCCCAAATCGTCTGCCTTCTCCAAGTACTCCAGGGCGCGGATGGCGGAGATGAGGGGCGTCTTCAGGTCGTGGGCCAAGGCGGCGTAAAAGGCTTCCCGGGCCTCCAGGAGCTCGCTTAGGCGCTTCAAGAGCTCTTCAAACCGCCCCCGGAGCAAGGCGATCTCCGCCGGGGGGGGCTCCTTGGGGGCGGGCAGGCGAAGCCGGAGCTCCCCTCTTAGGGAAAGGTAGGCGAGGGCCCGGGTGAGCTCCTCCAAGGGTCTAAGAAGCCCCCGGGCCAGAAGGTAGCCCACCCCCGCGGACACCCCGGCCAAAAAGAGGAGCCAAAGGAGGAGGGGAAGCCAGGACCCCTCCCCCAAAAGGCCCAAGGTGAGGGCCAGGACCAGGTTGGGCAAAAAGGCCAGAAGACCGATGACCAGGGCGAGCCTAGCCCTAAGGCTCATCCTTCCCCGCCGAGAGCACCGCCAAGAAGGCCTCCTGCGGCACCTCCACCTTGCCGATGGCCTTGAGGCGCTTCTTGCCCTCCTTCTGCTTTTCCAGAAGCTTTTTCTTCCGGGTCACGTCCCCGCCGTAGCACTTGGCCAAGACGTCCTTGCGGAGGGCCTTCACCGTGGCCCGGGCGATGATCTTGCCCCCGATGGCCGCCTGGATGGGTACCTCAAAGAGTTGGCGGGGAATGACCTCGGCCAGCTTGTCCACGATGGCCCGGGCCATGCTGTAGGCCTTTTCCCGGTGGGCGATGAAGGTGAGGGCGTCCACCACCTCCCCGTGGACCAGCACGTTCACCTTGACCAGGTCCCCCGGTTGGTAGCCCGCCTGCTCGTAGTCCATGGAGGCGTAGCCCCGGGAGAGGCTTTTCAGGCGGTCGTGGAAATCGTAGAGGATCTCGGCGAAGGGGGCCTCGTAGACGAGCTCCACCCGCTTTTGCCCCCCCGGGAGGTAGTTCATGCTCTGAAGGCGGGCCCGCTTTTCCTGCGCCAGCTGCATGATGTTACCCACGTACTCTTCCGGGGTGAAGATGGTGAGCTTGACGTAGGGCTCCAGGATCTCCTCTATCTTGGTGGGGTCGGGGAGGTCGGCGGGATTGTGGATCTCCACCTCCTCCCCGCCCTTGAGCCGCACCTTGTAGACCACGCTGGGGGCGGTGGCGATGAGCTCCAGGCCGAACTCCCGCTCAAGCCGTTCTTGCACGATCTCGGCGTGGAGGAGGCCCAGGAAGCCGCAGCGGAAGCCGAAGCCCAAGGCGGTGGAGGTCTCCGGCTCAAAGGAGAGGGCGGCGTCGTTCAGCTTGAGCTTCTCCAGGGCGTCCCGGAGCTTGTTGTAGTCCCCCGAGTCCACCGGGTAGAGCCCGGCGAAGACCACGGGCTTGGCGGGGCGGAACCCGGGGTAGGGGGTGGGGGTGGGGTTTTGCGCCAGGGTGATGGTGTCCCCCACCTGGACGTCGTGGATGTCGCGGATGGCGGCGGTGAGCCAGCCCACCTCCCCCGCGGAGAGGCTTTCCGTGGGTACTAGGCCCTGGGGCGTGAAGACGCCCACCTTGTCCACGGTGAACTCCTGGCCGGTGGAGTAGATGCGGATCCTGTCCCCGGGGCGCACCGTGCCCTCAAAGATCCGCAGGTGGGGGATGACGCCCTGGTAGGCGTCGTAGAGGGAGTCAAAGATGAGGGCCTTGAGGGGGGCCTCGGGGTCCCCTTGGGGCGGGGGGATGCGCTTTACGATGGCCTCGAGGATCTCCTCCACCCCCTCCCCCGTCTTGCCTGAGGCGAAGATGGCCTCGTCGGCGGGGATGCCCAAGACCTCCTCCACCTCCAGGGCCACCTCCAAGGGCCGGGCGTTGGGCAGGTCTATCTTGTTGATGACCGGGATGATCACGTGGTTGTGCTCCAGGGCTAGGTAGAAGTTGGCGATGGTCTGGGCCTCCACCCCTTGGGTTGCGTCCACCACCAGGAGCACCCCTTCCACCGCCGCCAAGGCCCGGGACACCTCGTAGGTGAAGTCCACGTGCCCCGGGGTATCAATGAGGTGGAACGTGTAGGTGTTTCCGTCCTTGGCCTGGTAGTTCACCCGCACCGCGCTGGCCTTAATGGTGATGCCCCGTTCCCGTTCCAGTTCCAAGGAGTCCAGAAACTGCTCCCGCATCTCCCGCTCGCTCACGGCGTGGGTCATCTGCAGGATGCGGTCGGCCAGGGTGGACTTCCCGTGGTCCACGTGGGCGATGATGGAGAAGTTGCGGATGCGGCTTGCCATCCTTTCCATCGTCCGGGGTAGCGGGGGTGAAGTCAAGGGAGGCGCAAAACCCCGAGTCCTGGTAAGATAAGACTCGGCGTCTAAACGCCTCAGGAGCGCTATGTCCCAGGTCGTACCTGTAGAAATCACCGAGGAGCTTAAGCAGAGCTTCATCAACTACGCCATGTCCGTCATCGTGGACCGGGCCCTGCCCGACGTGCGGGACGGGCTCAAGCCGGTCCAGCGGCGGATCCTCTTTGGCGCCTACCAGGAGGGGGTCTTGCCCACCCGCAAGCACGTGAAAAGCGCCAAGATCGTGGGCGAGGTCATGGGCAAGTACCACCCCCACGGGGACGCCGCCATCTACGACGCCCTGGTGCGCTTGGCCCAGCCCTGGAACCTGCGCTACCCCCTGATGGACGGCCAGGGCAACTTCGGCTCCATTGATGGGGACCCCCCGGCCGCCCAGCGCTACACCGAGGCCCGGCTCTCCCACCTGGGGGCGGAGATGCTGGCCGAGATTGACAAGGAAACGGTGGACTTCCGCCCCAACTACGACGGCTCCCTTAAGGAGCCCGAGGTCTTGCCCGCCGCCATCCCCAACCTCCTGGTGAACGGGGCGAGCGGCATCGCCGTGGGCATGGCCACAAGCCTCCCGCCCCACAACCTTTCCGAGGTGGTGGACGCCCTGGTGGCCATGATTGACAACCCAGGGATCACCCTCGAGGAGGTCATGCGCCACCTCCCGGGCCCCGACTTCCCCACGGGGGGGAAGCTTTCCCGCAAAGGGATCAAGGAGGCTTACGCCACCGGCCGGGGAAGCCTGAAGGTGCGGGCTAAAGTGCGGATTGAGGAGAAGGGCCAGCGCCCCATGCTGGTGGTCACGGAGATCCCCTACCAGGTGAACAAGGCGAGCCTCATCGCCCAGATCGCCGCCCTGGTCAAGGCCAAGAAACTGGAGGACATCGTGGCCCTCCGGGACGAGTCCGACCGGCAGGGGCTCAGGATCGCCATTGAGCTCAAGCGGGGCGCGAACCCCCAGGTGGTCCTCAACCAGCTCTACAAGCACACCGCCTTGCAGACCTCCTTCACGGTGAACCTGCTGGCCATCGTCCAGGGGGAGCCCAAGGTCCTTTCCCTCCTCGGCCTCATGCGCCACTACCTGGACCACCGCAAGGAGGTGGTGCGGCGCAGAAGCCTCTTTGACCTGAGGAAGGCCGAGGAAAGGGCCCACGTCCTGGAGGGGCTTCTCATCGCCTTGGACCACATTGACGAGGTCATCGCCCTCATCCGGGGCTCGGAGGACGCGCAAAAGGCCCGCGCCGCCCTCATGGAGCGCTTTGGCCTCACCGAGGTCCAGGCCCAGGCCATCTTGGACATGCGCCTGCAGCGCCTGGTGGCCTTGGAGCGGGAAAAGCTCCAGGAGGAGTACCGGGAGCTCATGGAGGAGATCGCCCGGCTTAAGGCCATCCTCCAGGACGAAACCCGGCTTTGGAGCGAGGTGAAGCAGGATCTCCTCCGGGTCAAGGAAAAGTACGGGGATGCCCGCCGCACCCTCATCACCGAGTTTGAGGAGAACTTCAACCCTGAGGACCTCATTGAGGACGAGCCCATGGTCATCACCCTCACCGCCCAGGGCTTCCTCAAGCGCCTCCCCTTGGAGGCCTACCGGGCCCAGGGCCGGGGGGGCAAGGGCCTGGTGGCGGGGAAGACCAAGGAGGAGGACGAGGCCACCCAGGTCTTCGTGGCCGGGGCCCACGACGACCTCCTCCTCTTCACCAACCGGGGCCGGGTCTACCGCCTCAAGGTCTACGAGCTTCCGGAGCTCGGCCGCCAGGCCCGGGGGGTGCACGTGAAAAGCCTCCTCCCCCTCTCCGAGGAGGAGGAGGTGGCCGCGCTCCTTTCCGTGCGGGGCCTCGAGGGGGAAGGCTACCTGGTCTTTGCCACGGAACGGGGCCTGGTGAAGCGCACCGCCTTAAGGGAGTACCAGAACCTGGGGGCGGCGGGCCTCATCGCCATCCGGCTCCAAGAGGGGGACCGCCTCATCGGCGTGGCCCTTTCCGACCCTGAGGACGAGGCCATCCTGGCCACGGAGGCGGGGCAGGCCATCCGCTTCCCCCTGGAGGAGGTGCGGGCCACGGGGCGGGACAGCCAAGGGGTCACGGGCATCCGCTTTAAGAAGCCCGGGGACCGGGTGGTCTCCCTCCTTGCGGTGAAGCCCGGGGAGATGGTGGACCTCCTGGCGGTGAGCACCCGGGGCTACGGCAAGCGCACCCCCCTTTCCGAGTACCCCCTGCAGGGCCGGGGCGGGGTGGGGGTGATCACCTACGGGGTGAGCGTGCGCACCGGGCGGCTTTCCGCCCTCCTAAAGGTGCGGGGTACGGAGGACCTCCTGGTCCTCTCCAAGAAGGGCCTGGCCATCCGCACCCCGGTGAAGGAGATTCCCCAGTACTCCCGGCCCACCGCCGGGGTCAAGGTGATGAACCTGCCCGAGGACGACGAGGTGGCGAGCGCCTTCGCCGTGGAGGAGGAGAAGTAGATGGAAGAGGTGGTCCTCATCACCGTGCCCACGGAGGAGGTGGCGAAGACCCTGGCCCGGGCCCTGGTGGAGGAGCGCCTGGCCGCTTGCGTGAACATCGTCCCCGGCCTCACCTCCATCTACCGCTGGCAGGGGGAGGTGGTGGAGGACCGGGAGCTCCTCCTCGTGGTGAAGACCACCACCTTCGCCTTCCCTCGGCTGAAGGAGCGGGTGCGCGCCCTCCACCCCTACACGGTGCCCGAGATCATCGCCCTGCCCATCGCCGAGGGGCACGGGCCCTATCTGGAGTGGCTTAGGGAGAACACGGGATGACCCCGGACATGCGGGACTTCCTCCGGGCCCTCCACGCCCAAGGGGCCCGGTTTTTGGTGATCGGGGGCTACGCCCTGGCCTTCTTGGGCCGGCCCCGCTTCACCAAGGACCTGGACCTCTGGGTGGATGGCAAGGAGGCGGGGAAGGTTTTGTCCGCCATCCGGGACTTCTTCGGGGGAGATGACCTCGGCCTCACCCTGGAGGACCTGGCCACCCCGGGGGTCATCCAGCTGGGCTACGCCCCCAACCGGATAGACCTGGTGATCCTGGACGCTCCTTCCTTTGACGAGGCCTTTGCCCGGCGCCTTACCTTTGAAGTGGAGGGTGTCCCGGTTTTCGTGGTCCATCCCGAGGACTTCAAGCACCTCAAGCAGGCCTTTGGCCGTCCCGTGGACCTGAGGGATATAGAGGAGCTAGAGCCATGAGGAAGATCCGCCCATTAGCCCGCCGCTTTCCCCTAAGCGCCCCTCCGGACGACCGGGAGGAGTGGCGGGACGTGCCCCTGGAGGCAAGGCTCCGGGCGGTGTGGGAGATGGCCCTCTTCTGGGCGGAGCTGGCGCGGGAGGAGGCGAGGCGCCAGGGAAAGCCAGCGGAGGTCTCCACGGAGCGCCTCCTGCCCATCGCCCGGAGGCGCCCCCTGCCGCCCCGGTAGCCCGGGCGATTTTTTCAACCCAAAGGTTTACAAAATCCCCGGGGGCGTGCTAGCCTGGGGCTGAGGAGGCAACCATGACCCAGGCCCGCGAAACCCTAAGCTTCAAGCCCGGCGAGGTCATCGTCTACCCCGGGGTGCCGGGGCCCAGGGACCGGGTCTACCGGGTCCTCGAGGGCCTGGTGCGCCTGGAAGCGGTGGACGAGGAGGGGAACGCCCTCACCCTGCGCCTGGTGCGCCCGGGCGGCTACTTTGGTGAGGAAGCCCTTTCCGGCACCGAGCGCACTTACTTCGCCGAGGCGGTGACGGAGGTGGCGGTGGAAGCCCTGCCCAAAGAGCCCAGGCCCGAGGAGCTCCTGGACCTGGTGGCCCACCTGGCCCAGGCCCTTGCCGAGTCCTACCGTCGCATAGAACGCTTGGCCACGCAAAGGCTCAAAAACCGCATGGCCGCCGCTCTTTTGGAGCTGGCGGAAACCCCCTTGGCCCGGGAGGAGGAGGAGGGCCTGGTCCTACGGGCCACCCACGACGAGCTGGCCGCCGCGGTGGGGAGCGTCCGGGAAACCGTGACCAAGGTGATCGGGGAGCTCGCCCGGGAGGGGTACATCCGCTCGGGCTACGGCAAGATCGTCCTCCGGGACGTGAAGGGCCTTAAGGAGCTCGCCCAAAGCCGGGGCGATGGCCGCTGAAAACCGGGAGGCCCGGGCGTAAACCAAAGGCCATGCGCCTCCGCCGGCGTTTTCTCACGGGGCTCATCACCCTTCTTCCCCTCCTCGTCACCCTCTACTTTTTGGGCTAGGTTTACACCTACTCCGGGGGTACATCCAGGGATTTTTGCGGCTCCCAAATCTGGAGGTGCCCGGGGCCTACCAGCCTCTTCTTCCCTTTTTGGGGCTTTTCTCGCCGCTTTATCCACCTGGTGGGCACCCCGGCGGAAAACCACCTGGGCCGAAGGCTCCTTCACCGGAGCGCTCCCTCCTCGGGCAGAAGGAGGTGAAGTTCAGCCGGGCGGCGGTGATTGAGTACCCTCTCCTCCTGCCGGAGAAACCTTCAGGCCCCTTAACCTCCCTCCCACAAAGGGCGGAGCCCTCCGCCTAAAATGGGGAAAGATGCGCCTTTGGGCTTTTCTCCTCCTTCTCGGCGCGGCTTTGGCCGCCTTGCCCCCCTTCTTGGGCCCCGCTTTGCCCCCGGGGACGGAGCTTAGGCTCCTTTCCCAGGACCTGCGCACCCTCCACGGGGCCTGGCGGGTGGAGGGCAAGCGCCTTCTTCCCCTTTCTCCCCCCGTGCCTCCCAGGTTTGGGCAGGAGGTGCAGCTCCTTCTGGCCCTTCCCGGGGAAAGGCCCAAGGCCTTTCCCGGCGTGGCGGAACGGGGGGATGTCCTGCTCCTTTGGGAAAGGGAGCGGGTGAGCCTCCTCAAGCTTCTCAGGGAGGTTTACGGCCTCACCCCCCCGGAAAGGCTTTGGCCATGAAGCGCATCCTCCTCATTGAGGACGATCCCGAGGTGGCCCGGCTGGTGGAGCTGGAGCTGAAGGAAGCGGGCTTCCAGGTGGAGTGGGCCAAAAACGGCATGGAGGGCCTCATGCGCCACCGGGAGAAGAAGCCCGATTTGGTGGTCTTAGACCTGGGCCTCCCCGATCTGGACGGGGCGGAGGTGGCCCGGCGCATCCGGGCCACGGACGACACCCCCATCCTGGTCCTCACCGCCCAAGACGCCGTGGAGCGCAAGGTGGGCCTGCTTTCCGAGGGAGCGGACGATTACCTGGTAAAGCCCTTCCATCCCGCCGAGCTTTTGGCCCGCATCCAGGTGCAGCTGCGGCACAAGGGGGGAAGCGAGGTCCTGGCGGTGGGGAAGCTGGAGCTTTACCCCAAGCGGCGCCAGGTCTTCTTCGGGGAAACCGAGGTGCGGCTTTCCCCCAAGGAGTTTGACCTCCTCCACCTCCTCATGGGCCGCCCGGGGAGGGTCTTCCCCCGGGAGGAGATTGAGGAGAAGATCTGGGGCCGCCCCTTGGGGCGGGAGTCCAATGTGCTGGACGTGCACGTGGCCAACCTGCGCGCCAAGCTGAGGGAGGTGGGGGCCTACGGCTACCTGCGCACGGTGCGGGGCCTGGGCTACGCCGTGCGCCCGGGCAAAGGGGAAGAGGACGCCTAGGGCTCCCCATGCCGCCCCTATCCTTTCGCCTGCGCCTTTTCCTCTCCTTTAGCCTCCTTTGGCTCCTCTTCCTGGTGGGAGCCCTTTACCTGGCGGGCCGGGGGGTGGAGCGGGCCTTGAGGGGCCACCTCGAGGCCACCCTCCTCGAGGACGCCAGGAGGGCGGCGGAGGCCTACCGCAAAGGCCAGGCGGGAAGCCTCATCGCCACGGGGGGCGTGTACCTCCACCTGTACGCGGAAGACGGGGAGCCCCTCCTCCTCACCCGGCCCGAGCACCGCCTGCCCCGAGAGGCGCTTAAGGGGGCGGGGGAAACCCCGCGGGTGGCCTTCCAAAAGGGCTTCGCCGCCGCCTGGGTGCGCACGCCCCTCGGGGTCGTCGCCCTCACCCAGGACACCGCCCCCATTGACCTGGCCCTGGCCGCCTTGCGGCGGTCTTTGGTGGAGGCCTTTTTCCTCCTCTTCCCCTTGGGGCTGGGCCTGGTCTACCTCACCGCCCGCCTGGCCACCCGCCCCCTGGAAGCCGCCGCCCGGGAAATCGCCCAACGAAGTCCCGAGCGCCTGGACCCCGTGCCCCTTACCCTTCCCCAGGACGAGTTCGGGCGCATGGTGGAGGCGGTGAACGCCCTCCTAAAGGCCCTCAAGGAGGCCAAGGAAGAGGAGCGGGCCTTTCTGGCCGAGGCGAGCCACGAGCTCCGCACCCCCCTCACGGTGCTCCTGGGTCACCTGGACCGCCTGGCGCGAAACCCCTTGGACGGGGAAGCCCTCGCCACCGCCCGGGCCACGGCGGAAAGGATGCGCCGCCTGGTGGAGGACCTCCTGGCCTTGGCCCGGGGGGAGATGGGCTTTAGCCTCAATCCCCACATCGTGGACCTGAAGGCCTTGGCCCAAGAGGCGGCGAGGGAGTACGGGGTGGCCTTCGGGGGGAGGAGGCCGAGGTCCTGGGGGACCCTGACCGGCTCTTGCAGATGCTCCGCAACCTCCTTTCCAACGGGGTGCGGGCCGCGGGGAAAGAGGGGGTAAGGGTGCGCCTTCGTCGGGAAGGGGACCAGGCGCTTTTGGAGGTGGAAGACAGCGGCCCCGGCATCCCCGAGGACCTCCTGCCCCACCTCTTCCGGCGCTTCGCCCGGGGGCCCGGGGGGGCACGGGGCTGGGGCTTGCCATCGCCCAGGCCATCGCCCAGGCCCACGGGGGGGAGATCGCCGTGGAAAGCCGCCCCGGACGCACGGTCTTCCGGGTGCGCCTCCCCCTTCTGGAGGCGGAGGGGTAGCCTTTGGGGTAGAGTAAGGGCAATGGGCGTTCTGGATGAGCTTTATCGGGAAACTATCCTAAAGCACTACCAAAACCCCAAGAACTTCGGGGCCTTGCACCAGGCCACCAAGCGGGCCGGGGGGATGAACCCCTCCTGCGGGGACCAGGTGGAGGTGATGGTCCTCCTGGAGGGGGACACCATCGCCGACATCCGCTTCCAAGGCCAGGGGTGCGCCATTAGCACCGCCAGCGCCTCCATGATGACCGAGGCGGTGAAGGGGAAAAAGGTGGCGGAGGCTTTGGAGCTCTCCCGCAAGTTCCAGGCCATGGTGGTGGAGGGCACTCCTCCCGACCCCGCCCTGGGGGACCTTCTGGCCCTCCAAGGGGTGGCCAAGCTCCCCGCCCGGGTCAAGTGCGCCACCCTGGCCTGGCACGCCCTCGAGGAGGCCTTGCGGTGAGGCGCTACCCCGCCCACAAGGTGACCCCCCTTCTTCTCCGGCACCCCGACCTCATGGAGGCCTGGAAGGAGGCGGCCCGGGAGGGGCGGCTCAGGGCGGAAACCCGGGGCAAGGAGAACTTCGTGGTGGTGGAAGACCCCGCCCTTCAGGCCCGCCTCAAGGCCTTGGGGCTAGAGGGGGAGCCGGTGGAGGCTTCGGGGTAAGCTAGGGGCCATGAGGGGCCTGGTCTTCCTCCACGCCTTTCCCTACAACCCCGGGATGTGGGAAGGGGAGCTTCGCCACTTCCGGGGCCGGCTCCCCGTCCTCGCCCCCCACTACCTGGGCCTGAGCCTGCCCCAGGCGGCGGAAAAGGTCCTCAAGGAAATGGACGAGGCGGGGATGGAGGAGGCGGTTTTCGTGGGGCTTTCCATGGGGGGCTACCTCATCTTTGAGCTTTGGCGAAGGGCCCCCGAGCGTTTCTTGGGCTTCGTCCTGGCGGACACCCGCGCGGGGCCCGACACAGAGGAAGCCAAGCGAAACCGCCACGCCCTGAGGGAGCGGGTGCTCCGGGAAGGGGTGGGCTTTTTGCCCGAGGTCCTTTTGCCGAGCCACTTGGGCCGCGCCACCCAGGCGGAGCGGCCCGAGGTGGTGGCCAGGGCCAAGGAGCTCATCCTCCAGGCCAGCCCCGAGGCGGTGGCGGAAAGCCTAAAGGCCTTGGCCGAGCGCCCCGACTCCACCCCCCTTCTCCCCGGGATGCGCCGCCCCGCCCTGGTCCTGGTGGGAGAGGAGGACACCCTAACCCCCCCGGAGGAGGCCAAACGCCTGGCGCGGGCGCTTCCCGAGGCCCGGGCCCTCATCCTGCCCGAGGCGGGGCACCTGGCCAACCTGGAAAACCCCAAGGCCTTCCGCACCGCTCTTTTGGGCTTCCTGGCGGAAACCTTTTAGCCCTCCGCCTTCGGCTCCCGTCCCATGAGTTCCTGGAGGGCCTTTAAGGGGTCTAGCCCCTCGTAGGCCACCCGGTAGACCGCCTCGGCGATGGGAAGCTCCACCTCCGCTTCCCGCCGCCAGGCCATGAGGGCCTTCACCGCGTAAAGCCCCTCCACCACCCCGCGGTCCTCGAGGCGCTCCAAGGCCTCCCCCCGCACCAGCCTTTCCCCCGCCCCCCGGTTGCGGGAGTGCAGGCTATAGGCGGTGGCGAGGAGGTCGCCCAGGCCGGCAAGGCCGTAAAAGGTGGCCTCCTCCCCCCCCTGGGCGGTGCCGAAGCGCACCATCTCCTTGAGGCCCCGGGTAAGGAGGGCGGCCTTGGCGTTGTCCCCAAGCCTAAGCCCGTCCACCATCCCCGCCGCCAGGGCCAGGACGTTTTTGAGCCCCCCGCCCAGCTCCACCCCCCGGAGGTCGGCGCTGGTGTAGACGCGAAAGGTGGGGCTATGGAAGACCTCCTGCGCCCGCCGGGCCAGGGCCTCGGGGCCCGCCGCCACGCTGGCCGTGGGCAGGAAGCGGGCCACCTCCTCGGCGTGGTTGGGTCCGGAAAGGGCGGCCACGGGCCGGCCCGTGAGGGCGGCCACCACCTGGCTCGGGGTGAGGAGCGCCCCCTCCCGGAAGAAAAGCCCCTTCGTGGCGGAAAGGTACCAGGGGGCCTGGGGGAGGTCCCTAAGGGTGTCCAGGGCTTTGGAAGGAAGCGCCACCACGGCGAACTCCGCCCCTGAAAGCGCCTCCTCCGGGTCGTGGGTGGGGTAAAGGTAGGCGGGAAGGGCCACCCCGGGAAGGTATTCCTTGTTCTCCCGGTGCGCCCGCAGGGCCTCGGCGTGCTCCTTCCTGCGGCAAAGGAGCGCCGTGGGGATGCCCTTGCTGGCCAAAAGGACGCCCAAGGCCGTGCCCCAGGCTCCTGCCCCCAAAATGGCCACCTTCATAGGAGAAACCTCACCTCCCAAGCCTCGTACCAGGCGGCGAGGAGCAGGAAGAAAGCCCCCAGGTAAAAGCTAAGGAAAAGCGCCCGCAACCCCTTCCGGTACCCCTCCCCCCGGGCCGTGTGGGCCAGGAGGGCGAGCCCGCCAAAGGTCACCAGAATATAGGCCTGGAGCTCCAAAAGAAGCGTGGGCAGGTGCAGGAGGAAGGTGGGCCCAAGGACGGCCGGGGAGAGGGCGAAGCCGAAGGCGAAGTAGCGGAGGGCGTTGAGGAGCAGGACGGGAAGCCCGAGGAAAAGGGCGGGGACGAGCCCGGTGAGCAGGAGGCCTTGGCTAAAGTTCCAGTGAAAGATGACCCCGGCGAGGACGAGGACCCCTTTCCCCACCGCCTCCTCGAGGCCGATGGCCTCCAGCGCCCCCCCGAAAAGGGCCTGCACCGCCCGGGCCAGCTCGGGCATCCCGTAGGCCAGGAGGCTTCCCAGGGCGAAAAGGCCGTAGAGGAAAAGGTTGGTGAAGAGGTAAAGCCCCCATTGCGCCCGGAGGAGGGCCAAGGCTTCCAAAAACCAAGCCCGGAAGGGGGAGGGCTGGAGGAGGAGAAAGCCCCAAAAAAGGCTTAGGAGCAAAAACCCCCACCCCGCCGCCGGGGTGAGAAGGTATGGGGGCAAGGCCAGGCCCTGGGGACGGAAAAACACCCGGCGCACCTCGCCCCCCTCCAGGACCACCACCACCTCCCCCACCTCCTCCCCCAGGGCGGCGGGGAAAAGCACCCGGTTCCCCTCCACCTTGGGGCTTTCCAGGTTCACGGAAAGCCCCTTGGGGGGCGGGGGGAAGAGGGCGTAGCGCTGCAAAAGCCTTGGCGCCTCCCCAGGGGGGGCGCGGAGGATCTCTTCCAGCTTGGGGGAAAGCTTCCCCTCAAGCCACCGGGCCACCGCCTCCCGGGCCGCCTGGGGGCTTGCCGCGGCGAAGGAGAAGGCAAGGGCGAGGGCCAAGAGCCAGCGCACCTAGACCTCCTCCAGGGGGGATGCCCTGTTGGCACAGGGGGCAGGCCTTCGGGGGGGGTACTGGGGCACCTCGAGGCGGGCCAAGGCGCGGAAAGGGGACGCCAAAGGCCGCTCGGCCCCCGCTTTCGGTCCACGATGGCCCCCACCCCCACGCACACCGCCCCCCGGGCCTCCGCCGCCCGGATGGCCTTCCGCACGCTTTCCCCCGTGGTCACCACGTCCTCCACCGCCAAAAAGCGCTCCCCTGGGTTCAGGGTGAGCCCCTTGCGGATGGTCATACCCCCTAGGCCGTCCTTCTCGGCGAAAAGGGCCCTGGCCCCCAAGGCCCGCGCCACCACGAAGGAAAGGATCACCCCCCCGATGGCGGGGCCCAGGACGAAGTCCACCGTCTCGTCCTCAAAGAGCCGGCCCAAGGCCTCCCCCACCGCCTCGGCGTAGAGGGGGTGTTGCAGGAGGGCCGCCGACTGTAGGAAAAGGGGAGAGTGCATCCCCGAACGCAGGAGGAAGTGCCCTTCCAAAAGGGCCCCCGTCCTCCGGTAAAGCTCCAGGACGTCCATCCCCCCTACTCTACCAGGGCGAGGAGGGCTTCCGCCGCCTTCCTCGCCTCCTCGAGGTCCGGCCTCCCTCCTGGGTAGAAGAGGGCCCGGCTTGCGGCGAGGAGGAGGCCCCTGCCCTTCAAGGGGCTACCCCCTTGGGCCCCGATGCCGGGAAGGAGAAGGGGAGCGGAAGGCGCCACTTCCCGCACCGCCTTCACCGCCTCGGGGTACGTGGCCCCCACCACCATCCCCACCCGGCTCCAAGGGCCTTCCCGCAAGGCCTCCCCTTCCCGGGCCAAGGCCTCCGCCAGGTGAAGGTAAAGGGGCCTTCCCGCCACGGGAAGGTCCTGGAGAAAGCCCGAGCCCGGGTTGGAGGTTTTGGCCAGGACGAAGACCGCACCCCCGCTTTGCCCGGCCGCCCGGAAGAAGGGGGCGAGGGCGTCCAGGCCCAGGTAGGGGTTTGCCGTGAGGGCGCTTCCGGGAAACCGGCGGAGGTAGGCCTCGGCGTAGGCCTCCGCCGTGGAGCCAATATCCCCCCGCTTCCCGTCAAAGATCACGGGAAGGCCCATGACCCGGGCGGCGCTGGCCAGCTCAACGAGGAGGGCCATCCCCTCAGGGCCCAGGGCCTCAAAGAAGGCGAGCTGGAACTTCACCGCCGCCAGGCGCCCCGCCAGGGCCTCAAAGAGCGCCAAGGCGTAGCGGCGCAGGTGGGTGAGGGGCTCGGGCCCGTGGAGGTCGGGCCTTGGGTCCACCCCTAGGACCAAGGGAGGGCGTTCTAGGGCCAGGAGAAAGTCCACGCCCTCCACTATACCGGCCTTAGTTAGCCCGCACCTTCTTGTTGAGGAAGTCCAGGAGCAGGTATTTACCGATGTTCCTAGGGCTTGTGAGGTAGGCCTTGCCCCGGGTGATCTGGGAAAGTTTCTTCACAAAGGCCAAAAGCTCGGGTTCCCGGGCTAGCATGAAGGTGTGGATGGGGATGCCTTCCCGCCGGGCCAAGGTGGCCTCCTTCAGGGTTTCCGCCAGGATCAAGGGGTCCAGGCCCCAGGCGTTTTTGTAAATCTCCCCGCTGGGGAGGGTGAGGGCCGAGGGCTTGCCGTCGGTGATGAGGATGATCTGCTTCATCTCCCCGCCCATCTTCCTGAGGAGGGTGCGGGCGAGCTCCAGCCCCGCCTTGGTGTTGGTGTGGTAGGGGCCCACCTGGGCCAGGGGGAGCTTGGCCAAGGGGATTTCCTCGGCGGTGTCGTGGAAGAGGACGAAGCGCACCCGGTCCCCCGGGTACTGGGTGCGGATGAGGTGGGCCAGGGCCAAAGCCACCTTCTTGGCGGGGGTGAAGCGGTCTTCCCCGTAGAGGATCATGGAGTGGGAGCAGTCCAGGAGGACCACGGTGCTCATGCTGGCGGTGTACTCCGCCAGGTCTATCACCAGGTCTTCGTGGCTCAGGCCTTCTGGTCCCTTGGCTGCTATTTTCTTCAGGGTTTCCGGGGTATTGAGCTCCAGGGGGTCTCCCCACTCCCAGGGCTTGGTTTCCCCCGTCTTCTCCACCCCGGGGGCGTGGTGGGGGGTGGGGTGGAGGCCTGGGGGGGTTGCGGCCCAAGGCGCCAAGGAGCTCCCGCAAACTCTTTAGCCCCAGGAAGTCCGAGGCTTTCTCGGTGAGCTCCAGGCGGGTTTCCCCCGCCTCGCCCTTGTACCCGCCTTGGACGGGGCTGGTGGGGTCTTCCCCAGGAAGGCGGAGGTAGCCCGCTTCCTGGAGCTTCTGGATCATGCGCTGGATGGCTTGGTAAAGCCGGGTCTCCTCTTTGCGGTTCGCGAAGCGGGCCTCCCGGAGCCAGTCCTCGGGGACGAGCTCGTTTTTCAGGAGGGCCTGGAGGAGGGCGTCGTAGAGGTCTTCCAGGCTTGGGGTGCGGTTCGGGTCGGGGTCGTAGCGCTGGAAGGGGTCGGAGAAGCCCGAGTCCAGGAGAAAGTCTTCCAGGAGGCTTAGGATCTCCTCGGCGGAGAGTTCCTCCAGGTTTCCCTCGTAGCGGCTATACCGGATCGCCTTCATCCATCCTCCCTAGAGCCCGTTCCATGAGCTCGGCGTAGCGGGGAAGGCGCTGGTAGATGGCCTTGGCCAAGCCTTCGTTATAGGTGTGGACCGTGAGGTGGCGGTCGTCCGTCATGGCCAAGCTCAGAAGGGTTTCCTCCTCGTTCCAAAGCCCCACTTCCCGGGCCAGGCGGAATGTGCCCTTGGGGCTTGCCGCCTCGAGGCCCTCCCGCTCCCTCAAGTAGGCCTGTAGCGCCTTCCAAAAAGCCTCAAAGGTGTATTCAGAGTGCTGGACGGCGGCGTCCCGCTCCACGGGGGTGGGCGCTTCCAGGAAGGCCACCTCCTTGAGCATGCCCAAGGCTTTGCGGGCGAGGGTGAGGCGCTCTAAAACGCGGCCCATAGGATCCCTTCCTTAAGCACCCGCTCCCGGAAGGCGGGGTCCACTGAGCTTAGGTCCACCAGGTCTACCCGCCGCACCACCGGGGCTTCCTCCAAGGCCTCCCGCAGGAGGGGAAGGAGAGGAGCAAGGGGTTTGGGGGCGAGGAGGGCCAGGTCCAGGTCCGAGGCCCGCCCGCCTTCCCCCCGGGCGAAGGAGCCGTAAAGGTACAGCCTGGCCCCTGTCCCCTTCAGGAAAGGCCCTAAGGCCGCCACCACCGCTTCTCGCTCCCGGGCAAGGTCAGTTCCCATAGCCCCGCGTCCTTTCCGCCGCTTGGTAGCTGGCCTCGCCCCGGGCGAGCTTCCTCCGGCCCACGAGGCCCTCCAGGACGAACTCCGCCGCGGAGAGGAGAAGCTCGGGAACCTCGCCCTCCACCAGGGTACGGGCCGCTTCCAAAAGCCCCGGAACCTCGGCCAGCGCCGCCAACGCTTCTTCCAGGCCCCCCTCGGGCAAGGTGAGCAGGTTCCCCGCCTCAAAGTGGGCCACGATGGGCTCGGTCCTCAAGCGGTAGCGGGGGAGGACGAGGCCGAAGGCCCGTTGGATGAGCTCCTTGGCCACCCGCTCCGCCCCCTGCAGCTCCCCCTCGTACTCCAGCTCCAGCTTCCCCGTGATGGCGGGAAGCCCCTGGTAGAGGTCCAGGGGCCGGGCCACGGGCCGGATGCCCAAAAGAAGGGCCCGCCTTTCGGCGCTCGCCGCCACCACCTCCAGGAGGCTGATGGGGAGGCGCTGGCTCACCCCAGCGCTCTGGTCCACCCGGCGGTCCTCCCGGGCGGCGAAGGCCACCGCCTCCACGGAAAGCCGCACCCACTCCGGCACCTCCACCCCTTCGGGCACGTAGGCCTCCTGGGCGCTGATTTTGGCTCCTTCTTCCAGGCTTCGTGGGTAGTGGGTGCGGATCTCGCTCCCGATGCGGTCCTTTAGGGGGGTGACGATGCGGCCCCGGGCGGTGTAGTCCTGGGGGTTGGCGGTGAAGACGAGCCAGACGTCCAGGGGGAGGCGGATGGGATAGCCCCGGATCTGGATGTCGCCCTCCTCGAGGATGTTGAACAGCGCCACCTGCACCTTGGGGGCCAGGTCGGCGAGCTCGTTCACGGCGAAGAGGCCCCGGTTGGCCCGGGGAAGGAGGCCGTAGTGGATGCTCTCCAAATCCGCCATCCCCGTGCCCCGCCGCGCCGCCTTGATGGGGTCCATGTCCCCCAGGAGGTCAGCCACGGTGGTGTCGGGGGTGGCGAGCTTTTCCACGTAGCGCTCCTCCCGCCCCACCCAGACGATGGGGGCCTCGTCCCCGGCTTCTTCCACCAGCCTTTTCCCCTCGGGGGAGATGGGGGCGAGAGGGTTGTCGCGAAGCTCGGTGGGCAGGGCGGGGATCTCCTCGTCCAGGAGGCTCACCAGGCTCCGGAGGATCCGGCTTTTCGCCTGGCCCCGGGTGCCCAGGAGGATGAAGTTCTGCTTGGCCAGGATGGCTTGGACCAGGGCGGGGATCACCGTGTCCTCGTAGCCGTGGATGCCCGGGAAAAGCCTTTCCCCCCGCCTGAGCTTCTCCCGGAGGTTTTCCCGGGCCTCGTCCTTCACCGTGCGCCGGAGCTTTTCCAGGGGGTAGGTGCGCTTGAGCTCGCCTAAGGTCTTGGCCTTCACCCTTTCCAGTTTAGGGTGTCCGGGAATAGGGGTGTGTGTCCCGGGTCGCCCTGCGTTGCTCCTTGCCTAACGCCCTTCTCATGGCGAAGGGGTATCTTGGCGGCGTGGAGATCCACGGCACCACCATCCTGGCCGTCCGCAAGGACGGGGTCACGGCCTTGGCCGGGGACGGCCAGGTGACCTTTGGCCAGACGGTTCTTAAGCGCGGGGCGGTGAAGGTGCGGAAACTGGAGGTGGGGGAGGGAGTCCTGGTGGGCTTCGCTGGGGGGGTGGCAGATGCCTTGGCCCTTCTGGAGCGCTTCGAGGAGAAGCTCAAGGAGGCCAAGGGCGCCCTCTTGAGGGGGGCGGTGGAAACCGCCAAGCTCTGGCGCATGGACCGGGTCCTCCGCCACCTTCAGGCCATGATCGTGGCCGCCGACCGGGAAACCATGGTCCTCCTATCGGGAAGCGGCGAGGTCATCACCCCGGAAGAGCCCCTATTGGCGGTGGGCTCGGGGGGGCCGTACGCCTTGGCCGCCGCCAAGGCCCTTTACCGCCACTCTGGGCTTTCCGCCCGGGAGATCGCCGAGGAGGCCATAAGGATCGCCGCTGAGGTGGACCTTTACACCTCGGGCCAGGTCACCGTTCTCACCCTGGGGGAAGCATGAACCTCACGCCCGCCGAGATCGTTCGGGAGCTTTCCAAGCACATCGTGGGCCAGGAGGCGGCCAAGCGGGCCGTGGCCGTGGCCTTGCGCAACCGCTACCGCAGGAAGCAACTGCCCCCCGAGATCGCCCGGGAGGTGACGCCCAAGAACATCCTCATGATCGGGCCCACGGGGGTGGGGAAAACGGAGATCGCCCGCCGCCTGGCCCGCCTGGCGGGGGCCCCGTTCGTCAAGGTGGAGGCCACCAAGTTCACCGAGGTGGGCTACGTGGGCCGGGACGTGGACTCCATCGTGCGTGACCTGGCGGAGGCCAGCTACCAGCTCGTTTTGGAGGAGATGAAGAAGAAGGTGGAGGAAAAGGCCCTGGCCTTCGCCGAGGAGGAGCTCGCCACCCTTCTAAGGGCCTCCGTGGCCGAGGTCCGCTCAGGGCGGCTGGACGGCCTTTCCGTGGAGGTGCAGGTGGAGGAGGAGGTGAGCCTGCCCTTCATGGGGGTACTGGGGGGTGAAGGGTTCGGCGGCATGGGGGAGATGCTCAAAGGGCTTCTCCCCAAGCGGCCCGCCCGCAAGCGCATGACGGTGAAGGAGGCGCGGGAGGTGCTGAAGAACCAGCACGCCGAGCGCCTCATTGACAAGGAGGAGCTCAAGGAGGAGGCGCGGCGCCGGGCCCAGGAGGAGGGGATCGTCTTCATTGACGAGATTGACAAGGTGGCCCGTAGGGAAGGCACCGTGGGCCCGGACGTTTCCGGGGAGGGGGTGCAGCGGGACCTCTTGCCCATCGTGGAGGGCACGGTGGTCTCCACCCGCATCGGCCCCATTTCCACGGAGCACGTCCTCTTCATCGCCGCTGGGGCCTTCCACGTGGCCAAGCCCTCGGACCTGATCCCCGAGCTCCAGGGGCGGTTTCCCATCCGGGTGGAGCTTTCCCCCTTGGGCCCGGAGGAGTTTTTCCGCATCCTGAAGGAGCCGGAGAACTCCCTCATCCGCCAGTACACCGAGCTCCTTAAGGCCGACGGTACCGAGCTCGTCTTTCACGAGGACGCCCTCTGGGCCATCGCCGAGGCGGCCCACCGGGCCAACCGGGAGCTGGAGGACATCGGGGCCCGGAGACTCGCCACGGTGCTGGAACGGGTTTTGGAAGAGGTGAGCTTTCAGACCGACCTCGGGCGGGTGGAGATCACCCGGGCTTACGTGGAAAAGCGGCTGGAGGAGGTCTTCGCCTCCCCCGACTTGACGCGGTTTGTGCTTTAAACTCTTTGGAGGAGGTTTGGCATGCGTTGGTTGCTTTTGGCCCTGAGCTTGCTGGCGGTTCTCACCTTGGCCCAGACCCCTCCGCCCTCAGCGGGGCAGACGGCCACCCAGGATGCCTTGAAGCTGGGGGTGCAGCTTTACGCTTTGGGGCGGTACGAGGCGGCCCTCGAGGCCTTTGAGCGGGCGGCCAAGGAGAGGCCCCAAGACCCGGATGTCCTCTACTGGCTGGCCCGGGCCCAGCTCAAGGTGGGCCTATTGAACCCGGCCTTGGAAAACGCCAAGGGCCTGGTGGCCAAGAACCCCCGCTACATCGGGGGCTACATGGTCCTTGCGGAGGCCTACATCGCCCTTTACCGGGCCAGCGAGGACCGGGAGAAGGGGAAGGCGTACCTGGACCAAGCCTTGAGCGTCCTTCGCGATGCGGAGCGCATCAACCCCCGCTACGCCCCCCTCTTCGCCCAGCGGGGTTTGGTCTACGCCCTCTCGGGCCAGGTGGACAAGGCGGAGGACGGCTTCAAGAAAGCCCTTTCCTTGCAGGACACCCCCGAGGTGCGCCTGGCGCTGGCGGAGCTTTACTTGGCGGCGGGGCGGCTGGACGAGGCCTTGGAGCAGTACGCGCGGGCCCTCCAGCTGGCCCCGAAGGACGCCGACTTAAGGGTGCGCTACGCCTCGGCCCTCCTCCTCAAGGGCCGGGCGGAGGAGGCGGCCAGGGCGTTGGAGGAGGGGCACAAGCTCAAGCCCCTGGACGCCGAGGGATGGTATACCCTGGGGCAGGCGTACGTGGCCCTAGGTCGGATGAAGGAGGCGGGGATGGCCTTGGAGAACGCCATCGCCCTGGCCCCCTTGCGCTTTCCGGCCGCCTACTACTACCTGGGCCTGGTTTACTTGGCCCTGGGGGATGCCCAGAAGGCCAAAAGCCGGCTCACGGTGGCCGTGCGCTTGGAGCCCAAGCGGCCCGAGTACCGCTACCAGCTTTGCTTGGCCAACGAGAAGCTCGGGGATAAGGAAGGGGCCCGCTACCAGTGCCAGGAGGCGCTGAAGCTAAAACCCGGCTACAAGGAGGCGGAGGAGGTCCTGCGCCGGCTTTAGCCGGACCCCGGGGCCCTGGGGGCTTTGTGCTCCCAGGGCTTTTTTATTGGGCGAGGGAGGGCTATCGTGAGGGGGTCTATGTGGCGTTACGAGGGGGGGCGCTTCTCGGCGGAAAGCTTTCCCCTGCCTGAAGAGGCCTGCCTTCTCCTGGTGGTGAACGGCGAGCCCTGGACCGCTTTGAGCTACACCCCCGGAGATGAGGCTTACTTGGCCTTGGGCCACCTCCATCTAAGCGGGGTCCTACCCAGCCTGGAGGGAGTTCGGGTTCTGGTGGGGGAGGGGATGGTCTTGGTGGACCTTCCCCGCACCCCTATGCGGGGCGTGGGGGTAAGGGATAGCGGCTGCGCCGCTGGATTGCGTTTTGGCGAGCCCAAGCTGATTCCTCTCCCCCAGGTTCCTTTGGGCCCGGAGCTACCCATTCGCCTCCTCGCTGAGCTTCGCGCCCGCGCCCGGGCCTACGCCCGCACCCGGGGCATCCACGGCGCCGCCCTCTTTGACCTCGAGGGCAACCTCCTCTACCTCAACGAGGACATCGGCCGCCACAACGCCATGGACCGCTTGGCGGGGTTCATGCTGGCGGAGGGCATCGGTCCGCCCGTGCTCGTGGCCTCCACGGGCCGGGTGAGCCTGGAGATGGCGGCCAAAGCGGTGGGCATGGGGGCGGTGCTCCTGGCAAGCCGCACCGGGGCCACCGCACCCGCGGTAGCCCTGGCCCACCGATACGGCCTAGCCCTGGCGGCCTACGTGCGCCCCACGGGCTACCGCCTCTATGCCCCAGGAGGGATGCCCGTGGGGGAGGGGGTCCTCTAAGCCTTGGGCTCTTCCTTCTTTTCCTCGCCCTCCTGGAGGCCTTTCTTGAACTCCCGAGCCGACTGGCCGATGCCCCGAGCGAGCTCGGGAAGCTTTTTGGCGCCGAAGAGGAGGAGGATGACCAGAAGGATGAGGAGGATTTCCACCGGACCTAAGCGCATGGGCCCA
>NZ_JTJB01000035.1 GCF_000794385.1 Thermus sp. 2.9
TCTCTCCCTTCTCCCGCCCCCTCCGGGGTACAAGGCAATTTACTAGGCAAGCCCAGCACGCCTTGACCCTCTTGGGGGCAGGTGCTATCGTGGCCTCTGGGGTGGCCAGGCCCCGGGGCGTAGCGCAGGCCGGTAGCGCACCTGCTTTGGGAGCAGGGGGTCGCCCGTTCAAATCGGGCCGCCCCGACCACGCGGGAGTAGCTCAGTTGGTAGAGCATCGGCCTTCCAAGCCGAGGGTCGCGGGTTCGAGTCCCGTCTCCCGCTCCAACCGGCCGGGGTGGAGCGCCACCCCGGCCTCCTTGCATGGGCCCGTAGCTCAGGGGACAGAGCAGCCGCCTTCTAAGCGGTAGGTCGGGGGTTCGAATCCCTCCGGGCCCGCCAAGACCAGAACACAAAGCTTCACCCCCCGGTAGCGTGGCCGGGGGGTGGTTCTGTTAGCTTATGGTTAGCTTATCTAGGCCTGCCCTCGAGGGCCCACCAGGTCTTCTGGGTCCAGGACCCAGCCCCGCCGCTCCTCCTCTAGGAGGTGCCGGTACACCCCTAGGGTGATGTTGGGGTTGGCGTGGCCCAACCGCTCTGAAACGAGCTCCAAGGGGGCCCCGTGGGCCAGGAGGAGGCTCTCGTAGGTGTGGCGGAGGTCGTGGACGCGGAGGTGGGGGAGGCCGTACCTCTGGCAGATGCGGCGCAGGGTGTGGTTGGGGGCGTTCACGTCCAGGGGTCGTTCAGGGTCGTTGCCGGGGAAGACCCAGTCTTCCGGAGGGGGCGGCGCTCCCAAGCGCTCAGTCCACCAGTCCCGGTAGGCCCGAAGGCGCAGGAGGGTGGCTTGGGGGATGGGCACGACCCGGCGGCTCGTGGCCGTTTTGGGTTCGCTTATGGCGGCCTTGCTCCCTTCGTTGGTCCAGACCCGCCGCACGTGAAGAAGGCCTTCCTCTAGGTCTACGTCCGCCCACTTTAGGCCTAGGGCTTCTCCCTTCCGCAACCCACAGGCCAGGCAGAGGAGGAGGACCAAAGCGGTGCGCCGGTCTGGGTGAGCGTCTAAGGCCTTGAGGAGGACCGCCACTTCTTCCCGCTCCAGGGTCTTGCCAGCCTTAGGTTTGCCGGCCCCTCGAGGGGGCTTCACCTTCACGGGGGCCACGGGGTTGCGGGCCACGAGCTCCAGGCTCACGGCTTCCTCAAAGAGGGCTCCCGCACCTTGGCCACGGTGCGGGGGGAAAGCCCCCGCTCCATGAGGGCGCTCAGGACAGCCCGGATTTGGGTGGGTTGTACCCCTTGCAGGCGGCTAGAGCCCAAGGGGTCCTTGGCCAGGGGGTCTTTTAGGGAGGGGAGGGCGTAGGTGAGTTCTTGCCGGTACAGGTGGAGGGTTCTGTGGCGCACCTCACGGGCCTTCTGCTTGAGCCAGTTTTCCGCCCATTCCCGCAGGGTGAGGCTTTCGGGATTGAGGAGCAGACCCTTGAAGAGCTTGGCGGCCATCTCGGTTCGCCAGGCTTCCGCCTCCTTCTTGGTGGAGAAGGACCGGGTGAGCTTACGAGGCTTCCCCGTGGCCGGGTCGTGGCCCACGGTGATCTGGGCCACCCAGCGCTTTCTGGCCTTGTGGAAGAAAACCGTGCCGGTGCCCTTGGCGGAACGCCTGGCCATCCTCCCCTCCTCTCGCGCTTTCCCATTATGCTCCCCTCTTGCCCCCGTGGCGGGGGCCTGCTACCCTGGGCTCGTGGCCCACAAGCGAATACCCCTTCGCGCCTGAGACGTCCTTGGGACCCCTCGAGGGGGAGGAAGAGGCCCGAAGAGGGCCGGAATGCGGCTTTAGGAGGTATACCGTGGGCGTTCCTTGGTACTTCCACCGTCCCCGTCTTTGGGAAAAGGACTGCGCCACCACCCTGGCTCGGCTTTGGGACGTTTGGGGCCTCTACAGGGGGCTTCACGAGAGGCCCCTCGAGGAGGGCGAGACCTGGGAGGACCGGGAGGAGGCCCTTCTGGTTTTCTGGTGCGACGAGTGGCTTGACCTCTTTAACCTTTTGGAGGCGGCCTGGCGCAAGGGGTGCGGGTGGGAGGACGCGCGCCGCCTCCTCGAGGAGGCCCTGACCTACCCGCCCTTCCTCCGGGACGTGGAGTATTGGCCCGGCTGGGTTGAGGGCTTCTTCCTCCACGCGGAGGCCCACGGGAAGGAGGTGGCCCTCGAGGCCCGGGCCAATCTGCTGGTGCACATGGGCAAGCAAGCGCCCCACCTCACCGCCCTGCGCTTCCCAAAGGGGGTAGAGCCCCCTCCGCCTAACCCCCCTCTTGAGCACCTCGAGGCCTTCTGGAGGAGGTTGGAGGAGCAGACCCCGGCCCAGGAGGAGGCGGCGGTCTTCTACGTGGGCCTAGCCGCCCTCTTGGGCCTCTACCTCCACCCGGAGGAGGCGGAGGCCGCCCTCGCCCTGGGGCGGGAGGTGGCCGTGAAGCGGTGGCCCTGGCCCCTCCCCCCGAGCTTCCGCGTTTGGCTCGAGGGGGAAGGCCGCCTCCTCTACCCCTACCACCCCCTCTTGGTGGCCCGGAGGCGGGCCGCTTTTGTCTGGGAGTACCTGGCCCAGGGCAAGCCAGCCCGGGGGCTCTGGAAACGCCCCTTTCAGGACCTCCTTCCGCCCCTGGTGGCGGCGGCCAGGACGCACCCCCGGGGGGCGGGGGAGGTGGCCCGCGCGTTCCTGGCCCAGGGGGAGGAGGTAAGGGCGGGGTTCTTGAGGGAGGGGAGGGAAGAGGAAGCGGCCCTCCTGGAGCGGCTTCTTGAGCCCTTCGCCTCCTTGGCCGCCCTCGAGGGCGGACCCTAACTTTACCCAAGTTGCCACCTATTCTCTGCCTTGGGGATGCAAAAATAGAGGCCGCTAGGCTGAGAGAAACGATAGCGGCCTTCCGCATTATGGACGACCCGCTCCAGGCCATGGGCCACAAGGACGACCCCCAGACCAAGACCCCCTCCAGCGTCCTCCTCACCCTTTGCGTGGTCGCCGCCATGCACTTTGGGGGGAACCACAGAAAGACCCCGGCCTTCGCCCGAGACTTCGCCCTCTTCTCCCACATCCCCTCCCCAAGCCGCTTCAGCCGGAGGATCCACCCCCTCAAGCCCTACCTCCTGGCCTTCCTCAAAACGTGTTTGCCCTTCGGGCAAAGCAACCCCCTCCTCTCCCGCCTCTGGAAAGACCCGCGTCAAGCCCAGGGGTACGCCCTGGATACCTTCCCCCTTCCCACCTGCGAAAACATCCGGGCCCAGAGGTCCAGGCTGACCCCGGGGCGGGTTTACCGGGGATACATCCCCAGCAAGCGGGTCTACTTCCACGGCTTCAAGCCGCACTTGTTGGTGGACGACCGCCTCTTTGTGCACGAGGTGGGGTTGACCCTGGGGAGCGCGCATGACCTGAACTCCCTTTTTCTCCTGCCCCTAGAGGTGGAGGAGGGGAAGCCCCTTTATCTGGACCGGGGGTACGAGAGCCACGTGTGGGAGGAGGTGATGCGGGAGGCTATGGGGATAGAGGTGATGCCCATTCGCAAGCGGAGGAGCAAGCGGTATGTGCCTTGGTCGCAGTACTTGGCCATCCTGGGGCGGCGGGTGGTGGAGACGGTGGGGAGCATGTCGCGCGGGCTCTTCCCTCGGCGCATCCACGCTGTGACCCAGGAGAGGTTTGTCCTGAAGGTGCTCAGCTTTGTCCTGGTCCACAACATCCGGCTTTTGGCACAGAGGATGGAGTAGGTGGCAACTTGGGTTATCTTAAAGTCCATGCGAGGGCTTTCCAGCGAGGAAGCGAGGCGCAGGCTCCAGGAGTTCGGACCCAACGCCCTGCCGGAAGAGCCGGAGGAGCCCCTTTGGCAAAGGTTCCTGCGCCAATTCCAAAGTCCCCTCATCTACATCCTCCTCTTCGCCCTCGCCGTTGACCTGGCCCTTTGGCTTGCCGAGGGGGCCCATGGCGTTCCCCTGGAGTCCTTGAGCATCCTGGTCATTCTCCTCCTGAACGCCGGGCTTGGCACCTTCCAGGAAAAACGCTCGGAGGAGGCTTTAAAGCGCCTGAAGGCCTTAGCGGAGCCCCTGGTCTACGTCCTCCGCGATGGCCGCTTTGTACGCCTGCCGAGCCGGGAACTAGTTCCTGGGGACGTGGTGCGTTTGGAGGCCGGGGACCGCATCCCCGCGGACGGCGTCTTGCTGGAAGGAAGCGGGGTCTTGGTGGACGAAAGCGTCCTCACCGGGGAAAGCGTGCCCGTGGAAAAGGGGGTGGGGGAGGAGGTCCACGCCGGGACCCTCCTCGTGCGGGGGCGGGCCCTTGTGGAGGTGACCCGCACCGGGCTCAAAAGCGCCATGGGGCGCATCGCCGCCCTCCTCGCCGGGATGGAGGAGGAAAAAACCCCTTTAGAGCGCCGGCTCCACGCCTTCGGAAACCGGGTGGCGCGTTGGGTGCTTCTCCTCGCCCTGGCCCTGGTCCTCCTCGGCTTTTGGGTGGAGGGGTTTTCCGCCAAGGTGGTCCTCTTCGCCGTGGCCTTGGCGGTGGCGGCCGTGCCCGAGGGGCTTCCCGCCATCCTCACCTTGGCGTTGAGCCTGGGGATGGAGCGCATGGCCCGCCGCAAGGCGGTGGTGCGGCGCCTGGCCGCGGTGGAGGCCTTGGGGAGCGTGACGGTGATCGCCACGGACAAGACGGGCACCCTCACGGAAAACCGCATGGAGGTGGAAAGCGTGGTGGGCCCAGACCCCGAAGGGGCCCTCCTCGCCATGGTGCTCTGCAACGACGCCGATCTCGCCACGGGGGCGGGGGATCCCTTGGAGCTCGGCCTCCTTCGCTACGCCGCCAAGGCCGGCTTGGACGTGGAGCGGCTTAGGCGGGAGTACCCCCGCCTTTCCGAGCGCCCCTTTGACAGCGCCTGGAAGTACATGCGGGTGACCACGCCAAAGGGGAGCTACCTCAAGGGGGCGCCCGAGGCCCTGATCCCCAGGCTTGCCCTCCCTGAGCAGGAAAAGGCCCGCCTCCTGCAGGAGGCGGAGGCCCACGCCGCCAAGGGGTACCGGGTATTGGCCCTGGCCTTTGGCGAAGGTGAGCGGGAGGAAGGCCTCCGCTTCCTCGGCTTCGTTTTGCTCCTGGACCCACCCCGGCCCGAGGTGCCCGAGGCCATGCGCCGGATCCTGGAGGCGGGGGTACGGGTGGTGATGGTCACGGGGGACCACCCCGCCACCGCTCTGGCCATTGCCCGGCGCATCGGCCTTCCGGTGGAAACGGTGGCCACGGGGGAGGACCTCGAGGACCTCTGCGATGAGGACCTGTTAGAGGTGGACGTGTTTGCCCGGGTGAAGCCGGAGCAAAAGCTACGGATTGTGGACGCCCTTCAAAGGGCGGGGGAGGTGGTGGCCATGACCGGGGACGGGGTGAACGACGCCCCGGCCCTCAAGCGGGCGGACGTGGGGGTGGCCATGGGCGAGCGGGGCTCGGAGGTGAGCCGGGAGGTGGCGGATCTGGTCCTTCTGGACGACAACTTCGCCACCCTGGTGGCCGCCATTGAGGAGGGGCGGAGCATCTACGAGAACATCCAGAAGTTCCTCCGCTTTCTCTTCTCCACCAACCTCTCGGAAATCCTGGTGGTGGCGGCGGGCATGGTCTCGCCGCTATCTTGGGCTTGAGGGACGCCGCCGGCCACCTCCTCTTGCCCCTCACGGCGGTGCAGATCCTCTGGATTAACCTGGTGACGGACGGCCTCCCCGCCCTGGCCCTGGCCCTGGACCAAAACCCCGGGGTGCTTAGGCGCCCCCCGCGGCCCAAGGAAAGCCCGCTTCTGGACGGGCCTTCTCTGCGCTTTGTCCTCCTCACGGGGGGGGTGAAGGCGGGGCTCGCCCTGGGCCTTCTCGCCCTTCTTCCCCTCTGGGTGGGGGTGGAGGCGGCCCGGAGCACCACCTTCCACTTCATGGCCGTGGGGCAGCTCTTCTTCGCCTACGCCGCCCGGCACACCGAGCTCGTCCCCCTACCGAACCCCTACCTACACGGGGCCGTGGCCCTGGGGATTTTGGCGCAGCTCGCCCTGGGCACCTGGTTCCCAGGGCTCGTGGAGGCGGTGCCCCTTCCCCCTTGGCTTTGGGGGGGGGTGATCGCCCTGGCCCTTCTGGCCTGGGGCCTGGCGGAGGCGGTGGACCGGCTAGTATGGCGAAAGGAGGTGTTGCGGTGAAGGCGAAGGACGTGATGGTAAGTCCGGTGGTGAGCGTGCCCCTAGGCGCCACCTTGGACCAGGTGGCGCGGCTCATGGTGGAGCGGCGCATTGGAAGCGTGCTGGTGGTGGACGGGCAAGGTAAGCTGGTGGGCGTCGTCACGGAAACGGACTTCCTCAAGGAGCGGGGGATCCCCTTTTCCACCTACCGGGCCCCCATGCTCTTGGGCCGCTTTCTGGACGGGGCGGGAATAGAGCGGATCCTGGAGGAGGCCCGCACCACCCGGGTGGAGGAGATCATGACCGCCCCAGTGCACGCCGTGGGCCCCGAGGAGCCCTTGGCCCGAGTTTTGGACCTCATGCTCACCTACGACATCAACCACGTGCCCGTGGTGGACGAGGGGGGGCAAGCCCGTTGGCATCATCTCCCGCTTTGACCTCCTAAGGCTCCTCCAGGCCCGCCTATGACCGGGCTCGCTTTCTTGGGCGTGGCCTTGGTGGTCTTCGCCGAGGCGCGGGTGGCCCACTAGGGGGACGCCCTGGCGGAGAAGCGGGGCTGGGGCCGGGCCTGGGCGGGGGCCGCCACCTCCCTGCCCGAGGTGGTGGCGACATTGAGCGCCGCCCGGATTGGAGCCTTTGACCTGGCGGTGGGGAACGTCCTGGGCTCCCACCTCTTCAACGCCCTCATCCTGGCCTGGCACGACCTCCTTTACCCCCAGGTCCTTTTTCCCGGAGGCCCACGAGAGCCACCCGCCAGCGCTTCTCGTCGCCTTGGCCATGTAGGGCGTGGTCTTGGAGGGGATGAGCTACCAGGCCGTGCGCAAGCTGGCCGTGATGCCCTGGCCCTTTACCTCCTCGGGCTTCTTTGGCTTTACGCCCTGCGGTGAGGCACCACCAGGACGGGCTTGGGGCTTTTGCGCACCACCTCGAGGGCCACGCTCCCCAGGAGCACGCTGTCAAGCCCCGTGCGGCCGTGGCTGCCCATGACGATGAGGTCGTGTCGTTCCGCCTCTTTTAGGATCACTTCCGCCGCCCGGCCCTCCAGTAGGTGGGCCTCAAAAGCTACCTCCAGCTCCTCCGCCAGGTGGGTTCCCCGGTCCAGGGCCTGAAGCCCCACCTGGCGCAGGTCCTCTAGGAGGGCGCGGTGGTAGGGAAGGGTTTCCGGGCCCAAAAGGAGCTTGGGCCCTAAGGGCTCCAAAACGTAAAGGAAGCTGACCTTGGCCCCCAGGGCCTTGGCCAAGCGGAGGCCTTCCTCGAGGCCAACCTCGGCGGCCTCGCTCCCATCCGTGGGCAACAAGAGGCGCTTATACATCCCTTACCCCTCAATGACCACGGGCAGGATCACGGGGTCGCGGCCCGTGGCCTTCTTCAAGAACTTCTTCACCGGGTAGTAGATGTCGTCCCGGATGCGCTCCAAAGGCTTTTTCTCCCGCACGCCGTTTTGCAAAGCCTCTAGGGCCATGCGCCGCACCTCCCCCAAAAGCCTTTCCCCCGCCTTCACGAAGCCCCGGGACACCACCTCCACCACCGGGTCCTCCCCCGCCAGGGCGGTGATGACCACCAGGCCCTCCTCCGCCATGTGGCGCCGGTCGGCCAGGATCTCCTCGGTGATGTCCCCCACGCCCAGGCCGTCCACGTAAAGCACCCCGTGGGGCACCTCCCCCGCCTTCTCAAAGGTGTCCCGGGTGAGGCGGTACACGGCCCCGTTTTCCCCGATCAAGGTCTTCTCGGGCGGACGGCTCATCCCCTCCGCCAGCCACTTGAAGTTCACTTGATGGCGCACCTCCCCGTGCCACGGGAGGAAGAAGCGGGGGGTGGTGAGGTTCAAGATGAGCTTGAGCTCCTCCTGGGAGGCGTGGCCCGAGGCGTGGACCTTGTAGGTGGGGGGGTAGAGGACGTACGCCCCCAGGGCGTACAGGCGGTTGATGACCCGGTTCACCGCCTCCTCGTTGCCGGGGATGGGGCTAGAGGAAAGGATCACCGTGTCCCCGGGCTTGATGGCCATCTTGGCGTGCCCCTCAAAGGCCAGGCGGTGGAGGACGGACATGGGCTGGCCCTGGCTTCCCGTGGCCAGGATGAGGACCTGGTGGTCGGGGAGGTCCTTCACCTCCTCCAGGGTGTAGAGGCGGTCCTTCACCTTGAGGTAGCCCAGCTCCATGGCGATGCGGCTGAACTTGAGCATGCTCCGCCCCTCCATGGCCACCTTGCGCCCGTACTTCTCCGCCGCCCAGATCACCGACTGGATGCGGTGGATGTGGCTGGCGAAGGTGGTGACGAAGACCCGCCCCGGGGCGCGGCCGATGACCCGGTCCAGCTCCTTGGCGATCTCCATCTCGCTCGGGGTGTAGCCGGGCCGCTCGGCGTTGGTGGCGTCGGCGATGAGGAGCAAAACCCCTTCCGCCCCCGCCTGGGCCACCTTGGCCAGGTGGGAGACCTTGCCGTCAATGGGCGTGGCGTCCAGCTTGAAGTCCCCGGTGTGAACGATGGTGCCGATGGGGGTGCGGATCACCACCCCGGAGTTGTCGGGGATGGAGTGGGTCATGCGGAAGAGGTCCAGGTTGAAGTACCGCCCCACCTGGATGCGGTCGTCGGGGGAGACCTCCTTCAGGTTGAAGGCCCCGGGCCTCAGGCCAAACTCCTCCAGCTTGCCCTTCAAAAGCCCCAGGGTGAGCTTGGCCCCGTAGATGGGCACGGGGCTTTCCTTGCCGAAGACCATGGGCAGGATGAAGGGGAGGCCTCCGATGTGGTCCTCGTGGCCGTGGGTGAGGACCCAGGCCTTGATGCGGTGGCGGTTTTCCACCAGGTAGTCCACCCGGGGGATGAGGAGGTCCACCCCGGGCATCCCCTCGTCGGGGAAGGCTAATCCCCCGTCCAGGACGAAGATTTCCTCGCGGAAGCGAAAGGCGGTGATGTTCTTGCCGATCTCCCCCATCCCCCCCAAGGGGATGATCTCCACGGCGTCCTGGGGGCCGCTTGCGGCAACCGGGGTCTCTTGCGGCCGCTTCTTGCGCCTCCTCCTGGGCTTGCGTTCTTGCGTTTCCATAAACCTCCCATCTTCCCGGCTAGGCCGGGGTTACGGCTTGGGGAACCCCCAGGGGCTAGCCGCGCCGCCTGGGGGGGATTTTGCCTTCCAGCTCGGGCCGGATCAGGTCGATCTTGCCCCGCTCGTCGATGCGGTGCACCTTGACCTTGATCACGTCGCCCACCTTAAGGTGGTCCTCCACCCGCTCCACCCGGCCGGGGGCGATCTGGCTGATGTGAAGGAGCCCTTCGGTGCCGGGGAACAGGCTCACGAAGGCCCCAAAGGGGGTGATCTTGGTGACGGTACCCTCGTAGACCTCGCCCACCTTGGCCTCGCGGGTGAGGTCTTCTATGCGCTTCTTGGCCTTTTCCGCCGCCTCGAGGTCCGCGGAGTAGATGCGCACCGTCCCGTCTTCCTCTATGTCCACCTCCACGCCCAACTCCTCCAGGGCCCTCACGTTCTTCCCCCCAGGGCCGATGACCAGCCCGATTTTCTCCACCGGCACCTTGAGGGTGAGGATCCTCGGGGCGAAGGGCTTGAGCTCGGGGCGCGGGGCGGGGAGGACGCTTTCCATGATGGAGAGGATCTGAAGCCGGGCTTCCCGGGCCTGCATCAGGGCCTCCTTGAGCACCTCCCGGGGCAACCCCCCCACCTTGTTGTCCATCTGCAAGGCGGTGACCCCGTCCCGGGTGCCCGCCACCTTGAAGTCCATGTCCCCGAGGGCGTCCTCGAGGCCCAGGATGTCCGTGAGGATCACCGCCCGGTCGCCTTCCCACACCAGGCCCATGGCCACCCCGGCCACGGGCTTTTGGATGGGCACCCCGGCGTCCATGAGGGCCAGGCAGCCGGCGCAGACCGTGGCCATGGAGCTGGAGCCGTTGGACTCCAGCACGTCCCCCACCACCCGGATGGTGTAGGGGAAGCTTTCCTCAGGCGGGAGCACCGCCCTTAGGGCCCGCTTGGCCAGGTTGCCGTGGCCCACCTCCCGCCGGGAAACCCCGCGGAGCCGCTTCACCTCCCCGGTGGAGTAGGGGGGGAAGTTGTAGTGGACCAGGAAGGGGTCGGTCTCGTCAATCCCCAGGTCGTCAATGATCTGCTCGTCCCTGCCCGTGCCCAAGGTGACGGTGCCCAGCACCTGGGTCTCCCCCCGGGTGAAGACTGCCGAGCCGTGGGCCCGGGGCAGGACGTCCACCTCCACCCAGATGGGCCTTAGGTCCTTGGGGCCGCGGCCGTCCGCCCGCTTGCCCTCCTCCAAGACCAGGCGCCGGAGCTCCCGCCGCACCACCTCGTCAAAGGCGCTCTCGTAGAGGGGCTTTTTGCTCTCGTCCGGGGTGCCGTCCTCCAGCCGGGGCAGGACCTCGGCGATGAGGCTTTCGGCGAAGGCCTCGAGGGCCCGGCTCCTTTCCCCCTTGCTCGCCGTCTGGAGCACCTGGGAAAGCCCCCGCTCCAGGGCCAGGCGGTAGAGGGCTTCCTTCTCCTCCTCGGGAAGGGTTTCCGGGGGCGTCCAGGCCATCTTGGGCTTGCCGAGCTCCCTCGCCATCCTTTCCTGGAGCTCCAGGATGGGCTTCATCTCCTTGTGGGCGAACTCCAGGGCCTGGACCAGGGTCTCCTCGTCCACCTCCTTCGCCCCGGCCTCCACCATCAGGATGGCCTCCCGGCTTCCCGCCACCACCAGGTCCAGCTGGCTTTCCTCCAGCTCCTGGAGGGTGGGGTTGAGGACGAACTGCCCGCCGATGAGCCCCACCCGCACCGCGGCGATGGGGCCTTCCCAGGGAATGTCGGAAAGCATAAGGGCGGCGCTGGCCCCAATGGGCCCCAGGATGTCGGGGGGGTTCTTCTGGTCCGCGGAAAGCACCGTGAGGATGACCTGCACCTCGTGGCGGAAGCCCTTGGGGAAGAGGGGCCGGATGGGGCGGTCCGTCATTCGGGCGGAAAGGATGGCCTTTTCCCCCGGGCGCCCCTCCCGGCGCATGAAGCTCCCCGGGATCTTGCCCACGGCGTAGTGGCGCTCCTCAAACTCCACGGTGAGGGGCAGGAAGTCCGCCTGGATGGGCTCCTCCGAGGCTTGGGCCGTGGCGAGGACCACGGTGTCCCCGTAGCGCACCAAGACGGAGCCGGAAACCTGCTTGGCGTACTTGCCCGTTTCCAGAACCAAGGGGCGTCCCGCCACCTGGGTTTCGTATCGGAAGGCTTGGGGTGTGTTGGGTGTGACTTCTGGCATACGCTCCTCTAAGCGAAGGGCGGAGCCCTAAGGCCCCGCCCCCGACCTAAACCCCAGTTTACTTCCTCAGGCCCAGCTTCTCAACCAGGGCGCGGTAGCGTTCAGGGTCTTCCCGCTCCAGGTAGCGAAGAAGCCTGCGGCGCTGCCCCACCAGCATGAGGAGACCCCGGTGGGAGTGGTGGTCGTGCTTGTGCACCTGGAGGTGCTCGGAAAGCTTGTTGATGCGCAAAGTGAGTAGCGCCACCTGCACCTCGGTGCTCCCCGTGTCCCCGGGGAAGCGGGCGAACTCCTCTATGACCTTCTGCTTCTCTTCCTTGGTGATGGGCATCTTGACCTCCGTCAGGGGGGAAGGCGCCTTTTTGCCCCTTCCTCCTCAAAGCCCGCTTCGGGCCTCACCTAGGATAGGCCCCCCGCCCCTTCCCGTCAAGGAGGAAGAGGAAAAGGGCCAAGAGGGCGAGGCTTGCCCCCGCGGCGAAGGCCACCTCGGGCCCCAAGGCCTGCCAAAGAAGCCCGAAAAGCAGGCTTGCGGGAAAGAGAAGCACCCCCACCACCGTGTGGTAGAGCCCGATGGCACTGGCCTTGGCCTCTTTAGGGACCAAGGTGGCGAGGTAAGCGCGGCTGCTCCCCTCAAACGCGGCGGAGTAAAGGGCGTAAAGGAGCAAGAAGGCCACCCCCCAGGCGGGGCTTTCCGCCCAGGCGAAGCCCAGGTAGACCAAGGCGTAAAGGAAAAACCCCAGGGCCACCACCCGCCTTAAGCCCACCCGGTCCGCCAGGCTCCCCAAGGGGTAAGAGAGCAGGGCGTAAAGGAGGTTGTAGCCGGTGTAGGCCAAGGTCACTGCCTCTTGGGAAAGGCCCAAGTTCCTGAGGCGGAGGAGGAGAAAGGCGTTGGAGGAAAGCGCCAGGGCGAAGATGCCCGAGATGAGGAGAAGGCGGCGGTAAGAGGGGGGCATGGCCCTAAGCCCCAAGGGGGGCAGGGCGGGAGGAGGCCCCTGGCGAGGGGCCTCCCGCACCAAGAAGAGGGCCAGAAAGGCCAGGCTTGCGGGGATGGCCGAGGCCCAGAAGACCCCCCGCACCCCCAGGTGGGGAAGGAGGAGGAAGGCGAGGAGGGGGCCAAGGGTGGCCCCCAAGGTGTCCAGGCCCCGGTGAAGGCCGTAGGCCCGGCCCAAGGCGTCTTGCGCCACGCCCTCCGCCAGGAGGGCATCCCGGGGAGCGGTCCTTAGCCCCTTCCCCGTGCGGTCTAAGAAGCGGTAAAGGAGGACGTGGAAAGGGCTTTGCGCCAGGGCCAAAAGGGGGCGGAACAAGGCGGGAAGGCCGTAGCCGAGGAGGAGCAGGGGCTTGCGCCGGCCCAAGCGGTCGGAGACCCTTCCCCCCACCACCTTGAAAAGGCTCGCCGTGGCCTCGGCCACCCCTTCCACCAGGCCCAAAGTCCCCGCCCCGGCCCCCAGGCTGGCGAGGAAGAGGGGCAGAAGGGGATAGACCATTTCGCTGGCCACGTCCATGAGGAGGCTCACCAGGCCCAAGAGGTAGACGAGGGCGGGGAGCCTCACGGCCGGAACCTCGCGTAGAGCCCGAGCAAAAAGGGCTCCGGCAACACCATGAGGACGGAAAGGGGATCTAGGGGTGCCGGGGCGAGCCAGGCCAGTCCCAAGGGGGTGGCGAAGGGGAGGGGCAGGGTGCGGGTGAGGAGGAAGAGGCCTAGGAGGGCAAGGGAAAGCCCCACCCCTAGCCGCCACACTTGGGGGGCGAAGGGAGGCTCGGAGTCGGGGTACATGAAGCGGAGGACCACCAGGGCCAGGGCGTGCGTCACCTTTAGGGCCAAAAGGACGAGGAAAAGTTGGCCGTAGAAGTAGTACTCGGAAACGAGGCCGTAGCGCACCGCCTCGGCTTCGGAGAGGCCCAAAGCGCTTCCACAGAGGCCCTGGCCCAAGGCCCCCCCGAGCCCCAGGCCCAAAAACTGGAGGAAGAAGGGGAGAAGGCTTAACCCCACCACCCAAGCTAGCCCAGGACCGGACACGAACCCCACGGCTATAGCCTCTTTCTCCGTGGCGAAAAGGTCAAGGGCCGGAAGGCCCCGGCCCTTGACCCAAGGCGCTCACCAAAGGCGCACGCCCGGCACCGGGTTCAGGTTGCTGAAAAGCTGCACCAAGGTGGGGCCGTAGGCCAACACCACCAGGATCACCGCCACGGCGAACCAGAAGCCGATGCGGTCCATGGCCTGGACGAGCCGCCGGTCCTCGGGGCCGGAGATCACCTCGGCGAAGGGCACGGGGGCTTCGGCCAGCTCCGGCCGCCGCTCCCGGCCCAGAAGGACGCTGAAGAGGCCGTAAATGAAGAGGATGAGCGCCACCAGAAGCACGATGCCCGCCAGGATGTTGAAGACCATGGGCACGGCGGCGTGGGGGTAAGCGTCCGGGACCTGGGCGATATAGGCCCTGCGGGGCACGTTGAGAAGCCCGGCCCAGTGCAGGCCCACGGCCATGAGCATCATGCCGATGAACCAAAGCCACACCACCGCCAGGCCCAGCCGCCTTTGGGCGTCGGAGATGGGCTTGCCCGTGAGGTTGGGGATGAGCCACCATAAGGAGCCCATGGCGGTGAGGGTCACCAGGCTCGCCACCTGCAGGTGGAAATGGCCGGGAATCCAGGCGGTGTTGTGCACCACGTAGTCCAGGGTGAAGCTGGCGTTCACGATGCCGCCCGCGCCGCCGGGAATGAAGCCCAGAAGGCCCAGCACCGGGGCCACAAAAGCGGGGTTATCCCAGGGTAGAGCCTTGATCCAGCCGAAAAGCCCCTTGCCGCCCCGCATCCTCCCAGCGAACTCCAGGCTGGCCGCAATGGTGAAAGCGGTCATGAGGCTCGGCACCGCCACGAAGAGGGTGAGGATGGAGTGGATCAGCTTCCAGGTGGGGTCAATCCCGGGGTCGGCGAACTGGTGGTGGAAGCCCACGGGGGTGGAAAGGAGGAGGAAGAGGAGGAAGGCCAGGCGGGCCATGGGGTCGGAGACCAGCTTGCCCCCCGCCTGCTTGGGGAGAATGGTGTAGATGATGGCGTAGGCCGGCAGGAGCCAGAAGTAGACGATGGGGTGGCCGGTCCACCAGAAGAGGGTGCGGGCCACCAGGGGGTCAACCCCTTGGATGAGGCCAAAGGACCAGGGCAGGAGGAAGAGAACCGCCTCGAGGACAAGCCCGATGGAGGCCAGGAACCACATGAGCCAGAAGACCACGGCCATGTAGGTGACCAAGGGGGTCACCTTCCCCGGGTTTTGCGCCTTCCAGCGGCGCCAGAGGTCCAGCACCACGTAGATGCTCACCCAAGTGGAGAGGACGAAGACGCTGGCCCCCAGGTAGAAGGCCCAGTGGCCCTTAAGGGGCGGGTAGAAGGTGTAGAGCACCGTGGCCTCGTTGGCCAGGAGGGGAAGCGCCGCCACCAAAAGCCCCAGGAAGGCCATCCACCAGGAAAGCCACACCAGGCGCATGTTGGGCCGGAGGTTCAGCTCCCGGGCAGGCAGGTAGACCATGATGGCCTGGGCGAAGAGCTGGGTGAAGACGATGGCGTTCAGGACGCCGTGTAGGGTCAGGCCCTGGTAGTAGGACTGGACGAAGGGCAAGAGGCGCTTAAGGAGGGGGTAGGCGTCCACGTTGCCGTAGTTCAGGGCCTGGAAGGGGCCGAAAAGGCTTCCCACGATCACGGCGATGAAGCCCAGGACCAGGAAGTAGAGGGTGGCCTTCTTTTCCGGATAGGCCTCGTAGATACGGCTTATTTCTCCGCTACGCACCGCCATGGCTCACTCCTTCACCACGATCTTGCCGAACATGTTCTGGTGGCCGAGGCCGCAGTACTGGTTGCAGATGATCCGGTACTCCCCCGCCTTCCGGAAGGTGTAGCGCACGGTGGAGACCTCCCCGGGAAGCACCTCCACGTTGATGTTCGTTCCCTCCACGTGGAAGCCGTGAATCACGTCCGGGCTCGTGATCTTGAAGACGATTTCGGCCCCCTTGGGCACCTCAATGGGATTGGGCTGGTAGCCGAAGGCGAAGGCCAGGACGTGGACGGTGTACTGGTTGGGGCCCGTCTGGACCACCGCCTGGGTGGGGTTGGCCCAAGGGCCTTCCGTGCGCACCGTGGCGGGGTTCACCCGTTCCAGCTTGCCCGCGGGGATAGCCCCTGCGGTGTGGGTGGCCAAGGTGTAGGCGATGAGGGCGATGAAGACGATAAGCATGACCAAGGAGAAGGCCAGCCAGCCCCTCTCGTAGGCCAGGACCGCTTTGTGGGCTTTGTGTTCGTCCAGCATGGCTTACCCCCTAGCGAAGAAAAGGGCATATACCCCCAGCCAGAAGACCAAGATGGTGAGGGTAAGAACCACTATTACTCCCATGGCACCGACTGGTTTTTCCTCCATACCCTGCCTCCCTAACGGCGGTGTGCCGTATACGGGGGTTAGGGTAGCAAAAACCTCGGGGAAGGGTGAAGTACATTTGTCCCTATCGCACGCACTATTTCGGGACAAATGTCCCTACAGAGCTCAACATACCAGAGGGGGGTAAATAGTCGGGGCCGGGAAGCACTCCCGGCCCCTGGCCTGGCTTGGCTTAGGCCCCGCTTCCCACCCGGGCCAGGACCAGGCGGCTCACCTCCTTTAGGGTTTCAAACACCCCTTTGCCTTCGGTGGCCACCGCCTCAAACACGGGAAAGCGCCCCTCCGGGTCCACCACCGCCCGCACCATCTCCACGGGGAGGGCGTCGGGGAGGTCGCGCTTGTTCACCTGGAGGACCACGGGGAGGTCTTCCACCTTGAGGCCGTATTCCGCCAGGTTCTCCCGCATGTTGCGCATGCTCTCGGCGTTGGCCCGAAGGCGGTTAGGGGCGGAGTCGGCCACGAAGACGATGCCGTCCACGCCCCGGAGGATGAGCTTGCGGCTTGCGTTGTAGAAGACCTGTCCGGGCACGGTGTAGAGGTGGAAACGGGTTTTAAAACCCTTGACCTCCCCCAGGTCCAAGGGCAGGAAGTCAAAGAAGAGGGTGCGCTCGTCCTCGGTGGCCAGGGAAACCATCTCCCCCTTGCGGCCTTCTGGGATCTTGCCGTAAATCCACTTGAGGTTGGTGGTCTTGCCCGAGAGGCCGGGGCCGTAGTAGACGATTTTGAAGTTGATCTCGCGGTTGGCGAAGTTGATGGTGCTCATGCTAGTTGCCGAAGAGTTCGTCCAAAAGGGCCTTGGCTTCCTCGCGGTACTGGGTGTCCAGGTTGAGCTTGGGCGGATTGGCCAGGGCTTCCGCGGCGAGCCTAGCCAGGGCTTCCGCCGCCCGCTTGCCGTAAAGCTTCACCTTGCCCAAAGGGGCGTTCTCGTCAAAGACCAGAACCAAAAGGGCGTGCTCCCCGGCCTCGTCCACGTAGAGGCCCATGCGCTCGCCCTGGTGCACCACTTCCTGGAAGCGGGCCTCGCCCAGAAGCTTGGCCAGGGCCTGGGTGGCGGCGGCGTTGCCCGCCACCAGGGTGGCCAGGGAGTCTAGGGGCGGGGGCTTAGGGGCCCAGAGGGCCTCCTTGTGGGCTAGAACGAAGCCCTTGCGGTCAATGAAGAGGGCGTAGCGGGCCCCGGTTTCCCGTAAGGTTTCCTCCAGGACGTCCATGGCCCGCTCGTAGGGGCCTCCGTAGAGGACCAGGGAAGGTTCCACCATAGTATGCTCAGTCTACCATGAGGCCTTTTTTGGAGGAGGCAAGGGCGCTTCTTGCGGAGCTGGTGGCGCTGCCCACGGTGAGCGCCGAGGGCAAGGCCTTGGCCGAGGGGGCGGAAAAGGTGGCGGCGCTCTTCAGGGACCTAGGGCTGACGGCGGAGCTAGCGGAGGGGTATGGTCCTCCGGTGGTCTACGCCGAGGGCGGGGAGGGGGGGAAGACCCTTCTTTTTTACAACCACTACGATGTCCAGCCCCCGGACCCCTTGGAACTTTGGGAAAGCGACCCCTTTACCCTGGTGGAGCGGGACGGAGCCTGGTACGGCCGGGGCACCCATGACGACAAGGGGGAGCTGGTGGCCAGGCTTATGGCGCTCAAGCTTTTCCGGGAGAAGCACGGGTTTTTGCCCCGGGTGAAGTTCGTGGTGGAGGGGGAGGAGGAGGTGGGGAGCCCCCACCTCGAGGCCTACGTGGAAGCCCACGCCCCCCGCCTCCAGGCGGACGCCATCCTCTGGGAGGCGGGCGGGGTGGACGCGAGGGGGCGGCCCTACCTCTACGCCGGGCTGAAAGGGATCGTGGCCTTGGAGCTACGGGTGCGCACCGCCCGCTATGACCTGCACTCCTCCTACGGGGCGGTGGTGGAAAACCCCATCTACCGCCTGAGCCGGGCCCTGGCCTCCCTGCGGGACGAGGAGGGGAGGGTCTTGATCCCCGGCTTCTACGCCAAGGTGCGCCCCCTCACGCCTTTAGAGCTGGAGGTCTTGGCGGAGATCCCCGACGAAAGCGAGGCGTTGAAAGAGGCCTTCGGCGTGCGGGACTTCCTGGGCGGGGCCAGGAACCTGGAGTTCAACCAGAGGCTGTACGCCGAGCCTTGCGTGAACATCAACGGCTTCCATTCGGGCTACGGGGGGCCTGGTTCCAAGACCGTGCTTCCGGCGGAGGCCTACGCCAAGCTGGACTTCCGCCTGGTGCCGGACCAAGACCCCGAGGAGATACCCTCGCTCCTAAGGGGCCACCTCGAGGCCCAAGGCTTCCACGACGTGGAGGTGGTGGTCCTGGAAAAGGGGGAGCGCCCCGCCCGCTCCGACTTATCCCACCCCTTCGTGGACCTGGCGCGGAAGGCGTTGGAGGAAGCTTTTGGGGCGAAGGCGGTCCTCTACCCCAACATGGCGGGCTCCGGCCCCATGTACCCCTTCCTCCACCACCTGAAGGCCCCGGCGGTGGGCCTGGGGGTGGGTTACCCGGGGAGCCGCGTGCATAGCCCCAACGAGCACATCCGCATCCGGGACTTTGAGCGGGGCACCCTGGCCATCCTGCGCCTGATGGAGCGCTTCTTCGGTATCCTCTAAAGGCTATGCGCCTCGTCTTTGGCGAACAGGACACCCCTTACGAGGCGGCGCGGGTGGTGGTCCTGCCCGTGCCCTACGATCTTTCCCTTTCCTTCCTCCCCGGCGCCCGCCGGGGCCCCGAGGCCATCCTCCTGGCGAGCCGGGAACTGGAGCCCTTCCTCCTGGAGCTCGGCATCGCCCCCGAGGAAGCGGGGATCCACGCCGCCGAGCCCGTGCCCTGGGTGGCGGGAAGCGCCGAGGCGAGCCACCGCCTAATCCGGGAGGCGGCTTTGGCCCACCTGAAGGCGGGGAAGTTCCTGGTGGCCCTCGGGGGGGACCATTCGGTCACCCATCCCCTGGTCGTGGCCCACCGGGAGGCCTTGGGGGAGTTGTCCCTCCTCCACATTGACGCCCACGCCGACCTCTACCCGGAGTGGCAGGGTTCTCCTTACTCCCACGCCTCCCCCTTTTACCGCCTCCTCCAGGAGGGGTTTCCCCTGGTCCAGGTGGGGATTAGGGCCATGGACCTTGACTCCTTGCGCCTGGCAAGGGAGCGGGGCGTGGCCCTTTTCCCCGCCCACCGGCTGCACAAAGAGGGGCTTCCCCTAAAGGAGATCCTGGCCGCCTTGGGGAAGCGGGTTTACATCAGCTTTGACTTTGACGCCCTGGACCCCGCGGTGATGCCCAGCGTGGGCACCCCCTTGCCCGGGGGGCTCACCTACCGCCAGGCGGTGGACCTCCTGGAGGCGGTCTTCGCCGAGAAGGAGGTGGTGGGCATGGACTTCGTGGAGCTTTCCCCTAACGGCCAGTTCCACGCCGAGATGACCGCGGCCCAGCTCGTCTACCACGCCATCGGCCTGAAGGCGCTCCAGGCCCGGTGGCTTTCCCCGGAAGGGGAGCACAGTTAGGAAGGGCGTCTTCCCGTAGCCTTGGGGCATGCGCCTCGGCCTCTTTCTCTTCCTTTTTGCCCCCGCCCTAGCCCAGGTCCTCACCCTCCCCGAGCTTCGGGCCCGGACCTACGGGGAGGGGGGCTTCCGGGTGGAGCGGGTCTTGGAGGAGGGGGCCCGCTTCACCCGGGTGCAGTTTTCCCACCTTTCCGATGGCCTTAGGGTCCACGGCTTCGCCAACCTCCCCAAGGGCCAGGGGCCCTTCCCCGTGGTGGTGGTCCTCCACGGCTACGTGGAGCCGAGCCGCTACCGCCTCCTGGCCTACACCACCCGGTACGCCGACTGGCTTGCCCAGGAGGGCTTCTTGGTCCTCCACCCCAACTACCGGGGCCACCCCCCCTCGGAGGGGGCCCCGGCCCAGGGGCTTCGCCACGCCTACGCCGTGGACGTCCTAAACCTTTTGGCCGAGGTGCGCCGGGGAGCCTTTCCCCAGGCGGATGCCTCCCGCATCGCCCTCTTCGGCCACTCCATGGGGGGCGGCATCGCCCAGGTGGTGAGCCTGGTGGACCCCAAGCTTAAGGGGGTGGTCCTCTACGGAAGCATGAGCGGGGACGAAAGGCGTAACCTGGAGAGGATCCTCCAGTGGTCCGGGGGCAGGCGGGGTGGGGAGCTTTACACCCTTTCCCCCGAGGTCCTGCGCCAGGCCTCCCCTTGGACCTACCTGGCGGAACTCTCCGTGCCCTACAGCGTTCACCATGGGCTACAGGACGCCCAGGTTCCCCCTGAGTGGTCGTGGGCGCCTTGCCGGAGGCTTAAGGCCCTGGGCAAGCCCGTGGAGTGCTTTAGCTACCCGGGGGGGCACCTCTTCCAGGGCAGACTTGACCGCTATACCGCATAGAGCCCCAGGAAGCGCAGGGCGGAGAGGGGGTTGAAGGAGAAGGCCTCCAAGGCCGCCTTCTTCTCCCTGACCCCTTGGCGGTGAAGCATGGAGACCAGAAAGGCCCGGAGGGCCGCCAAGACCTGTGCCCCCACCCCCCGCACCTGGCAGGCATCCTCGTGGAGGAGAACGTCCCGTACCCAAAAGGACCGGTTCTCTACCTCCCACCGGTAAAGGAGAAGCTCCCCAAGCCGCCTCGCCTCCGCCACCTCCGGCCCCAAGCTGGTGAGGGCGTAGCTCACCGTCCGCCGCACCTCCCCCGTCCCCTTGTGCCTCACCTCCCGCTCCATCCGCACCACCTGCCTGGCCCCAGGGAAGGCCCGCACCTCTTCCGGCAGGTAGGGGGAAGCCCAAACCCGGTAGGTCCACACCTCCCCATCCCGCACCAGATTCCACACCGCCTCGGTCTCGCCAGGAAGCCGCCTCTCCTCCATGCCCTTGAACACCTCCAAGGCCCACTCCAAAAGTTCCCCCTGGTTAGCCTTCAGGACAAAGAGGTACGCCCCCCTTTTTGCACCACCTTCCCCGCTAACTCCGGGTACAGGTACCCCGCGTCCCCCACCACCACCTTCCCCTTGAGCCCCTCCGCCCCCAGGCGGTCCAGGAGCTCCAAAAGGGCTTGGTCCTCCCTCCCCTCCGCCCGGGCCTGGGCCAGGGTGGTATGGAGGTGCAGGGCCAGGACCTCCACCAGCTTCACCTGGGCGCTTTTCCCCTTGCCGCTTCCCCGCAGGTGCTTCCCGTCTACCACCAGGACTTCCCCAAGGTCGGCTTCGGGGAAGACCTGGAGGAGGGCCGCTTGGAGCTTTTCAGGATCCAGGCGGTGAAGGAGAAGGGTGATGGCGGTGTGGCCTGGGGCCTTGCGCAGGCCCAGGTGGGGCAAGAGGTGGGGGTTGGCGCGGGCGAAGCGTTCCACGCCCCTCAGGGAGTCCACGCGGGAAAGAAAAGCCACCAGGATGAGGGCCAGGAGGCCCCAAAGGGGGTACTGCCGGTTGCGGGCCCGGGGGTCGGGGATCTGGGACAGGGCTTCGCGCAGGGTCATGCCCCCTCTTTACTCCAGGAGCCGCATATAGGTCAAGTCTGCTTCCAGGGAGAGGTGGACCGCCGCTCCGGGAGCGTGCCTTAGCCTTCTTAAGGCGGGTCCTGCGCTAGGCTTTTAGGGGTATGGCCGCCTTCTTCGCCGCTTGGGACAAGCTCCTTTTCGCCGTCGGGTTTGGCCTTTTGGTGCTGGCCGCCTTGGCCCGGGTCTTGGGGGTGCGGGGTAGCGGGGCCTTCCTCCTCCTGGGCCTTTTCGCCTGGCTCCTCGGCCTACTCCTTCGGCTAGAATAGCTTCCCGTGGCCAAGCGCGTGGTATCCGTTTCCCTGGGGTCAAGCCGCCGCGACTCCGTGGCGGAGGTGGAGCTTATCGGGGAGAAGGTGGTCTTGGAGCGGCGGGGGACCGACGGGGACCTAAAGAAGGCGGTGGCCCTCATCCGGGAGTTGGACGGCCAGGTGGACGCCATCGGCCTTGGGGGGATTGACCTCTATTTGGTGGCCGGGGGCCGGCGCTACGTCATTAAGGACGCCAAGCGCCTCAAGGAGGCGGCGCGGAAGACCCCGGTGGTGGACGGCTCTGGGCTCAAGCACACCCTGGAGCGGCGGGCGGTGGGGGAGCTCGCCCCCCTCATAGACTGGAAGAACACCAAGGTGCTTCTCCCTTCCGCCGTGGACCGCTTCGGGTTGGCGGAGGCCCTTTGGGAGGCGGGGGCCAAGGTCCTCTACGGCGACTTCATCTTCGCCTTGGGCCTGCCCATCCCCCTCTATAGCCTTTCCTTTTTGCAGAAGCTCGCTTACCTCCTCCTTCCCCTCCTCACCCAGCTTCCCTTTCACCTCCTTTACCCCACGGGGGAGAAGCAGGAAGGCGGCAGGGTGGACTGGCGGAGCCGTTACTACCGTTGGGCCGATTTGGTGGCCGGGGACTGGCATTACATCCGCCGCTATATGCCTGAGGACATGCGGGGGAAGACGGTGCTCACCAACACCACCACCCTCGAGGACGTGGCCTTCCTAAGGGCGCGGGGCGTGAGGCGCCTCATCACCACCACCCCCCGCCTGAACGGCCGGAGCTTTGGCACCAACGTCATGGAGGCCCTCTTGGTGGCCTTGGCGGGGCGGGAGCTCACCGAGGCGGATTACCTTCGGTATATTGACCTCTTAGGGCTTAAGCCCCAGGTCTTGGACCTGCAGGAGGAAGCATGATCAGCGTGACCGACCTACGACCCGGAACCAAGGTGAAGATGGAGGGCGGCCTCTTTGAGTGCGTGGAATACCAGCACCAGAAGATCGGCCGCGGGGGGGCCAAGGTGGTGGCCAGGTTCAAGAACTTGGAAACCGGGGCCACCATTGAGCGCACCTTCAACTCGGGGGAGAAGTTGGAGGACATCTACGTGGAAACCCGCGAGCTCCAGTACCTCTACCCCGAAGGAGACGAGCTCGTCTTCATGGACCTGGAAACCTACGAGCAGTTCCACGTGCCCAAAGACCGGGTGGAGGCGGCCCGCTTCCTCAAGGAGGGGATGACCGTGCTGGGGGACATGTACGAGGGCCGCCCCCTCAAAATCACCCCACCCACGGTGGTGGAGCTCAAGGTGGTGGACACGCCCCCCGGGGTGCGGGGGGATACGGTTTCCGGGGGCTCCAAGCCCGCCACCCTGGAAACCGGGGCGGTGGTGCAGGTCCCCCTGTTTGTGGAGCCGGGGGAGGTTATCAAGGTGGACACCCGCACCGGCCAGTACGTGGGCCGGGCTTGAGGGAGGGGAAGGGGGGCCCGGGGACACCCGGGCCCCTCCACGTTTTGACCTGGTCTAAGCAGGCGTGGCCCTTGCCGACCATAAGGTAAGCTTTATGCCACGAGGTGCCCCTATGACGCCCAAGGAGCTCAAGCAGATCCTGCAGGCTTTGGTGGAGCACGGGGTGAGCGAGCTCACCCTGGAAACCCCCGACTACAAGCTCACCGTGCGGCGTGGGGGGGAGGTGCAGGTGGTGGCGGTGCCTGCCCCAGCCCCGGCCCAGGCCCTGGCCCCCCTACCCCAGGCCGAGGTTCCCCACCCCCCCGCCCCCGCCTCCACCCCGGCGGAGGCCCCCAAGGCGCCTCCCAAGGAGGACGAGTGCGCCGGGTGCGTGGAGATCCGCGCCCCCATCGTGGGCACCTTCTACCGGGCCCCGGCCCCCGATGCCCCCCCTACGTGAAGGAGGGGGACCGGGTGGAGAAGGGCCAGGTCCTCTGCATCATTGAGGCCATGAAGCTCATGAACGAGATTGAGTCGGAGGTTTCCGGGATCGTGAAGAAGATCCTGGTGCAAAACGGGGAGCCCGTGGAGTACGGCCAGCCCCTCTTCCTCATCCAGCCGGTATGAAAAAGGTCCTCATCGCCAACCGGGGCGAGATCGCCTTACGGATCATCCGGGCCGCCAAGGAGCTCGGCATTAAAACGGTGGTGGCCCATTCCACCGCGGACGAGAAGAGCCTGCCCGTCCTCCTGGCGGACGAGGCCATCTGCATCGGCCCACCCCCCTCGGGCCAGAGCTACCTGAACATCCCCAACCTCCTCTCCGCCGCCATCGTCACCGGGGCGGATGCCATCCACCCGGGCTACGGCTTTCTTGCGGAAAACGCCACCTTTGCCGAGATGTGCCGGGAGCATGGCATCACTTTCATCGGCCCCACCCCGGAGAACATGCGGGCCCTGGGGGACAAGGCCACGGCCCGCAAGGTGGCCCGGGAGGCAGGGGTGCCCACGGTGCCCGGCACCGACGAGGTGGGGAGCGTGGAGGAGGCCAAGCGGGCGGCGTTGGAGATCGGCTACCCCGTGATCCTGAAAGCCTCCGCCGGGGGGGGCGGCCGGGGCATGCGGGTGGTGCACACGGAGGAGGAGCTGGAGCGGGCGGTGCAGCAGGCCCAGGAGGAGGCCCGGGCCGCCTTCGGCAACCCCGCCGTCTACCTGGAGAAGTACATTGAGGAGCCCAAGCACATAGAGATCCAGGTCCTGGGGGACGGGGAGCGGGTGGTCCACCTCTGGGAGCGGGACTGCTCCATCCAGCGCCGCCACCAGAAGCTTTTGGAGGAGGCCCCGAGTATCCTTCCCTACGAGACCCGCAAGGCCATCGCCGAGGCGGCGGTGCGCCTGGCGGCCCACGTGGGCTACGTGTCCGCGGGCACTCTGGAGTTCTTGGTGGACAAAGAGGGGAACTTCTACTTCATTGAGATGAATACCCGCATCCAGGTGGAGCACCCCGTGACCGAGATGATCACGGGGATAGACCTGGTCCAAGCCCAGTTCCGTATCGCCCAGGGGGAGAAGCTTTGGCTGAAGCAGGAGGAGATAGGGGTCCGGGGCCACGCCATAGAGGTGCGGGTGAACGCCGAGGACCCGGAGAAGGGCTTCAGGCCCTCCATCGGCAAGGTGGAAACCCTTCTTTTCCCCGGGGGGCCCGGCGTCCGGGTGGACAGCCACCTCTACGCCGGCTACCAGATCCCGCCCCATTACGACAGCCTCATCGCCAAGATCATCGCCTGGGCCCCCACCCGGGAGGAGGCCATCCGCCGCATGGAGCGGGCCCTTTCCGAGACGGTGATTGAGGGCCCGGGGCTCAAGACCACCATCCCCTTCCACCAGAAGGTGATGCAAAACGCTTTCTTCCGCCGCGGGGCGGTCTACACCAACTTCGTGGCCCGGCGGATGGAGATGTAGACTGGGCGTGTGATGGTGGATTACGAGATCAGCGACCATGCCCTCGAGGCCCTGGTCCTCCACGCCTTGGAAGGCCTGGAGGGGGTGCGGCCCTGGGAAGCCGCCCCCCGCTCCTTGGGGGAGGTCTTCCGCCGCGTCAAGCCGGTGAAGGTGGAAAGGACCCCGGAGGGGCTCGTGGTGGACCTGGTCCTTTCCGTGGACTACGGCCTGGCCATCCCGGAGCTGGCCCAGTCCGTGCAAAAGGCGGTGGCCGAGGCCCTATTCCTGGCCACCGGGGAGGCGGTGAAGGCGGTGAACCTCACCGTGGCCCAGGTGGAGTACCGCAAGGAGGTCCATGCTTAGGCGGGCGCGGGAGCTGGCCATGCGCGCCCTCTTCGCCCACACCCAAGGGGGCGTGGACCTGGAGGAGGCCTTCCGCCACGCCCTGGAGGAGATGGGCGGGGAGGACGACCCGTACGGGGACGCCCTGGACGAGGAGGGGATCGCCTTCGCCAGGCGGCTCCTGGAGGGATACAAGGCCCACCAAGAGGAGGTGGACCGGGTGCTTGGGGAAACGGTGGAGGGTTGGGACTTCGCCCAGATGTCCAAGACCGACCTCACCGTACTCCGCCTGGCCACCTACGAGATGCTCCACGAGCCCACCCCCTTTGCCCCCCTCATTGAGGTGGCGGTGAAGATCGCCAACCGCTACGGTGGGGAGCACTCCGGGGCCTTCGTCAATGGGGTGCTGGGCCGCCTTTACCGGCGGATCCAGGAGGGGGAGCTTAAGGCCGTGGCCAAGGAGGCTTAGGATGACCCTAGCCCGTACGCTTTCCGGCCACGAGGTGGCGGAGGCGGTCTACGCCGAACTCCGAAAGAAGCTCGCCGCCCTTTCCTTCGTTCCCTCCTTGCGGGTGATCCGGTTGGGGGAGGACCCGGCCTCGGTGTCCTACGTGCGGCTCAAGGACAAGCGGGCCCGGGAGCTTGGGTTTAAGAGCCAGGTGGAGGTCTACCCCGAGGACTTCCCGGAGGAGGCCCTTCTTTCCCGCATCGCCGAGCTCAACGCCGACGAGGAGGTGGACGGGATCCTGGTGCAGCTTCCCCTTCCTCCCCACATCCGCGCGGAGCGGGTCCTCGAGGCCATCCACCCCCTGAAGGACGTGGACGGCTTCCACCCGGTGAACGTGGGGCGGCTTTGGAGCGGGGGGGGAAGGGCTTTTCCCCTGCACCCCCTTAGGCATCCTCCGTCTCCTCCAGCACCATGGGGGTGCCGCTACGGGGCAAGGAGGTGGTGGTCCTGGGCCGCTCAACATCGTGGGGGAAGCCCTTGGCCGGGCTTCTTCTGCGGGAGGACGCCACGGTCACCGTGGCCCACTCCAAGACGGAGGGCCTCCCCGAGGTGACGCGCCGGGCGGAGGTCCTGGTGGTGGCCGTGGGTCGGCCCCACCTGGTGCGCAAGGAGTGGGTCCGCCCCGGCGCCATCGTGGTGGACGTGGGGGTGAACCGGGTGGAGGGGAGGCTCCTTGGGGACGTCCACCCCGAGGTGGCGGAGGTGGCCTCCGCCCTGACGCCCGTCCCCGGGGGCGTGGGTCCCATGACCGTGGCCATGCTCATGGCCAACACCTTGAAGGCGGCCCTCCTGAGGCGGCATGGAGCTTCTTCATAACCAGGTATTCTGGACCGCCATCCTGGCCAACTTCCTGGCCCAGACCCTGAAGCTTTTCCTCTACTACCTCCTGGAGGGCCGCTTCCAGTGGGAGCGCTTTTTGGAAACCGGGGGGATGCCGAGCTCCCACTCCGCCACGGTGAGCGCCTTGGCGGTGGCCGTGGGCCTGGAGGAGGGGTTTGGCAGCTCCCTTTTCGCCGTGGCCGCCGTCTTCGCCCTCATCGTCATGTACGACGCCACCGGCATTCGCCGCGCCGCTGGGCTTCACGCCCAACTCCTCAACCAGCTCGTCCAGGAGCTCCAGAAGGTCCTGGAAAAAGGCCCCGCCCCCGAGCCCTTGAAGGAGCTTCTTGGCCACACCTACCTCGAGGTCCTGGTGGGGGCCCTCCTGGGGGCCTTGGTGGCCTTCCTCAGCTATCACCTCTTCCCGGCGGCGTAAAAGGCCAGGGTTTGGCCTAGCAGAAAGACGAGAAGGCCCAAAACCGGGGCCAGAAAGAAGACGAAAAGGCTCAGGAAGAGGACCAGAACCAGGGGCAAGAGGGGCTTTCGGAAGCGGTGGAAGACGAAGAGGTTCAAAAGCCCGAAGAGGAGCAGAACCGCCAAGGCTACGGTTTCCACGGGGCTCCATTGTACGCTCTTGCCATGGGCGGGGAATGGGGTAAACTTTTACCGAGTATAAGGAGGGCGTTTCCATGTTGACCCTAGCGGAAAAAATCCTCTTCCTCCTGGTGGCGGCGGTAAGCCTTTACCACGCCTACACCGGTTTCCGCCGGGTGTACCTGGCCATCCGGCGAGGGCGGCCCGAGGACCGGTTTGACCGCCTGCCGGAACGCTTTGGAAGGGCCATCTGGGCCGTCCTCACCCAAGAGACCGTCTTCAAGCGAAGGCCCCTCGTTTCCCTCCTCCACGCCTTCGTCTTCTACGGCTTCGTCTACTATCTCCTGGTGAACCTGGTGGACCTTTTGGAGGGCTACTTTCCCCTCCACGCCCGAGGCGGCCTCTGGAACCCCTACAACCTCCTCGCCGACCTCCTCACCGCCCTCATCCTGGTGGGCATCCTGGGCCTCATGCTCCGGCGCTACGTGGTGGCCCCCAAGGACTTCACCTGGAACCCCAATGTTCCCCTTCACGAGAAGGTGCGCCAGGGCATCCCCAAGGACTCCGCCATCGTGGGGGCCTTCATCATCTTCCACGTGGGAAGCCGCCTCCTCTCCAAGGCGGCGAGCCTCGCCCAGGAAGGCCCCGACCCCTTCCAGCCCGTGGCCAGCGCCCTGGGCCAGGCCTTGGCGGGGCTTTCCCCATCCCAGTTGACCTTCCTGGAACACTTCTTCTGGTGGGGCGCCTTGGGCTCCATCCTCCTCTTCCTCCCCTACTTCCCCCGCTCCAAGCACATCCACCTCCTCATGGCCCCCATCAACCTGGCCTTCCGCAAGGAGAGGCCGGGGGCGCTCCTGCCCTTGGACTTTGAGAAGGAGGAGGAGAAGTTCGGAGCGGAAAAGCTGGAAGACCTTTCCTGGAAGCGCCTTCTGGACGCCTACGCCTGCATCATGTGCAACCGCTGCCAGGAGGCCTGCCCCGCCTACACCACGGGCAAGGCCTTAAGCCCCGCCGCCATCCTCATCTCCGAGCGCTACGAGCTCAACGAGATCCTAAAGGACTTCGCCGCGGGCAAGGAAAGCCCCAGGCCCCTCATGGACTTCGCCCTGAACGAGGAAGCCCTTTGGGCCTGCACCACCTGCATGGCCTGCGTGGAGGTCTGCCCCGTGGGCAACGAGCAGATGCTCCACATCCTGGACGTGCGCCGGGCCAAGGTGCTCATGGAAGGGGCCTTCCCCCAGGAGCTCAACAACGCCTTCCGGGGCATGGAGCGCTCGGGCAACCCCTGGGGCATCGGCCAGGACAAGCGCCTGGACTGGGCCGAGGGGCTTAGCGTGCCCACGGTGGAGGAAAAGCCGAACCCCGAGGTCCTCTACTGGGTGGGGTGCGCCCCCAGCTACGACCCGAGGGCGCAGAAGATCGCCCGGAGCATGGTGGAGATCCTCCACGCCAGCGGGGTGGACTGGGCGGTCTTGGGCCGGAAGGAAAAGTGCACGGGGGATGCGGCGAGGCGGGCGGGGAACGAGTACCTCTTCTTCCAGCTGGCCACGGAGAACGTGGAAACCCTGAACCAGGTGGCTCCCAAGACCATTGTCACCACCTGCCCCCACTGCTTCCACACCCTTAAGAACGAGTACCCGGACTTCGGCGGAAACTACCGGGTGGTCCACCACTCGGAGTTCATCGCCGAGCTTTTACGCTCGGGGAGGCTTCGGGTGAACGAGGAGACCCGCAAGGTGGTCTTCCACGATCCCTGCTACCTGGGCCGCCACAACGGGGTCTACGAGGCCCCCCGGGAGGTGCTCAAGGGGGTGGGCCTGGCCGTGGCCGAGCCGCCGAGGAGCCGGGAGCAGAGCTTCTGCTGCGGGGCGGGCGGGGCCCAGTTCTGGAAGGAGGAGGAGCCCGGGGCCATGCGGGTTTCCGAGAACCGCTACCAGGAACTCAGGGCCACGGGGGCCGAGGTCATCGCCACGGGTTGCCCCTTCTGCATGGCCATGATGAACGTGGAAACCGCCCAGGACGCAAACGCCCCCGAGGTGCTGGACATCGCCGAGCTGGTGGCCAAGGCCCTCAAGGCCTGAGGTAGACGGCGAAGGCCCGGTAGCCCTCCCGCCACCCCTCCCCGTAGGCCCTTAGGGCGAGGCCAGGGGGAGGGGTTAGGAGTTCGTAAGGGCCCCAGTAGAAGGGGCTACCCTCCTTGCCCCGGCGCCTCGCCTCCTCCTGGGTGAAGCCCTCCACCAGGAGGAGCCCCCCCGGGGCGGAGGAGGGGGGCGAGGGAGCGGAGGAGGGGCCGGTTCACGTAATAGGCGAGGACGATGCCGGCGAAGGGGCCTTGGGGGAGGGTGGGGTTGGCCTCGAGGTCTCCTTCCACCAGGGTGAGGCCCGGGGTGCCCTTTAGGCGCCCTAGGGCCACCCGGCTTTTCTCCACCAGGACCACGGGGTGGCCCCGCCCGAGGAAATAGCGGGCGTTCCGCCCCAAGCCCCCCGCCAGGTCCAAGATTGGGCCTTCCGGCACAAAGGGCCCATAGGCCCGGACCACGAAGGCGGGGGGGCGGTCCTGTGCTTCTTGGTAGAAGGCGTCCCAGTCCCTAGGCACGGCGGCGGAAGGCGAGGAAGCTTCCCACGAGGAGGATAAGGAAGGTGCCGCTCCAGAAGAGGGCCTTGGGAAGTTCCAGGGCGAGCTCGGGGCGGTGGAGGAGGTGGGCCAGGGTGGCTTCGCCCTCCAGGAGAAGCTTTACCCCCGCCCAGCCCACCAGGGCGTAGGCCACCTTTTCCAGCCCGGGGAACCGCTCCATGAGGGCTACCACGCTGCTGGCCAAAACGCGGATGAAGAGGATGCCCAAGGCCACGCCCAAAAACACCAGGACAAGCTCCTTGGAGAAGGCCACCACCGCCAGGATGGAGTCCACGGCGAAGGCCAAGTCCACCAGGTTGATGAGGAGGACGACCCGCCAAAACTCCCGGGCGGCGGCCTCGGGGAGGGGCTTGGCCTCCCCGTGGTCCCGGAAGTGTTGATGCATGAGGTGGAGGAGGTAAAGCCCCCCCAGGATCTCCACCCACCAGAGCTGGATGAGGTAGACGGCGAAGAGGAGGGCGAGGCCCCGAAGGACGTAGGCCCCGAGGATTCCATAAAAAAGGGCCCGCCGCCTTAGGTGGGGCGGGAGGGGCTTCACCATCACCGCAAGGACCAAGGCGTTGTCCCCGGAAAGGAGCGCCTCCAAGGCGGCCACGGAGAGGAGGACGAGGAGGGCCTCGAGGCTCATCCTTCCCCCAGCAGGTAGCGAAGCCCAGGGGCCAGGGCCTGCTTCCAGGTGACCCAGTTGTGCCCCGAGGGGCGCTCGCGGTAGGCGTGGGGCGCTTTCCGGTCGGCCAGGAGGGCGGCGAAGCGGCGGTTGGGCCCAAGGAGCCACTCCAATAGCCCCACCTCCAGGTAGATGCGGGGCAGACGTTCCGCCTCGGCGAAGCGGGCGGGAAGCCACTCCTCGTCCCGGTAGGCGTCCATCCCCCCGGGGTGGGCCTTGAGGGCGGGGGAGAGGGCGAGGACCTTGGGGAAGCGCCCTGGGTGGCGCCAGGCCTGCCACAGGGAGAAAAGCCCCCCCAAGGAGGCCCCCACCAGGACCACCTCCCCCAGGGGGCCATAGGTCCTTTCCACCTCGGCCAAGATGGCGTGGAACTCCTCCTCGTAGGCCTCGGAGAAGCGGTATTCCCGGCTCCGGTCTATGGGCTCCACAAAGACCAGGCGCACCGGGGGAATCTCCCCCCGCTCCAGGAGGGCCTGGGCCACCTTGTGGAGCCCGGCGGTGCGGTAGAAGGCCACCCCGTCCTGGGCCACCACCGTGGCCTTGGGGGCGGGCCCGGTTTCGGCCACGTAGTAGCGCCTTTCCTCCATGCGGTGCCGGGCCACCCGGGGCTCTGCTTGGGCCTCGGGGGGTGCCTCATAGCGAAAGCCGGGAAGCCGTATGGCCCGGGGGTAGGTCCACCAGGGGTTTTCCGCCCGGTCGGGGTTGTCGGGGTCGGGGAAGGGCTTCCCTTCCTGGTCCAAGAAGGCGTACTCCACATAGGCCCCTTCCGGGAACTCCAGGGTGAGGGGGCCCTCCAGGGGGATGGGGTTTCGCTCCCAGTCGGTGAAGTCCCCGATGAGGGCCTTGGCCCCTTCGGGAGGGTAGAAGGTGACGTGCCTTTGGCCTACCCGTACCACGGCTATACTCTAACCATGAAGGTGGGCATTGTGGGTTCCGGCATGGTGGGGAGTGCCGCCGCCTACGCCGTGGCCCTGCTCGGGGTGGCGCGGGAGGTGGTCCTGGTGGACCTGGACGAGGCCTTGGCCCGGGCTCATGCGGAGGACATCCTCCACGCCACGCCCTTCGCCCACCCGGTCTGGGTGCGCCCAGGGGATTACGCCGCCTTGGCGGGGGCCAAGGTGGTGATCCTGGCGGCGGGGGTGGCGCAGCGGCCTGGGGAGACGCGGCTCCAGCTCCTGGACCGGAACGCCCAGGTCTTTGCCCAGATCGTGCCCAAGGTGGTGCGCGCTGCCCCCGAGGCCATCCTTCTCGTGGCCACCAACCCCGTGGACGTGATGACCCAGGTGGCCTACCGCCTCTCCGGCCTGCCCCCAGGCCGGGTGGTGGGCTCGGGGACCATCCTGGACACGGCCCGCTTTCGGGCGCTTCTGGCGGAGCACCTCAAGGTGGCCCCCCAGTCCATCCATGCCTACGTGGTGGGGGAGCACGGGGACTCGGAGGTTTTGGTCTGGTCCAGCGCCCAGGTGGGTGGGGTTCCCCTCGAGGCCTTCGCCCAGGCCCGGGGCCGCCCCCTCACGGAGAAGGTGCGCCGGGCGGTGGACGAGGGGGTGCGCCACGCCGCCTACCGCATCATCGCCGGCAAGGGGGCTACCTACTACGGCATCGGGGCGGGGCTTGCCCGTCTGGTGCGGGCCATCCTCACGGACGAGAAGGGGGTTTACACCGTGGCCACCTTCACCGCAGAGGTGGAGGGGGTTTTGGAGGTGAGCCTCGCCCTGCCCCGCATCCTGGGGGCGGAGGGCGTGGAGGAAACCCTTTACCCGCCCTTAGACCCCGAGGAGCGGGAGGCTTTGCGGCGAAGCGCAGGGCTTCTGAAAGAAGCGGCTTTCGCCCTGGGGTTCTGACGTAAAGATCAGATTTTCTCCAGATCGGGGTAGAGGAGGAGGAGCTCCTCCTCGGTGAGGGCTTCTTCTTCACGCTCCGGAGTCCAGGAGAGGTAGAAGGCGAGGAGGGTGAAGGGGCTTGACCCCGCCAAGTCCAAAAGGGCCTCCTTCACCCCCGCCCGGCCCAAGGGGCGCTTGGGGGTGAGGGGCCTGCGGTCCGCCAGGAGAAGGCTCACCACCAGGTAGCGCCCCCCGGGCTCGGGCCTCGCCCGGTAGGCCTCCGCCACCTGCCTTTTCCCCTCAAAGTGGCGGAAGGTTTCCTCATACTTGCTCCGCTCCTCCAGCATCCAGGCGTCAAAGCGGGCCAAGGCCTCTTCCTCGGAGGCGTTTTCCACCTCGTAGCGAGCGAAGCGCCAAGCGGGCTCCTCCCTTAAGAGGAGCAAGGCGGCCTCGTCCAGGAGGTCGGCAAGCCCCTTGGCCGTGGTGGTGTCCGCCTCCTCGGCCAGGCGCCTGAGGGCCCTTTGCACCTCGGGCCGCTGCAAAAGGGCGAGGCGCAGGCGGGCGGCGCTGGCCCCCTGGCCTTCCCCCGCCTGCCTAAGCCCCCGCACCATGAGGAAGGCCACCAAGGCGAGACCGAGGAAGACCGCCACCGGTACCAGGCCCAGGCTACCCCCGCCCCCGGGGTAGACCACCACCGGGCCGGGGTAGGTGGGCACCGGCACCGGGTAGCTGGGGGCGGGCCCGGGGGCCATGGGCGGGGGGCTTGGGCTGTAGGGCCGCCCCCCCACCCCGCCCCCGCTCTTCTGGCCCAAGGCCAGGCCCAACAGGAGGACGAGGACCCAAAGCCGCGCCACCGCCTTAGCATAAGCGCTTGTGCCTCGGGACCCTTTGCACTAAATGGGAGTTCGCAGTAAACTTGACATAGGTAGGCTTAGACTATGGACGAAACGAGCCAAAGGAGGGAAACCATGCTGCCAGAAACCTTGCCCGTCTGCCCCGTGCGGGGGTCGGTCATCTACCCCACCATGGTCATGCCCATTGACGCGGGCCGGCCCATCTCCATCCGGGCCATTGACGAGGCCTTGGCCCGGGAGCGGGTGCTTCTCATCGTGAGCCAAAAGGACAAGGAGGTGGAGGCCCCCAAGCCCTCCGACCTCTACGAGGTGGGCACCGCCTGCAACATCCTGAAAATGCGCAAGAACCCGGACGGCTCCGTCCAGGTCCTGGTGCAGGCCTTCGCCCGGGTGCGGGTGACGGAGTGGCTGGACCTGGGGGACCACCTCGAGGCCAAGGGGGTGGTCCTGGCGGACGAGCCCGGCGACCCCACCTTGGTCAAGGCCCTGGTGCGGGAGGTGAAGGACAAGTTCCAGGCCCTCCTCAAGGAGGGGCGGTACCTGCCCCCGGAGGTGGTCCAGTTCATCCTCAACCTGGAGGACCCTTCCCAGCTCGCCGACTACATCGCCTTCCACATGGACTTCCGCCTGGAGGACAAGCAGAAGGTCCTGGAAACGGCGGAGGTGGCGGAGCGGCTCAAGCGGGTCCTGGTCTTCTTGCAGGCGGAGCTGGACCTCATCGAGACGCAAAAGCGCATCCAGCAGCAGGTCAAGGAGGAGATTGACCGCAACCAGCGGGAGTACTTCCTCCGGGAGCAGATGAAGGCCATCCAGCGGGAGCTCCACGGGGAGGAAGGGGAAGAGGAGGTGGAGGAGTTTCGCAGGAAGGTGGAGGAGCTCAACCTGCCCCCGGTGGTGCGCCAGGAGGTGGAGCGGGAGCTCAACCGCTTCGCCCGCATGCACCCCGACTCCGCCGAGGCCAGCGTCATCCGCACCTACTTGGACTGGATCGTCAACCTCCCCTGGAACAAGCGCACGGAGGACAACCTGGACCTCAAGCGGGCCAAGGAGATCCTGGAGCGGGACCACTACGGCTTGGAGAAGGTCAAGGACCGGGTCCTGGAGTTCTTGGCGGTGCGCAAGCTGAAGGCGGAACGGGCTAAAAGGGGCGAGATTCCCGAGGAGGAGGTGAACAAGGGGCCCATCCTCCTCTTCGTGGGGCCGCCCGGGGTGGGGAAGACCTCCATCGCCAAGAGCATCGCCGAGGCCCTGGGCCGCAAGTACGTGCGCATCTCTTTGGGCGGCGTGCGGGACGAGTCGGACATAAGGGGCCACCGCCGCACCTACATCGGGGCCATGCCCGGCCGGATCATCCAGGGCCTGCGGCAGGCGGGCACCAAGAACCCCGTCTTCCTCCTGGACGAGGTGGACAAGCTCGGCATCTCCTACCAAGGGGACCCGGCGGCGGCCCTCCTGGAGGTCTTGGACCCCGCCCAGAACAAGGAGTTCGTGGACCACTACCTGGGGGTACCCTTTGACCTCAGCGAGGTGATGTTCATCTGCACCGCCAACTTCCCCCAGAACATCCCCGCCCCCCTTTGGGACCGCATGGAGGCCATTGAGTTCACCAGCTACATTGAGCAGGAAAAGCTGGAGATCGCCAAGCGCTACCTCCTGCCCCGGCAGCTTCGGGAAACGGGCCTGGCCGAAGGGCAGGTGGTGGTGACGGAGGCCGCCCTCATGCGCCTCATCACCCACTACACCCGCGAGGCCGGGGTGAGGCAGCTGGAGCGGGAGATCGGGGCCCTTTTGCGCAAGGCGGCCCGGCAGATCCTGGAGGAGGGCAAGAAGCGGGTGCGCATCACGGAAAAGGACCTGGAGAAGTACCTGGGCCCGCCCCGCTTCCTTCCCGAGACCGAGGCCCGGGAGCCGCAGGTGGGCGTGGCCACGGGCATGTACTACACCCCCGTGGGCGGGGACATCATGTTCGTGGAGGTTTCCGTCATGCCCGGCAAGGGCAACCTGATCCTCACCGGGCAGCTGGGGGACGTGATGAAGGAGTCGGCCCGGGCGGCGCTCTCCTACGCCAAGAGGAACGCCCTCCGCTTCGGCATCCCCTTGGAGCGCTTTGAGAAATCGGACATCCACATCCACGTGCCCGCCGGGGCCATTCCCAAGGAGGGGCCCTCCGCCGGGGTGGCCATCGTGAGCGCCTTGGTTTCCGCCCTCACGGAGGTGCCCGTGCGCCACGATATCGCCATGACCGGGGAGATCACCCTCACCGGGCGGGTCCTGCCCATCGGCGGGGTGAAGGAGAAGGTCCTGGGGGCCCGGCGGGCCGGGATCCGCGAGGTGATCCTGCCCAAGCCCAACCAGGCGGACCTCTCGGACATCCCCGCCCCCTTGCGCCAGAACATGACCTTCCACTTCGCGGAGCACCTGGACCAGGTGTTGGACCTGGCCCTTTTGGGGGGCTTGAAGGCCCTCGAGGCCCGCGCCCAAAAGACGAGGGCTAAAGGGCGCAAGAAGGAGCTCGTGGCCCACGCTTAAGGGCCCAGCGCCCTGGAGGGATTAGCTCCCCAGGGCCTTCTCGTACACCTCCAGGTACTGCCGGGTGATGCGCTCAGGGTGAAAGCGCTCCTGGGCGTACTCCCGGGCCCTTCGCCGCATCTTGGGGAGCTCGGGGTGGGCCAAAAGCTCCAGGATGGCCGCGGCGAAGCCCTCCAGGTCCCCGAGCTCCACCAGCCTTCCCACCTCTGGCCGGACGAGCTCCGGCACCCCGCCCACCGCCGTGGCCACCACGGGCACCCCACAGGCCAGGGCCTCGAGGGCCGCCTGCCCAAAGGACTCCTCCTCCGAGGCTAGGAGGAAGAGGTCCGCCGCCCCCAGGACCTCCTCGGGGTGGGGCGTGGGGGGGTGGAAGGTGACCCAGGGCTCCACCCCGAGCTCCCGCGCCACCCGCCTGGCCTCCGCCTCCTCGGGGCCCTTGCCCAAAAGAAGGAGGCGCGCCTTGACCTTGGGGCGCACCTTGGCGAAGGCCCGCACGATGTCCGGCACCCGCTTGATGGGCCGGAAGTTGGAGGCGTGCACCAAAAGCCACTCCCCCTCCTCGGTGTAGAGCCCCTTACGTTCCGGGCGCGGGTAAAAGCGCTCGGGATCCACGGCGTTGTGGATCACCGTGGGCTTTACCCCAAAAGCCCTCTCCGCCTCCTTCGCCAAGGCCAGGCTCACCGCCGTGGTGGCCTGGGCCGCCTGCAAGGCCCGCCTCGTGGGCCCGTGGAAGGCGGGGTCCATGCCCAAAACGGAAACATCCGTGCCGTGGAGGGTGTGCACCAGGGGAAAGCCCTCGCCCAAGCCCAGGTAGCTAGCGGCGGCGTGGGGGATGGCGTAGTGGGTGTGGACGAGGTCCAGCCCGAGCCGCTTGGCCTCCCGCTCCAAGGTCCCCGCCAGGGACAGGGTGTAAAGGGGCCCGGGGAAGACGGGGTAAAAGGGCAGGTCCACGGGGATGAAGGCCACGGGGCTATCCTTGGGCAGGCGGAAGGGGCGCTCCGTGGCGAAGAGGTAAACCTGGTGGCCCATCCGGGCCAGGCGGTGGGCGAGCTCCGTGGCCACGATGCCGCTTCCCCCCAGGCCCGGGTAAGCCACTAGGCCAAGCCTTAGGGGCCTCACCCGGGGCGCCCTCCCCTTCGTTTCCTTGGCCTAATCCTCGAGGCCATGCCCCAAGTCTAGCGCAGGGCCCGCGCGCCCAAGGCTAAGAAGAGAAGGTTCGCCCCCCAGGCCCCAAGCTCCGGGGGTAAAGCCCCAATCCCCGCCAAAGAGCGCCCGAGGAAGAAGGTCCCGTAGTAGGCGAGGGCCAACACCACGCTCATCCCCAAGGCGAGCCCCGTGCTCCTCCCATAGCGCAGGGCCATGGCCGCCGCCAGGAGGACCAGGACCAGGTTGGCGAGGGGCAGGGCCAACTTGGAGTGGAACTCCAGCCGGGCGCGCCAGCGCTCCAGGGGGGCCAGGAAGGGATCCCGCGCCTTCTTCCAGGCCTCGGAGAGGCTATCCTGGCCAAAGCTAAAGGTGTCGGCGTAGTCGGCGATGGCGCGGGACCGGGAGAGGTCCGACTCCACCTCCAAAAGGGGCCCTTGGCTCACCACCTTGAAGACGCGGCGCACCTGGCCGAGGAGGTTCTCAGCCCCTTCCAGGCCCGGCACCTCCTTAAAGTCCACCCGGTAGTAGCGATAACCCTCCAGGGTGATGACCTTGCCCTCCCACCGGCCACGCTCAGCGAAGAGGAAGGTGCCCTCTTCCCCCTGGAAGGCGCTAATCCTCACCTGGAGCATTTCCTTGGTCCGCCAGTCAAAGCCCTCAAAGTAAAGGCTCTTGCCCTTGCCGATGGGGATCTGGAGCCCCACGAGCCGGTGGAGCCCTGCCCCTTGGGTGTGGATCTCGTCCCACCAGGCCACCCGCACCCGCTCGTTGTAGTGGGGCACCAGGTACTCCTGGAGGTAAAGGGCCGCTCCCGAGAGCGCTCCTCCCACGACCAGGAGGGGTAGGGCGGCCCGGTGGAGGGGGATGCCCCCCGAAAGGAGGGCGAACTGGGCTCCCTCCGCCGAAAGCCGGCCGAAGACCAGGACCGTGGTCACCACGGTGGCGATGGGGAAGACCTGAACCAAGACCCCGGGCACGTGGTAGGAAAGCCAGCGGAGGACCTTCAGTAGGGGCACCCCTTCCAACCACCGGGCCCCGGCATAGAAGAAGCCGAAGAGGTACACGGCGGTGAGGAAAAGGAGGGCCAGGAAGAGGACGGGGAGGCTTTCCCTCAGGACGTAGCGGTAAAGGGTCATGGGAGGCGGCTGGCGTAGGCGACAAGGCGCAAGGCTCCCTCGGGTACCCTGGTGGAGGCCAGGACCTTACCGCTCTGGAAGCGGAGGTGGAGCCTAGCGGAAGCCCCTTGTCCCCGGAGGGTGGCTTTACCCTCTTGGTAGGTGAAGCTTCCCAAGGCCAGGGCTTCCCGCCCTTTGAGGTCCACCACTAGGGTTTCCGCCTGGAGCCTGGGGCTGTCCGCCTGGACCTTGCCCTTTAGGACCACCACGTCCTCGGCGAATAGGGCGAGGGCCCTTTCCGCCCGTAGCCCCTTGAAGTCGGCGTTGGCGAAGACCAGGCCTTGGAAGCGGGCCTCCTGTTTGGGGATGTCGTGCTCCATGCTTTGGGCTTGAAAGGTTTCCTTGCCGGAAAGGAGCTCCACCCCTTTGGCCCGCACGAAGCTCCCTTCCTTGTACTCAATGTAGCTCCCCTTCAGGCGGAGGCCGTTTTCGTTGTCCACAAGGACGCCTCCCTGGGGGAGGGTGGTGACGCCGGTGTCCAGGTCCACCCGCTGGGGGCCAGTTGGCTCCACGCTAAAGGTGGCGAAGCGGGCTGCCAGGGCGAGGCCGAGGAAAAGGGGGAGGAGAAGCCCTCTCATGGAAGCACTTTATCCCATTCCTTCGTGTGCTACCTCATAGCTCCACCCCGGCCATCCTGAGAAGCACCCGGCTACGTATGAGGTTGTGAACAAGCAGGATGAGGTTCACCCGGGCCACCAGCCCCCAGTAGGACCGGGCCTCTATCCGATGAAGCCCCAAAGACCGCACCATCACGCTGAAGCGGGTCTCTATCCAGTTCCGTACCCTTCCCATCCACCCTCTCCACCCCGTCTCCACCACCCTTCCTCCCCTGACCCGATAGGGTGGTGTCTTGACTCCCTGGACCCAACGAAAGCCCCGGTCCCCGAGGACCGCGGGCAGACCGTCCAGCAGGTCCCTCCCCCAGGTCTCCCGGGCATTACCGGGGAGAATGGCCCAACGAAAGAAGAGACCCCGCTCGTTCATCACTGGCATGAGGACGTAGCCCGCGAAAGCCCCCAGAGGTCCTACCCCCATCGCGGCCTCGGGAAGAGAGAGGCCGTGGATGCGGTGGCCGTGGGCCAGGGGGATAGGCTTGAGGTCCACCACCTGCAGGAGGCCTTGTCCCCCAGAGAGCCTCATGGCCAGGTGAGCCAACAACCCCTGGGCCTTCTGAAGGACCCGGTAGAAGCGGGAGAGGTGGGGGAGGGAGGGGAAGTAGGCCTTGAGGGTGGTCTTGGCGGCCAAGTAGCCTTTGGCGAGGTCTTGGCCTTGCAAAAGGAGAAAGATGGCGAGGGTTAGGAGCTCGGCCAGGGTAGCCTTCTGGTGCTTTTGCTTTGGGGGGAGCTTGAAGTCCTGAGCTTGCAAGGCCTTGAGTTCGTCATCCACCCAAATGTAGGTAGCCACCAGAAGGGTTTCCGCGTCAAGATAGTAAAGGGGGTGCTCACGATCTTGCTGCATAGCACCCCCTCTTTTTTCACATCCCGAGGGTCCAGATCAAGTAGCACACGAAGGCATTTCCCTTAGCGCCACGTTAGCCCAAGGTTTTGGTAGAGTTTAGCCCGTGCGCTTCCTGACCCTAGCCTAGGCGTTGCCCTCGCGCCCCTTTTCCCTTTTTTGGCTTGGCTTGCCCCTTTCTTCTTGCAAGAGCTGCGCTTCCTCCCGCGGCTTTCCCTGTGGCTCCTTGTGGCTTACGCTTTTTCCCTTCTCCTCCCATCCCTCTTTGCCCCCGAGCCCTTGGCCTTTCCCTTGGCCCTTTTCCGCCTCCTTTACGTATTTGGGCTCGTGGGGGTGGGGGTGGCCCTGGGGAGGCGTTTTCCCGGCCGGGCCTTGGCTCCGTTGGGGGTAGGGCTTTTCTTGCTCTACCTCACCGCCTTCGTTGCCACCTACTGGGCCTATGGGGACAAGATGGCAGAGGTTCGCCTCACGCACCCCTTCCATAGCCCCGTGGGGCTTGGGCTCATGGGGGCGGTGGGGGTGTTCCTGGCCCTTTACGTGCGCTACCCGTGGCCCTTTCGTCTCCTCCTGGGGCTCCTTGGGGGGGCGGTCCTCCTCCTTTCGGGAAGCCGGGGGGGGATGCTGGGCCTCCTCCTGGGAGGGGCGGGGGGGCTTCTTTTCCGGGGGCGGGGGCTTTGGGCCCTGGGCCTTGCCGGGCTGCTCCTCTTCGTCGCGGGCTTTTTGGACACCCCGGTGACGGAGCGGTTTTTCCAGGGGCACCTTTCCGGGCGGGAGGGTGTTTGGCTTAGGGCCTACGAGGTTTACGCCGCCCACCCTTGGACCGGGGTGGGGCCCTACCTCCTGGGGGATTACCTCAAGGGGGTGCTTTTTGGGGACTGCTTCCTCTTTCCCCTCCTCGAGGCCAAGGGCCTCCGCTGCCCCCAGGCCTTGGTTCCCTGGGGGGGGTTGTGGACCTTCGCCCACAACCACCTCCTCCACGCCCTGGGGGAAAGCGGGGTGGTGGGGGCTTTGGGGCTTGCCCTCCTGGTGGGCGGTTTCCTCGCCGCCGCCTGGGGGGAAGGGCTTCTCTTTTCCCTTCTCCTGGCCTACGTGGCCATGGGGATGGTGGATAACCCCTTTAATGTCCCAAGCCCCTTCCGTGGGGAGATCTTCTTCCTGGCAGGGGGCATCGCCCTTTCCCGCCGCGCGCCGGGACCTGCCACCTGGGGCTTGGCTGGGGGGGTGACCCTGCTTTGGGCCCTACCCTTTTTCTACTTGGCCCTCACCCCCCTGCCCTCCGCCCCCCGCCTTCTCTACGCCGCCTTGGGCCGGGAGGGTGGGGTGGTACGGTTCGTGGGGGGGGAAGGGTATAGGGTCCAGGTGTGGGTTTGCGCTAAGGGGTGTCGCCGGGTGGGGTGGGAGTGGGATGGGGGGCAGACCATCGCTTTCCGTCTTCCCGAGGGCCTGGCGCCTGGGACCTACCGCCTGCGGGTGTTCCTTTTCGCCCCGGGGCGCCTGGCGCAGCGGCCGGTTTACGTGCTGGAACGGGAGGTGGTGCGGTGAGGTGGGTTGAGCTTGCAGGGGGGGTGGGGCTTGGGTTGGCCTTGGGGCTAGCGGCTACCGCTTTGGAGCGGGCTTTTCACCCCAATCCCGTACCCCTCGCCCCTTGCTGGCCGGCTCCCTTGCCCGAGCGGGCGGAGCTTTGGACCACGGGGGCGGTGGAGCTCTCCTTGTGCCGCCCCGCCACCTTGGTCTTGGACCTCGAGGGCACCCCCGCCCGGGGCAAGGGGCCTCATACCCTGGTGGTGGAGGGGGACCGGGTGCTTTGGGAGGGGGAGGTGCTGGGAAAAAAGACGCTTCGGGTGAAGATTTCGGGCCGCGGGGTGGTGGTACTGGCCTTTACCGACGACCTTTACCTACCTCCCCAGGACCGGAATCTCTTCCTGCGGGGGCTCAGGGTGGAGCCTTAGGCGGGGCGGTAAGCCTCCTCCCGCCGGTGCTTCAGGAGGGGGTAGCGGGCCCGGTAGGCCTCGAGGAAGCCCCAGTCCGGCTCGGCCAGGAGGAGGCCCTCCTCCTCCCTGCGGCCCAGGACCCGCCCGTCTGGGGCCACAAAGAGGCTTGGGGTTCCCGTGTCCGCCCGGCTCGCCAGGAGGAGGTAGGCTTGGTTTTCCGCCGCCCGGGCCCGGGCCAGGACCTCCATGAGCTCGGCGTAGGCCCCGGGCCAGGCGGCCCCCACCAAAAAGGCCTGGGCCCCCAGGAGGGCGTAGGTGCGGAAGAGCTCGGGGAAGTCCAGGTCGTAGCAGAGGGCGAGGCCCAAGGTCCGGCCCTCGTGGAGGAGGAGGACCGGGCCCGGCCCGGGGAGGAGCCCTTCGTCCCCTTCCTCTTCTGGCGTGAGGTAAAGGTGGACCTTGGCGTAGATGGGGCCTTGGGGGAAGACCTGGAGGCGGTTTTCCCTCGCGGCAAGAAGACCCGCCACCACCCTTAGGCCAAACTCCCCCGCCAGCGCCGCCAAGGCTTCGGGCAGGTCCGGGCTTTCCCGCCTGCCCAGGATGAGCTCGGGAAGGAGGAGAAGCCCCGCCCCTTCGGCCCGGGCTTCTTGGGCTAAGGGGCGGAGGGCTTGGAGGAGTTCTTTTGGGCTATCCCGCTTGGCGAGGTGGGCCAGGGCGAGGCGCATCTACTTACGGCCCAAACAGCGCCAGGCTGTGGGCAGGAGAAGGGCGGCGAGCACCGCCTTCACCAGGTCCCCAGGGAGGAAGGGGAAGAGCCCCATGGCCAAAAGCCCTCCCATCCCCGTGAACTTGCCCACCCCCACAAGCCAGGCCCCGAGCCAGGGAAGCCCCACCAGGTAGAGGAGGGCGTTCCCCAGGAGCATGGCCAAAAGGGTGCCGAAAAAGCTCCGGTCCAGGCCGAACCGCTCCACCAAAAGCCCCACCAGGCCCGCCGCCAAGGGGAAGGCCAGGAGGAAACCCCCCGTGGGGCCCAGGATCCTGGCCACGCCCCCCGTGCCCCCGGCGAAGACGGGAAGGCCCATGGCCCCTTCCAGGAGGTAGGCCAAAAGGGCCAGGAAGCCGAGCCGGCTCCCCAAGGCCGCCCCCACCAGGAGGATGCCCAAGGTTTGAAGGGTGAGGGGCACGGGGGTGAAGGGGAGGGGGATGGCCACCTGGGCGGTGAGGGCCACGAAGAGGCTTCCCGCCAGGATGAGGCTTAGGTCGCGGGCCAGGGTGCGCTTGGGCCAAAGGGTCTTGACCAAAGGAGTGTAGGCCAGGGCTTCGGTCTTCATAAGCACCTCCTCGTTCGTCAACCACGCTATAGCCCAAGGGTTTACATGTCAAGGGTCTTACCGGTGCGGGCCCAGGGCCTTAAGGATCTAGGGGTATACTGGAGCCGTGCCTTCTTTGCCTTGGCGTCCCAAGCCCTTTGCCTTGGGATGGCGAGGTTGGAAGGGCTTCCAAATAGGAGGTGAACCATGAAGGTGGGGATTAACGGGTTCGGCCGCATTGGGCGCCAGGTCTTTCGCATCCTGCACACCCGGGGCGTGGAGGTGGCCTTGGTGAACGACCTCACGGACAACCGCACCCTGGCGCACCTGTTGAAGTACGACTCCATCTACCACCGCTTTCCCGGGGAGGTGGGCTACGACGAGGAAAACCTTTACGTGAACGGCAAGGCCATCCGGGCCACCGCCATCAAGGACCCCAAGGAGATTCCCTGGAAGGAGGTGGGGGTGGGGGTGGTGGTGGAGTCCACCGGGGTCTTCACCGACGCTGACAAGGCCAAGGCCCACCTCGAGGCCGGGGCCAAGAAGGTGATCATCACCGCCCCCGCCAAGGGGGAGGACATCACCATCGTCATGGGGGTGAACCACGAGGCCTACGACCCCGCCAAGCACCACATCCTCTCCAACGCCTCCTGCACCACCAACTCCCTGGCCCCCGTGATGAAGGTGTTGGAGGAGGCCTTCGGGGTGGAGAAGGCCCTCATGACCACGGTCCACTCCTACACCAACGACCAGCGCGTCCTGGACCTGCCCCACAAGGACCTCAGGCGGGCGCGGGCCGCCGCCATCAACATCATCCCCACCACCACCGGGGCGGCCAAGGCCACGGCCTTGGTCCTCCCTTCCCTCAAAGGGCGGTTTGACGGCACCGCCCTCCGGGTGCCCACCGCCACGGGGAGCATCTCCGACATCACCGCCCTCCTCAAGCGGGAGGTGACGGCGGAGGAGGTGAACGCCGCGCTAAAGGCGGCGGCGGAAGGTGCCCTCAAGGGGATCCTGGCCTACACCGAGGACGAGATCGTCCTCCAGGACATCGTCATGGACCCCCACTCCTCCATCGTGGACGGCAAGCTCACCAAGGCCATCGGCAACCTGGTGAAGGTCTTCGCCTGGTACGACAACGAGTGGGGCTACGCCAACCGGGTGGCGGACCTGGTGGAGCTCGTCCTGAAGAAGGGGGTCTAGATGCGCACCCTGCGCGACCTGGACCCCAGGGGGAAGCGGGTTCTGGTGCGGGTGGACTACAACGTCCCCATCCAAGGGGGGGTGGTCCAGGACGAAACCCGCATCCAGGAAAGCCTCCCCACCCTGCGTCACCTCCTCGCCGGGGGGGCTTCCTTGGTCCTCCTCTCCCACCTGGGCCGGCCCAAGGGGCGTGACCCCAAGTATTCCCTGGCCCCCGTGGCCGAGGCCTTGGCCCACCACCTTCCCGGGGTGCGCTTTGTACCCCATAGCCCCGGTTCCGAGGAGGCCTACCAGGCGGTGCGGGCCTTGGGGCCAGGCGAGGTGGTTCTCCTGGAAAACGTCCGCTTTGAGCCGGGGGAGGAAAACAACGACCCCGAGCTGGCCGCCCGCTACGCCCGGCTTGGGGACGCCTTCGTCCTGGACGCCTTTGGGAGCGCCCACCGGGCCCACGCCAGCGTGGTGGGGGTGGCGCGGCACCTTCCCGCCTACGCCGGCTTCCTCATGGAAAAGGAGGTGCGGGCGCTTTCCCGTCTTTTGCAAAACCCTGAGCGCCCCTACGCCGTGGTCCTGGGCGGGGCCAAGGTTTCCGACAAGATCGGGGTCATTGAAAGCCTCCTTCCCCGCGTTGACCGCCTCCTCATCGGGGGGGCCATGGCCTTCACCTTCCTCAGGGCCTTGGGGGGCGAGGTGGGGAAGAGCCTGGTGGAGGAGGACCGCCTGGACCTGGCCCGGGACCTTTTGGCCCGGGCGGAGGGCTTGGGCGTGAAGGTCCACCTGCCCCAGGATGTGGTGGCGGCCACGGAGATAGCCCCGGGGGCAAAAACCCAGGTCTATCCCGGGGACGCCATCCCCGTGCCCTACATGGGCCTGGACATCGGCCCCAAGACCCAAGCCGCCTTCGCCGAGGCCCTGAAGGGGGCCAAGACGGTGTTTTGGAACGGGCCCATGGGCGTCTTTGAGGTGCCCCCCTTTGACCAGGGGACCTTGAGCGTGGGCCGGGCCATCGCCACCCTCGAGGGCGCCTTCACCGTGGTGGGCGGGGGCGACTCGGTGGCGGCGGTGAACCGCCTGGGGCTCAAGGAGCGCTTCAGCCACGTGTCCACCGGGGGCGGGGCCAGCCTGGAGTTCTTGGAGAAGGGCACGCTTCCCGGGATTGAGGTCCTGGAGTAGGGTTGCCTCCTCCCCGCCCCCCTTCGTGGGGGCGGGGTTTTCGCTATGATGGCCCCATGCGCCGGGTACTGGTGGCGGGCAACTGGAAGATGCACAAGGTCCCTTCGGAGGCCCGGGTTTGGTTCGCTGAGCTGAAGAGGCTCCTTCCCCCCTTGCAGTCGGAAGTGGCCCTTCTTCCCGCCTACCCCATGCTCCCCGCCGCCAAGGAGGTCTTCTTGGGGAGCCAGGTGGCCTACGGGGCCCAGGACGTCTCCGCTCACCGGGAAGGGGCCTACACGGGGGAGGTCTCAGCCCGGATGCTCGCCGACCTGGGGTGCCGTTACGCCATCGTGGGCCACTCGGAAAGGCGGCGCCACCACGGGGAGACGGACGCCCTGGTGGCGGAGAAGGCCAAAAGGCTTCTGGAGGAGGGCCTCACCCCCATCCTCTGCGTGGGGGAGCCCTTGGAGGTGCGGGAAAGGGGCGAGGCGGTGCCCTACACCTTGGCCCAGCTTCGGGGAAGCCTCGAGGGGGTGGAGCCCCCTTCCCCCGAGCGGCTCGTCATCGCCTACGAGCCGGTGTGGGCCATCGGCACCGGCCAAAACGCCACCCCCGAGGACGCCGAGGCCATGCACCAGGCCATCCGCCAAGCCCTGGCGGAGCGGTACGGGGAGGGCTTCGCTGCGCGGGTGCGCATCCTCTATGGGGGAAGCGTGAACCCCAAGAACTTCGCCCACCTCCTTTCCATGCCCAACGTGGACGGGGGGCTGGTGGGTGGGGCGAGCCTGGAGCTGGAGAGCTTCCTTGCCCTCCTCCGGATCGCGGGTTAGGGGAGTACCCGGATGGTGCCCTCCTCCGCCACCACGTGAAAGTGCCGGTCCAGGCTTAAAACCAGGCCCCCACTCCGCTCCGCCACGGCGACGACCGCGGCATCGGCCAAGCCTAAGGGCAGGTCCCGGTACCGGGTCACGAGTGCCCTGACCCGGGGCAGGTCCTTTTCCCCGCACTCCAGGGAGAAGGCCCCGGCCTCGAGGTCTTGGAGGAGGGCCTCGAGGGCCGCAAGGCCCAGGCGCCTTTCCACGAGGTAGGCGATCTCGGCGAGGATGCCCATAGGCACCAGGTAGGGACCAGGATCAAAAAGAAGGAGCGCCTTGACGCGGCCGTGGTCCGGGTCCTTCCGGTTCAGGAGGGCGAAGAGGGCGGAGGTGTCCAGGGTGATCATCGCTCAAGCCAGGCCCTTGCCAGCCACCCCTCGGAGGTGCGCCCAGAGAGTTCCTCGTCCTCGCCCACGCCTAAGGAACGAAAGGTGGGTCTTTGACGCTGGGCAAGGTAGGCGGCCAAGGCCTCCCGGATGAGCTCTGCCTGGCTTTTGCCCTCCCGCCGCGCAGCTTCCTTTAGGGCCCGGTGAAGCTCAGGAGGGAGGTAGAGGGTTGTCTTCTCCCTGCCTTCACTTTACGCCACATGTGGTCGGCATCACATCTGTGGGATCCGAAAGGACCACGGTCGGTCAACCCTAGCGAGACTGGGAGCAGTTCTTCCTCAAGAACTCCAAGAGAGCCAGCCCATGGGGGTTGGCAGCTGGCTAAAATGGTCCCGTGGCCCTGAAGTTCCCGGCAAGCCCCCTGGCCCCTGTCCTCAGCCTGCTTCGGCAGGCTGGAAGCCTTAAAAGGGGTCCACCTGGAGCTTAGAACCGGGGAAATCCTGGGCCTTTTGGGCCCCAACGGGGCGGGCAAGACCACCCTCATCAAGGTCATCCTCGGCCTCCTCCTCCCGACGCCGGGGAGGTGGTCTTGGAGGAGGGCGGGGCGCGGCGCAGGCCCCAGGGCCACGAGTTTGGCGTCCTCCTGGAAGGAAGCCGCAACCTCTACGTCAACCTGAGCCTCCTGGTGAACGCCCTCTACTTCGGGGGCATCCGGGGGCTTGCCCCAAAGGAAGTCCGCCCCCGGTTTGAGGCCTGGCTGGAGCGCTTCGGCCTAAAGGACCGCCTCCACGCCCCCCTCGCTTCCCTCTCCCGGGGCATGCAGCAGAAGGCAGCCCTGGCCCTGGCCCTCGCCCTCAAGCCCCGCTTCCTCCTCCTGGACGAACCCACCCTGGGCCTGGACCCCGTGAGCCGGAGGGAGTTTGAGGGCATCCTCTTGGAGCTCAAGAAAGAGGGGTGGGGGATCCTCCTCACCTCCCACGACCTGGAGGTGGTGGAGCGGGTGAGCGACCGGGTGGCCTTCCTCCACCGGGGAGAGGTGCGGCGGCAAGGCCCCACCCGGGCCCTCCTCCTAGACTGGGCCGGGGAGGGGTACCGGGTGCGCCTCGCCGGGCCCAAGGCGGAGGTCCTTCTCAAAGCCTTAGGCCCTGGCTGGAGCGCGGAAGGCCCCGAGGTCCTCTTCTTCCTGGGGCCGTGGGAGGCGCTGCGGGAGGCTTTGGGTACGCTCCCCGTGGAGGTCCTCGAGGTCTCCAGGGGGACGCCGAGCTTGGAGGCCCTCTTCCTTCACCTCTTCGGGGAGGCCAGCCCTTTCCCCAGCGCATAACTTTGCGCTACCCTATCTCCATGCGCCTCCACCCCCGCACCGAGGTGGCCAAGGAGAGCATCTTCCCCAAGATGAGCGCCCTGGCAAGGGAGCTTGGCGCGGTGAACCTGGGGCAGGGCTTTCCCTCTAACCCCCCGCCCCCTTTCCTGCTGGAGGCGGTGCGCAAGGCTTTGGGCCGGTACGACCAGTACGCCCCCCCGGCGGGGCTTCCCCTCCTGCGGGAGGCCTTGGCGGAGGAGTTTGGCGTTTCCCCGGAGGGCGTGGTGGTGACCTCGGGGGCCACGGAGGCCCTTTACGTCCTCCTGCAGAGCCTCGCTGGCCCGGGGGAGGAGGTGGTGGTCCTGGAGCCCTTTTTTGACGTCTACCTGCCCGACGCCTTTCTAGCGGGGGCGGGGGCGCGGCTCGTGCGCCTGGACCTAACCCCGGAGGGCTTCCGCTTAGACCTCGCCGCCTTGGAAAGGGCCGTCACCCAAAGGACCCGGGCCATTCTCCTCAACACCCCCATGAACCCCACGGGCCTGGTCTTCGGGGAGGAGGCGCTGAAGGCCATTGCTGCCTTGGCCCGCAAATACCAGCTCTTTTTGGTCTCCGACGAGGTTTACGACGAGCTCTACTTCGGCGAAAGGCCAAGGCGCCTCGGGGAGTTTGCCCCCGAGCGCACCTTCACCGTGGGGAGTGCGGGGAAGCGCCTCGAGGCCACGGGCTACCGGGTGGGTTGGATCGTGGGGCCGGCGGAGTTCATGCCCACCCTGGCGGGGATGCGCCAGTGGACGAGCTTTTCCGCCCCCACCCCCTTGCAGGCGGGGGTGGCGGAGGCCTTGCGGGTGGCGCGAAAGGAGGGGTACTACGAGGCCCTGCGGGAAAGCTACCGGAAGCGGCGGGACCTCCTCTTGGCGGGCCTAAGGTCTTTGGGGCTAAGGGTCTATCCCCCTGAAGGCACCTACTTCCTCATGGCGGAGCTTCCGGGCTTTGACGCTTTCTGGCTCGTGCGGGAGGCGCGGGTGGCCTTAATCCCCGCCTCCGCCTTCTACCGGGAGGACCCACCCCCTTACCTCTTCCGCTTCGCCTTTTGCAAGAGCGAGGAGGAGCTAACCTTAGCCCTGGAGCGGCTTGGGCGTGTGGTAAACTCCCCCCGTGAAGCCTAAGGTGGTGCGGTACCTAGATCGGGGAGAGTTCCCCCTGGGGGCGGAGGAGGCCCTCGCCCTCTACCGGGCCATGCGGCGGGCCCGGTTTTTTGACGAGAAGGCCATGACCCTGCAACGGCAGGGGCGGCTTGGGGTGTACGCCCCCTTCATGGGGCAGGAAGCGGCCCAGGTGGGGGTGGCCTTGGCCCTGGGGGAGGGGGACTGGGTGGTGCCCAGCTACCGGGAAAGCGCCCTGCTCCTCGCCCGGGGGCTTCCCATCCACACCCTCCTCCTCTATTGGCGGGCGCACCCCGCGGGCTGGCGCTTTCCCGAGGGGGTGCGGGCGGTGAACCCCTACATCCCCATCGCCACCCAGATCCCCCAGGCGGTGGGCCTGGCCTTGGCGGGGCGCCACCGGGGGGAGAACTGGGTGGTGGCCACGAGCATCGGGGATGGGGGGACGAGCGAGGGGGACTTCCACGAGGGGCTCAACTTCGCCGCCGTGTTCCAGGCCCCGGTCCTCTTTTTGGTGCAGAACAACGGCTACGCCATCAGCGTTCCCAAGAGCCGGCAGATGCGGGTGGAGTACATCGCCCAAAGGGCGGAGGGCTACGGGATGGAGGGGGTGGTGGTGGACGGGAACGACGCCTTCGCCGTCTACCTCGAGGCCAAGAAGGCGGTGGAGAGGGCGCGGAAGGGGGAAGGCCCCACCCTCCTCGAGGCCCTCACCTACCGCCTCGCCCCCCACACCACCTCCGATGACCCCTCCCGCTACCGCTCCAAGGAGGAGGAGGAGGCCTGGCGGCGAAAAGACCCCGTGCTTCGCCTGCGGAAGGCCCTGGAGGAAAAGGGGCTTTGGGGCGAGGAAAGGGAAAGGGCGCTTCTTCAGGAGCTGGAAGAGGAGTTTGAGCGGGAGCTCGCCCGGGCGGACAGCGCCCCCGAACCCCGGCCCGAGGAGATCGTGGAGCACGTCTATGCCGATATGGGGCCGGACCAGAGGCGGGCTTGGGAGGCCTTGCGCCAAGGCCTTCACGTGGAGGAGGTATGGTGAAGGAGAAGACGCGCGTCCTCAACCTGGTCCAGGCCATCCACGAGGCCTTGGACCTGGCCCTGGCCCGGGACGAGCGGGTCCTGGTCTTTGGGGAAGACGTGGGGCGGCTTGGGGGGGTGTTCCGGGTCACGGAGGGGCTACAGGAGAAGTACGGGGAGAACCGGGTCTTTGACACCCCCTTGGCGGAAAGCGGCATCCTGGGCCTGGCCATCGGTCTCGCCATGGGCGGGATGCGCCCGGTGGCGGAGATCCAGTTCGCCGGCTTCCTCTACCCCGCCTTGGACCAGATCCTCTCCCACCTGGGCCGCTGGCGGCACCGGAGCCGGGGCCGGGTGGGGCTTCCCCTGGTGGTGCGGGCCCCCTATGGCGGTGGGGTTCACACCCCCGAGCAGCACGCCGACTCCCCGGAGGCCATCCTCTGCCACACCCCGGGGGTGAAGGTGGTCATCCCCTCCAGCCCGGAACGGGCGAAGGGGCTTCTCCTTGCGGCCATTGAGGACCCGGACCCCGTGTTTTTCCTCGAGGCCATCAAGCTCTACCGGGGTGCAAGGGCGGAGGTCCCCGAGGGCTACTACACCCTTCCCCTGGGCAAGGCCCGCATCCTGCGGGAAGGGAAGGCCGCCACCCTCATCGGCTACGGGGGCATGGTGGAGGTGATGCTGGAGGCGGCGGAGGTGGCGGCCAAGGAGGGGGTGGAGGTGATGGTGGTGGACCTGGAGACCCTGGTGCCCCTGGACGAGGATACCCTCCTTTCCGCCGTGAAGGAGACGGGCCGGGCCATCGTGGTCTACGAGGCCATGCGCACCGGGGGCTTCGGGGCGGAGATCGCTGCCCGCATCGCCGAGGGGGCCATAGACTACCTCCAGGCTCCCGTGGTGCGGGTGGCGGGGTACGACGCGCCCTACCCGCCCTTCAGCGCCATTGAACACCTTTACCGTCCCGGTGCCCGCCGGGTCTTCGCCGCCTTGCGCCGGGTGCTTCGCTACTAAGGGCGGCTTACGGGCTGCTACACTGGGGAGCGCAGGGTCCGGGATCCCCCCGGGAGCCCTGGGAGGCGTATGCGCGCGCACATCATCACCTACGGATGTCAGATGAACGAGTACGACTCCCACCTGGTGGCCAGCGAGCTGGTGAGCCTGGGGTGGGAGCTGGTGGACACGGTGGAGGAGGCGGACTTCGTCTTGGTGAACACCTGCGCCGTGCGGGGCAAGCCCGTGGAGAAGGTGCGCTCCCTTTTGGGCCAGCTCCGCAAGGAGAAGGAAAGGCGGGGCCTCCTCATCGGCATGATGGGCTGCTTGGCTCAGCTGGACGAGGGCCAGCAGATGGCCAAGAAGTTCGGGGTGGACATCCTCTTGGGCCCGGGGGCCCTCACCTCCTTGCCCGAGGCCCTGAAGCAAAACGAGCGCTTCTATGACCTCACCTTCCGGGACGACCTCCTGGACTACATCCCCCCACCCCCCAAGGGGGCCCTTTCCGCCCATGTGAGCATCATCCGGGGGTGCAACCACCACTGCACCTACTGCATCGTGCCCACCACCCGGGGCCCCGAGGTTTCCCGCCACCCGGACCTGATCCTGAGGGAAATTGAGCTCCTAAGGCAGGCGGGGGTGGTGGAGATCACCCTCCTGGGCCAGAACGTGAACTCCTACGGCAAGGACCAGCCGGGCTACCCCAGCTTCGCCGAGCTTTTGCGCATGGTGGGGCGGATGGGTATCCCCCGGGTGCGCTTCCTCACCAGCCACCCCGTGAACTTCACGGACGACATCCTCGAGGCCATCGCCGAAACCCCCAGCATCTGCCGCTACATCCACCTCCCCGTGCAGTCGGGCTCCGACCGGGTGCTGCGGCGCATGGCCCGGGAGTACCGCCGGGCCCACTACCTGGAGCGGATCCGGCGCATCCGGGAGGTCCTGCCCGACGCCGTGCTCTCCACGGACATCATCGTGGGGTTCCCTGGGGAAACCGAGGAGGACTTCCAAGAAACCCTCTCCCTCTACGACGAGGTGGGCTACGACCAGGCCTATATGTTCATCTACTCCCCCCGCCCCGGCACCCCCGCCTACAAGCACTTCCAGGACCTGCCCCGGGAGGTGAAGGTGGAAAGGCTACAGCGGCTCATTGAAAAGCAAAAGGAGTGGAGCTACCGCCGTAACCTGGAATGGGTGGGGAAGACCGTGGAGGTCCTGGTGCGGGGCGAGGCCAAGGAGGAGGGCTTCGTCCAAGGGCACGACCGGGGGAACCACCCGGTCCTGATCCCTGCGGCCCAGGCCCCCACCCCCGGGCTGTACCAAGTGGAGATCAAGCAGGCCACGCCCCACCTCCTCTTCGGCGAGGTGGTGGGGGCCCGGGAGCCCGCGCCCATCCCCCTGCCCGTGGCCTAAGGAGGCGGCGTGGCCCCGGTCCTGCCCCTAAGCGCCGCCATCGCCCTTTTCCTCCTCCTTTGGGCGGGTTTGCGCTTTGCCGCCTGGGGCCTTCTCCTGGCCTTGGGCCTCGGGGTTTTGGCCTACCTGGGGGTGGCCCGCTGGCAAGGCCTGATGCTTCGCCAAGGGCCTTCCCGAGCGGCCTGGGAGCGGCTTGCCATGAAGGAGGCCTGGCGACGGGGGGGATTTTTGCGCCCCCAAGACCTCTTGGCCTACATGGAGGAGGGAAAGGCGAGGGCGCTTTTGGAGGGCCTGGCCGCCCGGGGGCTTTGCCGCAAGGAGGGGGAAGGCTACCGCTTCTGATGCGGGAAGCCGGGGTGGTGGTCCTGGGGGCCGGGGTGGCGGGGCTCACCCTGGCCCGCCTGCTTTGGGAGCGGGGGCGGTCCGTTTTGGTGGTGGCGGAAGGCCTGGGGGAGGCGAGCCGCCCGCCCGTGGCCCTGGTGAACCCCTTAAGGGGGCGGCGCTTCACCCTGGCCGAGGAGGGAGAAAAGGCGTTGGAGGCCGCCCTCGCCTTCTATGGCCGCCACGCCCCCTTGCACCTTGGCGTCTACCGCCCCGTGCCCGAGGGGGAGCGGGATAAGGTGGCGAAGCGGCTTGGGGGGCTAAGGCACCGCTGGGAGGGAGGGGGCGTGGTCCTGGAGGAGGCCTTTTGGCTGGAGCCGAGGCCCCTCTTGGCGCGGCTTGCGGAAGGGCTTCCCCTCCTGCGCCGCAGGGTGGTGGCCTGGGAACCCCCCTACCTCTGGCTGGAAGGAGGCGAGCGGGTGCGGGGGGAGGTTTTGGTCTACGCCGGGGGCGGGCGGGGGGCGCACCTTTTGGGCCTCTTGGGTCGGCACATCCCCGGACTTGTCCTTACCCTCTTGGACTACTTCCCCCGGGCCTTGAGTTACCGGGTGTACCTGGCGGGAAGCGCCCTCGGGGGGAGCTACCTGCCCCAAGGGGAAGGCCCTGACCCTCCGCCCCCCACGGAAGGGGAGGTGGAGTGGCTTCTTTCGGGGGCGGAGGCTTTGGTGGGCTACCGGCCCCAGGTGGCCTCCGCCTGGCGGGGGGTGCGCTTCCGCCTGGGGGGCTTCCCCTACCTCTTTTCCGTGGAGGGGGGGTACGCCCTCACGGGCCTGGGCTCCACCGGATTCCTGTACGCCCCCCTTTTGGCGGCGCGGCTAGCGGAAAAGCTCTAGACTGGGATGGTGTATAGCGGCGCGGTCCTGGCGGGGGGAAGGTCTCGGCGCTTCGGGGAGGATAAGGCGCTGTACCCTTACCGGGGTAAGCCCCTTTTGGCCTGGGTTTTGGAGAGCCTCGAGGGGGCGGCGGAGCGCTTCATCGTGGCGGGCCGCCCCTACGAGGGCTTCGGGGTGCCTGTTTACCCCGACCTCCTTCCGGGGGCGGATAGCCTCTCCGGCCTACACACCGCCTTGGCGCGCGCCCAACACCCATGGGTGGCGGTGGCCGCCTGCGACCTGCCCTTTCTCTCCCGGGCCTATTGGGACTTCCTGTTTGAGAAGACCCAAGCCTCCCCCCACCCCGTGGTGGTGGCGGTGAACCCGGAGGGCCATCTGGAACCCCTCATGGCCTTTTACCACAAGGACTGCCTGCCTCAGGTGGAGCGGCAGATCCGGGAGGGGGATTTCCTCCTGCGCCGGGTGATGGAGGTTTTGGGGGCTACCCGGGTGGCGGCGGGGGAGGTGGTGGAGCGGTTTGGCCCCAGGGTGTTCCTCAACGCCAACCGCAAGGAGGAGTTACCCTAGGCCCCCGCCCCGGGCTGGGGCCGCTCCCCGGCGGCCACGGGCGGGGGCGGAGGGGGCAGGAGGAGGAGGCGCAGGACCTCCCCCACCTCCTCCACGAAGGTGATCTCCAGGTCCTTGAGGACCTCCTCCGGCACCTCCTTGAGCTCCGCTTCGTTCTCCTTGGGGAGGATCACCTTGTGGATCCCCGCCTGGTGGGCGGCGAGGAGTTTTTCCTTCACCCCGCCGATGGGGAGGACCTTGCCCCTTAGGGTGATCTCCCCGGTCATGGCGATGTCCATGCGCACGGGGCGGCCGGTGAGGGCGCTGGCCAAGGCGGTGGCCATGGTGATGCCGGCGGAGGGGCCGTCCTTGGGCGTGGCCCCCTCGGGCACGTGGACGTGCAGGTCAAAGTCCTTGTGGAAGCCCTCGGGGAGCCCCCACTCCTCCCGGTGGGCCCGGAGGTAGGTGAGGGCGGCGTGGGCCGACTCCTTCATCACCTCGCCCAGGTTCCCCGTGAGGTTCACCTTCCCCGTGCCCGGCACCGCCACCGCCTCATGGTGAGGAGGGCGCCCCCATAAGGGGTCCAGGCCAGGCCCTGGGCCGCCCCCACCTGGGGGGCCTTTTCCGCCCGGTCGGGGCGGTACTTGGGCACGCCCAGGTAGGCCTCGAGGTCCTTCGCCTCCACCACCCGCACCCCTTCCCAGGGGGCCTCCAGGTAGTCCTTGGCCGCCTTGCGGGCCACCTTGGAAAGCTCCCGGTCCAGGTTGCGCACCCCCGCCTCCCGGGTGTACTCCTGCACGATGCGGTCAATGGCGGCGTCGGTGATCTCCAGCTTCCCTTCAAGCCCCGCCTCCTTCACCTGGAAGGGCCAGCGGAAATGCCGGGCGATGGCCCGCTTTTCCGGCAGGGTGTACCCAGGGATCTCTATGACCTCCATCCGGTCCAAGAGGGGCCTGGGGATGGTGGCGAGGGTGTTGGCGGTGGTGATGAAGAAGACCTTGGAGAGGTCGTAGGGCACGTCCAGGTAGTGGTCGGTGAAGGTGTGGTTCTGCTCCGGGTCCAAGACCTCCAGAAGGGCCGAGGCCGGGTCCCCCCGCCAGTCGGAGGAGAGCTTGTCAATCTCGTCCAGGAGGAAGACGGGGTTCACCACCCCCACCTGCTTCATCCCCTGGATGATCTTGCCGGGGAGCGCCCCGATGTAGGTGCGGCGGTGGCCCCGGATCTCCGCCTCGTCCCGCACCCCGCCCAAGGAGATGCGGTGGAACTTGCGGTTCATGCTCCGGGCGATGCTCTTGCCCAAGGAGGTCTTGCCCACCCCGGGCGGCCCCACGAAGCAGAGGATGGGGGCGTGGCCCCGCACCTCCTGGCCCTGGGTGAGTTGGCGCACCGCCAGGTACTCCAGGATGCGTTCTTTGACGTCCTTCAGGCCGTAGTGGTCCTCGTCCAGGACACGCTTGGTCACGGAGATGTCCAGGACCTCGGGGTCCGCTTCGGTCCAGGGGACGTCCAGGAGCCAGTCCAGGTAGGTGCGGCTCACCGTGGCTTCGGGGGAGCCGGGTTGCATCCTCTCCAGGCGCTTGAGCTCCTTTAGGGCCTTCTCCTTGACGGGCTCGGGCATGCCCTTTTGCTCAATGCGCTCCCTGAGTTCCTCAATCTCCGTGAGGAAGTCCTCCCCGCCCCCGAGCTCCTTCTGGATGGCCTTCATCTGCTCCCGGAGGTAGTACTCCCGCTGGTTCTGGTCCATCTGCTCCTTGACCCGGGCGGCGATCTTCTTGTCCAGCTCAAAGCGCTCCAGGTCGCGGAGGAGGAGGGCCAGGACCTTCTTCAAGCGCTCCTCCACCTCCGGGGTTTCCAGGAGGTCCTGCTTTTCCTGCAGGGCCCAGGTGGCGTGGTGGGCCACCAGGTCCGCCAGGATGGCGGGGTCCAGGGTGCTCTTGATGGCCTCTTGCTGGTAGCGGTCCAGGCGCAGGGTCTTGTGGTTTTGCAGGTAGCGCTCAAAGGCCTCCTGCACCTCGCTCACCAGGACCCGGGCCAGGCCGGCGTCCGCCAAGGGGGGTTCGGGGAGCACCTCGCCCAAGGCCCGCAGGTAGGGCGCGGCCACGAAGCCCTGGAGGCGCACCCGGTTCCTGGCCTCCACCATCACCTGCAGGGTGCCGTCGGGGAGGCGCATGGCCTGCTTGACCACCGCCAAGGTGCCCACCCCGTAGAGGTCCTCGGGGGTGGGGTCGTCCACCTCCGGGTCCTTCTGGGCCACCAGGAAGATGAGGCGGTCGGCGGCCAGGGCCTCCTCCACCGCCTTTTTGCTCTTGGGTCGGCCCACGTCCACCCCGGTGGTGGTGTGGGGGAGGATCACGGTGTTCCGCAAGGGGAGAACGGGAAGTTCCAGGCGCAAGACGTCCTTCATCTGCCTTCCATGATAAGGGAGGAGGCGGGCGCTTTAGCGCCCGAGGGCACAAAGAGGGCTTAGAGCCCCACGGTGACGTGGGCCTTCATTTCCTCTAGACGGATTTCACCTAGGCCGGGCGGCACGCTTCCTTCCAAGGCCACGCCCAACCAAAGCCGCCCTTGGCGGAGGCCCTGGAGTAGGGTATCCCCCGTGAGGGTGAAGGGAATTTCCGACTGGCCTCCGAAGTCCAGGGTTCCCACTCTTTCCCCGGCCTTGCTGGCGGGGCAAAGAACAAACTGGTTTGTGGCGTAGCATTCGCTTCCGGGTTCTTGGGCGCGGGCGTAGACGAGAACCCGGGCGTTTAGGGGCAGGTTGGCCCTAGCCACTCCCTGTACCCATAGGGCCCGCACCACGTCCAAGGGAGGCGGGTTTAGGGTGATGGGGGTTTTGGGGTAGACCACGTAGGGCTCCCCGAAGGGGCTTGTGGGAGGGAGGCCGTCTAGGTTGAGGCTCGTGGAGCCCAGGTCCACGGTGAAGGTGTAGCTGCAGGCGGCGAGGAGGGTAGCCAGGATGAGGAAGGAAAGGCGCATCTTCCGCACGGGGCCATTCTACCGGAAAATGGAAAGGATGCACCGCCTCCTCTTCGCCCTGGATCCGGAAGCCGCCCACGAGCTCGCCCTGAAGGCCCTCGCCTTATGGTCGGGAAGGGGGCCCCTTTTGGAGGTGCCGGGAAGGCTCCTTAGGGTGGAGGACCCTAGGCTTAGGGTGGAAGCTTTGGGCCTCACCTTCCCGAACCCCTTGGGCCTGGCGGCGGGCATGGACAAGGACGCCCGGGCCCTGGGGGCTTGGTGGGCCTTGGGCTTTGGCTTCGCCGAGGTGGGGACCCTCACGCCAAGGCCCCAGGAGGGAAACCCCAGGCCGAGGCTCTTCCGCCTGCCCGAGGACGGCGCCCTCATCAACCGCATGGGGTTCAACAACCGGGGGGCCCTCGAGGCGGCCCAACGCCTCGCCGCCTTCCGGGCCCGGGGGCTTCCCCTCCCCGTGGGGGTGAACCTGGGGAAGAACCGGGAAACCCCCTTGGAAAAGGCGGCGGAGGACTACCTGGAGGCGCTTCGCCTCCTGGAGCCCCACGGCGACTACTTCGTCCTCAATGTGAGCTCCCCCAACACCCCGGGCCTGCGCACCCTGCAGGAAGGTCCTTTTCTGGACGAGCTCCTCTTTCGCCTGCGGCCTGCCACGGGAAAGCCGCTTCTCCTCAAGGTGGCCCCGGACCTCCCCTTGGAAGCCTTGGACCAGGTGGCGGCCTTGGCCCTGAAGCACCGCCTCGAGGGCCTGGTGGCGGTGAACACCACCCTAAGCCGCGAGGGGCTAAAGAGCCCCTTGGCCCGCGAGGCGGGGGGGCTTTCGGGCAGGCCCTTGAAGCGGAGGGCCCTCGAGGTCCTGCGGCACCTGGCCCAGGTGCCGGGCCTCACCCTGGTGAGCGTGGGCGGGGTGGAGACCCCAGAGGACCTCTGGGAGCGGCTCAAGGCGGGGGCGAGCCTGGTCCAGGTCTACACCGGCTTCGTCTACGGGGGTCCCCTTTTCCCAAGGCGGCTTCTGAAGGGCCTCCTCGCCCTCATGGCGGCGGAGGGGGTGGCTCTCTTGCGGGACCTCAGACGGTGAGGCGGCAGCCGCAGCGCAGTTCCAGCTCCACCGGGGAAACGTAGCGGAAGGCCCCATCTTGGCGCAGGTGGAGCACGAGGAGGGTGGAGGGGTCAAAGACCACCACGTCCTTGACCCCTTGGGAGAGGTAGAAGCGCGGGGCGATCTCCAGGTCCTTGGCCTCGTAGCCCCGGCTCACCACCTCCACCACCGCTTCGGGGAGGAGGGTGATGGCCTCGTCCAGCTCCTCGGGTTCGCGGCAGAAGAGGGCGATGTCGGGCCTTTTGTAGGAGCCATCGGGGAAGCGCACGTACACATCGGCCACGTGGATGCAGGGACAAGAGGAGCCTTCCGTGGGGCGAATGCTTTGGCGGATGCGGTCCACGGCCTTTTGGTGGCGGTAGGTGGGGTGGGCTTCCCAAAGGGGAAGCCCACCCACCCATTCCAGCCGGAGGCCGATCTCGTCCGCTTCCAGGAGCTTCTTCAGCACACCCCTATTCTAGCGCCTCGTGGACCACCCGGCCTTCCACCAGGGTGAGGACGGGCCACCCCCCGAGGACCCACCCCGCCCAGGGGGAGAAGCGGGCCTTGGAGGCGAAGGCCCTGGGGTCCACGGGCCTTTCCTTGGGGGAAAGGAGGACCAGGCTCGCCTCCGCCCCCACCTCCAGGCGGAGGGGCTTTAGGCCCAGGACCCGCCTCGGGCCATCGGTGAAGAGCGCCACCAGCCGGGGGAGGGGGAAGCCCCGCTTGAGGTGGAGCTCGGTGTAGAGGAGGGGGAAGGCCACCTCGAGGCTGGGGATGCCGAAGGGAGCCCGGAGGAGGTCCATCTCCTTCTCCGCCTGGGTGTGGGGGGCGTGGTCCGTGGCGATGGCGTCCAGGGTGCCGTCCAAAAGCCCTTCCAGGAGGGCCTCCTGGTCCTCTTTTGTCCGGAGGGGCGGGGCCACCTTGAAGAGGGGGTCAAAGTCCCTTAGCGCTTCCTCGGTGAGGGTGAGGTGGTGGGGGGTGGCCTCCGCCGTCACGGGGAGGCCCTGCCGCTTGGCCTCCCGGATGAGCTCCAGCCCCCGCTTGGTGGAAAGGTGTTGCACGTGGAGGTGGGGCTTGGCCTGGCCCCGCCTGAGGGCGTAGCGGAGGACCTCCAGGTCCCGGGCGATCCGGGCCGCCTCCGCCTCGGGGGGGTTTCCGGGAAGGCCCAGGCGGTCGGCCAGCATCCCGTCGTTCATCACCCCGCCCCGGCGCAAGGAGGCGTCCTCCGCGTGCACCGCCACGGGAAGGCCTAGGGGGGCGGCCTGCAGGAGCCCTAGGGCCAGGACGCCTGCGTCCTCGTTGGTGCGGCCGTCGTCCGTGAGGAGGGCAGCCCCCGCCTCCCGAAGAAGCCCCGCCGGGGCCGGGTGCTTCCCCTCTTGCCCCAGGGTGAGGGCGGCGGCGGGGTGGAGCCGGGCGAGGCCCAGGGCTATGGCCTTTCCCCGAAGGGCCCGCACCGCCTCGGGGGTGTCCACGGGGGGCTTGGTGTTGGGCATGCTCACCACGTCCGTGTACCCACCCCTCACCGCCGCCAAGAGTCCCGAGGCCAGGTCCTCCTTCACCTCCTCCCCGGGCTCCCGAAGGTGGGCGTGGAGGTCCAGGAAGCCGGGGGCGAGGAAGCACCCCGTCCCGTCCACCACCTTGTGGGCATCTCCCCCTTCCAGGGAGAGGATCCGGCCTTCCCCGAGGAGGACGTCCGTGGGGCCCCGCTCTCCGAGGGCGTCCACCAGGCGCACGTTCTTGATGAGGATCACGCTTCCTCCCTTCCCACCAGGAGGTGGTAGAGCACCGCCATGCGCACGGCCACGCCGTTTTGCACCTGCCGGTTCACCAGGCTCCTCTCTGAATCCGCCAAGGTGCCCTCCAGCTCCACGTCCCGGTTCATGGGGCCCGGGTGGAGGAGGGGGGCTTGGGGCTTCGCCAGGCCGAGCCTCCTTTCCGTCACCTGGTAGCGGGCGATGTACTCCTCTAGGTAAACGAGGCCCGTTTCCATGCGCTCTTTCTGTAACCGAAGCACCATCACGGCGTCCGCCTCCCCCAGGGCTTCCTCGAGGCTTGGGGTGAGCCGCGCCCCGGGCAGGGCCTGGGGCAGGAGGCTTGGGGGCCCGGCGCACCACACCTCCGCCCCTAGGAGGGAAAGGAGCTCGGCGTTGGAGCGGGCCACCCGGGAGTGAAGGATGTCCCCCACGATGGCGATCTTCTTCCCCTCCAGGCTCCCCAAGGCCTCCAGGAGGGTGTAGGCGTCCAAAAGGGCCTGGGTGGGGTGGGCCCGGCGCCCGTCCCCGCCGTTGATGATGGCGCCTTTCACCCAACGGGTGGCCTGGTGGGGCACCCCGGCGGCGTCGGCGCGGATCACGTAGGCATCAATGCCCATGGCCTCGAGGGTGAGGAGGGTGTCCTTGTAGCTTTCCCCCTTCTGCAGGCTAGAGGTGGCGGCGGTGAAGGAAACCACATCGGCCGACATCCGCCGGGCCGCAAGCTCAAAGGAGGTGCGGGTGCGGGTGGAGGGCTCAAAGAAGACCGTGGCCACGGTGAAGCCCTGGAGGGCGGGCACCTTCTTCACGGGGCGCTCCAACACCTCCCGCATCACCCGGGCGGTGTCCAGAAGGCTTTCCACCTGGGCCCGGCTCCAGCCTTGGAAGTCCAGGAGGTGCTTCATGCCTCCTCCTTTTCCCATAGCTCCACCCGGTCCTCCCCGTCCACCTCGAGGACCTTCACCTTCACCACCTCGCTTTTGGCGGTGGGGACGTTTTTGCCCACGAAATCCGCCCGGATGGGAAGCTCCCGGTGGCCCCGGTCCACCAGAACGGCCAGGTAGATCCGCTTGGGGCGGCCCAGGTCCATGAGGGCGTCCAGGGCGGCGCGGGCGGTGCGGCCGGTGTAGAGGACGTCGTCCACCAGGACCACCGCCTTGCCCGTGAGGTCAAAGGGAATGCGGGTTTCCCGCACCTTGGGCCGCACCCCGATTTCCGTGAGGTCGTCCCGGTAGAGGGTGATGTCCAGGGTGCCCACGGGCACCTCCTTCCCCTCAAACTCCCTGAGGTACCGGGCGATGCGCTCGGCCAAGGGGATGCCCCGGGTGTGGATGCCGATGAGGGCCAGGCCCTCCACCCCCTTATTGGCCTCCACGATTTCGTGGGCGATGCGGTGGAGGGCCCGGCGCATCTCCTCGGCGTTCATCAGCTCCGCCTTAAAGCGCACGGCCCACCCCCACAAAAAAAGCGGGGGCAAAACCCCCCGCGCTCCCTCCTGTTGGCCGTGTCCTCGTTTGTCCGTTCACATTTTCCCCCTTTCCGGCCTCGCGGGACCGGTTTAAAGGCCACCCCCACCTTACACCTCGGGGCCCTTTGGCGCAAGCGAAACCCGCCCAGGAAGCCCTGGGCGGGGGCTTTGGGTGGGCCTTAAGCCGCCTTGGGCTTTTCCCGGGTGACGCTCAGGGCCAAGGCGCCCACCAAAAGGCCCACGATGACGGCGTTCCACAGGGCGTTCGCCACCCCGCTAAACCCCAGGATCCAGGGGGAGAGGATGAGCCAAACGCCCAAAAGGACGTTCAGCCACTCCTCCCACAGGGGGCCACCCCGAAGGTGCAAGAGGGCCATCAGCCCCACCACCACCCCCACGACCAGGGCGTTCCACATGGCCGCGGGGGTGCCGCTAAAGCCGAGTAGCCACGGGGAGAGGATGAGCCATACGCCCAGGACGAGATTGGCCCAGTCCTGCCAGCGCGTCATGGTTGCCCACCTCCTTTCACCCTTTATTGTGAAAGGGTTTGAGCGCGAGGAATAGTGCCAAAAGTCACCTTTTTCCCCCGGAGGGACGGACGTACCGCCACCCCGTCCAGAGGAGGACGGCGGCGAAGACCAGCCGTAAGGCCCCTTCGGGCAGGAAGTGGGCGAGCTCCCCCCCGAAGAAGGTGCCCGCCAGCACCCCGGGCACCAAGCCCAAGGCGAGGGCCCTGTCCACGTTGCCCAGGCGCAGGTGGGTGTAGGCGCCCACCAGGCTCGCGGGCACCATGGCGAGGAGGCTCGTCCCCTGGGCGGTGTGCTGGGGCATGCCCAGGAGGAGGACCATGGCGGGGACCATGATGGTCCCCCCGCCCACCCCCATCATCCCGGAAAGGAAGCCGGTGAAGGCCCCCGCCAGGAGGAGGGTTAGGTCCTCCAAGAGCTCGCCCCGCACCAGGCCCATGGGGGCCAGGTGGGGCCTCAGGAGAAGAAGGAGGCTTACGGCCATGAGGAACCAGCCGAAGGCCCGCTTGAGCTCCCTTTCGGGGAGGCCGTGGGCGTAGCGGGCGCCCAAGCGGGCGGTGAGGATGGCGGTGAGGGCCAGGAAGAAGGCCGCCTTGGGGTCCAAGGAGCCTTGGAGGCCGTAGGTGAGGGCGCCCACCAAGCCGGTGAAGAAGACGGCCACCAGGCTCGTGCCGTGGGCCCTGTGCTGGGAAAGCCCGAGGACGCCCACCATGAGGGGAATCATCACGGTTCCTCCCCCAAGGCCCACCAAGCCCCCAAACGCCCCGCCCAGAAAACCGATGAGGAGGCTCATGGGGCTCATACTACCGGGTTTGGGGGCTCGCGCCCCTCCAGGACGGCGAGCAGGTTTTCCACCGCCACCTCGGCCATGCGTTCCCGGGTGCGCCTGCCCGCCGAGCCGATGTGGGGGGTGATGACGGCGTTGGGCAGGGCGTAGAGGGGGTGGCCCGGAGGCAGGGGCTCGGGGTCGGTGACGTCCAGGCCCGCCCCGAGGAGGTGGCCCTTTAGGGCCTCCACCAGGGCCTCGGTGTCCACCAGGGCGCCCCGGGCGGTGTTGACGAGGATGGCCCCAGGCTTCATGGCGAAAAGCCTTTCCCGGTTCAGGAGGCGGTGGGTCTCCGGGGTGAGGGGGGCGTGGAGGGAGACGATGTCTGCGGTGGCGAGGAGGTCTTCAAGGGGAAGGAAGGGGTAGGGGAGGGGCTTGGGGGTACGGCTCGTGTAGACCACCCGCATCCCGAAGGCCAAGGCCCTCTTGGCCCACCGCCTGGGCGATGCGGGCCCATGCCCACGAGGCCCAGGGTGAGGCCCTGGAGGTCCGGGCCCAAGAGGAGCTCGGGGTGCCAGGCCCGCCAGTGCCCGCCTCGGGCGTGGGTCCACCCCCTCCACCACGCGCCGGGCCACGGCGAGGAGGAGGGCCAGGGTGAGGTCGGCGGTGGCCTCGGTGAGGACGTCGGGCGTGTGGGTGACGCGGATGCCCCTAAGCTGGGCCGCCTCCAGGTCCACGTGGTCCACCCCCACGCTGTAGCAGGCGATCACCTTGAGGTTTTTCCCCGCCCGGTCCATGACCTCGGCGTCTATGCGGTCCTCCACGATGGGGATGAGGCCGTGGACGCCCTCCACCTTCCTCAAGAGCTCCTCCCGGGGGAGGAAAAGCCCCTCGTGGACCTCCACCTCCAGGCCCTTCGCCTTTAGGCGCTCCAGGGCCTGCCCCGGCAGGGTGCGGGTGACGTAGACCCTCATGCCCCGGCGAAGGAGAGCTCGGCCACCGCCACCAGGGGGCTGCCGAGGGCGCTTGGGCCCATGGGGTGCCACCCCAGCTCCGCTCCCAGGCCCTCCACCCCTTGCAAGAGTTCCAGGAGGTTTCCGCTCACGGCGAAGTTCTCCAGGGGGTACTGGGCCTTGCCCTCCTCCACCCAAAGCCCCAGGGCCTGGAGGGAGAAGTCCAGGGTGATGGGGTTGGCCCCGGCATGTAGGCCCTGGGGAGTGCGCTTGCGGAAGTCCAGACCACCTTGGCCCCGCTCGTCCACCCGCCCCAAGGCGCCCCGGGCCCGGAGGAGGGTTTCCAGGGCCTCCAGGAGGCCTTCGCGGGTGAGGTGGTTGGTGTAGACGTAGACCACCTGGGGGCCGAAGAAAAGCCGGATGCCCGCCCCGTAGTCCAGGCCGGAGATGGCCTCTTCCAGCCTTGCGGAGCGCACCCGCATGCGCCGCTTTAAGGAGCGTTCGGCGTAGACCTCGGCGAAGTCCGCCCCAGCCTGAAGGGCCCGCCGGAGCACCGCCTCCACCGCTTCGGTTGGGAGCATGGCAAGACTCTACCGTGTGGCTGACCGGCCGGTCAAGGGGAGGAGGGCGAAGACCGCCCCCTCCAGGGCGAGCCAGGGGTCCTTACCCTCCTTGGCCCGGCGCTCGGCGGCGATGAGGATGTCAAGGGCCTCCCGGAGGGCGGCCTCCTCCAGGGAACGGGCGAGCTCCAGGGCGCGCCGGGCGGCGTAGGGGTGGGCCTCGAGGCGGGGGAGGTCCTCCTCCTTGGGCCTTGGGTTTTCCCGGAGGAGGAGGTGGGCCCGGGCCAGGAGGGCGAACTGCCAGGACAAGGCCCCCAGGACCTTGAGGGGCTCTTCCCCTTCTTCCCTTAGGGCCTTGAGGCGGCGGAAGGCCTCCTTTGCGTTCCCCTCCAGCACCGCCCGCACCAGGTCAAACCCGGTGACGGGGGGCTTCAGGGCCACCACCCGCTCCACCTTTTCCAGGGTGAGGGGCGGGGTGAGGAGGGCAAGCTTCTCCAGCTCCCGCTCCAGGGCTTCCAGGTCGGCCTCGAGGCCCGCCAGGTACTGGGCCACCCCAGCGGGAAGCCTGAACCCAAGCCGCTTCGCCCGGTTTTCCAAGTGGCGCAGGAGGTCCTTGCCCTTGGGGGTGGGGAAGTCCCGCCGCTCCCGGGCGCGGTAAAAGGCGGCCCGGGCGGGGGTGGGTTTGGGGTCCAGGAGGAGGACGGGGACGTTTTCCGGGGTCCGCTCCAGGAGGGGCTTTAGGGCCTTCCACTCCCCTTCGCCCACCTCCCGCAGGTCCAAAAGGGCCCCCGCCCCGCTGAAAAGCCCGGGGGAAAGGGCCTCCGCCAGGGCCTCCGGGGTGGGGTCGGTGAAGCGGGCAAGCCCCCAGACCCGGGCCTCCTCCAGGAGGGCCTCCTTGGCCAAAAAGGGGTCCCCGGTGAAGGCGATGACCATCTAGAAGGCGCTCAGCCCCGTGGCCTCCCGGCCCAGGACCAGGGTGTGGACGTCGTGGGTGCCCTCGTAGGTGTAGACGGTCTCCAGGTTCAGCATGTGGCGGATGGCGTGGTACTCCAGGGTGATGCCGCTTCCTCCCAGGATGTCCCGGGCGAGCCGCGCGGCCTCTAGCGCTTTCTTGACGTTCTGCCGCTTGGCCAGGGAGACCTGGGCCGGGGTGAGCTTTCCTTCGTCCTTAAGCCGGGCGAGCCGCCAGGCCAAGAGGAGCCCCTCCGTGTGCCAGGAGAGCATGTCCGCCAGCTTGGCCTGCACCAGCTGCTTCTGGGCGATGGGGGCGCCGAAGGTGCTGCGGCTTTGGGCGAAGGCCACCGCCTCCTGGTAGACCATCTCCAAGGCCCCCAGGACCCCCCAGGCGATGCCGAAGCGGGCTTGGGTGAGGCAGGAAAGGGGGGCTTTGAGCCCTTCCGCCTTGGGCAGGCGCAGGGACTCGGGCACCCGCACCCCGTCCAGGATGAGCTCGCTGGTCACCGAGGCCCTTAGGCTCATCTTGTGCTTCACCTCCCGGGCCTGGAACCCGGGGGTGTCCGTGGGGACGAGGAAGCCCAAAACCCGCCCCTCCTCGTCCTTGGCCCAGATCACGGCGATGTGGGCCAGGTTGCCGTTGGTGATCCACATCTTGGTGCCGGTGAGGACCCAGGTGTCCCCATCCCGGCGGGCCTTGGTCTTCATGTTGCCGTAGGGGTCCGAGCCCCCGTCGGGCTCGGTGAGGCCGAAGCACCCCACCAGCTCCCCCCGGGCGAGCTTGGGCAGGAACTCCCGCTTTTGCGCCTCGCTCCCGAAGGCGTAGATGGGGTACATGACCAAGGAGCTCTGCACGCTCACGAAGCTCCTCAGCCCCGAGTCCACCCGCTCCAGCTCGTAGGCGATGAGGCCGTAGGCGGCGCTGGAAACCCCCGCCCCCCGTACTCCGGGGGCAGGGTGGGGCCTAGGAAGCCCAGCTCGGCGAAGCGGGGGATGAGGTGGGTGGGGAAGACCCCCTCTTCCCACCAGTGGCGGATGTGGGGCAGGGCTTCCTTTTCCAGGAAGCGGCGGGCGGCTTTTTGCACCTCCTTCTCCTCGGGGGTGAGGAGGTCTTCCAAGGCGTAGAAGTCCAGCATGGGGCACCTCGTTTAGAGCATACCCGCCAGGAACCCCTCTTCCCGGATGGTGCGGATCAGGTCCATGACCGTGAGGGACTGGGGGTCGTACTCCACCAGGACCTGGGCGGGGCCCGTGGCCTGGGCCTGGGCCACCCCTTCCAGGGCCTTGAGCGCCGTGAGGATCCTTTCCATCCCCTCGGGGGTGGGTTCCCCCCGGATGCCGATGAGGACGCGGTTCATGCCCTTCATTCTAAGACGCCCCGGGTTTCGCCCCTGGCCCCCCGGCTTCCCAGGACCCGCACCGCCAGGACCAAGGGGCCGATGGCGAAGCCCTGGGCCTTCAGGGCCTCCTCCAGGTCCTTCCTCCCGGGGTCCAGGTGAAGGGCCACCTCGTAGACCCCGGCGTCGTAGGCGCTTTTCACGATGGCGGCGAGGAGGCCTTCCAGGGCCTCTTGGCTCTGCCCTTCTATGCGGGTGATGAGGACGGTGGCCCTTTCCCCTTGCCACACCGCCTGGGCCAGGGCGAAGCCCAAGGGCGTTTCCCCTTCCTCGGCCAGGAAGGAGTGGCCCGTGCGGGCGAAGTGGCGCACGGCGCCCAGGCTTAGGGGGCGGTTCCCCGCCACCTGGTTTAGGGCCTCGAGGTCCTGCTCGCTGAAGGGGCGAAAGCGCATGGTCTCATTATCGCCTTCGGAAGAGGAGGGCCTCCAGGAGGAGGACAAGGGCGGCGAGGAGGGCGAAAAACCTTCCCCCGCCCCCCGAGGTTTTGGGAAGGAAGCTCGCCTCCGGGGTGGGAAGAAGGGTCTCCTCAGGGGCGAGGAGGCCGGTGCGCACCTCCCGGTAGGGCTTGAGGAAGTTGTGGACCAAGAGGGGGAAGAAGGGCTTGTCCTGAAGGGCCTCGAGGGGCGGGAGGTAAAGCCCCCCCTCGGCGACGTAGAGGAGGCCCACGCCGCCCTCCCCCTCCGCCAGGGCCCGCCAGGGGCCTTGGGGCCTTGGGGGCGGGGGCAGGGCCTCCCCCAGGAGAGCCACCCCCTCCAAAAGGGGATGGGGGGTGGTGAGGAGGACGGGAATGGGGGCGCCGCCCCTTGGGGCCAGGAAAAGGGTGGGGGTTTCGGGGGCACCCTCGGGTACCCCAATCCGCACCAGGACCTCCCTCCCCGGGCTTACCCCGATGAGGGCGAAAAGCCGTGCCAGGGCGGGAAGCGTAGGGTAGTCCACCCCGGGCCGCCTCAGGCCAAAGGCCGCCCCGTCGTCCAAGGCCAGGGCGTCTTCCCCCACAAGCCGGGCGGCGAAGGTGGGGGGGAGGTCCTGGAGGCGGGCGTACCCCCGGGCGGGGACCTCCGCCCGAAGGCGCTCTCCCCCAAGCTCCACCTCGGCGGTAAGGGGCCTTTGGGCGCTATTTCCCAGGGCCAAAAACCCCCGGTCCACCGCCACCAGGCCCAGGTTTTCCTGGGGGCTTCCCACCCCCAGGTACCCCTCCGCCCCCGGGGGTGGGGGGCCGTCCGTGGCCACCACCACGGGCGCCTTAAGGAGCCTCCTCCCCAGGGCCATGGCCCCCTCCAGGTCCGCCCGGCGGTCCTCCGCCTCCAGGGCCAAGAGGGCGTCCCGCAGGGCCACCCCCGGGGCGGGGCCGAAGGCTTTGGGCGTTTCCCCCGCCCGCACCACCACCGCCTGGGGCGCCCTTTCCAGAAGGGGAAGAAGCCTTTCCTTGGCGAGGTCCAGCCGGGTCTTGGCCCCTTCCCTGGCGCTCATGCTGGCGGAGGCGTCCACCACGAGGACCAGGGGGGTGGGGCCTAAGGGGGGGTCGTCCAGGGCCAGGACCAAAAGGGCTGCGGCGAGGAGGAGGAGGAGGAGCCGAAGGTCCAACCGGGGCCGGAAGCGGCGCCTTTTCCCCCTCCGCCAAAGCCACACCCCCGCCCAGGGCCGGGGCCTTTGCCCCCTGGCCCGGTAGAGGAGGTAGACAAGGAGGAGGATGGGGAAAAGCCAGAGCACCTTCTTCCCCAGCCTAGCCTTGGTAGGGTGAAGGGGTGTGGGTTTTGGGGATTGACACCTCCTGCGACGACACCGGGGTGGGCTTGGTGCGGGACGGTCAGGTGGTGGTGAACCTGGTGGCGAGCCAGGTGCGCCTCCACGAGGCCTACGGCGGGGTGGTGCCGGAGCTGGCGAGCCGCGAGCACCTCAAGGCCATCCGCCCCCTCACGGAAAGGGCCTTGGCCGAGGCGGGGATTACCGCTAAGGATCTAGACCTGGTGGCGGCCACCCGGGGCCCCGGGCTCATCGGGGCCCTCCTGGTGGGCTACACCTTCGCCAAGGGCTTGGCGTGGGCCTTGGGACGGCCTTTCTACGCCATTCACCACCTCGAGGGCCACATCGCCGCCGCTTGGCCCGAGGGGCTTTCCCCTCCCTTCCTGGCCTTGGTGGCCTCGGGGGGCCACACCCACCTCTACGAGGTCTTGGGGCTTGGCCGCTACCGGCTCCTGGGGGCCACCCGGGACGACGCCGCCGGGGAGGCCTTTGACAAGGTGGCCCGGCTTTTGGGCCTCGGCTTCCCCGGGGGGCCGGAGATAGAGCGCCTGGCCCAGGAGGCGGAGGAGGCGGTGCCCTTCCCCGTGCCCCTTCGGGAGCAGGAGGGGTATGACTTTAGCTTCTCCGGCCTCAAGACCAAGGCGCTCCAGCTCGTGGAAAAGGGCCTTCCCAAGCCGGCCTTGGCCAAGGGCTTCCAGGAGGCGGCCATCCTGCATCTGGCGGAGGTGGTCCTGCGGGCGGCTCGGGACACGGGGCACAAGGTCCTCCTGGTGGCGGGGGGGTGGCGGCGAACCAGGCCCTGCAGGCCCGCTTCCGGGAGGCGGGGCTTCAGGTCTACTTCCCCCCCAAGGGGCTTTCCCAGGACAACGGAGCCATGATCGCCCTCGCCGCCTACCGCCGCTTTAGGCAAGGCTTTCCCCCAAGCTCCCTTTCCTTGGGGGCCACCGCCTACTGGCCCTTGGAGGAAGCCTAAAGGGGTTTCTCATCCCCAAGGAGTACAATCGGCCCTAGGATGCTGGGCCTCTTACGGAAGCTTTTTGACAACAACGAGCGGGAGATCGCCCGCTACTACAAGCAAGTGGTGGAGCCCACCAACCGGCTGGAGCCGGAGGTGGAGAAGATTCAGGACCTGGCCGCCGCCTACCGGGAACTGAAGGAGAAGCACCAGAAGGGGGCTTCCCTGGACGAGCTCCTCCCCATGGCCTTCGCCCTCACCCGGGAGTCCGCCAAGCGGTATCTCGGCATGCGGCACTTTGACGTGCAGCTCATCGGGGGGGCGGTGCTCCACGAGGGCAAGATCGCCGAGATGAAGACCGGGGAGGGGAAGACCCTGGTGGCCACCTTGGCCGTGGCCCTGAACGCCCTCACGGGCAAGGGCGTCCACGTGGTCACGGTGAACGACTACCTGGCCAAGCGGGACGCGGAGTGGATGGGGCCCGTTTACCGGGGCTTGGGCCTGAGCGTGGGGGTGATCCAGCACGCCTCCACCCCGGAGGAACGGCGCAAGGCCTACCTGGCGGACGTCACCTACGTGACCAACGCCGAGCTCGGCTTTGACTACCTCCGAGACAACATGGCCATCAGCCCGGACCAGCTGGTCCTGCGCCACGACACCCCCCTCCACTACGCCATCATTGACGAGGTGGACTCCATCCTCATTGACGAGGCCCGCACCCCCCTCATCATCAGCGGCCCGGCGGAGAAGGCCACCGACCTCTACTACAAGATGGCGGAGATCGCCAAGAAGCTGGAAAGGGGCCTGCCCGCGGAGCCTGGGGTGCGCAAGGAGCCCACGGGGGACTACACCATTGAGGAGAAGAACCGGTCCGTCCACCTCACCCTCCAGGGCATCGCCAAGGCGGAAAAGCTCCTGGGGGTGGAGGGGCTTTTCAGCCCCGAGAACATGGAGCTCGCCCACATGCTCATCCAGGCCATCCGGGCCAAGGAGCTCTACCACCGGGACCGGGACTACATCGTCCAGGATGGCCAGGTCATCATCGTGGACGAGTTCACGGGCCGCCTCATGCCGGGGCGCCGCTACGGCGAGGGCCTCCACCAGGCCATAGAGGCCAAGGAGGGGGTCAGGATTGAGCGGGAGAACCAGACCCTGGCCACCATCACCTACCAGAACTTCTTCCGCCTCTACGAGAAGCGCGCCGGCATGACGGGCACCGCCAAGACGGAGGAGAAGGAGTTCCAGGAGATCTACGGCATGGACGTGGTGGTGGTGCCCACCAACCGCCCCATGATCCGCAAGGACTACCCCGACGTGGTCTACCGCACGGAAAAGGGGAAGTTCTACGCCGTGGTGGAGGAGATTGCCGAGAAGTACGAGCGGGGCCAGCCCGTCTTGGTGGGCACCATCAGCATTGAGAAGTCCGAAAGGCTTTCCCAGATGCTCAAGGAGCCCAGGCTCTACCTGCCCCGCCTGGAGATGCGCCTGGAACTCTTCAAAAAGGCCAGCGCCAAGCAGCAGGGGGAGGCCTGGGACCGCCTGAGGAAGCTTCTGGAAAAGCCCGGCCAGCTCAAAGACGAGGACCTGGCCTCCTTTGAGGAGCTCATCCCGCAAAAGGGCAACCTGCGCGCCGCCTGGGAGGGCCTGAAGCGGGCGGTGCACACCTTAAACGTCCTTCGCCGGGGCATCCCCCACCAGGTGCTAAACGCCAAGCACCACGCCAAGGAGGCGGAGATCGTGGCCCAGGCGGGCCGGAGCAAGACCGTCACCATCGCCACCAACATGGCGGGCCGGGGCACGGACATCAAGCTGGGGGGGAACCCCGAGTACCTGGCCGCCGCCCTTTTGGAGAAGGAGGGCTTTGACCGCTACGAGTGGAAGGTGGAGCTCTTCATCAAGAAGATGGTGGCGGGCCAGGAGGAGGAAGCGAAGGTCCTGGCGGCGGAGCTTGGGGTGAAGGACGAGCTTTTGGAGAGGATCCGCCAGATCCGGGAGGAGTGCAAACAGGACGAGGAGCGGGTGCGGGCCTTGGGGGGGCTTTTCATCCTGGGCACGGAGCGGCACGAGTCCCGGCGGATAGACAACCAGCTCCGGGGCCGCGCCGGCCGCCAGGGGGACCCTGGGGGGAGCCGCTTTTACGTGAGCTTTGACGATGACCTCATGCGCCTCTTCGCCTCTGACCGGGTCATCGCCATGCTGGACCGCATGGGCTTTGACGACTCCGAGCCCATTGAGCATCCCATGGTCACCCGATCCATTGAGCGGGCGCAAAAGCGGGTGGAGGACCGCAACTTCGCCATCCGCAAGCAGCTTTTGCAGTTTGACGACGTGCTAAGCCGCCAGCGGGAGGTGATTTACGCCCAGCGCCGCCTCATCCTTCTGGGCGAGGACGAGGCGGTGCGGGAGGCCGCCATGGGCATGGTGGAGGAGACGGTGGCCGCCTTAGCGGAAAACTTCCTAAATCCCCAGGTCCACCCTGAGGACTGGGACCTGGAGGGCCTCAAGGCCGCCCTCCTGGACACCGCGCCCCAGCTGCAGGACTTCCCCTTTGAAGAGCTCCGGAGCCTCAAGCCCGAGGAGGGGGTGGAGCGCCTGGTGGAGGCGGCCCTAAGGGCTTACGAGGCCCGGGAGGCGGAGCTTTCCCCGCCCCTCATGCGGGCGGTGGAGCGCTTCGTGATCCTCAACGTGGTGGACTCCGCCTGGAAGGAGCACCTCCACAACCTGGACGTCCTGCGCCAGGGCATCTTCCTCCGGGGTTACGGGCAGAAAGACCCCTTCCAGGAGTACAAGATTGAGGCCACCCGCCTCTTCAACGATATGGTGGCCTTCATCAAGGGGGAGGTGGCCAAGTTCCTCTTCCGGCTCAGGGTGGAGGCCGAACCGGTGCGCCCGGTGCGGGAGGCCCCCTACGTCCCCGTGCCCGAGGCGCCCAAGGCGCCTGAGGCCTTTGGGGTGGAGAGGAAGCGGCCCGCCACCCCCCCGCCCCAGCCGGGCCTTTCCCGGGCGGAGCGCCGGCGGCTCATGCGGGAGGAGAAAAAGCGCAAGAAGGAGTAAGCCGCCGCCCGGGGGTTGCCCCGGGCGGCCGTTTACGCCTCCACCTGGAGGCTTGCGGGGTCTAGGTTGGTGTAGACGTGTTGCACGTCGTCCAGGTCCTCCAGGGCCTCCACCAGGCGCATGACCTTGGCGGCGTCCTCGGGAGGTAGGCTTACGGTGTTCTGGGGGTGTTGCACCACCTCCACCGCCTCCACGGGGATGCCCCGCTTCTTGAGCTCCTCGGCGATGCGGTAGGCCTCGGTGGGGTCGGTGTAGAGGGTGAGGCTTTCCCCTTCTTCTTCCAGGTCCAAGGCGCCAAGCTCTATGGCCGCTTCCTGGGCGGCCTCCGAGTTTTGGCAGACGATGATGCCCTTGCGCTCAAACTGCCAGGCCACGCTCCCCGTGGTGCCCAAGGAACCCCCGTACTTGGAGAAGACGTGGCGCACCTCGCCGGCGGTGCGGTTGCGGTTGTCGGTGAGGGCGTAGACCAGGAGGGCCACCCCCCCCGGGGCGTAGCCCTCGTAGACGATCTCTTCGTACTGCTCGGCCCCTTCCCCGCCTCCTTGGAGCTTCTGCAGGAGGCGCTCAATGTTCTCCATGGGCACGTCGTCCGCCCGGGCGGCCTCAATGGCGTTCCGGAGCTGGACGTTGGCCTCCGGGTAGGGGCTTCCCCCGGCCCGGGCCGCCGCCTGGATGGCCCGAAGGTGTTTGGAGATGATCTTGCCGCGCTTCAGGTCGTTGGCGGCCTTCTTGCGTTTGATCTGCGCCCACTTGCTATGACCGGCCATGGCTCACCTCCCCCATTATAGTCAGGCGCTCTAGCACCCGCTCTGCCAGGCGTTCGCCCGCCTCGCGGAAGGGGTGGAAGAGGAGGCTCACCCCGGCGGCCTCTAAGGCCGGGTCCTCCTCCAGGTGGAAGCTGGTGGCGGCCACCACGCCCCTGAAGCCCCGCTCCTTTAGCCAGCGGGCGGCGAGGAGTTTGGCCTCGAGGTCCGGCAAGGCCAGGACCACCGCCTTAACCCCCGAGAGGTCCAGCCTTTCCCAAAGCTCGGGGTCCTCCGTGTCCCCGTAGAGGACCCGCCTGCCCTTGGCCCGGTGCCGCTCCACCTTCTCCGGGTCGGCGTCCAGGCCGAAGGGCCGCTCCCCCCCCGCCTCCAAGACCCGGTAGACGGCTCCCCCGGTGCGCCCCATGCCCACGATGAGGGCCGTGGCCCCGTCCAGGCGCTCGGGCTCCTCGTCGGGGTGGCGGCCCTTCCGCTCCAGCCGGAGGAGCCAGGGCTCCAGGCGCCTGTACAGGGTGTGGCTGTAGCGGCCCAAGGGGGCGGAGAGGGCCATGGAAAGGGCCACCAGGAGGGCGAGGCTTCCAAGCCCCATGGGGAGGAGTCCCACCCGCTCCAGGGCCACCCCCACGATGAGGGCGAACTCCGAGTAGTTGCCGAGGTAGGTCCCCGCCACGAAGGCGGTGCGGGCTCGGAGGCCGAAAAGAAGGAAGAGGAGGAAGAAAAGGGGGGCTTTAAGGAGGGAAAGGAGAAGGAGGCCCAAGACCAGGCCCGCCTCCACCCCCTGTAGCCCTTCCCGCAGGCCGATGTTCAGAAAGAAGGCCACCAAAAAGGCTTCCTTTAGGCCCCAGAGGGCCTTGGCCATCTCCGTGCCCTTGGCGTGGCCGGAAAGGAGGGTGCCGGTGAGAAGCGCCCCGAGCTCCGGGGACAAGCCCACCTGGCGGAAGGTTTCCCCTCCCAAAAGGGCAAGCCCCAGGCCATAGAGGACCAAAAGCTCCTCGTGCCCGCTCCTTTCCAAAAGCCAGGCCACTCCGAGGCGGAGGAGGGGGAAAAGGAAGAGGAGAAGCGCCCAAGGGCTCACGCTGCCGCCGCCCACCAGGGTCAGGAGGCTCACCGCCACCAGGTCCTGCAGCACCAGGATGCCGATGGCCAGGCGGCCGTGGTAGGTGGTGAGCTCCCGCTTGTCCTCCAGGAGCTTGGCCACCAGCACCGTGCTGGACAAGCCCAGGGCCAGGGCAAGGGGAAAGGGCCCGGCGAAGGACAGGGCCAGAAGGGCGAAGAGGAGAAGGTGAAGCCCCCCCACCCCCAGGACCCTGGGGTCCAGGAGGTCCTTGGGCCGGAGCTTAAGCCCCAGGCTAAAGAGGAGGAGCAGAACGCCGATCTCCGCCGCGTGGTGCAGGAAGTCCGTTTCCCGCAGGCCCAGGGCGTGGAGGCCAAACCCCGCCCCAAGATAGCCCACCAAGGGGGGGAGGCCTAGCCGGGTGGCGAAAAGGCCCAGGGCGAAGGCGGTGGCTACCCAGAGGGCCTCCATGCCCCAAGGGTAGCAAAGGCGGAGGGAAGGGGCGGGGGTGTGCTTCCCCCGCACCTACACCGCTTGGTCTATTTTTGGGAAAGGGCCTTGTCCAAGAGGGCCTTCCACTCCTCGTAGGGGAGGAAGCCCGTGCGCTTCTCCCCGGCGATGAAGAAGGTGGGGGTCCCGGTGAGGCCGAGGTCGTTGGCCAGCTTCTGGTCAGCCAAGACGCCGTCCCGGTGCCGCCCGGAGGTCAGGCAGGCTTGGAAGGCTTGGGTGTCCAGGCCCATCTGCCCCGCCAGGTCCACCAGGTAGCGGTCCAGGACCCCGCCCGCGAGGTTGCCCCAGGCGCTCGCAGAGCGGAAGAGGACCTCGTGGTACTCGTAGTAGCGCCCCTGCTCATGGGCGCAGGCGGCGGCCTCACTCGCCCGGATGACGTTTTCTTGCCCGGGGAAGGGGAAGTCGCGGAAGAGGTAGCGCACCTTGCCGGTGTCTATGTATTCCGCCCTGAGCCGGGGAAGGACGTTTAGGGCGTGGTTTTGGCAGTGGGGGCAGAGGTAGTTGGAGAAGTCCACCACCACCACGGGGGCGTTCAGAGACCCCAAGGCGAAGCGGGCCCCTTGGGCGGGGTCCAGACCCGCCTTGCCCTTGGGCCCCCACAGGATCCAGCCCAGGCCCACAAGGGCCAGGACCACCACCACGAGAACGATGGCGCGCGGCATGAACTCACTCTACCCCGTTTTTCCCTGAGAAGGCTTAGCCCAGGTAGGGGGCCTGGCGGGCGTCCCCCTCGGGGGTGACGTAGAAGGGGTTGGCGTCGGTGGAGACCATCTCCTCCTGGTCCAAAGCCTCTTGGAGGTCCTTGGGCAGGACGAACAGGGCCTCGAGGTAGTGGGCGTTCAGGTGGCGCAGGGCCAGGCGGCGTTCCCGGATGCGGGCCTCCATGACCCCCTCCGAGAAGGCGGCGGGGTCAAAGGCGTCCGAGGCCAGGAGGAAGCCGAAGTTGAGGAAGAAGCCCGGGATGTGATTCTTGTAGCTCCGCACGTAGCGGAAAGCCTCCCGCACCGTGCGGTGGACCACGGGGTGGACCCGGTGGTGGGTGAGCATGATCATCCCCGCCTGCATCCCCATCACCCCCCCCGGGTTCAGGTGGGCCTTCACCAGGCGGTAAAACTCCACGGTGTAGAGGAGGCGGGCCGGGTTGTCCTCCCCCACGGGGTCGGTGAGGTCAATGATCACCACGTCGTAAGTGTCCCGGGTCTTTTCCAGGTAGGCTCGGGCGTCGTCAATGATGAGGACCGCGCGGGGGTCGTCAAAGGCCCCTTGGTGCCACTCGGGCATGTGGGCCTTGGCCAGCTCCACCAGCTCCCCGTCAATGTCCACCATCACCGCCTTTTCCACCGTGGGGTGCTTGAGCACCTCCCGCAGGGTGGCCCCTTCCCCGCCCCCCACGATGAGCACGCTCTTGGGCTCGGGGTGGGAGAGCATGGCGGGGTGGACCAGGGTTTCGTGGTAGATGTACTCGTCCTTTTCCGTGCTCTGCACGTCCTTGTCCAGGACCAGCACCTTGCCGAAGCCCTTGCTCTCAAAGAGGAAGTAGTCCTGGTAGCGGGTGCGGCCCGAGGCGATCACCCGCTCCATACGCCGCACCATGGTCTCGTAGGGGGTGATGTGCTCAAAGAAGTACATGCCGTAATCCATGGCTAACCTCCTGTAGCGCCGAGGGTCCGGCGCCGGATGGCGTGCTCCGTGCCCCGCCAGTAGCGGAAGGCCGACTCCTTCTTGGCCCCGAAGGCCCGGGAGAGCCCTTTGAGCACCTCTTCCGGGTCCACACCGTCGCGGTAGAAGTAGAGGTCCAAGGTGGCGGAGGCGTTGTCCTCGGGCCAGGTGTGGATCATCACCGCCGCCACCGGGCTCACCACCGCGGCGGAAAGCCCCTGGGGGTGGAACTTGTAGACCACGGACTGGACCGAGTCCTTAGGGGCCCCCAAGCGCATCACCGCGTCCAAGAGGGCCGCCTCCACCATCTTGGGGTTTTCCAGCACGTCCAGATCGCAGCCGTAAATCTCCGCTACCCAGCGCCCGCCCGGCACCGCTTCCACAAGGGGCCATGATAGCACACCCCTAGCCGAAGAAGTCCTTGAGTTGCTCCTTGGTGATCAGGACCTCCCGGGGTTTGGAGCCCTTGGGGGGGCCCACGATGCCCATGGCCTCGAGGGCGTCCATGAGCTTCCCGGCGCGGGCGTGGCCGATGGAAAGCCGGCGTTGCAGGCGGCTCACCGAGCCGTAGCCCTCCTCCACCACGATCTCCGCCGCCTTCCTCAGAAGGGGGTCGGAGAAGTCCACCTCTCCCGGCCCGGTGCCCTCCGGGGCCTTGGGGGGCTCAAAGTCGGCCCCGTAGGCCTCGGCGAAGCGGTCCTCAAAGCTTTGCCCCCGGAGGAAGCCGGCGAGGCGGGCCACCTCCTCCTCGGAGAGGTAGGGCACCTGGAGGCGCACGGGCTTGGTGAGGCCGGGCTGGTGGAAGAGGGCGTCCCCTTGGCCGATGAGCTTCTCCGCCCCTTGCGTGTCCAGGATGGTGCGGGAGTCAAAGCCGCTGGCCACGGCGAAGGCCAGGCGGGCGGGGATGTTCACCTTGATGAGGGAGGTGAGGATGTCCACGCTGGGGCGCTGGGTGGCGAGGACGAGGTGCATCCCCGTGGCCCGGCTCATTTGGGCCAGGCGCAGGATGGCCGCCTCCACCTCCTTGGGGGCGGTCATCATGAGGTCGGCGAGCTCGTCCACCACGATGACCAGATAGGGCAGGGTTTCCCCGCCCTCCTTTTCCATCTTGGCGTTGTACTGCTCCAGGTTCCTGGCCCCCACCTGGCTCATGAGGCGGTAGCGCCTCTCCATGTGGGCCACCGCCCCCTGCAAGACCCCGGCGGCCTCCTCGGGGCTCGTCACCACGGGACGCACCAGGTGGGGGATGCCCTCGTAGGGGGTGAGCTCCACCATCTTGGGGTCAATGAGGAGGAGGCGCAAGGTGGTGGGGAGGTGCTTGAAGAGGAGGCTTGCGATGAGGACATTGATGGCCACGCTCTTGCCGCTTCCCGTGGAGCCGGCGATGAGGAGGTGGGGCATCTTGGCCAGGTCCCGCACCCAGATCTCCCCCTCGATGCTCTTGCCCAGGACCAGGGGCAGGAGGGCCTTGGCGTGTTGGAAGCTTGGGGAAAGAACCGCCTCGGAGAAGCGCACCAGCTCCCGCTTGGGGTTGGGCACCTCTAGCCCCACGGTGTTCTTCCCGGGGATGGGGGCCTCAATCCGCACCGCCCCCACCGCCAGGGCCCGGGCCAGGTCGTTCTGCAGGCTTTGGATGCGGCTGATCTTCTCCCCGGGGGCGGGGAGGAGCTCGTAGCGGGTGACGCTTGGCCCCCGGGCATGGCCCACCACCTCCGCCTGCACGCCGAACTGCTTGAGGGTTTCGGCGATGGCCCGCTTGAGCCTTTCCGCCTCCTCCTCCAGGGCGCGGACGCTTCCCTTGGGCTCCGGGGGGTCCAAAAGCCCGGGGGTGGGCAGGGTGAGGGCGGTGCTGGGCGCCACCGCCACCCGGGCCTCCCCTTGGGGCTTAGGCGGCTCCTTGGGGGGTGGGGCGGGCTCGGGGAAGACCAGGTCCAGGTCAAAGGGCTCGGGGTCGGGGGCCGGCTCGGGCTTGGTTTGCGCCTGGGAGGGCCTGGGCGGGGGGTTGCCCGTGAGGAGGGCCTTGAGGGCCTCCGCCTGGAGCTCCTTGGGAGCGGTGAGGAAGGGGAAGAAGCGGGCGAGCTCCTCCTGGCGCCTTTCCAGGTCCTCCACCAAGCCGGCGAGCTCTGCGAACCGGGCCCGCCGCGCCTCCCGCAGCCTTTGCCCAAGGAGGAGCCCCTTTAGGGAAGGGCGGAGCTGGGGGATGGCCTTTAGGGCCTGGAGCCTCGCCCTAAGGGCCTGGGCCTCGAGGTGCAAGGCGGCGCGCCGTTCCTCCAGGGCCTCCCGCAAGGGGCCCTCCCCCGGGAGGGGGGTTTTGAGGGCGTTTTCCAGGGCGAGGAGGTTGGGCTCCAGGGGCCTTTGGTCCGCCTCCAGTTGGCGCCTTAGCTCCGCCACCCGCTCCTCCAAGAAGGCCCGGAGCGCTCCCTCCACCCCGGGGAGCTCCTCGGGGGTGAGGGTTTTGCCCAGGGTGTGGAGGGCGGTGTGCTCCGGGTAAAGCCGGGCTAGGGCCCGGATCCGTTGCCGCAAGAGGAGGGCCTTTAGGGCGTGGCGGGCCCGCCGCACCCCTTCCACCCCCATGCGGAGCCCCCTTAGGAGGAGGGAAAAAGGCCTTTGCCCAAGCCAAAGGTCCAAGACGGCGCTGGCCAGGAGGGGGGAAAGGATTAGGCCCAAGGCCCCCGCCCGGGCCTCGAGGAAACCCCGAACCCCTTGGCCCACGTCCCCCGCCAAGGGCCCCGCCAGGGGGAGGAGGCTAAAGGCGAGGAGGTAGAGGAAGAAGAGGTGGCGGAGGAGGGGCTTTAGGGGCTTTTGCCGGTAAAGGGCCAGGGCCACCAGGGCGAGGCTTGGGGGAAGCAAATAACCCGGCAAGCCTGCCGCCCGGTAGAAGGCGCTCAAGGTTTCCCCCACCGCCCCTGTGTTCCAGGGGAAGAAGGGGGAAAGCAGGAAAAAAGCCAGCCCTCCCAAGAGGGCGGCCTGGCCCTCGCGCTCGGGACCTTGGGCGGGCTTCGCGGGCTTCCGCTTGGCCATCGCAACGATTATATGGCGCACTCCGGGCAACGGCCATAGACCGTGACCTCGTGGCCCTCGGCCTGGAAGCCCGGCGGTAGGTGGGTAAGGGCGAGCTCGCACCCCAAAAGCTCAAAAACCCGGCCGCAGCGACGGCAGAAAAAGTGGTGGTGGTGCTCCAGGCCCGCGGGCTCGTACCGGGGGGGCTCCCCGGGCAAGGCCACGGGGGTGAGGAAGCCCTCCTCCACCAAGGCCTTCAGGTTGCGGTAGACGGTGGCGAGGCCCAAGGAGGGCACCTTCCTCCGGGCCAGGGCCAAGACTTCTTGGGGGGAAAGGGGCCGTTTGGCCTCCAGAAACGCCTCCCGGATGGCCCGCCTTTGCTTGGTGGCCCGCTCCATGCCCCCAGGATACCCCAGGTGAAAACCGCCTTTCATCTTCGGGGGCTAAAGTGGGGGCATGCGGGTTTGGCCTATGCTCGTGCTTTTGCTCCTCCCCGCTTGGGCGGAAGGAGGGTATCTCCTGGGGCGCATCCTGGCCCTGGACCCGGGAAGGGGCGTGGCGGAGGTCCTGGTGGAGGGGAAGCGGGTGGAAGCCCTCCTGCCCGCGGACGGGGGGGGTTTCCGGGAGGGGGAGCGGGTGGTCCTCTACCGGGAAGGGGAGCGGCTTTACGTCACGGAGCCCGACAGGCTTCCCCACCTCGCCTTTCTCCTTGGCCTTTTCGCCCTCTTTGCCCTTCTCCTCGGGCGGGGGAAGGGGGTTAGGGGGCTTTTGGGCACCTTCTTGAGCCTCCTGGTGGTGGTCTACTTCGTGGTGCCGCGGGTGGCCGCGGGGGGAAATCCCCTCCTTTACGCCTTTACGGGGAGCGTGGGCGTCCTCTTCCTCACCCTGTACCTGGTGCACGGGGTGAACCGCAAGACCACCGCCGCCCTTTTGGGCACGCTCCTTTCCGTGGCCTTCGTCCTGGGGCTCGCCCTCCTCTTCACCCGGGCCATGGGCTTCACCGGCCTGGCCTCGGAGGAGGCCCTTCTCCTCCGGCAGTGGGGCGGGGTGGACCTGGTTTCCCTCTACCTGGCGGGGGTGGTGGTGGGGGCCTTGGGGGCCCTGAACGACGTCACCGTGACCCAGGCGGCGGTGGTCCAGGCCCTGAGCCACGCCAACCCCCGCTGGGGCGTGGGGGAGCTTTACCGCCGGGGGATGGAGGTGGGTTACGACCACATTGGGAGCCTGGTGAACACCCTGGTCCTGGCCTATGCCGCCGGGTCCTTGCCCCTTTTCCTCCTCCTCACCAGGGACCCCACCCCCTTGCGCTTTCTCCTAAACACCGAGCCCTTCGCGGCGGAGATCGCCAGCATGGTGCTCGGCTCCTTGGGGCTTCTCCTGGCGGTTCCCCTCACCACCTTGGTGGCGGCCTTGGCCTTTCGGGGCGGGCGGGGTAGGCCTCCCGACCACGGCCACGCCCACTAAGGCATAATGGGTGCCGTGCGCCTTCTTCACACGGCGGACTGGCACTTGGGAAAGGTATTAAGAGGCGTGGACCGCACCCCGGAGATCGCACAGGCCCTGAAGGACCTTTTGGAAATCGTCAGGAAGGACCGGGTGGACCTCGTCCTGGTGGCGGGGGACCTCTTTGACCGGCCCCAGGTTTCCGCGGAGGCGGAGGCCTTGGCGGTGGAGTTTTTCCTGAGGCTGAGGGAGCTTGGGGTCCCCGCCCTGGTGATCGCCGGCAACCACGACCCCAAGGAGCGCCTCGAGGCCCTTTCCCCCCTCCTCGCCCTGGCCGGGGCCACGGTGCGGGGCCGGCCCCTTTTCCGCGAGGAAGGGGGGGTGGTGCAGGTCCTGGGGGTCGGGGCGGCCCTCCTGCCCTTCGTGTCCGAGAGGGTGCTCATGAAAAAGCTCTGGCAGGAGGCGGAGGGGCGCCACCAGACCTACGCCGAAAGCATGCGGCGCATCCTGGACAACCTGGCGAGCCCCCTGATGCTGGGCCACTTCGCCGTGGTGGGGGCGCGGCCTGGGGGAGGGGAGTTCGCCTTCCACCTTTCCGAGGCCTACGCCGTGCCCACGGCCTTTTTGCCCCTTTCCGCCCGGTACGTGGCCTTGGGCCACATCCACCGCCAACAGGCGGTTTCCGAGGCCCCTTTGGCCTGGTACTCGGGAAGCCTAATCCAGTTGGACTTCGGCGAGGGGGAGGAGGCGGAGCGGGGGGCGCTTTTGGTGGAGCTTCCCCCCTCGGGGCCTCCCAAGGTCCACCCCATCCGGGAGCGTTGGGGCAAGCCCCTAAGGACTTACCGCCTTTCCCCGAAGGACCTGGATGGGAGGCTGGAGGAGCTAAGGGGCTTTCCCGGCTACCTGAGGCTCGTGGTGGAGGGGAGGCTTTCCGCTGTGGTGCGGGAGAGGCTCTTCCAGGCCCTGCCCAACCTCCTCGCCGTGGAGGGGGCGGGGGTCTCGCCCGAGGAGATCCAGGGGGAAGGGGGGGCGGAGCTTGGCCTCCTCGAGGCCTACGCCCGCTACCTGGAGGAAAAGGGGCGCAAGGAGGAAGGGCTTCTGCAAGGTCTAAAGCAGGTGCTCACGGAGGTGGAGCTTGAGGCCCTTGCGCTTGGAACTTGAGGGGTTTGGCCCCTACCGGGAGCGGCAGGAGGTGGACTTTTCCGATGTGGAGCTCTTCGCCATCACCGGGCCCACGGGGAGCGGCAAGAGCACCCTTTTAGACGCCATGGCCTTCGCCCTTTACGGCCGCGTGCCCCGGGTGGGCCGCAACGTGGCGGACCTGGTCCACCCCGCCTTGGGGGAGGCCCGGGTGCGCCTCACCTTCCAGGTGGGGGAGCGGGTCTACCGGGTGGAGCGGGTGCGGGGCAGGCGGAGCGAGGCCCGCCTCTTTGCCCTGGATGGGGGCGGGGAGCGCCTCGTCCCCTTGGAGGGCCTGGAGGAGGTGAACCGGAGGGTGGAAGGGCTATTGGGCCTCTCCTACGAGGCCTTCACCCGGGCCCTCCTCCTGCCCCAAGGGGAGTTTGACCGCTTCCTGAAGGGGGAGGCCAAGGAGCGAAGGCGCATCCTCCTGGACCTATTTGAGCTTGCGAGGCTGGAGAAGGCCCGGGAGAAGGCGGCTTCCAGGCGGGCCTCCCTGCTGGAGGAGAAGGGGCGGCTGGAGGGGGAGCTAAAGACCCTCGAGGACGCCACCCTCGAGGCGCTGGAGGCCTTGGAGGGGACGCTTGCCCATAGGGAGGCGGAGGCGGAAAGGCTTGGGGAGGCGGTGGAGCGCCTGGAAAGGGAGGCCAAGGAGGCGGAGACCCTCTTCCAACACCTGGAAAGGCGCCACCACTTGGAGACGAGGAGGGAGCGCCTTTTGGGAGAGGCCTCCGCCATGGAGGATCTGCGGAAGCGCCTGGTCCGGGCGGAGGAGGCCGCTCGGGCCCTGCGCCTTTGGGAGGCCTACCGGGAGAAGGAGGCCGCCCTGCGGGCCACGGAGGCGGGGCTTGGGGAGCTTGAGGGGAGGCTTTCGGAGCTGGAAGGGAAGCGGAAGGCGTTGGCCTTCCATCCCGAGGCCCTGCGGGAGGCGAGGAAGGCCCTCTGGGAGGCCCGGAAGCTAGAGCGCTTGGAGGTCCTCTGGCGCCGGGTGGGGGTGAAGGAGCACCCAAGCCCCCGTCTGGACCCCGAGGCCCTGGAGGCCCTTCTGGACGAGGAACCCCGTCTGGAAGGGGAGGTGCGGGCCCTGGAGGCTTGGGCCGAGGCCAGGAAGCGGCGCTTAGCGGGGGAGGCGGCCTTGGCCCAGCTTAGGGAAGCGCTAAAGGAGGTGGAGGCGGAGGGCAAGGCGAAGCGGGAGGAGGTGGAGGCCCTGGCCGAGGCCCTGAAGGGGGCGGAGGCCCACGCGCTAAAGGAGGAGCTTTCCTCCCTAAAGGAGGCCTTGGACCGCTTGCAGGGGGAAAAGGCGCGGCTGGAGGGGGAGCTCGCCGCTTTGGAGCTGGAGGAGAGGCGGCAGGGGCTATTGGCCTACCACGACCTCCTGGAGCCCGGCAAGCCCTGCCCCCTTTGCGGGGGGCTCGTCCACACCCTGCCCCCAAGGCCGGAGGGGGTGGACCTGGTCCCGCGGCGGCGGGTCCTGGAAAGGGCGCTAAGGGAGGTTCTGGCGGAGCTTGGGCGCCTCCGTCAGGCGGTCTCGGCCAAGGAGGAGGCCCTGGAGGGGCTCGGGGTGGGGCCCAGGCCCGGGGACCTCGAGGCCCTAAAGAAGGCCCACGCCGAGGCACAGAGGGCCTTGGAGGCCCTCCGGGACCGCTACCAGGAGCTGAGGGGTGAGGTGAAGGCCAAAGAGAAGGAGGTGGAGGGGCTTCGGGCGGAGGAGGCCCGCCTCCGCCCGCACCGGGAGGGGGAGCCGGAGGTCCTCCTCGCCGAGGCCCGGGCCGCCTTGGCGGCCTTGAGGGAGGAGAAGGCCGCCCTAGGGGCTGGGCTCTACCGGTACCTTCTGGAGGTTACCGGGGGCAAGGGGGTGGGGGGTTACCTGGAGGCCCTCGGCCAGGCGGTGCGGGACCTGGAGGAAAGGGAGGCCCAGGATAGGGTTCTCGCCGAGGCCGAGGAGGGGTTGCGCCGGGACCTCGCCGCCCTGCGAGCCAAAAGGGAGGAGCAGGCAAAGGCCCTGGCCGAGGCGGAAGCCCTGGTCCAAGGCCTCATGCCCGAGGAGGAGGCGAGAACCCTCTACCTCCCTCCCCAGGAGGCGGAGGCCCTGCGGAACCGCCTCAAGGCCCACGAGGAGGAGTTCGCTGAGGTGGAGGCCCTTCTGAAGGCCTTGCCTCCCTTGCCCGACATTCCCTTGGAGGAGGCCCGCACCCGCCTCGAGGCGGCAAAGGAAGCCTTGGACCAGGCGCGGGGGCGGCTTGGGGAGCTCCAGGGGGAGGTGGCCGTCCTGCGGGACCGGGTGAAGGCCCGGCGGGAAAGGCTTGAGCGCCGCCGGGAGTTGGAGGGTTGCCTGGCGGAGGTGGTGCGGGAGGTGGACCTATGGGACAAGCTGGCCCGCGACCTTCAGGAAAACAACTTCCCCGCCTACCTCCTGGGCCTAAGGCAAAGGAGCCTGGTGGAGCGGGCGGATGCCCTTCTTGCCACCCTCTCCGGGGGGCGGTACCGCCTCTTGGGCAAGGGGGACGAGTACGAGGTCTATGACCTCTGGACCGAAGCCCGCCGCCCGGTGAAGACCCTTTCCGGGGGGGAGAGCTTCCTGGCGAGCCTCTCCTTGGCCCTGGCCCTTTCCGAGGAGCTCTCCCGGGGCCGCCTGGGGGCCCTCTTTTTGGACGAGGGGTTCGGCACCCTGGACCCGGAGGCCCTCGAGGGGGTGGCGGCCGTCCTGGAAAGCCTCCCCACCCGGGGGAGGCTCGTGGGCATCGTGACCCACGTGGAGGCCCTGGCGGAGCGTCTTCCCGCCAGGCTTCGGGTGCGCAAGCACCCTTCCGGGAGCCGGGTGGAGTGGGCCTAGGGAGGAGAGTTCCGGGCTGGCCCTGGGGTGAATGCCGGCGCAGGGCCTCGAGGGGGGCGCTGTGCCTTCCGGTCAGGGGGCTAACAAAAATGCTCCGGATAACCGGGAGCGTAAGGACAAGGTTCTCCTAGGGGTGGTCCTCGGGCCACCTTTTCTTGACCCGGTCTAAGCCCTCTTTTAGACTGGGGGTGGAGGTGAAAATGAAGCGGCTTATCGCCCTCCTTTGGCTTTTGGGTTTGGCCTTGGCCCAGGGGCTTGCCCTTTGGCAGGCGGTGGAGGTGCCGGGTGGGGTTTGCGCCGACGGGTCTCCCTACCGCTTTTACGTGAGCCCAGGGGACCCCAGGAAGGTGGTCCTGGACTTCCAGGGGGGTGGGGCCTGCTGGGACGCCGCCACCTGTGGCCCGGAAAGCCGCACCTACCGCAAGCGGGTGGACACGCAGGAGCTCGCCCTCGCCCAAGGCATCTACAACCGCATCAGCGTGGCCAACCCCTTCTACGGCTGGACCCACGTCTTCATCCCCTACTGCACCGGGGACCTCCACGTGGGCCGGGCCACGGTGGACTACGGGGGCTTTAGGGTCCACCACCAGGGGGCGCGGAACGTCCAGGCGGTGCTGGAGTACGTCTTCAAGAACCACACCAACCCGGAGCGGGTCTTCGTCACCGGATGTAGCGCCGGGGCTTACGGGGCGGTCTTCTGGGCGGACAAGGTGTTTTCCACCTACAAGAACGCCCAGGTGGCCGTCTGCGGGGACGCCGGGGTGGGGGTGCGCACGGAGGGCTTCCCCGGCTTCGCCCGCTGGAACCCGCGCCTGCCCGACCTGCCCGGCCTCTCCGCGAACCCCGAGGTGTGGCAGATCTACCTGGCCTTGGCCAAAGCCTACCCCAAGGCGGTCTTGGCCCAGTACACCACGGTCCTGGACGGCACCCAGATCTTCTTCTACGGCCTCATGAAGGGGGAGGCCACCCCTTCCGAGGCCACCGCACGGGAATGGGCGCAAAAAGCTTTGGAGGCGGTGCTCCGCCCCGCCCAGGCGGAAAACTACACCTTCTACCTGGCCCTAGGGGGCCAGCACTGCATCCTGCCCCGCCCCGAGCTCTACACGGCGAAGGTGGGGGAGGTGAGCTTCTTGGACTGGCTCAGGGGCCTGGCGGAGGGGAAGGTGCCCCCTCGGGTGCGCCCTTAAGGCCAAAGCCGGCGAACCAGTCCTTTAGCCCGGGATATAGCGCCAAAAGCAGGCGGTGGCCCTTCCTGCGGTCCAGGGGGGCCTCCGCCAAAAAGGCCCTTAAGAGGCGGTCGCCGTTCTCCCGGAGGAGCCCTTCCGCCTTCAGGGTGAACTGGGCCTGGAACCAAAGCGCCCCCTCCAGCCCTCCTCGCCGCCTTTCGTAGGCGGAAAGGCTTTTCCTTGGGGGTGTGAGGCGGGCCAGGTGGCGGCTCCAGGCGAGGAGGAGGTCCGCCAGGTGGGGCCTCGCCTCCTTGAGGGCCAGCAGGAAGAGGTAGTTGGCGAAGAACTCGTCCAGCCACCTGGCCCCGGTGCGGAGCCGCCAGGCCACCTGGACGGCGTGGGCGTACTCGTGCCCCAGGTTGAGGTCCAGGAAGGCGGGGATCTCCCCGGGAGGGGGGCCCAGGGGCAGAAGGGCCTCCCGCAGGCGGTGCACGAGCCTTTCCGGATAGGTGAGGGGGGCGTAAAGGGCCAGGCCCTCGAGCCCGGCGTGCTGGAAGGGAAGGCCGTAGGGGTAGGGAAGCGAAGCCCGCCACTCCTTTTCCGAGAGGACGTAAAGGGCCACGGGGGGGAGGGGGGCGTAGCGGGCGTAGACCTCCCGAAGGGCCAGGAGGTATTCCTGCAGGGCCCGGGCCCGCAAGGCTCCTCCTTCCGAGAAGAAGGCGGGGAGGTGGGGGTGGGGGAGGGCCCGCATCAGATCACTTCCCTAAAGCCGATGCGCTCCGCTTGGGCCTTGAGTTCCGCCTTTAGGGCCTGGTGCTCGGGGCGGGAGAGGTCGGGGTCGGCCTCGAGGATCCGCTTGGCCAAGGCCCGGGCCCGCTCAATGATCGCTGTGTCCTCCGCCAGGTCGCCAAGCTTGAGCTCGGGGTAGCCGGACTGCCGCGTGCCCCTAAGCTCCCCGGGCCCCCTTAGCTTCAGGTCCACCTCGGCGATGTAAAAGCCGTCCGTGGACTCCTCCAGGACCTTGAGGCGCTTGAGGGTCCTCTGGCTCGCCTCCCCCGCCAGGAAGATGGCGTAGCCCTCGAGGCCCCCCCGCCCCACCCGGCCCCGGAGTTGGTGGAGCTGGGCGAGGCCGAAGCGCTCGGCGTTTTCCACGATGATGAGGGTGGCCTTGGGGATGTCCACCCCCACCTCTATCACCGTGGTGGACACCAGGAGGTCAAAGGCCCCTTGGCGGAAAGCTTCCATGACCTCCTCCTTTTCCCGGGCGGGCATCTTGCCGTGGAGGAGGGCCATGCGCACCTCGGGGAGGAGGGCCTTGAGCTCTTCGTACAGGCTTTTCGCCGCCTTAAGGTCCAGTTCCTCGTTCTCCTCAATGGCCGGCGCCACCACGAAGACCTGGTGGCCCTTCTTCACCTCCTCCCGGGCGAAGGCGTAGGCCTGGAGGCGCAGGCGGTGGGGCAGGACCTTGGTCTTCACGGGCGTGCGCCCGGGGGGCATCTCGTCCAGGAGGCTCACCTCCAGGTCCCCGTAGAGGGTGAGGGCCAAGGAGCGGGGGATGGGGGTGGCGGACATCACCAGGACGTCGGGGGGGTGCTGGGCCATCTTCAGGAGGGCCCGCCGCTGAAGCACCCCGAAGCGGTGCTCCTCGTCCACCACGGCGAGGCCCAGGTCCCTAAAGGCCACCCCCTCTTGGATGAGGGCGTGGGTGCCCACCGCCACCTGGGCCTCCCCTCGGCTTAGGCGCCCGATTGCCGCCTCCTTCTCCTTCTGGGTCATGGAGCCCAGGAGGAGCTCCACCCGCACCCCCAGGGGGAAGAGGTAACGGGTGAGGTTTTGGAAGTGCTGCCGCGCCAGGATCTCCGTGGGGGCCATGAGGGCCCCCTGCGCCCCGTTTTGCGCCGCCAGGTAGAGGGCGAAGGCCGCCACCACCGTCTTCCCCGAGCCCACGTCGCCCTGGAGGAGGCGGGCCATCTGCCTCGGGCTTTGCATGTCCTTTGCGATCTCCCCCATGACCCTTTCCTGGGCCCGGGTGAGGGGGAAGGGAAGGGCCTTTTTGAAGGTTTCCACCCAGGCCGCCTCCACCCGGAAGCTCCGGCCCAGCACCATCCCCCCGGCGTCCAGGAGGGCCTTGAGCTCCAGGAGGAGGTACTCGTCAAACTTGAGCCGCAAAAGGGCTCGCTTGAGCGCCTCCTCGTCCTCGGGGAAGTGGATGTTCTTGAGGGCCCTGTTGTAGTCCTCTAGCCCCTCCGCCTCCCGGTAGGGGCCCAAGGGGTCGGGCAGGGGCAGGGCCAGTTCCAGGGCCCGCTGCGCCGTGCGCCGGAGGAAGGCCTGGCTTATCCCTTCCTTGGCGGGGTAGATGGGGACGATGCGCCCGGTGGAAAGGGACTCCGTGCCCTCGTCCTCAAAGTGCTCCACGAAAAGCTGCACGCCCCCCCGCCGCTGCACCCGGCCGGTGACGATGAGGGTGGCGCCCTCCTCCACCTGGGAAAGGACCCAAGGCTGGTTGAACCAGACCAGGGTGAGCCGAAAGCCCCAGGCGTCCTGGGCCTTCACCTGCACCACCTGCATGCCCTTCTTGGGGGTTTTGATGAGTTCCTTGCTGAGGACCTTGACCTGCAAGGTGGCCTTCTTCCCGTCCTCCAGGAAGCGCACCCCGGGCAGGGCGCGCCGGTCCTCGTAGCGGCGGGGGTAGTACTGGAGCACGTCCCGCACCGTGTGGAGGCCGAGCTCGGAGAGCTTCTTGCGGCTTTGCGGGGGAGCGAGGCGGTGGGCGGGGTCCTCGAGGCCCAGGCGGGAAGGGGGAGGGGTTTGGGGTTTTGCCTGGGGAAGGCCACTTTGGAGGAGGCGGATGGCGGCCTCCAGGACCTCTTTCCGCTCCTTCGGGGTTTTGGCCCCGTAGCCCTGGAAGAGCCGCTGGACCTCGGGGAAGGGCCGGGCCAGGTTTTGCACCAGGCCTTCCAGACCCCCCACCACCACCCGGTCCAACGCCCCGTCTTTGAGCTCCCGCAGAAGGGGCCTTAGAAGCCTCTCCCGAAGCTCCCCTTCCCTCACGCTCCCCATGATACCCTTAGGCCTGTGAGCCGCGTGGAGCGACTACCGAATGGCCTCCTCCTGGCCCTGGAGGAACGGGATTACCCGGGGGTGGCCTTCCAACTTTTGGTCCCCGCCGGGGCGGTGAACGAACCCGAGGGGCTTTTGGGGGCCAGCACCCTCCTGGAGGGCTGGCTTTGGAAGGGGGCGGGGGAGCTGGACGCCCGGGCCTTGGCCGAGGCCTTGGACGCTTTGGGGGTGCGGCGGAGTAGCGGGGCGGGGTTGGAGTACACCGCCTTTTCCGCCGCCTTTTTGCCCGAGGTGCTGGAGGAGGTCTTCCGCCTTTACGCCCTCCTCCTCACCCGGCCCCGCTTGCCCGAGGAGGGGTTTGAGGCGGTGCGGAGCGTGGCGCTTCAGGCCCTTCTTTCCCAAGAGGACCAGCCGGCTCGGAAGCTTTTTTCCGAGCTTCGCCGCCGCGTCTTCCTCTCCCCCCACGGGCGCGACCCCTTGGGGGAAGAGGAAAGCTTGAAGCGGGCAAGCCCGAAGGCGGTGCGGAAAGACTTCAGGAGGCGCTACACCCCCAAGGGGGCCATCCTGGCGGTGGCGGGGGGGGTTTCCTGGGAGCGCCTCCTTGGGGCCCTCGAGCCCCTTTTGGCCTGGGAGGGAGAGGAGGCCTCTTACCCGGCGCCAACGCTTTCCAAACCCCACCGCTTTACCCTGGAAAGGCCCACGGCCCAGGTGCAGATCGGCCTGGCCTACCCCGACGTGGGGCCGGAAGACCCCAGGTTTTACGCCGCCCGGCTCGCTCTGGAGGTCCTCTCCGGGGGCATGGCGAGCCGCCTCTTCACCGAGGTGCGGGAGAAGCGGGGCCTGGTATACGCCGTTTCCGCCTTCCCCGCCGGGGTCAAGGGCCAGGGCCTCCTCATGGCCTACGCCGGCACCACCAAGGAAAGGGCGGGGGAGACCTTGGCGGTGATGCTACGGGAGATGGAACGCCTGCAGGAAGGGGTGGCGGAGGAGGAGCTCGCCCGGGCCAAGGTGGGTTTGAAGACTGCCCTGGTGATGGCGGACGAGTCCATAAGGAGCCGGGCCGCTTCCATGGCCCGGGACCTCTTCTACCTGGCACGGGTCCGCTCCTTGGCGGAGATAGAAGGGGCCATTGAGGGGACGGGCCTCGAGGCGGTGAACCGCTTCCTGCGGGAGCACCCCTACCGGAACCCCTGGGTCGGGCTTTTGGGAGAGGTAAGCCATGTTTCGTGAGGCAGAGCTAAAAAACGGCCTTAAGGTCATCGCCGAGGTCTTGCCCGAGGCCAGGAGCGTGGCCCTGGGCTACTTCGTGAAGACAGGGGCCCGGGACGAGGCCAAGGAGGAAAGCGGGGTAAGCCACTTCCTGGAGCACATGGTCTTCAAGGGGCCCGAGGGGATGGACGCCCTTTCCGTAAACCTGGCCTTTGACCGGATGGGGGCGCAGTACAACGCCTTCACCTCCGAGGAGGCCACGGTCTACTACGGGGCGGTGTTGCCGGAGTTCGCCTTTGACCTTCTGGCCCTTTTCACCAAGCTCCTGCGTCCCGCCTTGCGCCAAGAGGACTTTGACACGGAGAAAAAGGTCATCCTGGAGGAGATCGCCCGCTACGAGGACCGCCCTGGGTTCATGGCCTACGACTGGGCCCGGGCCCGCTTCTTCCGGGACCACCCCTTGGGGAATAGCGTGTTGGGCACCAAGGAGAGCATCACCGCCCTCACCCGGGAGCAGATGGCGGCCTACCACACCCGGCGCTACCTGCCCAAGAACATGGTCCTGGCCGCCACGGGCCGGGTGGACTTTGCGCGGCTCCTTGCCGAGGCGGAGGCCCTCACCGCCTCCTGGCGGGAAGGGGAAGCGGGGCGGCGCTATCCCCCCCTTTCCCCGGCCGTGGGCCTAGAGGAAAAGCCCTACGGGAAGGCTCGGGCCCTTTACCTGGTGGGGCTCTTCCCCGGGGTGGCCTACCAGGAGGAAGCGCGCTTCGCCGCCCAGGTCCTGGCCCACCTCCTGGGGGAGGAGGGCTCGGGAAGGCTCCACTTCGCCCTGGTGGACCGGGGTCTGGCGGAGGTGGCCTCCTTCGGCCACGAGGAGGTGGACCGGGCGGGCTTCTTCCACGCCTACGTGCAGGCGGACCCCGGGAACAAGGAGGCGGTGCTTTCCGTCCTCCAGGAGGAGCTTGCCCGGCTGCGGCGGGAGGGGGTGCGGGCGGAGGAGGTGGAGAGGACCAAGACCCCCTTGGCCACCGCCTTGGTCTTCGCCGGGGAGACCCCCATGGGCCGGCTTTTCCACCTGGGGATGGAGTACCTCTACACGGGCCGCTACCTCTCCTTGGCGGAGCTCAAGGACCGGATCGGCCGGGTTTCCGCTCGGGAGGTGAACGCCCTTTTGGAGCGGGGGCTTTTGGACGAAGGGTTCTACTACCTGGTCGTGCCCCATGGAGCCTAAAGCCTTAGGGGCGGCCCTCATCACCATCCTCTTTTGGGCGAGCGCCTTCGCCGGCATCCGGGCCGGGCTAAAGGGCTTGTCCCCAGGGCATTTGGTCCTCCTGCGCTTTTTGGTGGCGGGGACCCTTCTTCTCCTTTACGCCCGCCTCCTTGGCCTCCGCCCGCCCCGGCGGGAGGACTTACCCCGCCTTTTTGTTTTGGGCCTTTTGGGCATCACCGTGTACCACACCGCCTTGGTCCACGGGGAACTCACGGTTAGCGCCGGGGCGGCGAGCCTCCTCATCGCCACCGGGCCGGTCTTCACCGCCCTGCTTTCCCACCTCCTCCTGGGGGAGCGGCTTAGGCCGAGGGGGGTCGTGGGCTTCGGCCTCGCCCTTTTGGGCTCCGCCCTCATCGCCTGGGGGGAGGGTGGGGGCGTGGCCTTGAGCCCGGGAGCCTTCCTGATCCTCTTGGCGGCCCTTTCCACCTCCGTTTACTTCGTCTTGCAAAAGCCCCTGTTCGCCCGCTACCGGAGCGAGGAGATGACGGTCTACACCTTGGTTTTGGGTACGCTTCCCCTTTTGGTCTTCCTCCCCGGGCTGGGCGAGGCCCTGCGGGAGGCTCCTCGGCCCGCCCTTTGGGCCGCCTTGTACCTGGGGGTGTTCCCCGGGGCCTTGGCCTACCTCACCTGGACCTACGCCCTTTCCCGAACCCCGGCCTCGAGGCTCTCCTCCTTCCTCTACCTCTCCCCCCTGCTCGCCCTCCTCATCGCCTACCTCTGGCTTGGGGAGGTGCCTTCCCCCCTCTCCATCCTGGGCGGGGGGCTCGCCTTGGCGGGGGTTCTCCTGGTGAACGTAAAATAGCCCCCGAGGTGAGCTATGGAAGTGAAGACCATCGGCGTGGTGGGGGCGGGCCAGATGGGAAGCGGCATCGCCCAGGTGGCGGCCCAGGCGGGGTACGAGGTGGTGCTAGTGGACGTGGCGGAAAGCTTTTTGGAGCGGGGCCTCGCCGCCATCCGCCGCTCCTTGGGGAAGTTTTTGGAAAGGGGGCGGCTCAGTCAGGAGGCCCACGACGAGGCCTTAAGGCGCATCCGCACCAGCCTCTCCCTGGAAGCGCTGAAGGACGCTGACCTCATCGTGGAGGCCATCGTGGAGGACGAAGGGGAGAAGCGGCGGCTCTTTGAGCGGCTCTCCACCTTGGCCAAGCCCGAGGCCATCCTGGCCAGCAACACCAGCTCCATCCCCATCACCGCCTTGGCCCGCTACTCCGGGCGGCCCGAGCGCTTCATCGGCATGCACTTCTTCAACCCCGTGCCCCTCATGCAGCTGGTGGAGGTGATCCGGGGTGAGCTCACCCTGGAGACCACCCGGGAGGTGGTGGTGGCGGTGGCCAAGCGGATGGGGAAGACCCCCCTCGAGGTCCAGGACTATCCCGGCTTCGTTTCCAACCGGCTCCTCATGCCCATGATTAACGAGGCCATTGAGGCCCTGCGGGAGGGTGTGGCCACCAAGGAGGCCATTGACGGCATCATGCGCCTGGGGATGAACCACCCCATGGGGCCTCTGGAGCTAGCGGACTTCATCGGCCTAGACACCTGCTTGGCCATCATGGAGGTCCTCCACCGGGGGTTTGGGGACGACAAGTACCGCCCCTCTCCGCTCCTAAGGCGCATGGTGCAGGCCGGGCTTCTGGGCCGCAAGACGGGGCGGGGGTTCTACACCTACGACGAGAAGGGGAACAAGGTGGGCTGAAAAGACCCCGCTCTGCGGGCCTGGCCAGGGGCTGGGGGCGTTTCTCCCTGGAAGCCCTTCCACCCCGGAGGGTATACTGGGGTCATGGAGCTTCCTCGCGCATACGGCCTCCTGCTTCACCCCACGAGCCTCCCCGGCCCCTACGGCGTCGGCGTCCTGGGCCAGGAGGCCCGGGACTTCCTCCATTTCCTGCGGGAGGCGGGGGGACGGTACTGGCAGGTCTTGCCCTTAGGCCCCACGGGCTACGGGGACTCCCCGTACCAGTCCTTCAGCGCCTTCGCCGGAAACCCCTACCTCATAGACCTGAGGCCCCTCGCGGAGCGGGGCTACCTGCGCCTCGAGGACCCCGGCTTCCCCGAGGGGCGGGTGGACTACGGCCTCCTTTACGCCTGGAAGTGGCCCGCCCTCAGGGCCGCCTTTCAGGGGTTCAAGGAGAAGGCTACTTCTGAGGAGCGGGAGGCCTTCGCCCGCTTCCAAGAGGAGGAGGCCTGGTGGCTTCGGGACTACGCCCTCTTCATGGCCCTCAAGGCCCACCACGGCGGGCTTCCCTGGAACGCCTGGCCCCTTCCCCTGCGGAAGCGGGAGGCAAAGGCCCTGAGGGAGGCGGAGGGGGCCTTGGCGGGGGAGGTGGCGTTCCACGCCTTTACCCAGTGGCTCTTCTTCCGCCAGTGGCACGCCCTGAAGGCGGAGGCCGAGGCCATGGGCATCTCCTTCATTGGGGACATGCCCATCTTCGTGGCCGAGGACTCCGCCGAGGTCTGGGCCCACCCCGAGTGGTTCCACCTGGACGAGGAAGGGAGGCCCACCGTGGTGGCCGGGGTGCCCCCGGATTACTTCTCGGAAACGGGGCAGCGCTGGGGTAACCCCCTTTACCGCTGGGACGTCTTGGAAAGGGAAGGCTTTTCCTTCTGGATCGCCCGCCTGCGGAAGGCCTTGGAGCTATTCCACTTGGTGCGGATTGACCACTTCCGGGGCTTTGAGGCCTACTGGGAGATCCCCGCCTCCTGCCCCACGGCGGTGGAGGGGCGCTGGGTCAAGGCCCCGGGGGAAAGGCTCTTCGCCCGCATCCAGGAGGTCTTCGGCCGGGTGCCCATCTTGGCGGAGGACCTGGGGGTGATCACCCCCGAGGTGGAGGCCTTGAGGGACCGGTTTGGGCTTCCCGGGATGAAGGTCTTGCAGTTCGCCTTTGACGACGGGATGGAAAACCCCTTCCTCCCCCACAACTACCCCGAGCACGGGCGGGTGGTGGTCTACACCGGCACCCACGACAACGACACCACCTTGGGCTGGTACCGCACCGCCACGCCCCACGAGCGGGACTTTTTGGCCCGCTACCTGACGGAGTGGGGGATTGCCTTTGGCGAGGAAACCGAGGTGCCCTGGGCCCTCATGCGCCTGGGGATGGAGTCGGTGGCCAGGCTTGCCATTTACCCGGTGCAGGACGTTTTGGCCTTGGGGTCCGAGGCGCGGATGAACTACCCGGGAAGGCCCCAGGGAAACTGGGCCTGGCGGCTCCGGCTTGGGGAGCTTGAGGAGGCGCACGCAAAGAGGCTTTTGGCCCTGGCGGAGGCCACGGGACGGGTGTGAAAAGGGGCCCCCAGATGGGGGCCCCAGGGCCTTTTGGCCTTTAGCCCAGGGCCTGTTTCACCAGGTCCACGATCTCGTCAATGGTGTCCGCCACGGGGATGCCCGCCTCGGCGAAGGCCTTGAGCTTGGACTCCGGGGTGCCCACGTTGCCCATGATGATGGCCCCGGCGTGGCCCATGCGCTTGCCCTTGGGGGCGGAGCGGCCGCCGATGAAGCCCACCACGGGCTTTTTCATGTTCTCCTTCACCCAGGCCGCCGCCTCTTCCTCGTCCGAGCCCCCGATCTCCCCGATGAGGACCACGGCCTCGGTCTCGGGGTCCTCGTTGAAGAGGGGGAGGAGGTCCTTAAAGGTGGTGCCGATGACGGGGTCGCCGCCGATGCCCACGGTGGTGGTGGTGCCGATCCCCGCCTGGGACAAGGCGGCCGCCGCCTCGTAGGTGAGGGTGCCGGAGCGGCTGATGAGCCCCACCTTGCCCCGCTTGAACACGTGGGCCCGGCATGATGCCGATCTTGGTCTCCTCGGCGCTGATGATCCCGGGGCAGTTCCCCCCGATGAGGCGGCTGCCCAGGGCCTTTATCTCCGCCACTGCCTTCACCATGTCCAGGGTGGGGATGCCCTCGGTGATGAGGACGATGAGGGGGATGCCGGCGTGGGCCGCTTCCAAGGCGGCGTCCGCCGCCATGGGGGCGGGCACGAAGATGATGGAGGCGTCAATGGGGTGGTTCGCCACCGCCTCCTTCACCGTGTCGTAGACGGGTAGGCCGAAGACCTCCGTGCCTCCCTTGCCTGGGGTGACCCCGGCCACGATCTTGGTGCCGTAGTCCAACATCTGCTTGGTGTGGAACTGCCCCTCCCGGCCGGTGATCCCCTGGACCAGGACCCGGGTTTCGCGGTTCACCAGGATCACGCCGCACCTCCCACCATGGCCACGATGGCCTTGGCCGCCTCAATGGACGTGGGGTACATGTAGATGGGCTTCCCCTCCAAAAGCTTCTTGGCCTCCTCCTCGGCGGTGCCCGCCACCCGCATCACCACGGGCTTGGTGAGGAGGCCCTCCTCCAGGGCGCGGATCACCCCCTTGGCCACCTCGTCCGCCCGGGTGATGCCGCCGAAGATGTTGATGAAGACCCCCTTGACGTCGGGGTCCTTGAGGACCACCTTGAGGGCGTTGTAGACCACGTCCGCCTTGGCCCCGCCGCCGATGTCCAGGAAGTTGGCGGGCTTGCCCCCTACCCGGTTCACCAGATCCAGGGTGTACATCACGAGGCCCGCCCCGTTGCCGATGATGCCGATGTTGCCATCAAGCTTCACGTAGGCGAAGCCGTAGTTGCTGGCCTCCACCTCCAAGGGGTGTTCGGCCTCCACCTCCCTGAGCTCGGCCAGGTCGGGGTGGCGGAAGAGGGCGTTGTCGTCCAGGACGATCTTGGCGTCGGCGGCGACGATCCCGCCGTCCGTGGTCACCACCAGGGGGTTGATCTCGGCGATGGAGGCGTCCACCCCCTCGTAGGCCCGGTAGAGGGCCACCAGGACCTGGGCGAGCTTGTTGAGGTTGCCCTCCAGCCCCGCCCGCTTCACCATCTCCCGGGCCTCAAAGGGGCGGAACCCCTTGTGGGGGTCAATCCAGAACTTGTGGATGGCCTCGGGGCGCTCCGCGGCCACCTCCTCAATGTCCACGCCCCCCTCCTTGGAGAGCATGAGGACCACCCGCTTCTTGGCCCGGTCCAGGATGAGGCCCGCGTAGTACTCCTTGGCGATGTCCACCGCCTCGGCCACCAGGACCTTTTTCACCGTGAGGCCCTTAATGTTCATGCCCAGGATGGCCTGGGCCTTCTCGTAGGCCTCCTGGGGGGTGTCGGCGAGCTTCACCCCACCCGCCTTCCCTCTCCCGCCCACGTGGACCTGGGCCTTGATGACCACCCGCTTGCCGAACTCCTCGGCGATGCGCTTCGCCTCGTCCGGGGTGTAGGCCACCTTGCCGGGGGGCACCGGCACCCCAAAGCGGGCCAGGATCTCCTTGGCTTGATACTCGTGCAGGTTCAAGCTCCACCTCCTCGGCCGGCCAAGGCCGAGGGGCATTATACCCCTAGCCCTCGGCGGGGCGGGCGAAGAAGAGGCGCCCCACCTGGGTCTGGATGGCCTGGGTCACCACCACCTCAATCTCCTGCCCCCGGTAGCGGATCCCCCCATCCACCACCACCATGGACCCGTCCTCTAGGTAGCCCACCCCCTGGTGGGGCTCCTTCCCCTCCTTGAGGATGAGGAGCTTAAGGGTGTCCCCCACCTGGAGCTGGGGCCTCAGGGCCTGGGCCAGGGCCTGCACGGAAAGGGCCTTCACCCCGTAGATGCGGGCCATCTGGAGGAGGGCGAGGTCGTTGCTCACCAAGGCGGCCCCCAGGTCCCGGGCCAGGAAGAGGAGCTTCTCGTCCACGCTTTCCCCTTTGGGGGTGTCCTCCAGGACCTCGAGGGCAACGTGTTCCTTGAGCCTTTCCAGGGCCTCGAGGCCCCGCCTGCCCTTGGCCCGCTTGAGGGGGTCTTGGCTGTCGGCGAAGTGCTGGAGCTCTTTGAGCACGAAGTGGGGCACGTAGAGGGGCCCTTCCAAAAACCCCGTGGCCGCCACCTCGGCGATGCGGCCGTCCACCAGGACGCTGGTGTCCAAGACCTTGCCCCCTTTGGCCCGTTCCGGCCGGGGCAGGCGCAGGTAGTCCCGGTAGCCCAGGGCCAAATAGGAAAAAAGCCCCACCAAAAAGAGGGCGAGGAGGAGGCTATGGTAAGGGGAAAAGCCCGGCACCTGGGAAAGGAGGGTGGTGAGGAGCACGGTGAGGAGGAGGCCTAAGGTGGCCCCCAAGGTGAGGGCCACGGGCACCTCAGGGGGAAGGCGTTTTAGGTGCTGAAAGCGCCTTTCCCACCATGCTTCCAATCTGGGGGCGAGGAGGACGCCCGAAAGGAAGCCTACCAAGACCAGATAGAGCCGGTTTAGGGATATGAGGCCGGCGGAGCGGGGAAGAAGGCCTAAGCCCTCCAACCCCACCGCCAGCTGGTACCCCAAGAAGGCGAAAAGGAAGTACAAAAGGACCCGGCCGCTCATTCCAGGTACCTCTCCACCGCCTCCTTCAGGCCACGGGTGTTCCCGGGGTGGAGGAAGCGGGAAAACCCCGCCCGCTCCCCTTCCCTAAGCCGCCGTTCCAGGCCCATGACGCTCCGCACCTCGCCCAACAGCCCCACTTCCCCCACCACCGCCAGGTCCGGGGGAAGGGGCTTGCCCACCACCGCAGAATACACCGCCAGGGCCACGGCCAAGTCCAGCCCCGGGTCCTGCACCCGAAGCCCCCCCGCCAGGTTCACGTAGACGTCCAGGTTGCCTAAAGGTAGCCCAAGCCGCCTTTCCAGCACCGCCAGGACCATGTCCACCCGCCTGCCCTCCAGGCCCTGCACTACCCGGCGGGGGGCGGGGAAGGGGGTTTTGGCCGCCAGGGCCTGGACCTCGAGGGCCAAGGCCCGCTCCCCGGCCAAGGCGAGGGCGATGGCGCTCCCCGGCACCCCCAGGGGCCTTTCCAGGAGGAAGGCCTCGGAGGGGTTTTTCACCTGCAAAAGCCCCGTTTCCTCCATGCGGAAAACCCCGAGCTCCCCCACGGGACCGAAGCGGTTCTTGGCGCTCCTCAGGACCCGGTAGACCCCGGCGGTTTCCAGGTAAAGCGTGGCGTCCACCGCGTGCTCCACGCTCTTGGGCCCCGCCACCACCCCCTCCTTGGTCACGTGCCCCACCAAGACCACCGCCGTGCCCGTGGCCTTGGCGAAGCGCACGAAGGCCCCCGTGGCCTCCCGCACCGCCACCAGGCTCCCCGGGCTTCCCCCCGCCTCAATGGTCTGAACCGAATCCACGAAAAGCGCCTCGGGGGGCTGGCGTTCCAAGAGGGCCAAAAGGGGCTCCAAGCGCGTTTCCCGGAGGAGGAGAAGCTCCCCTAGGCCAAGCCGCCGGGCCCGGAGCTTGATCTGGCCCGGCGACTCTTCCCCCGCCACGTAGTACACCTCCCGCCCCATGCGCTTGGCCATCTCCAGGAGGAGGGTGCTCTTGCCCACCCCGGGCTCCCCCCCCAGCAAGACCACCTCCCCGGGGACAAACCCCCCGCCCAACACCCGGTCCACCTCCGCAAGCCCCGAGGAGAAGCGCCCTTCCTCCCCTTCCTCCACGCGGGAAAGGGGGAGGAGGGAGGCCTCCTTGGGCGCCTCCCGCCTTGGGGGGGTGGGGGCCACCTCCCGGAAGCTTTCCCAGGCCCCGCACCCCGGGCACCGCCCCAGGGGCTTGGGGGTGCGGTAGCCGCACTCCACGCAGACGTATGCGGTCTTGGCCATGGTCAAAAGGAGGGGGAAGGGCCTTTAAACCCCTTCCCCCCCGGCGCTCGCCATCTAGACCAAAAGCTCCTCGCCCTCCACCTCGTGGAAGGCCAGCCGTCCCTCCTCCACGCTCACGTACAGCCTTCCCGTGGGCTTCTTGAGGAGGGCCAGGGAGAGGGGGTCTTCTATGCGCTCCCGGATCACCCCGCGGATGGCCCGGGCGCTTCCCGTCTTGGGGGCCTGCTCCACCACGAAGCGGGCCACTTCCGGGGCGAAGGCCACCTCTATGTCGCGGCCCTTCAGCTCCTTCTGGATGTCCTCCAGCATCATCCGGGCGACCTGGACCAGCTCCTCCTCCGTGAGGGGGCGGAAGCGGATCACCTCGTCTAGGCGGTCCAGGAACTCGGGGGTGAAGAGGGCCTTCAAGGGGGACTCGGTGTCCACCTCCTTGCCGGTGAAGCCGATGGCCGGGCCCACGTTGTAGCCGGTGTTGGAGGTCATGATGAGGATCACCCGCCGGAAGTCCACGGTGCGCCCCATGCCGTCCGTGAGGCGGCCCTCGTCCAGAACCTGGAGGAAGGTGTTGTAGATGTCGGGGTGGGCCTTTTCTATCTCGTCCAGGAGGACCACGCTAAAGGGTTGACGGCGCACCGCCTCCGTGAGGCGGCCCCCTTGCTCGTAGCCCACGTAGCCGGGCGGGGCCCCGATGAGCTTGGAGATGGAGTGGGGCTCCTGGAACTCGGACATGTCAAAGCGGATGAGGGCCCGCTCCGAGCCGAAGAGCACCTCCGCCAACGCCTTGGCCAGCTGCGTCTTACCCACGCCGCTTTGCCCCACGAAGAGGAAGCTCGCCGCCACCCGGGTCCGGCCCCCCAGGCCCACCCGGGCCCGGCGCAGGGCGCTTGCCAGGGCGCGGATGGCCTCCTCCTGGCCCACCACCCGCTTCCTGAGTTCCTCCTCCAGGCGCATGAGTTTTTCGTCGTCCTTGTCGTCCACGTAAACCCCGCCCCAGGAGTCCACCACCGCCTCGATGTCCTCCCGGGTGACCACGGGGGTGCCGTCTTCCTCCTCGGCCACGGGGAGGCCCAAGGAGGCGTTGAGGCGCACCCGACTTGCCGCCTCGTCAATGAGGTCTATGGCCTTGTCGGGGAAGTTGCGCCCGGGAAGCGAGCGGATGCCGATTTTGACCGAAAGCTCCAGGATTTCGTCGGGGATGATGACCCCGTGGTGGGCCTCGTAGCGGGGCCGGAGGCCCTTCAAGATCTCCAGGGTTTCCTCCGGGGAGGGCTCCAGGACGATCACGGGCTGGAAGCGCCTCTCTAAGGCGGCGTCCTTCTCAATGTAGCGGTGGTACTCCCCGGTGGTGGTGGCCCCGATCACCTGGATTTCGCCCCGGGCCAAGGCGGGCTTCAGGATGTTGGCGGCGTCCAACGTCCCCTCGGCCCCCCCGGCCCCGATGAGGGTGTGGAGCTCGTCAATGAAGGCGATGACCTTGGCGTTTTTGAGCTCCTCAATGATCTGGCGCAGGCGTTCCTCAAACTCGCCCCGGTACTTGGTGCCCGCCACCACCCCGGCGAGGTCAATGGCCACCACCCGCGCCCCCCGCAGGATGGGGGGGACCCGGCCTTCCACGATGGCCTGGGCCAGGCCCTCCACGATGGCGGTCTTGCCCACCCCCGGGTCGCCGATGAGGACGGGGTTGTTCTTGGTGCGCCGGGCCAGGATCTGGATGACCCGATTGATCTCCTCCTGCCGGCCGATGACGGGGTCCAGCTTCCCCTCCCGGGCCTCCTTGGTGAGGTCGCGGCCGTACTCGTCCAGGAAGGGGGTGTTCACGGGTTTCTCCCGCTCCCGGCCCTCGGCCATGGAAAGGACCCGCCAGCGGATGGCATCCACGTCCTTGGCGAAGTGGGAGAGGATGCGGTAGGCGATCCCGTCCCCCTCGCGGATGATGCCCAGGAGGATGTGCTCCGTGCCGATGACGGAGGCGCCCATGTTGCGGGCCTCGGCGCTGGCCAGCTCCATGACCCGCCTCGCCCTGGGGGTGATGGCGGGGGGCTCCCCGGTGCGGCTCCCCTCACCCCGGCCCACCAGCTCCTCCACCATGCGGCGCATGGCCTCGAGGCTCGCCCCGTACTCCTGGAGGATGCGGGCCGCCGTACCCCCCTCGCGCATCAGGCCCAGGAGGAGGTGCTCTGGGCCGATCATGGAGTGGCCTAAGCGGCTCCCCTCCTCCCTTGCGTAGTGAAAGACCAGCCTGGCGCGATCGTCGTACCTGTTCATGCTCCCCTCTACCCGTATTCTAGCCTAAGCCCCGCCCCTTTGGGGGTTTGCGCCCCCGCTCACCTTAAAGGGCTTTGGGCGTGGCGCTTCCCCTGTCCTGTAATATGCCCTTTAACCGGGGGCTTTGGCCCCCTTGGGGAGGAACGATGCCGGCAAGCACCCTTGACGAACTGGTGGCGCTTTGCAAACGCAGGGGGTTTATCTTTCAGGGCTCCGAGATCTACGGGGGCCTCCAGGGGACCTACGACTACGGTCCTTTGGGGGTGGAGCTCAAGAACAACCTGAAGCAGGCCTGGTGGCGGAGGAACGTTTACGAGCGGGATGACATGGAGGGGCTGGATGCCAGCATCCTCACCCACCGCCTGGTCCTCCACTACTCGGGCCACGAGGCCACCTTCGCTGACCCCATGGTGGACAACCGCCTGAGCAAGAAGCGCTACCGCCTGGACCACCTCCTCAAGGACCAGCCGGAGGAGGTTTTGGGGCGGCTTTTCCGGGCCATGGAGGTGGAGGAGGGGAACCTGCACGCCCTGGTCCAGGCCATGATGCAAAGCCCCGAGCGGGCCGGGGGGGCCATGACCGCCGCCGGGGTGCTGGACCCGGCCACGGGGGAGCCCGGGGACTGGACCCCGCCCCGCTACTTCAACATGATGTTCAAGACCTACGTGGGCCCGGTGGAGGAGGAGGCGGCCCTCGCCTACCTGCGTCCGGAGACGGCCCAGGGCATCTTCATCAACTTCAAAAACGTCCTGGACGCCACCAGCCGCAAGCTCCCCTTCGGCATCGCCCAGATCGGCAAGGCCTTCCGCAACGAGATCACCCCCCGGAACTTCATCTTCCGGGTGCGGGAGTTTGAGCAGATGGAGATTGAGTACTTCGTGCGCCCGGGGGAGGACGAGTACTGGCACCGCTACTGGGTGGAGGAGCGGCTTAAGTGGTGGCAGGAGATGGGCCTGAGCCGGGAGAACCTGGTGCCGTACCAGCAACCCCCGGAGGAACTCGCCCACTACGCCAAGGCCACCGTGGACCTCCTCTACCGCTTCCCCCACGGCCTCGAGGAACTGGAGGGCATCGCCAACCGCACGGACTTTGACCTGGGCAGCCACACCAAGGACCAAGACGAGCTCGGCGTCAGCGCCAAGGTCCTCAGGAACGAGCACTCCACCCAGCGCCTGGCCTACCGCGACCCCGACACGGGGAAGTGGTTCGTCCCCTACGTGATAGAGCCCTCCGCTGGGGTGGACCGGGGGGTCTTGGCCCTCCTTTCCGAGGCCTTCACCCGGGAGGAGCTTCCGAGCGGGGAGGAGCGCATCGTTCTCAGGCTCAAGCCCCAGCTCGCCCCCATCAAGGCGGCGGTGATCCCCTTGGCGAAAAACCGCCCCGAGATCACCGAGTACGCCAAGCGCTTGAAGGGCAGGCTCCAGGCCCTGGGCCTTGGGCGCATCCTCTACGAGGACACGGGCAACATCGGCAAGGCCTACCGCCGCCACGACGAGGTGGGCACCCCCTTCGCCATCACCGTGGACTACGACACCATCGGCCAGAGCAAGGACGGCACCACCAAGCTCAAGGACACGGTGACGGTGCGGGACCGGGACACCATGGAGCAGATCCGGCTCCACGTGGACGAGCTGGAGGGGTTTTTGCGGGAGAAGCTTAGGTGGTAGGATGGGCCTTGAGGCCATCTCGCCTTGTGGGAGAGAACAAGCAGCTTCGTAAACGCTTGGCGGGCTTGGAGTATCAGATCCTGAGGCACCGGCGCAAGATCCAGGAAGAGTTGGGTAAACCAAGCCCCGATTGGGGTCTCATCGGGAAGTGGGAGAAGGAGATCCGAGCATGGGAAGGCGAGCAAAGGCGGCTTATGCGGAGGTTGAGAAGGTCCTAGGGCTTCCCGAGCCCCTTTGGCAGGAGCTTTTTGAGGAGGTGGAGCGCCTAAAGGCCTTGTATCTCCGCCTGAAGGAGGCTCCTCGGGAGGAAAGGGTGGCCTTAGAAGAGGAGGCGCTTCGGAGTCTCGCCCACCTCTGGGGCCATGCCAAGGTGATGTGGGACGAGTTGGAGTTGGAGGAGGAAGGATGAGGGTAGCGGTGGTGGGGGCCACGGGGGCCGTGGGGCAGGAGATCCTGAAGGTCCTCGAGGCCCGCGACTTTCCCCTAAGCGAGCTAAGGCTCTACGCCTCCCCCCGCTCCGCCGGGAAGCGCCTGGCCTTCCGGGGGGAGGAGGTCTTGGTGGAGCCCCTGCCCGAGGGGCCCTTACCCGTGGACCTGGTCCTGGCCAGCGCCGGGGGGGCGCTTTCCAAGGCCCTGGCCCCCCTATGGGCGGAGGGGGGCGCCTTGGTGGTGGACAACTCCAGCGCCTTCCGCTACGAGCCCTGGGTGCCCCTGGTGGTGCCCGAGGTGAACCGGGAGGCCATCTTCCGCCACCGGGGCATTATCGCTAACCCCAACTGCACCACCGCCATCCTGGCCATGGCCCTTTGGCCCCTGCACCGGGCCTTCCGGGCCAAGCGGGTCATCGTGGCCACCTACCAGGCGGCCTCGGGGGCGGGGGCCAAGGGCATGGAGGAGCTCCTCAGGGAAACCCACCGCTTCCTCCACGGGGAGGCGCCTCAGGCGGAGGTCTTCGCCCACCCCCTTCCCTTTAACGTGGTCCCTCACATTGACGCCTTCCAGGAAAATGGCTACACCCGGGAGGAGATGAAGGTGGTGTGGGAGACCCACAAAATCTTCGGGGACGACACCCTCAAGATCAGCGCCACCGCGGTGCGGGTGCCCACCTTGAGGGCCCACGCCGAGGCGGTGAGCGTGGAGTTCGCCGAGCCCATAAGCCCCGAGGCGGCGCGGGAAGTGTTGCGGCAGGCCCCCGGGGTGGAGGTGGTGGACGAGCCCTCGGCCAAGCGCTACCCCATGCCCCTCACCGCCAGCCACAAGTGGGACGTGGAGGTGGGGCGCATCCGGAAAAGCCTCGCCTTTGAGAACGGCCTGGACTTCTTCGTGGTGGGGGACCAGCTCCTGAAGGGCGCGGCCCTTAACGCCGTGCAGATCGCCGAGGAGTGGCTTAAGGGCGCCTGAGCCAAAGCCACACCTCCCGGTTCCCCTCCTTGCCCGGGAGGGGGCTTTCCCTTTCTCCCAGCACCTGGAAGCCCAGTTCCGCCGCCCTTTGCCGCACCCGCGAAAGGGCCCTTTGCCTTAGGGCGGGGTTTCGCACCACCCCCTTGTGGGCCCCGGGCCAGAGCTCAAACTGGGGCTTCACCAGGACCAAGGCCTCCCCGCCGGGCCGGAGGAAATCCCAGACCTTGGGCAGGAGAAGGGTGGAGGAGATGAAGGACACGTCCATGACCACGAGGTCCACGGCTTCGGGGAGGTGGAGGGTGCGGGCGTCTTGCTCCTCCAGGCTCACCACCCGGGGGTCCTGACGCAGGGTGGGGTGGAGTTGCCCCTTGCCCACGTCCACGGCGTAGACCCGCTTCGCCCCCCGCTCCAGGAGCACCTGGGTGAACCCCCCCGTGCTCGCCCCCAGGTCCGCCGCCACCTTCCCCGCCACGTTCAGGGGGAAGGCCTCGAGGGCCCCCAGGAGCTTGTAGGCGCCCCGGCTCACGTAGCGGGCCTCCTCCAGAACCTCCACCTGGGCCCCTTCCGGCACGGGGTAGGCGGGCCTTTGCACCACCTTGCCCTCCACCCGCACCTTTCCTTCGGCGATGAGGGCCTTGGCCTTTTCCCGGCTTTCCGCAAGGCCCCTTTCCACCAGGTAGCGGTCCAGGCGCACAGGGGTATTATCTACCCGTGGAGCCGGAGCTTTCCGGGGTCTGGTACGTGTTGGAAGGGGAGCCGGGGGAGCACCTGGTGGTGGAGGCCTTGGGCCAGAGGCTTTCCGGCATCTGGACGCGCCGGGAACTGGCGGAGGCCTTCTTGGCCCACCACCCCCAGCTGGGCATGCGGGTGAGCGCCTTGGAGAGCCGGGCGCTCAAGGAGGCCTTCCTCCGGGCCCTGGGGATGCTCCAGGTGGAAGCGGTGATGGTGGACTACCGGCCCGGGGTGCACCGGGCGCAGGTGGCGAAGGTGGCGGAGCTACTAGAGGAGGTGCGGCGTGGTTAGGGTGTTGGCGCTATTGGGGGTTCTTCTGGCCTTTGGGCTAGGGCAGCGGGCGGAGGTGAGCCTGGGTAGCCCCTTCGGGGTGCAGGGGGGCGTGCGCTTCGCTTTGGTGCCCTTCTTGGCGGAGGGGCGGGTTTATGGGGGGGTGGGCCTCGAGGCCTTGGGGGGAGGGGCGGACCTCCTCCTGAAGCTTCCCCTCACGGACCTCTACCTGGGCCTCGGGGCCTTCTACGGCACGGGCCCCGCCCTGAGCTACCCTCCGGACGGGCGGGGCCAAGGGGGGCTCAGGGCGGTCCTCGGCACCTGGCTCAACCTGCCCCTTCCCCTCCTCGGGGCTTACCTGGAAATCCACCCCACCTACTACCTCGCCCCCACCCAGGGCTTCGGGGTGGGGGCGGCGGTGGGCCTGAGCGTGGGGCTTTAGGCCTTGTACCCCTCCTTGAGGGGGACGATGCGGTTCATCACCAAGGCGCCGGGCCTCGAGTCCACGGGGTCCTGCCAGAAGTAGCCCAGGCGCTCCAGTTGGTAGCGGGTGTCCTTGGGGTCTTGGGCCACGCTGGGCTCAAGGAAACCCCGCTTCACCACCAGGGCCTCGGGGTTCAGGTTCTTTAGGAAGTCCCCCCCTTCCTCCGGGTCCTTGGTGAGGAAGAGGCGGTTGTAAAGCCGAAACTCCACGGGCAGGGCGTGGCGGGCGGAGACCCAGTGGATCACCCCCTTGGGCTTCGGGCCTTCCTCGGGGTTCGCCCCCAAGGTCCCGGGGACGATGCGGGCCTTCAGGAGCTTCACCTCGCCCCCCTCCTCCACCACGTCCTCCAGCTCCATCACGTAGGCGTGGCGGAGGCGCACCCGCTGCCCCGGGGCGAAGCGCTTCCAGCCCTTAGGGGGGTTTAGGCTGAAGTCCGTGCGCTCAATGTAGATCTCCCGGGAGAAGGGCAGGGGGCGGGTTCCCTCCTTGGCGATGTCCCGGGGCCAATAGGGGGCGAGGAGCCACTCCTCCCCCTCGTAGTTGGTGAAGACCACCTTGAGGGGCTCCAGCACCCCGAGGACCCTGGGGGCGATGGGGTTCAGGTCGTCCCGCACCACCTCCTCAAAGAGCTCCATCTCAATGAGGGCCTCGTGGCGGGAAATCCCCGTGCGCCGCACGAACTCGAGGATGGCCTCGGGCCGCACCCCCCGCCGCCTCAAGGCCCTCAGGGTGGGCAGCCTGGGGTCGTCCCAGCCCCAAACGTACCCCCCCTCCACCAGCCGGATGAGCTTGCGCTTGGAGAGCACGGTGTGGCTCAGGTCCAGCCGGGCGAACTCGTACTGGTGCGGCCTGGGGGCGAGGGGCAGGCCGCACTTCCCCTTGAGGTTTTCAATGACCCAGTCGTAGATGGCCCGGTTGTTCTCAAACTCCAGGGTGCAAAGGGAGTGGCTTACCCCTTCAATGAAGTCCTCCAAGGGGTGGGCGTAATCGTACATGGGGTAGATGACCCACCGGTCCCCGGCGTGGTAGTGGGGAGCGTGGACGATGCGGTAGAGCACCGGGTCCCGCAGCTTGAAGTTGGGGTGGGCGGGGTCAATCTTGGCCCTTAGGACCCGGCTTCCCGTGGGGAACTCCCCCCGGCGCATCCTTTCAAATAGGTCCAGATTTTCCTCCACGCTCCGCTCCCGGTAGGGGCTAGGCTTGCCCTGGGCCCGGAGGGCGCTCATCTCCTCCTCGGGGAGGTCGTCCACGTAGGCCTTCCCCTCCTGGATGAGCACGAGGGCGCACTCGTACATCTTTTCAAAGTAGTCCGAGGCGTAGAGGACCCGACTTGGGGTGAAGCCGAGCCAGCGCACGTCCTCCTCAATGGCCCGGGCGTACTCCTCCTTTTCCGTCTCCGGGTTGGTGTCGTCGTAGCGGAGGTTGCACTCCCCGCCGTAGTCCAGGGCCAGGCCGAAGTTTAGGACGATGCTCCGGGCGTGGCCGATGTGCAGGTAGCCGTTGGGCTCGGGAGGAAAGCGGGTGAGGAGCCTGGGGTACTTTCCCTCCTTAAGGTCCCGCTCCACGATCTCGGTGATGAAGCACTCGGGGACAAGGCCCATAGCCCACAGTCTATGTCAGAAACGGGGCTTCCGCTTTTCAAAGAAGGCGCGGATGCCCTTCTTGAGGTCCCCGGTTTCCCGCACCCAGGCGTTGGCCAAGGCGGCGAGGCGGAAGCCGTCCTCGAGGCCCATCCCCGGCAGGGCCAAGAGGAGCTCCTTGGTGAGCCGCAAGGAAGTGGGAGCGTTTTGGGCCACCTCCTCGGCCAGGGCCACCGCCTCCTCCAGGGCCTTGCCGGGGGGGCTTATGCGGTTCACGAGCCCCAGGGCCTTGGCCTCCTCCGCCCCCAGGAGTCGGCCCGTGAGGAGGAGGTCCTTGGCCACCTTTTCCCCCACGGCCCGCACCAGGATCACGGAGACCAGGGCGGCCACGAAGCCGATTTTGACCTCGGTGTAGCCCAGCGTGGCCCCCTCTTCCATGACCACCAGGTCGCAGGCGGTGGCGAGCCCCGCCCCCCCGCCACCGCCGGGCCGTTCACCGCCGCCACCGTGGGTTTGGGGAAGGTGTAAAGGCGGTGGAAAAGGCGCATGAGGGAAAGGGAGTGGCGGTAGTTTTCCTCCGCCCCCATCTCCGTGACCCTTTCCAAAAAGGCCAGGTCCGCTCCGGCGCTAAAGGCCTTGCCCTTTCCCGTGAGGACCACCGCCTTGGCCTCTGGGTCTTCCTCCGCCTCGTCCAAGGCCCCTAGGAGGCCTTCCACCATGGCGGGGGAGAGGGGGTTTCGCCGCTCGGGGTCATTTAGGTACAGGCGGTAGACCCGCCCGCGCTCCAGCAGGACCATGCCCCCATTGTAGTGGGGAAGGCTTCCTGCTAGACTGCCCTTAGCCCGCACAGGAAGAGGCCAAGGCCCTGCGGGCTAGGAGGTGGTGTAGATAAAGGAGTACCTGGTAAACGAACGCATCCGCGCCAAACAGGTGAGGGTCATCGGACCCGATGGGCAGCAGCTCGGCATCATGGACACCCGGGAGGCCTTGCGCCTGGCCCAGGAGCAGGACCTGGACCTGGTTCTGGTGGGCCCCACCGCCGACCCCCCGTGGCCCGCATCATGGACTATTCCAAGTGGCGCTACGAGCAGCAGGTGGCGGAGAAAGAGGCCCGCAAAAAGGCCAAGCGCACCGAGGTCAAGTCCATCAAGTTCCGCGTCAAGATTGACGACCACGACTATCAGACCAAGCTCAACCATATCAAGCGCTTCCTGGAGGAGGGGCACAAGGTCAAGGTCACCATCATGTTCCGGGGGCGGGAGATGAGCTACCCAGAGCTCGGGGAAAGGCTTTTGAACCGCGTGGCCGAGGACCTGAAGGGCCTCGCCGTGGTGGAGATGAAGCCCGAGCTTCTGGGCCGGGATATGAACATGCTCCTGGCGCCCGCCAAGGTGTCCGCCTAGACCGAAGCCCCTCCCTCTGGTATAGTGGGATGGCTTTTGGGGAGCTCCCAAGACCCCATCCAGGGGCGCTTCCCAAGGGCGGGAGGAAGAACATGCCGAAGATGAAGACCCATAAGGGCGCCAAGAAGCGGGTGAAGGTGACCGTTTCGGGCAAGGTGGTGGCCATGAGGACCGGCAAGCGGCACCTCAACTGGCACAAGTCGGGGAAGACCATCCGGCAAAAGGGGCGGAAGTTCACCCTGGCCAAGCCCGAGGCGGAGCGGATCAAGCTCCTTCTGCCTTACGAGTGAGGGGGGTAGGGGATGCCGCGCGCCAAAACCGGTGTTGTCCGTCGCAGGAAGCACAAGAAGATCCTGAAGCTGGCCAAGGGCTACTGGGGCCTCCGCTCCAAGAGCGTGCGTAAGGCCCGGGAAACCCTCTTCGCCGCCGGGAACTACGCCTACGCCCACCGCAAGCGCAAGAAGCGGGATTTCCGCAAGCTTTGGATTGTGCGGATCAACGCCGCCTGCCGCCAGCACGGGCTCAACTACTCCTCCTTTATCCACGGCCTGAAGAAGGCGGGGGTGGAGCTGGACCGCAAGGTCCTGGCCGACCTGGCGGTGCGGGAGCCCCAGGCCTTCGCCGAGCTGGTGGAAAAGGCCAAGGCCGCCCGGGCTTCGGCCTAAGGCGTGTTCCTTGGCGCCCTGCGGGAGGTTTCCTGGCGGGGCGCTTTTATTGACCATGCCGCCTGAGCTTTACGTGGTCCTGGTGGCCGCCTTGCCCGTGGCGGAGCTAAGGGGGGCCATCCCCCTGGGGGTGGCCTTGGGCCTCTCCCCCTGGGAGGCCTTCTTCTTGAGCCTTTTCGGCAACCTCTTGGTGGCCCCCTTGGCCCTGGCCTTCTTGCCCTGGGCGGTGGGCCTCTTCACCCGCTACCCCTTCTTTGCTCGGCTTTGGCAGGCCCTCGAGGCCCGGGTGCGGCTCAAAGGGGAAGAGCAGGTGCAACGGCTCGGCGCCCTTGGCCTTTTCCTCTTCGTGGCCGTGCCCCTTCCCGGCACCGGGGCCTGGAGCGGGGCGGTCCTCGCCGTGGTGCTGGGGCTTAGGCGGCGCTACGCCCTCCTTGCCATCTCCTTGGGGGTGCTGGCGGCGGGCCTCATCGTCTTCCTCCTCACGGGGGGGGCGGTGGCCGGGCTAAACTACCTGCGATGATGCTCTGGTTGTTGCCCTTAGCCTACGCGGTGGGAGCCTTGCCCGGGGGGTATTGGCTGGCCCGGCGGCGGGGGGTGGACCTGCGCACGGCAAGCCCCTACACCCTGGGCCTGGAGAGCGCCCTGAAGCGGCTGGGCCTTGGCCTTACCCTCCTCGCCTTCCTCCTAGACTTCCTTAAGGGTTATCTCCCCCTCCTCCTGGGCCGGGCCTTGGGGCTAGGCCTCCCCGAGCTCTTGGCCCTGGGGGTGGCGGTCTACCTGGGCCACCTCTACCCCCTCTTCCTCCGCAACCCCTGGCCCCTCCGGGCCAAAGGGGCGGGGGTGCTCCTGGGGGTCTTGGCGGGGCTTCCCCTGCCCCCCGCCTTGGGGATGGTGCCCGTGGCCCTCGCCCTGGCCCTCTACGCCCTCACGGGCTACGCCTCCTTGGGGGCTTTGGGGCTTCCCCTGGGCCTTTTGGGGGTGGCCCTTTGGGGCGGGTTCGGTCTTCCCGAGAGGCTCCTTTCCGGCCTCCTTTTCCTCCTCGCCCTCTGGCGTTACAAGGAGAACCTGGGGCGCATCCTGGAGGGCACCGAGCCCAGGCTGGGAAGCCCCTTGCCCCTTCCCTCCGAGCGGCAGGTGGTCTGCGCCTTCCTCATCCACCCCCTGACCCTCGAGGACTTCTGGCAAAGCCCCCGCTTCCGCTGGGCCAGGCCCTTGGTGCGCCTGGGCCTCCTCAAGCAGGCCTGGGTGGAGCGCCTGGCGGAGCGCTTCCGCCCCATGAAGGTGGGGGAGGTGCGGGGGGTGCGGACGGCGGACGGGCGGGAGGTGCTCTGCCACCTCATCTCCGCCCCCCTGCTGCCCCACCAGATCAAGGAGAAGCCGGAGCTGGCGGTAAAGCGGGCCATCCAAGGGGCCAGGCTCGCCCAGGAGCTGGGAGCCACGGTGGTGGGCCTCGGGGCCTTCTGGAGCGTGGTGGGGGAGAAGGGCAAGGCGGTGCAGGAAGCGGTGCCGGGCATCGAGGTCACGAACGGCGGGGCCTACACCGCAGGCACGGTGAAGGCGGCCATCCCCGCCCTTCTGGCTCACTTCGCCCAGGGGGGCAAGGACCTAAGGAAGACCACGGCGGCGGTGGTGGGGGCGAACGGGGTGGTGGCCTTCGGCATCGCCCGCCAGATCGCTCCCCTGGTGGGGCGGCTCATCCTGGTGGGGCGGGACTTGGAGCGGCTCAAGCGGGCGGCGGAAAGCCTCCGGAAGAACCTGGAGCGCAAAGGGGAGGCCCCCGAGATCCTGGCCACTACGGAGATCGCCGCCATCCGGGAGGCGGACCTGGTTTTCACCGCCACCAGCGACCCCAACCCCGTCATCTACCCGGAGCACGTGAAGCCCGGGGCCTGGATCTACGACGAGGGCGTGCCCCCCGACGTCCACCCCTCGGTTAAGGAGGTGCCGGGGGTGCGGGTGATCCCCGGGGGGGTGGTGCGGCTTCCCGGGGAGGCGAGGGCCACCTTGGACCTCCACTTCGGTGCTCCCGACCAGGTGCCCGCCTGCCTGGCGGAGACCATGATCCTGGCGGCGGAGGAGGCCTTTGACCGGAAAAGCCTTGGGGGGGAGATCCGGGCAGAGAACATCCAGTTCTTTGTGGAGCGAGCCGAGGCCTTGGGGTTTAGGGTGGTGGAGTGACGACTCCCCGTTCTTAAGAACGGGGCTACAAGATACGGGCTACGCCCGTGACCTCGGGTCTCATGGGACGGCCCATGCCGTACCCATTCCCGAAGGCTCCGGCAAGATAGCCCCTTCGGGGCTGACCCAAGCCCAACGCCAGAATGACCTTCGCGGCAGCCACGTCCCTGTCCAACACACACCCGCACTCGCAAGAATGGATGCGCTCGGACAGTTCCTTCTTCTTGATGCTGCCGCATTCGGGGCAAATCTGGCTTGTATGATGTGGCTTTACGGCCACTACTCTCCGCCCGGCGCTCTCAGCCTTGGCGGAGAGGATGCTGATGAAGGACGACCAGCCCGCATCCAGCACGCCCTTGGATAACCGGGTGCGGGCCAGGCCGGAGGTGTTCAAGTCTTCGTGGACGATGGTTCCATATCGGTTGACCAGTTTTCGGGCCAGCTTGTGGTGGAAGTCCTTGCGCTGGTTGGCTACTTTGCGGTGCTGCCGGGCCAGGCGCATTTTGAGCTTCCTGTGTCGGTGGGAACCGCGCCTTTTCCTGGATAGAGCCCGCTGGGTGCGGGCCAGTTTGGCCTCGGCCTTGCGGTACGCCCTGGGAGGGGCAAAGGTCTCCCCCTCCGAGGTCGCCACAAAGTGGGAAAGTCCCAGGTCTATGCCCACCGCCTTCTCCGACGGGGGTAAGGGCTGGGCCTGCACCTCGCAGACATACACTGCGTACCAGCATCCGGCGGAGCGCTTGATGGTGAAGGTCTTGGGCACCCCCTCCAGGGGGCGGTGCTGCTTCATTCGCACATGGCCCACCCCCGGAATCTTGACCTTGCCGTTGCCCAGGGGCTTGCCCGGCCCGACCCAGTTCCCATTCCGCCACACCTGGGGGAAGGTGAAGCTGTCCCACCAGCCCCGCCCCCGGAAGCGCGGGTATCCCGCCTTCTCCCCCCGCTTTACGCGGGAGAAGAAGCCCTGGAAAGCCCGGTCAAGCCGCTTCAGGGTCTCCTGCAAGACCTGGGCGTACACCTCCCGGTACTCCGGCCTCACCGCCTTGACCTCGCCCAAAAGCCGCATCTGCTCGTACAGCGTGACCGACTTCCCGGCCTTTTTCCAGGCCTCACGGCGCTCTTGCAGGGCGGCGTTGTACAGTTCCCTCGTCAGGTCCAGGATATGCACCAGGGCGGCTTCCTGGGCTCTTGTGGGGTACAGGCGGTATACAAAAGCTTTTTTGTGGGTGGTATGCTCGATATGCGTCGCCTCCTATCCAGGTGATGCCGGGCCCAGGGTGTTGCGGCACCGCTGGGCCATTTCTGTTCCCAGTATACAACCCCTGCGGGGTTGGTGGCTCAGCCCGAAGGGCTAGCGGGATAGGGGTCCATGTACCCCCGCATTGCGGTTCATTTGGGGTAGGGGCCCCAAAGAAGATGCGGGGCACTATAGCCCCTTCCACACCATCCCCTTCCCTGTAGCCCTAGCGCAGGGCCCGTACCCCCAGAACCAGAAAGAGGAGGTTCGCCCCCCAGGCCCCAAGCTCCGGGGGCAGGGCCCCGAGGCCGGCCAGGGAGCGCCCCAGGAAGAAGGCCCCGTAGTACCCCAGGGCCAGCACCACGCTGAGGCCCAGGGCCAGGCCCGTGCTCCGCCCGTACCTTAAGGCCATGGCCGCCGCCAGGAGGACCAGGATCAGGTTGGCCAGGGGCAGGGCCAGCTTGGAGTGGAACTCCAGCCGGGCCCGCCACCGCTCCAAAGGGGCCAAGAAAGGGTCGCGCAGTTTCCGCCAAGCCTCGGAGAGGCTGTCCTGGCCGAAGCTGAAGGTGTCGGCGTAGTCGGCGATGGCCCGGGCCCGGGAGAGGTCGGACTCCACCTCCAGCACCCCTCCCTGGCTCACCGCCCGGAAGACCTTCCGGGTCTGGGCCAGGAGGTCAGGGGCGGTTTCCAGCCGGGGCACCTCGGCGAAGTCGATGCGGTAGAGGCGGTAGCCCTCGAGGGTGATGACCTTGTCCTCCCAGCTCCCCCTTTGGGCGAAGAGGAAGGTGCCCTCCTCCCCCTGGAAGGAAACGATGCGCACCCGGAGCATCTTTTTCTGGGCCATGTCGAAGTCCTCGAAGTAGAGGCTTCGGCCCTGGCCGATGGGGATCTGTAGGCCCTTTAATCGGAAAAGCCCCGCCCCTTGGGTGTGGATCTCGTCCCACCAGGCGGTGCGCACCCGCTCGTTGTAGTGGGGCACCAGGTACTCCTGAAGGTAAAGGCCCACCCCGCTCAGAGGGCCCCCACCCAGAGGAGGGCAGGCCGCCCGCCAAAGGGGGATGCCCCCGGAAAGGAGGGCGAACTGGGCCCCTTCCGCGGAGAGCCGGCCGAAGACCAGGACCGTGGTGACCACGAGGGCGATGGGGAAGACCTGCACCAGCACGCCCGGCACGTGGTAGGCAAGCCAGCGCACCACCTTCAAAAGGGGCACCCCCTCCAGCCACCGGGCCCCGGCGTAGAAGAAGCCGAAGAGGTAGACGGCAGTGAGGAAGAGGAGGGCTAAGAGAAGAACGGGAAGGCTTTCCCGAAAGAGATGGCGGTATAGGGTCATGGTCAGGGTAGGCGTCCGGCGTACCGGGCCAAGCGAAGGGCGTTCTCAGGGACCTTGGTGGTGGCCTGGACCTTACCCCCTACGAAGCGCAGGTAGAGCCTGGCGGAAGGGCCTTGGCCGCGCAAGGTGGCCCGGCTTTCCTGGTAGGTAAAGCCCCCCAGGGCTAAGGCTTCCTGGCTCTTGAGGTCCACCACCAGGGTTTCGGCCTGGAGCTTGGGCGTTTCGCTTGTCACGTTCCCCTTGAGCACCACCACGTCCTCGGCGAAGAGGGCCATGGCCCTGTCCGCCCGGAGGCCTTTGAAGTCCCGGTTGCTGAAGGTGAGGCCAGTGAAGCGGGCTTCCTGCTTGGGGATGTCGTGCTCCAAAGATTGGGCCAGGAAGGTCTCCTTTTGGGAGACGAGTTCCACCCCCCGGGCCCGCACGAAGCTCCCCTCCTTGTACTCGATGTAGCTACCTTTCAGCCGGAGGCCGTTCTCGTTGTCCGTGAGGATCCCCCCCTGGGGCAGGGTGGTGACCCCGGTGTCCAGGTTCACCCGCTGGGGGCCGAAGGGCTCCACGCTGAAGGCGGCGAAGCGGGCTGCTAGGGCGAAGGCCAGCAGGAAGGCCGAGGCCGGGAGCAGATGGCGGTAGCCCATCATGAACCGTACTTTACCCCACGCCCCTGAGGGAAGTCTTAAGGTTTCCTTGGCGTATAGTGTCCCCCGTGCGCTGGCTACCCTGGGCCCTCGCCTTGGCTCCCCTCTTCCCCCCTTGGCCCTTTTGGCCCCCGTTTTTCTCCCCTGGCTAAAGCGCCTTTCTCCCTGGGCCCTGTCCCTGTTGGCGCTTTATGTCCTTTCCCTTCTCCTCCCGGCGGGGTTCGCCCCCGAACCCCTGGCCTTGCCCCTGGCCCTCGGGCGGGCGATCTACGCCATGGGCCTGGTGGGGGCTGGGGTGGCCTTGGCCCAGGGGCGAAGGCCTGGCCAGGCCCTGGCCCCGTTGGGGGTGGGCTTTCTCCTCCTCTACGCCTCCTCTTTCTTGGCCAGCTATTGGGCCTACGGGGACAAGGCCAGCGAGGTGCGCTTGTCCCACCCCTTCCACAGCCCTGTGGGCCTGGGGTTTATTGGGGCCCTGGGGGTCCTTCTGGCCCTTTACGTGCGCTACCCCTGGCCCCTGCGCCTCCTCCTAGGCCTCATGGGGGGCGCTGTTCTCCTCCTTTCGGGAAGCCGGGGGGGGATGCTGGCCCTCCTCCTGGGCGGGGCCGGCGGCCTTCTTCACCGGGGGCGGGGGGTTTGGGTTTTGGGGCTGATGGGCCTTTTGCTCTTCGCCGCCGCTTCCCTGGACACCCCCGTTGCCGAGCGCTTTTTCCAGCTGCACCTTTCGGGGCGGGAGGGGCTTTGGCTTCGGGCCTACGAGGTCTTCCAGGCCCATCCCTGGACCGGGGTGGGGCCTTACGTGCTGGGGGATTACCTGAAGGGCACCCTCTTTGGGGAGTGCATCTTCTTCCCCCTCCTCGAGGCCCGGGGGCTCACCTGCCCCGACTGGCTCAGGCCCTGGGGCGGGCTTTGGACCTTCGCCCACAACCACCTCCTCCAGGCCCTGGGGGAAAGCGGCCTTCCCGGTGCCTTGGGCCTCCTCCTCTTGGTGGGGGGCTTTTTGGCCGGGGCCTGGGGGGAGGGGCTCCTCTTCTCCCTCCTCCTGGCCTTCATCGGCATGGGCGTCACCGACAACCCCTTCAGCGTGCCTAGCCCCTTCCGGGGGGAGATCTTCTTCCTCCTGGGGGGGATGGCCCTGGCCCGGGGGGTGTCCCTTTCCCGCGCCCTGGCCCTGGCCGGGGGGGTGGCCTTGGTTTGGGCGTTGCCCTTCCTCTACCTGGCCACCCGCCCCGCTCCCCCCCCTCCCGCCCTCCTCTAAGCCGCCATCCCCCCGGGGGAGGGGGTGGGTTTCTTGCGCTTTGGGGGAGCGGAGGGCTACCGGGTCCAGGTGTGGCTCTGCGGGGAGAAGGCCTGCCAGCGCCTGGGGTGGGAGTGGAAGGGGGAGGAGGTGGTGGGGTTTTCCTTTCCCCAAGACCTTCCCCCAGGCCGCTACCGCTTGCGGGCGCTCCTCTTCCGCCAGCACCGCCTGGCCCAGCGGCCCCTCTGCGCTTGGGAATGGGAGGTGGTGCGGTGAGAGGCTTGGCGCTGGCGGTGGGGGGCCTGCTCTTCGCCTTGGGGATGGGCTTGGCCCTTTGGGCCTTACCTAAGGCCTTTGGCCTTAAGCCGCTGGGCCAGGAGGCCTGCGTACCCGGCCCCTTGCCGGAAAGGGGGGAGCTTTGGTCCAACGGCGTCCTGGAAATCTCCCTTTGCCGGGAGGCTAGGGTGGGGCTCCTCCTCGAGGGGACCTTGGCCCAAGGGAAAGGGCCAAACGCCCTGGTGGTGGAGGGAAGCCGGGTGCTCTGGCAGGGGGAGGTGAGCGGGGTGAAGGAGGTCTGGGTGAGGACCACGGGGAGGGGCACCCTGGCCCTGGCCTTTACCAACGACCTCTACCAGCCCCCTGAGGACCGGAACCTCTTCCTTAGGGCCTTGCGGGTGGAGCCTTAGCGGAGAAGGGTTAGCAAGGCCAACACCACGCCGATGGCGGTGAAGACCAGCATGGCCTTGTTGAAGGCTTGGCCGATCTCCACCGTGACCGCGTGCCGGATGGCCGAAAACCCCGCTTCCACCTTTCCCTCCAAGGTCTGGACCCGGCTCTCCAGTTCACTTCGGAACTGTTGAATCTGAGCTTCCAGCTTGGCCTCCACCTGGTCCATCCGGCTTCCTAACCTGGCCTCTACCCTTTGTATTTGCTCTTCCAGCTGGGCTTGTCGGGCTTCAAGCTGGCCGATTCGGCCTTCCAGCTTAGCTTCTACCTGGCCGATTCGGCCTTCCAGCGTGGCCCCTACCTGGCGGATCCGTCCCTCCAGTTCTTTTCGGAGCTCCTGGATTTGGCCTTCCAGCTTGGCTTCGGTTTGGCCGATACGGCCTCCTAGCCTGGCCCCCACCCCCTCTATCTGTTCCTCCAGCCGGGTTTGGCGGATTTCCACATGGGCCAAGCGTTCCTCCAGGCTTCCCAGGCGCTTTTCCAGGTGAGCTTTGGTCTCCCTGAGCTCGGCCTTAACCTCCTCCCGCAGGGCATCTATGCGGCGGGAGAGGTCTTGGACCAAAGGAGGGAGTACCCGGATGGTGGCCTCCACCACCCCCTCCAGCTTTTCCAGCCTTTCCCCTAGCCCCTCCACCTCGGGCATGGCCTTAGTTTAACGCAGGGCTAGCCCAAAGGAGAGGCTTTGGCCCGTGGCCTCGCTGTACTGGCCCTTTAGGGTGTTCTGCCAGCGCACCTCGTAGGCGAAGCAGCCGTCGTAGTAGCGGAGGGTGAGGCCCATGCGGGTGAGGCCCTCCCGGTTCAGGCCCACCTCCGGGGCGAGCCAGAGGGCTTGGCAGCAGGCGCGTTCTGGCTGGGGCATGGCGTAGGCCAGGCGCACCTCCTCCAGGCTTCCCCGCACGTAGGCCAGGCGAAAGGCGCCCAGGGTGCTATCCTGGTAGCGTCCTTCCAGCCGGTCCAGGCGCTGGCCCAGAGGGTTTTCCAGGGTGTAGCCGAGCCCCCAGGGGCCTAAGACCCCCTCCAGCTGGAGGCGCTGAAACTCGTCCCGGTTCTCCCAGGTGAAGGGGGGGGTAGGGGTAAGGGGCTCCAGGCGCCCCCCGTAGGCCGCCCGCAGGGCCAGGTCTCCTTCCCGGTAAGCTAGCTCCACGCCTCCAGCCAGCGCCAAGTAGGGGCCGTACCCGGTGAAGGGGTAAAGGGCGAAGAGGGCCTCGGGCTTGAGGCTGAGGGCGAAAGGCCCTTCTTGGTGGGCGTAGCGGTAGCTTCCCTCCAGGCCCAGGCTTGGGCCCTGGCTCCTTGCGGTTTCCGCATAGCGCAGGAAGGGTTTCAGGGTGAGGTTTTCCAGGCGGAGGCTGGGGGTGTAGCGGGCCTCGAGGCGGGGGGTATCCGCGTCCGGGGGGTCGGGGCTAAAGCCCAAGAAGAGGTCCCCTGCCCAGGCCGAGGCCCCGGGGGCGTAGCCCAGCTGGAGGGCCACTCTCATTTCGTCTTCCCGGAAGCCTAAGCGCAGGGCCTCCTGGCCCACGCCCAAGCCCGTGGCCAGGAGGGTGATCCGCCTCCCCCAGCGCCCGATCTCCTCCCCCGGCCGGGGGAGGGGGAAGTCTTGCAGGCCCACGCTCCAGCCCCCGGAGTCCGTCCCCCCGAGGATCAGGGGGCTTGATAGCTCCGGCCTCCGGTTGGCGTTGGCGGTGGCCTCCCCCAAGGGCACTTCCAGCCCCCAAAGCCCTAAGGTAGCCTCCCCCTTGAGCTCTCCTGTGGCCACCAGGAAGGTGGCCTCCTCCATGCGGAGGCGCAGGTCCTCCCCGCAGGGGCAGGGGGTGGCCAGGAGGCCCTTGAGCTTGGCCTCCTCCCGGGTGAGGGTGGCTTCCTCTGCCCGCACCCGGTAGGCGGGGGCGGTGAGGAGGACCCCCAGGGCCTGGGTGGGGGCCTCGAGGCGCACCCTTTCCGCCTCCACCCTGAGCCGGCCCCGTTCCAAGACCACCCCCTTAAGCTCCTTCCCCTCCAGGGCCTTGGCCCTTAGCCGCCAGCCCTCAATTTCCCCCTGAAGCTCCTCCCCTTGAAACGTCCCTTCGGCCTCTAGGTAGCGGATGGTAGAGGCTTCTAGGTAGAGCCCTTCCCGTTCCAGGCAGGCTTGGCCCTCAAAGACCAGGACCTCGCCGTCGTAGCTCATCTCCTGGCCCCCTAGGAGGCCCTCTTCGGTTTCCAGGGTGTAGGGCCTTTGCCCACAGGGGCTCGCCAGGGTAAGGCCCAAAAGGAACGCCAGCGCTGTAAGCCGGTGCATGGTTAGATTTTAGACATGGCGGTGGGGTTTAAACCCAGGAGGGGGTAGAGCGCGTAGTATCCTTTTCGTGGAGGAGAGGAGGGGTGATGCTGGAGTCCACAACTTCCCCCGTGGAAGAGCTTAAGCGGAAAATCGCCACCCGGCAGGCGGTGGTGGGGGTGGTGGGCCTGGGGTACGTGGGCCTTCCCTTTGCCGTGGAGAAGGCCAAGGTGGGGTTTAAGGTCATTGGCGTGGAGCAGAACCCCAGGCGGGCGGGGAGGATAAGCAACAAGGAAAAGCGGCAAGACGTTAACCTTGATCTCTTTCCAAGAATGTGGGAGGTATACGCATGAAGCGCGTGGCCGTTGTAGGGGCAGGGTATGTGGGGCTGACCACGGGGGTGGTTCTGGCCTACCTGGGCCACCGGGTGACGGTGCTGGACGTGGACCAGGCCCGGGTGGAGGGGCTAAGGCTGGGAGAACCTCCTTTTTTTGAACCTCATTTGCGGGAGCTGATGGCGTTGGCCCAGGAGCGGTTGACCTTTACCTTCCGCTACGAGGAGGCCATCCCGGGGGCGGAGGTGGTGTTTATAGCGGTGGGTACGCCCTCAGGGCAGGATGGGGCGCCGGACCTTTCCCAGGTGCGTTCTGCTGCTTTAGGGATTGGGCGGCACCTGGGCCCTGGGTTCACGGTGGTGGTCAATAAGTCCACGGTTCCCGTGGGGAGCGGAAACTACGTGGAAGCCCTGGTGCGTCGGGCCTATTGGGAGGTTCACAGGGAGGAACCGAAGGCCTTCGCCGTGGCCTCCAATCCCGAGTTTCTCCGGGAGGGCCAGGCGGTGTACGACAGTCTGTATCCTGACCGGATCGTGGTGGGTGCTGAGGATAGGAGGGCTTTGGAGGTACTGAGGGAGCTGTACGAGCCCATTTTAGAGCAGAGTTTTCCTCCCCCTCCGTTTCTTTCCCGGCCCGAACGGATGGGGGCGGTGCCCTTCATCAGCACCGACCTGGCCTCGGCGGAGCTTATCAAATACGGGGCCAACGCCTTTTTGGCCATGAAGATCAGCTTTATCAACGAGCTTGCCGCTTTGGCGGAGCGGGTGGGGGCGGATATTCGGGAAGTGGCCCGGGGAATAGGTTTGGATAGCCGCATTGGTCACCGCTTTCTACAGGCAGGCTTGGGCTGGGGTGGAAGTTGCTTTCCCAAAGATACATCGGCTCTGGTGGCTATGGGAAAGGAGTATGGGATTCCCATGCCCTTGGTGCAGGCGGCCCGGGAGGTGAATGTCCTTCAGCGGCAGCGGGTGGTGGAGAAACTTTTGGGGGAACTGAAGACGCTTAAGGGGCGCACCATTGCCCTGATGGGTTTGGCGTTTAAGCCCCATACGGACGATTTACGGGAGTCTCCGGCTCTGGAACTGGCTGCCTTATTGCTAGGGCGTGGGGCTTTCGTGCGGGCTCATGATCCTGTGGCCATCCCCCGTGCTCAACGTGAGGTGCGCTTGCTCCTGGAGTATGCCCAAACCCCTGAGGAGCTTCTCCGGGGGGCGGATGCCGTGGTACTGGCCACGGACTGGCCGGAGTACCGCATGTGGCCCTGGGAACACCTAAAGGGGCTTCTCAGGACTCCCCTGGTGGTGGATGCCCGCAACCACCTAGACCGGGATAGGCTTGTGGCGGCGGGTTACCGATACCTGGGGATTGGGGTGCCCAGCTTGGGGGTACTGAATAAGGAAGGCATTCCCGGAACCGGGTAAACCGGCTCTACGAGCGAGGGCGGATATGCGGGTTTTGATAACGGGTGTAGCGGGTTTTTTGGGAAGCCATCTGGCAGAAAGGCTGTTGATGGAGGGGCATGAGGTTCTGGGGGTAGATAACCTTTCCACGGGGCAGCAGCGCAATCTGGAGCGCTTGCGCCGCTATCGCGGTTTTGCCTTTCTTCAAGGGGATGTCCGCCAACCCCTGGAGGTGGCAGTTCCCCTGGACTGGGTGATGCACCTGGCGTCCCCAGCCTCGCCTCCCAGGTACCTCAGGCTTCCTCTGGAAACCCTTCTGGTGAACGCCGAAGGGACCCGGCACCTCCTGGACCTGAGCCTGGCCAAGGGGGCCAGTTTCTTCCTGGCCTCTACCAGCGAGGTGTATGGGGACCCCCTGGTTCACCCCCAGCCGGAAACCTACTGGGGGAACGTGAACCCCGTCGGGCCTCGGAGCATCTACGATGAGTCCAAGCGCTATGCGGAGGCCCTGACCCTGGCCTACCACCGGGTGCACGGGCTCCCCGTGCGCATTGCCCGCATCTTCAACACCTATGGTCCCTACATGGACCCGGAGGACGGGCGGGTGGTGTCTAGCTTTATCGTCCAGGCTCTCAAGGGGGAGCCCATTACGGTGTATGGGGATGGGACCCAGACCCGCTCCTTCTGCTACGTGGACGACCTGGTGGAGGGATTTCGGCGCCTGATGGAGGTGGACTATCCTCTTCCCGTGAACCTGGGCAACCCCGAGGAGTACCGGGTGCTGGAGCTGGCCCATCTGGTCAAGGAACTCACAGGGAGTCCTTCCCCCATCGTTTTCCGGCCCCTGCCCGAGGACGACCCCAAACAGCGGCGCCCCGATATCACCTTAGCTCGGCGCTTGCTGGGTTGGGAACCCAGGGTTCCGGTGCGGGAGGGGCTTCAGAGGACCATTGAGTATTTCCGGGAGGTGTTGCGCGCGCCCCATGCGTAACTCCGCCCAAGCGGAAGAGGAAGGAAAGGCTATGGAGGGTCTTCGAGGAAAGGTCCTCCGGGGGGGAAAGTTTTGGTCCTGCGCCAGGGCCTGGGGATTCTTTTTGGCCTTTTGGGCACGGCGCTCCTCCTAAGGGTTCTCGGCCCCAAGGAATACGGCCTCTATGCCGCCTCCTTAGGGTTATATACCTACCTGCTTGGTCTAGGCCAGTGGGGAATCGGGGCCTACCTGGTCCGCCGGGAAGGGGAGGAGGGGGTTCGGCCCTTTCAGCAAGGCCTCTCCCTCATGCTCCTCCTCGGCACCGCCACAGCCCTCTTTGGCATCCTCCTCCTTCCCCTCTTGGGCAGGTGGGTGGGCCTAGAGGGCTTCATGCCCGTGGCCTTGGCCCTCTTCCTGGGGCTACCCTTTTCCCTCCTCTCCCTTCCCTTTACGGCCTACCTGGAAAGGTCTTTGGAGTACGCGGGCCTGGCGAGGGTGGAGCTTTTGGGGCAGGTCCTCTACTACCTCCTGGCCTTGCCCCTTGCCCTCGGGGGGCTAGGGGTGTGGGCCCCTGTCCTGGGCTTTTGGGGCCAAACCATCTTCACCTTCTTGGGTCTGTGGTGGCTATCCCGTATCCCCTTCCGGTGGCGCTGGGACCTTAAGGAGGTCCAAAGCATGCTCCGCTATGGGCTCGGTTTTTCCTCTTCCCTATGGGTGTGGCAGCTTCGCAGCCTGGTGAATCCTCTCATCGTGGGGCGCTATTTGGGTGCGGAGGCGGTAGGCCAGGTGCAGCTTTCCATCCGTCTGGTGGAAACCCTGGCCTTTATAAAAGGGGTGTCCTGGCGCCTTTCCATGCCCGCCTTTGCCAGGCTTCAGGGGGATAGGCGAAGGCTAGCCCAGGCCATAGCTGAGGCGGCTGAGGTGCAGGTGCTCCTGGTGGGCCTACCCCTCCTGGCCTTTTCCTTCCTCGGCCCATGGGTGATCCCGGTCCTCTTTGGGCCCGCTTGGATGCCGGTGGTAACCCTTTTTCCCTTTGTGGCCCTGGGGTATCTCCTCAACTCGATCTTTAACATGCATTCCTCCGCCCTTTATGTGCTCCGCAGGAACTTTGAGGTCACGGTCTTCCACGTGGTGCATGTCTTTCTCTTTGCCGGAACTGCCTGGCTTTTGGTGGGATCATCCCTAGGCCCCTTAGGCTACGGTTGGGCTGAGGTGGTGGCCCTGGGCAGCTACTTTGTGATCTATAGGGAGACGGTGAAGGCGGTGGGTCCCCTAGACCACTCCGTAGCCTTAACGTGGTCCTTCGCCCTGGGCCTGGCCCTATTTTGGCCCTTTATGGCACCTTTGGCCCTCCTGCCCTTCCTGGCCTTGGCCCTTTCGCGGAGTAGGAAGAGGCTTTGGGAAGTATCCGCTTCCCTTTGGTCCGGCCTAAGGGGAGGACGGATTTTGGGAGGTTAAGGATGGAGGATAAGGAAAAGACCAGTCCCTTGGTCAGCATCGTCATCAACAATTACAACTACGGACGTTTTGTGGGACAGGCCATAGAGAGTGCCTTGGCCCAGACCTACCCTCACGTGGAGGTGATCGTGGTGGACGATGGCTCCACCGACGACTCCCGGGAGGTCATCGCCCAGTATGGGGAGAGGGTCCGGGCGGTCTTCAAGGAGAACGGGGGGCAGGCCTCGGCCTTCAACGTGGGGTTTGCCGTTTCAAAAGGGGACCCGGTGATTTTTCTGGATGCCGATGACGTATTGTTCCCAAACGCGGTGGAAGAGGTGGTGGCCGTTTGGAAGCCTGAACTTTCCAAGGTGCAGTGGCGCCTCCGTTTGGCCACGGAGGACCTTAAACCCCTAGGAGCCACCTGGCCGGGGGAAAGGGAAATGCCCTCGGGAAGCGTTCGGGATAGCCTTTTGCGTTTCCGCTACTACCCCTCTCCCCCCACCAGCGGCAATGCCTTTTCCCGCTGGCTTTTGGAAAGGATTCTCCCCATGCCAGAAGGGGGGTATCGGATAGCCGCGGACAGCTACCTGCTCATCTTGGCGGGCCTCCATGGGGAGGTGAGGTCCATCGATAAGGAGCTTGGGTATTACCGGGTGCATGGGAAGAATTTTTGGCATACAAGCGGATGGGACACGCAAGAAGCTAAGCGAAAGCTTCTTCAGCAGGTGAAAGTCGATCTCCAAAAAAGAAATCTCCTCGAGGAGGAAGCCCATTCCCTTGGTTTGCCGTTTCACCCAAGGTATACTCCTTTTGCGGCTAAGACCGAAATCGCCCTTTCCGTACTAGACCCAGGTGCTCTTAAAGCCTTGGGGCTTTCCCCAAGCCGCATGGCCCTGGCCCTAAAGGGCATCCATGCTTCCTTGGTGTACCCGTACATGCCGTCTTCCTTTTCCCGGATAAGGCTTAGCACTTGGTTCTTGCTTGTAGGATTCTTGCCCCCCCTTCTTGCCAAAAAGCTGGTGATTTGGGGCATACTTCCTTCCACCAGACCCAGGTGGCTTGCCAAGTTTTTGGGGGCCAGCGAGTCCTAAGGGGGTAGTGGGGTGAGAATAGCGCTTTTCCTACCTTCCCTCGAGGGTGGCGGGGCTGAGAGGGTTAGCCTCCTTCTGGCGCAAGGCCTCAAGGAAAGGGGGGCGCAAGTGGACCTGGTCCTAGCACGGGCCCAAGGGCCTTACCTGGCGGGTGTTCCTAGCGGGGTTAGGGTGGTGGATTTGAAGGCTCCCCGCGTGCTCTTTTCTCTCCCTCCTCTTATAGCGTACCTAAGGAGAGAGAAGCCCCAAGCTCTGTTTTCTGCCCTAACTCACGCCAATCTTATAGCCCTATGGGCTAAAGGTCTGGCTCGGGTTCCGACCAGGGTGTTTGTGGCGGAGCATGTTGCGTTAAGGGCAAGCCAGTCAGGTGGGATGCCTCTAAGAGGGCGCGTTGCCCATGCACTCCTGGGCTGGGTTTATCCCAAAGCCCATGGGGTGGTGGCGGTCTCCCAGGGGCTTGCCGAAGAGCTGGTGGAGGCGTTCCGGGTTCCGCGGGATAAGGTGCGGGTCATTTATAACCCTGTAGTGAGCCTGGAGTTATTCCAAAAGGCCGAGGAGGATCTCCGGCATCCTTGGTTTGAACCGGGCCAACCCCCCGTTTTCCTGGGGGTAGGGCGGTTATCAAGGGAGAAAAACTTCCCTTTGTTGCTCCGGGCTTTTGCTCGGGTGAGAAGGCGGGCATCAAGCCGCCTCCTTATCCTGGGTGAAGGCCGGGAAAGGGGTTTCTTGGAAGCTCTCGTTAGGGAACTTGGACTATCGGAGGATGTGGCCTTGCCGGGTTTCGTGTCCAATCCGTATCCTTTTATGCGGAAAGCTACGGCCCTGGTTCTGTCTTCCCAGTATGAGGCCTTG
>NZ_JTJB01000036.1 GCF_000794385.1 Thermus sp. 2.9
ACCCTACCCTACCGCCTCGAGGACCAAGGGGCTGGGGCTTGCCGCCTCACCCAGGACGAAGGCCTCCCGCAGGTGCGCCAAGGCCTCCTCCACCCCCCGGCCTCGGTGGTGGAGGAGGGCCAGGGCCTCGCTCCGCTCCACCCGGTCCCCGGGCTTCTTGAGGAGGTAGACCCCCACCCCGTGGTCAATGGGCTCGCCCTTCTTGCGCCGCCCACCCCCTAAGGCCAGCACCGCCAGGCCCACCCGGTAGGCGTCCACCTCCCGCACCACCCCGGCCTCCTCGCTCCTTAGGGGAAGCTCCTCCCCCAGGGGAAGGAGGGAGAAGTCCTCCACCACCTTGGGGTCGCCTCCTTGGGCCTCGAGGAAGGCGCGGAACTTCTCCAAGGCGGCCCCGCTTTCCAAGGACTTCCGGGCAAGGCCTGGGTCTAAGCCCTCCAGAAGAAGCGCCTCCTCGGCAAGCCGCAAGGCTACCTCCACGAGGTCCTTCGGGCCTTCCCCCTTAAGGGCCAAGATGGCCTCCCGTACTTCTATGGCGTTCCCCACCGCCCGGCCCAAGGGGGCCTCCATGCTGGTGAGGAGGGCCTTCACCCGCCTTTTTGCCCCTTGGCCGATCTCCACCATGGTCCTCGCCAGGAGCCGGGCCTCCTCCAGGGTCTTCATGAAGGCCCCCTTGCCCACCTTCACGTCCAAGACGATGCTCCGCGCGCCGGCGGCGAGCTTTTTGCTCATGATGGAGCTGGCGATGAGGGGAATGCTCTCCACGGTGGCGGTGGCGTCCCTTAGAGCGTAAAGCTTCCCGTCCAGGGGGGCGAGGTCGGAGCTTTGCGCGGCGATGACCAGGCCAACCCTCCTGGCCCTTTCCAAAAACTCCGCCTCTGTCATCTCCCCCCGCCAGCCGGGCACGGACTCCAGTTTGTCAATGGTCCCCCCGGTGTGGGCCAGGCCCCGGCCGGACATCTTGGCGAAGGTGCACCCGCTGGCCGCCAGGATGGGCCCCACCACCAGGCTCACCTTGTCCCCCACCCCGCCCGAGGAGTGCTTGTCCACGGGGTGGGGCAGGCCCGAGAGGTCCAGGACCTTGCCCGAGTAGGCCATGGTTTCGGTGAGCCAAAGGGTCTCCTCCCGGTCCAGACCCCGGAGAAAAGCGGCCATGAGCCAGGCGGCCACCTGGTAGTCCGGGACCTCCTCCCTTAGGGAGCCGAGGAGGAAGGCCTTTAGGTCCTCTTTCCGGTGCTTGCCTCCTTCCCGCTTCTCGCGGATGAAGTGCACGGGGTTCATGGGCCCATGCTACGCCAAAGGCCCGGGCCTTTAGGCCTTGCCCACGGAGCCGAAGAGCTCCATGCGGCTTTTCACCACCTCCTTCACCGCCTCCCGGGCCGGGCCCAGGTACTTCCTGGGGTCAAACTCCTTGGGGCTTTTGCCCAGGCTTTCCCGGATGAGGGCGGTGAAGGCCAGGCGCAGGTCGGTGTCGGTGTTGATCTTGGCCACGCCCAGGGCGATGGCCTTCTTGATGTCCTCGGGGTGGATGCCCGCCGCCTCCCCGATCTCCCCCCCGGCGGCGCGGAAGCGCTCCACGAGCTCGGGCGGCACGGCGCTCGCCCCGTGGAGGACCAGGGGGGCGGGAACGAGCCCTGCGATGCGCTCCAGGCGGGGGTGGTCAATGAAGGGGCGGCCCTTCCCCTTGTAGGCCCCGTGGCTGGTGCCGATGGCCACCGCCAGGTAGTCGGCCCCGGTGCGCTCCATGAAGATCCGGGCCTCCTCGGGGTTGGTGAGGAGGGCGTCCTTCTCGTCCACCGCCACGTGCTCCTCAATCCCCGCCAGGCGGCCCAGTTCCGCCTCCACCGTGACCCCCACGGCGTGGGCCGCCTCCACCACCCGCTTGGTCTCCCGGACGTTGGTTTCAAAGTCCTCGTGGGACTTGTCAATCATGACGCTGGTGAAGCCTTCCCGGAGGGCCTTGAGGACGCTCTCGTAGCTGGAGCCGTGGTCCAGGTGGATGGCCACGGGCACCCGCGCCTCCTTGGCCAGGGCCACCGCCATCTGGGTGAGGGCCCGGCCCCCGTACTTCATGGCCCCCTCGGAAAGGGCCAGGATCACTGGGCTTTTGAGCTCCTCGGCGGCCTCGAGGATGGCCTGGGTGAACTCCATGTTATTGGTGTTGAAGGCCCCCACCCCGTAGCCCTCGGCCCGCGCCTTTTTGAGGATTTCCAGTCCCGTCACCAGCATAAACGCCTCCGCCCGGGATTATACCCCGGGCGTGGAAGCGTGGAAACCAAGTCTAGTAGGCCTGCCCCGTGGCCTTGGTGAGGAGGAGGCGGAACTCGTGGGGGCTGGTGGCGGCGGAAAGGGCGTCCTCCAGGGAGATGAGCCCCTGGGTGTAGAGCTCCACCAGGTGCTGGTCAAAGGTGCGCATGCCGTGGATGCCCCCCTCCATCATGGCCTCCTTGATCTGCGGGGTCTTGTCCTCGTCCTTGATGAGCTCCCGCACGTACGGGGTGGCGATGAGGACCTCCAGGGCCAACACCCGCCCCTGCCCGTCCGCCCGGGGCAGGAGGCGCTGGGAAAGGATGCCGAGGAGGGACTCCGCCAGGAGGATGCGCACCTGCTGGTGCTCGTGCAGGGGGAAGAACTCAATGATGCGGTTGATGGTGCGCCAGGCGTCTAAGGTGTGCAGGGTGGAAAGCACCAGGTGCCCGGTCTGGGCCGCCATGAGGGCGGCCTCCACCGTTTCCTTGTCCCGCATCTCCCCAATGAGGATCACGTCGGGGTCCTGGCGCATGGCGTACTTGACCCCGGAGTAGAAGCTATCGGTGTCCAGCCCCACCTCCCGCTGCACCACCAGGCTCTTTTTGTGCTTGTGCAAAAACTCTATGGGGTCCTCAATGGTGATGATGTTCTTGGCGTAGTGCAGGTTGATGTGGTCAATAAGGGCCGCCAGGGTGGTGCTTTTGCCGCTTCCCGTGGGCCCGGTGACCAGGATGAGGCCCCGTTCCTTGGCCGCCAAGCCCTCCAACACCTCCCGGGGCAGGCCCAAGGCCTCAAAGCTGGGGATGACCTCCGCCACCACCCGCATCACCAGGCCAAAGCTTCCCCGTTGCCGGAGGAGGTTGCAGCGGAAGCGGGCCACCCCGGGGATGGTGTAGGCGAAGTCCATCTCCTTGCGGTACTCCAGCTCCTCCTGCTGCTCGGGGGTGAGGAGGGCCCGCACGATGGCCTCGGTGTCCTTCGGGGTCAGGGGCCGGTTGCCAAAAGGCCTAAGCTTCCCGTCCACCCGCACCACCGGAGGGGCCCCCGCCTGCAGGTGGATATCCGAGGCCCGGGCCTGGACCATGGCCTTGAGCATCTCCAGGAGGCTTTGCTTTCCCTCTTGCAGGGCCTCGCTCATGGGTAGACCTCCAGGTTGTCAATGAGCCTGGCTTCGGGAAAGCGCCCGGCCACGATGCCCCTGGCCCCCTCCACCCAGTCGGAAAGGGGCAGGAGGGTTTCCGGGTGCACCAGGGCCAAGTAGTCCTTCCTAAACTCGGGGACCTCCGCCAACACCGCTTCCCCCGCCCTCAGGGCCTCCGCCACGCTGCCCCCTTTCCCCGCCACCTCCCGCATGGCCGCAAGGGCCCGGTAGAGCACGTTGGCCTTCTTCCGCGTTTCGGGGGAGAGGTACACGTTGCGGCTGGAAAGGGCTAAGCCGTCCTCCTCCCGCACCGTGGGCACCCCCACCACCTCCAGGGGAAAGCCCAGGTCCCGCACCATCTTGCGGATCAAGAGAAGCTGCTGGTAGTCCTTCTCGCCGAAGTAGGCCCGGCTAGGCCCCACCAGGAGGAAAAGCCGGGCCACCACCGTGGCCACCCCTTGGAAGTGGCCGGGGCGCACCGCTCCTTCCCAAAGGGCGGTGAGGGGGCCTTCCACCGACACCCGGGTAGCGAAGCCTGGGGGGTACATCTCCTCCACGCTGGGGGCGAAGAGGAGGTCCACCCCCGCTTCCTCCAGAAGCGCCCGGTCCCGCTCCAGGTCCCGGGGGTAGCGGTGGTAGTCCTCCCCCGGCCCGAACTGCAAGGGGTTGACGAAGATGGAGACCACCGTAAAGGGATTTTCCGCCCGGGCCCTTCGCACCAAGGCCAGATGGCCGGCGTGGAGGTAGCCCATGGTGGGCACGAAGCCCACCCCCTCCCGGGGCAAGGCCGCCCGGAGTTCCGCCACGGTGCGAACCACGTTCACGGGGCCCAGTATACTTTGCCCGTGGGCAGGAAAAAACGGGAAGAGAAGCTCAAGAAAAAGGTCCTGAAGGAGTGGGAGGCGCGCCGGCCCAAGACCTTCCGCGAAGCCCTAAAGTATTTCCCCGGGATCTTCCTCCGCACCACCCTGGTGATGCTGGGGGCGGTGGCCTTGATCCTCTTGGCCGCGGCCTTGGGGCTCAAGGTGGCGGAGAGCTTCTGGTTCCAGCTCCTGGTTTACCTGGGCTTCTACGTGGCCTTTCAGCGGTTCATCATGGGGCCCTTGGCCCCGCCCAGGATCAAGTAGCTAGAGCCGCTCAGCGTCGGCCCAGAAGCCCTCGAGGTCGTAGTACTCCCGGGCCTCGGGGGTCATGAGGTGGACCACCACCTCCCCGTAGTCCAGCACCACCCAGCGGGGGCTCTGCCCCTCCGTGGGCCGGGGGAACAGGCCCTCCTCCTCCAGCTTCTCCTGCACGTGCCGCCCCAAGGCCTCCAGGTGGGGGGCGCTGGTGGCGCTGGCCACCACAAAGTAGTCCAGGCTCTCAGAAACGGCCCTGAGGTCCAGGGCCACCACGTTCTCCGCCTTCTTTTCCCAAAGGAGATCCTTGATGCGTCCGACGAGCTCCACCGCCTCCTTGGTCTTCACCATCTAGCCTCATTGTAGCAGGTCCTTCCCCAGCTCCACCAGCACGCCCGCCAGGGGCCGATGGGGGGCGAGGAGGGGCAGGTGGAAGAGCTCGGCGTAGTAGAGCCCGGCCAGGGGGTCTTGGGTGTAAACGGCGCTTTTGGCCACCTCCGCCTCCTCCAACACCGGCCTCACCCCCTCCTTTTCCAAAAGGGCCTGCCCCCAGCGCAAAAGCGCCCCCTCCCCCCGCAGGACCACCGGGGCCTCTGGGGGTGCCGCGGGAGGGCTTGCGCCGAAGAAGGCGGCGAGGAAGCGGGCCCGGGCCTCCTCGTCCACGTAGAGGAAGGTGCCTGGGCCTTCCCGGGTGGGCAGGGTGGCCAGGGAAACCTTTAGCCCCCGAAGGGCGGGCAGGTAGCCCAGGACCTCCTCCAAGGAGAGGTCGGTGTCCAGCTCCGCCCAAGCCTCCCGCAAGGCCAGGACCAGGGCGGGCCAGGTGCGGGGGTCTTGCGCCTTGCGCAGGACCTGGACCACCACCTCCTTGATGCGGTCCAGCCGGGCGTAGTCCCCCAGGGCGTCGTGCCGGAAGCGCATGTACTTCACCGCCTCTTCCCCGTTTAGATGGAGGCGGCCTGCGGGGAAGTCTATGAAGAGCTTGGCCGCCCGGTCGGTGTAGCGCATGGGCCTTTCCAAATAGACCTCCACCCCCCCCACCGCGTCCACCACCCGGGCCACGCTCTCCAGGGTGAGGATAAGGTGCCTTTCCGCCACCATCCCCGTGGCCTCGGCCACCGCCCGCTTCAAGAGCTCCGCCCCGCCCCGGCCGTAGGCGGCGTTCACCTTGCCCCCCACCACGGGGCTATAGAGGTCGCGGGGGATGGCCACCCCCTTGGCCTCCTGCCCCTTTAGGCGCAGGTAGAAGATGGTGTCGGTGCGGGAGCCGGGGCCGCAAGGGGTGTGGTAACCGCAGTAGTCAATGTCCCGGGCCGCCACCACCACCCCCATCTCCGGCAAGGCCCCCGCCCGCACGGGGCGCACCGCCTCCTCCTTCCCCGGCCGCGGCAGGGAAAGCACCGCCCCTAGGGCAAAGAGGGAGAGGGCCAAGAGGAGGAAGGAAACCCTAGGGCGCATACTGGAGCCGCTCGTACACCGCTAGGGTCTTGGGGTGGACGGGGATGCCCTTGCTCTGGAGGTAGTTCACCTTGTTCACCACCGCCTTCCGGTAGGCCTCCAGAAGCTTCCCCGAAAGGGCGAGCTCCCGGATCTCCCCGTTCACCCCCCTCCCCGGCTCGGAAACGTCGGCCACGTAGAGGGCCATGCCCAGGGCGTTTTCAGGGAATACCCCGTACACGTGCCCTTCTATGGCCTCCAGGACCTCGAGGTCCTCCACCCCCCACGCCTCCGCAAGCCTCCGTGCCGCCCGGCCGTGGAGGGCCAAGGGGTGGGCCTTTTCCACCTCGTTCTCCGGGGGGGCCAGGCGCACAAGCTCCTCCAAGGGAAGGTCCCGGGCGGCGTCGTGGAGAAGCCCCGCCAGGTAGGCCCGCTCGGGGTCTAAGCCGTTTCGCTCGGCGATGGCCCGGGCGAGCTCCGCCACCCGCAGGATGTGCGCCCACCGCTCGGGACGCACCAAGGGCTTTACCTTCTCCACCAGCTCAGCGGTAAAGGGCGTGCTTTTCAAGGTACACCTCCACGGCCCGGGGCACCCAGTAGCGCACGGAAAGCCCCTGGCGGATGCGCCGCCGGATCTCGGTGCTGGAGATGCCCACCTCCGGCACCCAAAGGGGCACCACGGGCACGGGCATGGCCTCCAAAGGATACCCCGGGCGGGCCACGGCCACCAGGGTGGCGAGCTCGGGAAGGCGGTGCCCCTCCTTCCAGGTGAGGACGTCCCGGTAGGCGTCGGCCCCGGTGATGAAGAAGAGCTCGTCCTCAGGGAAGAGCCTCCGGGCCTCCTCCAGGGTGTCCACGGTGTAGCTCGGCCCCGGGCGGTCCAGTTCCAGCCTCGAGGCCAAAAACCGCCGGTCCCCCGCCGTGGCCAGGAGGACCATCTCGTAGCGGGCCTCCGGGGGGGCCACCGGGGTCTTGTGGGGAGGACGGGCGGCCACCACGAAGAGGACCTGGTCCAGGCCCAAGGCGCTCGCCGCCTCGCTGGCGGCGATGAGGTGCCCCAGGTGAATGGGGTCAAAGGAGCCGCCGAACAGGCCGATCCGCACCCTAGCCCTCCGGGATGTACTCAAACTCCATCCCCCCAAGGCGGACCACGTCCCCCGCCCGCACCCCCTTGGCCCGGAGGGCCGCCTCCACCCCGTGGCGCCTGAAGACTTCCTGCAGATACCCCGCCGCCTCGGCCAGATCGCCTTTAATCCGCTTCAGGTAGCGCTCCACCTCGGGGGCCCGCACCTCGTAGACCCCCTCGGCCACGGGCACCACCTCCACCCCCGCCCGCACCTCTTGGCGGAAGGCGGGCTTGGGAAGCTCGGGGGCCGGGGTGGCCTGAACCAGGCTCCAAAGGGCTTCCTTTAGGGCGTCCAACCCCTCCCCGGTTAGGGCGCTCACCGGCAGGACGGGAAGGCCCTCGGGAAGGAGCTCCGCCACCTTGGCCTCCACCTCCTTGGGGGTAAGGAGGTCCACCTTGTTCAAGGCGATGAGGGCCGGGCGGAGGAGGAGGGCGGGGTCGTAGGCGCCGACCTCCTGGCGCAAGGTGGCGAGGGTCCGCCTGGGCTCCTCCGTGGCGTCCAAAACGTAGAGGAGGACCCGGGTGCGGCCGATGTGGCGCAGGAACTCCAGGCCCAAGCCCCGGCCTTGGCTCGCCCCCTCAATGATCCCGGGGATGTCCGCCAGGGTGAAGCGGGCCTCCTCGGAAAGCTCCACCACCCCCAGGTTGGGGCTTAAGGTGGTGAAGGGATAGGGGGCGATCTTGGGGTGGGCGTGGGTGGTGACGGCCAGCAGGCTGGACTTTCCGGCGTTGGGATAGCCCACGAGGCCCACGTCGGCGATGAGCATGAGCTCAAGCCGGAGCCGGCGCTTTTCCCCCTCCTCCCCCGCCTCGGCGAAGCGGGGGGCCTGGCGGGTGGGGGTGACGAAGTGGACGTTCCCCCGCCCCCCTTCCCCGCCCCGGGCCACCAGGAGGACCTCCCCTTCCTGGGTTAGGTCGCCCAGAAGCTCCCCGGTGTCGGCGTCGTAGACCCGGGTCCCCCGGGGCACCTCAATGTAAAGGTCCCTGCCGGAGCGGCCGTGCTGGCCGCTTCCCTTGCCGTGCTCCCCGTCTTCGGCCTTGTAGGTGCGCTTGGGGAGCTCGGAAAGGGAGTCCACGCTCCCCCGGGCCCGCAGGTACACGCTCCCCCCCGCCCCCCGTCCCCGCCGTCCGGCCCCCCCTTGGGCACGAACTTTTCCCGGCGGAAGGAAACGGCGCCGTCGCCGCCCCTGCCGGCGGCGACGGTGATGAGGAGAACGTCTTGGAACACCTTACGCCAAGGGGCGCACGTGCACGAAACGGCCCAGACGCCCCTTGTCCTGGAACTCCACCACCCCGTCCACCAGGGCGAAGAGGGTGAAGTCCCGGCCCATGCCCACGTTCTTGCCGGGCTTGAACTTGGTGCCCCGCTGGCGGACCAGGATGTTGCCCGCCCGCACCACCTGGCCGCCGTAACGCTTCACGCCCAAGCGCTTGGCCTGGGAGTCGCGGCCGTTTTTGGTAGAACCTAGACCCTTTTTATGCGCCATGGCTCACCCCTGGATCTCCTTGATGAGGATCTCGGTGTAGGGCTGGCGGTGCCCCTTCTTGCGCCGGTACTGGACCTTGGCCTTGAACTTGGAGATGGTGATCTTCTTGCCCCGGCCGTGGGCCAGCACCTCGGCCACCACCTTGGCCCCCTCCACGAAGGGGGTTCCCACCCGCACCCCCTCGCCCCCCAAGAGCAGGACGGGGAGCTCCACGTGGCTGCCGGGCTCGGCGGCCAGCTTCTCCACCTTGAGCTTAAGCCCGGGCTCCACCCGGTACTGTTTTCCACCCGTCTTGACGATCGCGAACATGGCCTTCCCCTTCCCGAAGCCCCAAAGGGCCCACCGGTCTTCCACTATACCCAAGCCACGGGCTTCCCGCAAGCGGAAGCCCCCCTTGCGGGGGGCTTTCTGGTGGAGCCGAGGGGATTCGAACCCCTGACCTCCTCAATGCCATTGAGGCGCGCTCCCAACTGCGCCACGGCCCCAGGCAACGCCTATGGTACCGGGGGGAGGGGCCACTTGTCAACGGGGCCAGAGGCCGATCAAGAGGGCCAAGGCGGCGAAGACCACCCCCAGGACCACGGTGAGGCGGTAAAGGCCCCCGGTGACGCCGCGGGCGGAGAAGAGGTCGGTGGAAGCGCCCATGAGGTCCCCGGCCCCCTGCTTGGGCTCTGCACCAGGACCAGGTAGACCAAAAGCCCGGCCACGCCCAGGTAAAGGAGGATGACGAGGGTGTAAAGGAAGTCCATACCCCTACCACTTTAGCGCCCTTGGGCGGGGGTGTCCACCCTGGCATGCAGACTTGACCGCTATACCGCATAGAGCCCCAGGAAGCGCAGGGCGGAGAGGGGGTTGAAGGAGAAGGCCTCCAAGGCCGCCTTCTTCTCCCTGACCCCTTGGCGGTGAAGCATGGAGACCAGAAAGGCCCGGAGGGCCGCCAAGACCTGTGCCCCCACCCCCCGCACCTGGCAGGCATCCTCGTGGAGGAGAACGTCCCGTACCCAAAAGGACCGGTTCTCTACCTCCCACCGGTAAAGGAGAAGCTCCCCAAGCCGCCTCGCCTCCGCCACCTCCGGCCCCAAGCTGGTGAGGGCGTAGCTCACCGTCCGCCGCACCTCCCCCGTCCCCTTGTGCCTCACCTCCCGCTCCATCCGCACCACCTGCCTGGCCCCAGGGAAGGCCCGCACCTCTTCCGGCAGGTAGGGGGAAGCCCAAACCCGGTAGGTCCACACCTCCCCATCCCGCACCAGATTCCACACCGCCTCGGTCTCGCCAGGAAGCCGCCTCTCCTCCATGCCCTTGAACACCTCCAAGGCCCACTCCAAAAGTTCCCCCTGGTTAGCCTTCAGGACAAAGAGGTACGCCCCCCTTTTTGCACCACCTTCCCCGCTAACTCCGGGTACAGGTACCCCGCGTCCCCCACCACCACCTTCCCCTTGAGCCCCTCCGCCCCCAGGCGGTCCAGGAGCTCCAAAAGGGCTTGGTCCTCCCTCCCCTCCGCCCGGGCCTGGGCCAGGGTGGTATGGAGGTGCAGGGCCAGGACCTCCACCAGCTTCACCTGGGCGCTTTTCCCCTTGCCGCTTCCCCGCAGGTGCTTCCCGTCTACCACCAGGACTTCCCCAAGGTCGGCTTCGGGGAAGACCTGGAGGAGGGCCGCTTGGAGCTTTTCAGGATCCAGGCGGTGAAGGAGAAGGGTGATGGCGGTGTGGCCTGGGGCCTTGCGCAGGCCCAGGTGGGGCAAGAGGTGGGGGTTGGCGCGGGCGAAGCGTTCCACGCCCCTCAGGGAGTCCACGCGGGAAAGAAAAGCCACCAGGATGAGGGCCAGGAGGCCCCAAAGGGGGTACTGCCGGTTGCGGGCCCGGGGGTCGGGGATCTGGGACAGGGCTTCGCGCAGGGTCATGCCCCCTCTTTACTCCAGGAGCCGCATATAGGTCAAGTCTGCCTGGCATGATGGGGGCATGGACCTCGCCGACCTCTACGCCGCTTTCCGGCGCATCGCCCCCTACACCCACCGCACTCCCCTACTCACCTCTAGCCTCCTGGACGCCATTTTGGGCAAGCGCCTCCTCCTTAAGGCCGAGCACTTGCAAAAGACGGGGAGCTTCAAGGCGCGGGGAGCCCTTTCCAAGGCCCTCGCCCTGGAAAACCCCAAGGGCCTCCTGGCGGTTTCCAGCGGCAACCACGCCCAGGGCGTGGCCTACGCCGCCAGGGTGCTTGGGGTCAAGGCCCTCATCGTCATGCCCGAGGACGCAAGCCCCTTCAAGAAGGAGGCGGCCAAAGCCTACGGGGCCGAGATCGTGGACCGGGGCGTCACGGTGGAAAACCGGGAGGAGGTGGCCCAGGCCCTCCTCCAGGAAACGGGCTACGCCTTCCTCCATCCCTTTGACGACCCCTTGGTGGTGGCGGGGCAGGGGACGGTGGGCCTGGAGCTTTTGGCCCAGGCGGCAAAAAAAGGGCTTTTCCCGGAGGCGGTCCTGGCCCCCGTGGGTGGGGGTGGGCTCCTCGCCGGGGTGGCCACGGCGGTGAAGGCCCTTTCCCCCACCACCCGGGTCTTGGGCGTGGAGCCCCTGGGGGCGGACGACGCCCGGCAAAGCCTCCTCCGCGGGGAGAGGGTGCGCCTGGAAAAGGCCCCCAAGACCCGGGCGGACGGGGTGCGCACCCTAAGCCTGGGGCGGTTCACCTTCCCCATTCTGAAGGAAAAGGCGGACGGGGTCTTGGCCGTGAGCGAGGAGGCCATCCTCGAGGCCGAACGCCTCCTCTTCACCCGCGCCAAGCAGGTGGTGGAGCCCACGGGGGCCTTGCCCCTGGCGGCGGTGCTGGAGCACGGGGCGAGCCTGCCCAAGACCCTGGCCCTGGTGCTTTCCGGGGGAAACCGGGACTTCTCTCCCTAGAGGGAAGGGGTAAGCTTACGCCGTGATCGTCAAGGAAGCGCTCTTACCCATTGAGGAGGTGGCGGCCAAGCTGGGCCTGGGCCGCGAGCGGCTTTACCTCTACGGCCCCCACATGGCCAAGGTCCTGGGCGACCCCCCCAAGGCCAAGGGGCGCCTCATCCTGGTCACCGCCATCACCCCCACCCCGGCGGGGGAAGGCAAAACCACCACGGCCATCGGCCTGGTGGACGGCTTGTGGCGGCTGGGCAAGCGGGCGGCCTTGGCCCTGCGGGAGCCCTCCTTGGGCCCGGTCTTCGGGGTGAAGGGCGGGGCCACGGGGGGCGGGAAGGCCCGCATTGAGCCCCGGCACGAGATCAACCTCCACTTCACCGGGGATTTCCACGCCGTGACCTCGGCGGTAAACCTGCTCAACGCCCTCTTGGACAACCACCTGCACCAAGGGAACGAGCTGGGGATTGACCCGAGGCGCGTGGAGCTCAAGCGGGCCATTGACATGAACGACCGGGCCCTGCGCCACATCGTCTTGGGCCTGGGGGGAAAGGCCCACGGCGTGCCCCGGGAAGGGGGGTTTGAGCTCACCGTGGCCAGCGAGGTCATGGCCCTCATGAGCCTGGCCCGGGACTTCAAGGACCTGAAGCGGCGTCTGGGGGAGATCCGCCTGGGCTTCACCCTCGAGGGCAAGCCGGTCTACGCCAAGGACCTGGGGGCGGTGGGGGCCATGGCCGCCCTCCTGCGCCAGGCCTTCTGGCCCAACCTGGTGCAGACGGCGGAGGGGAACCCCGCCTTCGTCCACATGGGGCCCTTTGGCAACATCGCCCACGGCACCAACTCCGTGCGGGCAAGCCTCTTCGCCCTGGGCCTGGCGGACTACGTGGTCCAGGAGGCGGGCTTCGCCACGGATTTGGGCATGGAGAAGTTCATGAACGTGGTGGCCCGCACCACAGGGCTCGTCCCCGAGGCGGTGGTCCTGGTGGCCACCATCCGGGCCCTGCGCTACCACGGGGGGCAGGACGCCTACGAGATGCCCGACCTCAAAGCGGTGAAGGCGGGCCTGGCCAACCTGGAAAAGCACGTGGAAAACGTGCGGCTTTTCGGCTACACCCCGGTTTTGGCCCTGAACCGCTTCCCCACGGACCTCCCGGAGGAGATCGCCCTGGTGCGGGACTTCGCCCGGGAGCAGGGCCTGCCCTTCGCCTTGAGCGAGGTGTACGCCAAGGGGGGCGAAGGGGGCCTGGAGCTGGCGGAGAAGGTGCTGGAAGCCCTCTCCCTTCCCCACGCCTACCGCCCCCTCTACCCCTTGGAAGCCCCCTTGGAGGAAAAGGTGGCGGCCATCGCCCAAAAGGTCTACGGGGCCCAGGGGGTGGAGTGGAGCGAGGAGGCCAAGCGGGCCCTTAAGGCCGCCAAGAAGGAAGGGTGCGAGGCCTTGCCCGTGGTCATGGCCAAGGCCGCCACCTCCTTGTCCGATAACCCCAAGCTCCGGGGCAGGCCCACGGGCTTCACCGTGCGGGTCACGGACCTAAAGTGCCGCTTCGGGGCGGGCTTCGTGGTGGTCTACATGGGCGGGATTGAAACCCTCCCCGGCCTGCCCAAGGTGCCCCAAGCCCTGCGGATTGACGTGGACGAGGAGGGGAACATCCGGGGCATGGACTACTAGACCCCGTGCCGGTCGGGGCGGCTTTTCTCCACGGGGAGGCCCGTGGCCCCGTGGAAGGCCTCCACCTCCTCCAAGAAGCGGCGGAAGAGGTAGAGGGCGTCGTGGGGCCCGGGGGCGGCCTCGGGGTGGTACTGCACGGAGAAGACGGGGTAGCGGGCGTGGGCCATGCCCTCGAGGGTCCCATCGTTCAGGTTGATGTGGGTGGGGCGGAACTCCTTGAGGGAGTCTATGTCCACGGCGTAGCCGTGGTTTTGGCTGGTGATCTCCACCTTGCCCGTGAGGAGGTTCTTCACCGGGTGGTTGGCCCCCCGGTGGCCGAACTTCATCTTGTAGGTGCGCCCCCCCGCCGCCAAGGCCAGAAGCTGGTGCCCCAGGCAAATGCCAAAGGTGGGCAGAAGCCCCATAAGCTTCCAGATGGTCTCGTGGGCGTAGCGGGGCATGGAGGGGTCGCCGGGGCCATTGCTGATGAGGAGGCCATGGGGCTCCAGGGCCATGATCTGGCTCGCCGGGGTCTTGCCGGGGACCACGATCACCTCAAAGCCCAAGGCGGCCAGGTTCTCCACGATGGCGTGCTTGATGCCAAAGTCCATGACCACGATGCGCCGCCCCGACTTCAAGGTGGGCCAGGCGTAGGGCAGGGGGGTGGAGACCTCAGGGGTCATGTCCCGCCCGTCAATGTCCGTCCAGGCCTTGGCCTCCTGGCGAAGGGCTTCCAGCTCCTCCTCGGTGAAGGCGTGGTCGGGGGTGCCGTAGAGGCTTGCGTGGGCGATCACCCCCTTCAAGACCCCCCCTTCCCGGATCTTGCGCACCAGGGCCCGGGTGTCTATGCCCTCAATCCCCACCACCCCGTAGAACTCCATGAACTCCCCGATGGTCTGCTGGGCCCGGGGGTTGGAGGCCACCCGGCTGAACTCCTTGGCCGCGAAGCCCCGCACCCAGGGGCGGTTGGACTGCATGTCATAGACGTTGACCCCGTAGTTGCCCTGGTGGGGGTAGGTCATGACCACGATCTGCCCGTGGTAGCTGGGGTCGGTCATGATCTCCTGGTAGCCCGTCTGGGCGGTGTTAAAGACCACCTCCCCCACCGTCTTCCCCCGGGCGCCGAAGGCGTAGCCGCGGTAGACGGTGCCGTCTTCCAGGACCAAAACGGCGCGCTCCTTTACTCCCGCCATTCCCCCTCCATCCCAGCCATTCTAGCCCCCGAAGGCTCCGGGAGAAAGGTGCTTGATGACGGCGATCTCCCGGCAGTTCTCGTAAAAGGGGCAGGCGTTGCACTCGCTCCAGACCTTCGGGGGAAGCGCCTCCCGGCTCGTCACCTGGTAGCCCAGGTTGCGGAAGAAGTTCACCTGAAGCGTCCAGGCGAAGACCCGGGGAAGCCCCAGGTCGCGGGCCTCCCGCTCCGCCCCGAGGACGAGCCAGCGCCCAAGCCCCTGGCCTTGCCGGGCCGGGTGGACGGCGAGGCCCCGGATCTCCGCCAGGTCCCGCCAGAGGACGTGGAGGGCCACGGTGCCCACGATGTGGCCGTCCTCGTCCTCCAGGACCTGGAAGTCGCGGATGTTCTCGTAGAGATGGCTGTGGTTGCGCACCAGCATCAGGCCCTTCTCCGCCCAGTAGCGGATGAGCCAGTAGATGGCATCCACATCGCTCAGGCGCGCCTTTCTCAGCTCCACCCCCACCTGCGGGCGCACCTCGGGCAGGGCTGCCGTGGGAAGCTCCAGTTCAAGCAAGACCCACCTCCTTCTTGGCCTCCAGGATCCTTTCCCGCACCGCCTCCGGGGCCGTGCCTCCAAAGGAGCGGCGGCGGTGGATGGCGGTCTCCAGACGCAAAATGGGCAAAACGTCCTCGGCGAAGAGGGGGTGGTGGGCCTTGAGCTCCCCCAGGGTCAGGTCCTTCAGGCTCCGGCCCTCCTCCACAAGCCGCCGCACCAGCCGCCCCACCACGTGGTGGGCCTCCCGGAAGGGTAGGCCCTTTTCCGCCAGGTAGTCGGCGAGCTCCGTGGCCAGGGAAAACCCCTCCTCCGCCGCCCGCCACATCCGCTCCCGGCGCCACCTAAGCCCGGGCAGGAGGGCGGCGAGGAGCTTGAGGCTATCCCGGTAGGTGGCGAGGGCGTCCAATAAGGGCTCTTTGTCCTCCTGCAGGTCCTTGTTGTAGGCCAGGGGAAGCCCCTTCACCACGGCGGAAAGCCCCACCAAAGCCCCCAGGACCCTCCCCGCCTTGGCCCGGATGAGCTCCAGGATGTCCGGGTTCTTCTTCTGGGGCATGATGGAGGAGCCGGTGGCGAAGGCGTCGGGAACCTCCACGAAGCCGAACTCCTCCGCGCTGTAGAGGATGAGCTCCTCCGCCAGGCGGGAGAGGTGGAGCATGCCGATATTTAGGGCGGAGAGGACCTCCAAGACGAAGTCCCGGCTGCCCACGGCGTCCAGGGAGTTGCGCATGGGGCGGGCGAAGCCAAGCTCCTTGGCGGTGAAGTGGCGGTCTATGGGAAACCCCGTCCCCGCCAGGGCGGCGGCCCCCAAAGGGCTTTCGTTGAGGCGCTCCCGGGCGTCCTGAAGCCTGCCCGCATCCCGGGTGAGCATCTCGTAATAGGCCAAAAACCAGTGGGAAAGGAGGATGGGCTGGGCCCGCTGCAGGTGGGTGTAGCCGGGAAGGACGAAGAGGGGTTCCAGGTGCTTTTCCGCCTCCTGGACGAGGACCCGGCGCACCTGCAAAAGGAGGGCCAAAAGCTCGTCTATGGCCGCCCGCAGGAAAAGCCTAAGGTCCGTGGCCACCTGATCGTTGCGGCTGCGGGCGGTGTGGAGCTTGCCCCCCGGGGGGCCGATGAGCTCCATGAGGCGGGCCTCGAGGTTCATGTGGACGTCCTCGAGGTCCTCCCGCCAGGGGAAGGTGCCCGCCTCTATTTCCTCCTCTATTTGGTCAAGTCCCTTCAGGATGGCCTTTAGCTCCGCCTCCGAAAGGAGGCCCACGGCCTGGAGCATGCGGGCGTGGACCCGGTTCTGCCAAAGATCCTCCCGCCAAAGGGCCCGGTCAAAGGCCAAGGAGGCGTTGAACCGGGCGGCCAGGGCGTCGGGCCCCTCTTGGAAGCGCCCTCCCCAGGTCCTATGCCCCACGCCGCCCCTCCACCATGGCCCGCACCCGCAGGCGCAGGGCGTTGATCTTGATGAACCCCTCGGCGTCCTTCTGGTCGTAGCCGCCCAGCTCGTCAAAGGACACCAGGTCCTTCTGGTAGAGACTCTTTTCCGCCTTGCGCCCCACCACGTAGACGTTCCCCTTGTAGAGCTTGAGCCGGGCCACCCCGGTGACGCTCTTGGCCACGTGGTCAAAGTAGGCCTGGAGGGCCTCCCTTTCAGGGGCGTACCAGAAGCCGTAGTAGACGAGCTCGGCGTACTTGGGGGAAAGCTGGTCCCGCTGGTGCAGGACCTCCCGGTCCAGGGTGAGGCTCTCCACCGCCCGCCGGGCGTGGTAGAGGATGGTCCCCCCCGGGGTTTCGTAGACGCCCCGGGACTTCATACCCACAAAGCGGTTTTCCACTAGGTCCACCCGCCCCACCCCGTGCCGGCCGCCCATCTCGTTGAGCCTCTGGAGGAGGGCGGCGGGGGAAAGGCGCTCCCCGTTCACCGCCACCGGGTCGCCTTCAAAGAACTCCACCTCCACGTACTCGGGGGTGTCGGGGGCTTCCTCGGGGTCCACGGTCATGCGGAACATCCCCTTGGGGGGCTCGGCCCAGGGGTCCTCCAGGACCCCCCCCTTCGTAGGAAATATGCAGGAGGTTGGCGTCCATGGAGTAAGGCTTTTCCTGGGTCACGGGCACGGGGATGCCGTGGGCCTGGGCGTAGGCGATCATCTCCTGCCGCCCCTTGAAGCTCCACTCCCGCCCACGGGGCGATCACCTTGATCCCAGGCTTTAGGGCGTAGGCGGTGAGCTCAAAGCGCACCTGGTCGTTGCCCTTGCCCGTGGCCCCGTGGGAGACCGCCTCCGCCCCCTCTTCCTCGGCGATCTTCACCAGGTACTTGGCGATTAAAGGCCGGGCGATGGAGGTGCCCAAGAGGTAGTACCCCTCGTAAAGGGGAAGGGCGCGGAACATGGGGAAGACGAAGTCCCGCACGAACTCCTCTTTGAGGTCCAAGGCGATGGCCTTGGAGGCCCCCGTGGCCAGGGCCTTCCGCCTAGCCTCCTCCACCTCCTCCCCCTGGCCGATGTCCGCCGTGAAGGCGATGACCTCGGCGCCGTAGGTCTCCTTGAGCCACTTGAGGATGATGCTGGTGTCCAGCCCGCCGGAGTATGCCAAGACGATCTTCATGCCAACTCCCAGTCTACCCCCAGGTGGGGGTATGCATAAGTATACAAAACGCCGAGGTGCTCCCCGCACCTCGGCCCGAAAGCCCTCCCTGCCTACAGGTGAATCGGCTTCTCCCACGCCGCCAGGGCCGCCTCCTTGAGGATTTCCGAAAGGGAGGGGTGGGCGTGAGGAGCGCGGCCCAGGTCCTCGGCGCTCGCCTTGAAGAAAATGGCCAAGGCGGCCTCGGCCAGCACGTCCCCCACCCGGGCCCCGATGCCGTGGACCCCCAGGATGCGGTCCGTCTTGGCGTGGGCCAGAACCTTGACAAACCCTTCCGTTTCGCCCATGGCCCGGGCGCGGCCGCTGGCGGAGTAGGGGAACTTCCCCACCTTATAGGGAATGCCCCGTTCCCTTAGCTCCTCCTCCGTGTAGCCCACCCCCGCCACCTCGGGGTGGGTGTAGACCACGCTGGGGATGGCCTGGTAGTCCACGTGGCCAAACCCCGTGGCCATGTGCTCCACGGCGGCGATCCCCTCCTCGCTCGCCTTGTGGGCGAGCATGGGCCCCCTTATGACGTCCCCAATGGCGTAGATGTGGGGCACACGGGTCCTCAAGTGCTCGTCCACAGGTATCCTCCCCCGCTCGTCCGTGGAAAGCCCGGCGTTTTCCAGGGAAAGCCCCTCGGTGTAGGGCCTGCGGCCCACGGCCACGAGGACCCGGTCCGCCTCGAGGACCTCCCCCCCCTCAAGCTCCACCCGGGCCCCCTTGCTCTCGGGCACCACGGCGGTAACCCGCACCCCGGTGCGGATCTTCAGGCCCTCCTTTTTGAAGACCCGCTCCGCCGCCCGGGAAAGCTCGGCGTCCATGGTGGGGAGGATGCGGTCCATGTACTCCAAGACGGTGACCTCCGCCCCCAGGCGGTGCCAGACCACCCCGAGCTCCAGCCCGATCACCCCGCCCCCCACCACGACGAGGCGCCCCGGCACCTCGGGGAAGGAAAGGGCCTCGGTGGAGGTCACCACCCTTTCCCCGTCCACCTGGGCCCACGGGGGGATGAGGGGGGCGGAACCGGTGGCGATGAGGATGTAGCGGGCGGACAACTCCTCCCCCGTTTCCTCCACCAAGACCTTGCGGTCGGAGAGGAAGCGGGCCGTGCCCTGGTGGCGGGCGACGCCGTTTTTCTTGAAGAGGAACTCAATCCCTTGGGTGTTGGCCTGGACCACCTTGTCCTTGTGGGCGAGGAGGGCGGGAAGGTCCAGGGAAAGGCCCTCCACCTTGGCCCCCAGGAGGCCCTTCTTCACCTCGTAAATGCGCTCCGTGGTCTCCAAAAGGGCCTTGGAGGGGATGCACCCCACCCTGAGGCAGGTCCCTCCCAGGGCCTTCTCCTTCTCCACCACCCCCACCGTCAGGCCCAGCTGCGCCGCCCGGATGGCGGCCACGTACCCCCCGGGGCCCGCCCCGATGACCAAGAGATCGTACACGCTACACCTCCAAGAGGAGCCGCACCGGGTTTTCAATGAGCTCCTTCACCCGGCGGAGGAAGGTCACCGCCTCGCGCCCGTCCACGATGCGGTGGTCGTAGGAAAGGGCCAGGTACATCATGGGCCGAATGACCACCTGCCCCTCCCGGGCCACGGGCCTTTCCTGGATGGCGTGCATGCCCAGGATGCCCACCTGGGGCGGGTTCAGGAGGGGAGTGGAGTTCAAGGAGCCGTAGATGCCCCCGTTGGTGATGGTGAAGGTGCCCCCCATGAGCTCCTCGGGCTTGAGCTTCTTGGTGCGGGCGCGCTCGGCGAAGTCGGCGATCTGCCGCTCAATCTCGGCGCAGGAGAGGCGGTCGGCGTCCCGAAGCACCGGCACCACAAGCCCCTCGCCCCCGCCCACGGCGATGCCGATGTCGTAGTAGCGGTGGTAGACGATGGCGTTGTCCCGGATCTCGGCGTTGAGCTCGGGGATCTCCTTGAGGGCCTGGACCACGGCCTTGACGAAGAAGCTCATGAAGCCGAGCTTCACCCCGTGCTTCTTCTGGAAGGCCTCCCCAAGCTCCTTCCTTAGGGCGATGACCGCGGACATGTCCGCCTCGTTGAAGGTGGTGAGCATGGCCGTGGTCTGCCGCGCCAGAAGAAGCCGCTCGGCGATGCGGCGGCGCAAGGGGGTCATGGGCACCGCCTCGCTCACCCGCCAGGGCTTGTCGGCGGGCGCCTGAGCGGGCGGGGGCACCGGCCCGGAAGGCGGAGGAGGCGGCGCGGGCTCGGGGGGCCTGGGGGCTTCCCGCTCCTCCAGGTGGCGCATCACGTCCTCCTTAAGGACGCGCCCGCCCAGGCCCGTGCCCTGCACCGCTTCCGGGGAAACCCCCTTCTCCCGCATGAGGCGCTCGGCGGCGGGCATGGCCAAGGGCTCCGGCGTGGAAGCCTGGGGGGCTTCCTGGGGCGCTTGGGCCTGAGGCTTGGCCTCCGCCGCCCCCGCCTCGAGGAGGGCGATGGCCTCCCCCACCCGGGCGGTCTCCCCGGTGCGCTTGAGGACCTTCTTCAGGGTCCCGGGAAAGGGGGCGGGGAGCTCCAGGGTGGCCTTGTCGGTGATGAGTTCCACCAAAGGCTCGTCCTGGGCAAAGCTTTCCCCCTCTTGCTTCAGCCAAGCGCCGATCTCCACTTCCACGATGCTTTCGCCCACGGAGGGCACCTTGAGCTCTTCCACCTTTTACCTCCTCACTTGAAGGCCTCTTCCAAAAGGGCTTCCTGCTCCAGCCGGTGGACCTTGGACGAGCCCACGGCGGGGCTTGGGGACTCGGGCCGGGCCACCACGCTGAAGGGGTGGCCGAAGATCTCCCCGCAGAAGCGGGCGGAAAGGTACCACCAGGCCCCCTGGTTGACGGGTTCCTCCTGCACGTACACCACGGGGGTCTTCTTGGGGTAAGGAGCGAGGGCTTCCTTAAGCTCCTCCTCCGGGAAGGGGTAAAGAAGTTCCAGGCGAAGGATGGCCACGTCCTCCGCCCCCAGCTCCCGCCTCTTGGCCAAAAGCTCGTAGTAGACCTTGCCCGAGGTGAGGAGGACCTTCCTCGCCCCCTTCACCCGCTCGGGGATCACCTTCTGGAAGCGGCCTTGGGCGAGCTCCTCCAGGCTGGACACCACCTCGGGGTGGCGGAGGAGGCTTTTGGGGGTCATGACCACCAAGGGTTTGCGGATGGGGCGCTTCACCTGGCGGCGCAGGAGGTGGAAGAACTGGGCGGGGGTGGTGGGGTAGGCCACCTGGAGGTTGTCCTTGGCCCCAAGTTGCAAGAAGCGCTCCAGCCGGGCGGAGGAGTGCTCGGGGCCTTGGCCCTCCAGGCCGTGGGGCAGGAGGAGGACGAGGCCGGAAAGCCGCCCCCACTTGGCCTCGGCGCTGGCCAGGAACTGGTCAATGTAGACCTGGGCCACGTTGGCGAAGTCCCCGAACTGGGCCTCCCAGAGGATGAGCCCCTCGGGGTAGTCCAGGCTGTAGCCGTACTCAAAGCCCAAGACCCCGGCCTCGGAGAGGGGGGAGTTGTGGATCTCCACGGGGGCCTGACCCTCCGCCAGGTGCTCCAGGGGGATGTAGCGCTCCCCGGTGCGGTAGTCGTAAAGGGCGGCGTGGCGCTGGGTGAAGGTGCCCCTTAGGGCGTCTTGCCCCGTGAGGCGCACCCGGTGCCCTTCCGCCGCCAGGGTGGCGAAGGCCAGGGCCTCCGCCGCCGCCCAGTCCAGGGGCCGCTTTTCCTCCGCCATCTCCAGGCGGGCCTCGAGGAAGCGCTTAAGCTTGGGGTGCACCTGGAAGCCCTCGGGCAGGGTGGCGAGCCGCACCAGCAGGTTGCGCAAGGCCTCCTTGGCCACCCCGGTCTCCACCTCGGGCACCAGGTGGTCCGGCCCCCCCACGTATCCCTGCCAGAGGCCGGAAAGCCCATGGGGCACCACGGGGCCGGGCTCCGCCTTCACCCGGGCGAACTCGCTTTCCAGCCGCTCCAGGTAGGCCGCCTCCAGGGCCTTGAGCTCCTCCTTCCGCACCACCCCTTCCGCCTCGAGCCTTTCGGCGTAGACCTTCCACGGCTCGGGCCTTTGGGCGATGCGGGCGTACAGGGTGGGCTGGGTGAAGGTGGGCTCGTCCGTCTCGTTGTGCCCCCGGCGGCGGTAGCCCACCAGGTCAATGACCACGTCCTTGCCGAAGCGGCTCCGGTACTCCAGGGCCAGGCGCAGGACGAACCAGAGCTCGTCCACCGCCTCGGCGTTCACGTGGAAGACGGGGGCCCCCACCATCTTGGCGATGTCCGTGGGGTAGCGGCAGGAGGTGTACTCGGAGGGAAGGGTGGTGAAGCCCAGTTGGTTGTTGGCCACCACGTGCAGGGTCCCCCCCACCCGGTAGCCGGGAAGCTGGGAAAGGTTTAGGGTTTCCTGCACGATCCCCTCGCCGATGAAGGCGGAGTCCCCGTGGACCAGGATGGCCAGGCCCCGCCGCCGCTCCCGGTCCCCGAAGCGGTCCTGCTTGGCGCGAAGCCGCCCCAGGGTCACGGGGTTCACGAACTCCAGGTGGCTTGGGTTGAAGTTCAAGGAAACGTGGACCTTGCCGTAAGGGGTTTCCTGGTCGCTGGAGAAGCCCAGGTGGTACTTCACGTCCCCGCTGTAGCCCTCGGGGAAGATCTCCTCAAACTCGCGGAAGATGCGCTCAAAGGGCTTCCCCGCCACGTGGGCCAGGACGTTGAGCCGGCCCCGGTGGGCCATGCCCAAGACCACCTCCTTGACCCCGTGCCGGGCCGCCTCCACCACCGCCTCCTTGAGGAGGGGGATGAGGCTTTCCAAGCCCTCGGCGCTGAAGGTCTTGGCCCCCAGGTACTTCCGCTGCAAGAAGGCCTCAAAGAGGCTCGCCTGCATCAAGGCCCCCAGCATGCGGCGGCGCACCTCGGGGGAGGGGCTTTCCCAAGGAGCCTCAATGCGGGCGAGGAGCCACTCCCTTTCCTCGGGCTCCACGTGGGCCACCTCAAAGCCCACGGGACCCAGGTAAGTGGCCTCTAGCCGCTCCAGGAGGGCCCCCAAGGTGGGGGCGCCAAAAAGGGGGGGAAGGGGCCGGGAAAGGTCTTTTTGGGACAGGCCCTGGGCCTCCAGGGCGAGGGCCTTGGGCCTGGGCCTTTCCCCGCCCAAGGGGTCTATCCGGGCCGCCAGGTGCCCGAGCTCCCGGTAGGCCTGGACCAGGCGCTCCACCTTAAGGAGGAAGCCTAGGTCCACCGCCTCCGCCACGGGGACGTTGGGGGCAGGCGTTCTCGTCGCCCGTCCTCGAGGGTCAGGCGGTGAAGTAGCGCCGCCACTCCTCCGGCAGGGAAAAAGGGTCCTCCAGGTACGCCCGGTAGAGGGCCTCCAGATAGCCTTGGCTTTCCAGCGTGAGCTCCATCCTGCCTCCTCAAGGGGCGGTATACCCCCTTCATCTACGCTACACCAAAAGCCGGTGTAGGTGCGCCATCCCTTACAATGGGACCATGGTCCTGAAGGAGCAAAGCGACGGCGTTCTCCTCCTCACCCTGAACCGGCCCGAGAAACTCAACGCCCTCACCGGCGCCCTCCTGGAGGAGCTTCACCGAACCCTAGCCGAGGCGAACCGGGACCCCGGGGTGCGGGCCGTCCTCCTCACGGGGGCGGGGCGGGCCTTCTCCGCCGGGCAGGACCTCACGGAGTTCGGCGAGGAAAAGCCCGACTACGAGGCCCACCTCCGCCGCTACAACCGCGTGGTGGAGGCCTTGAGCGGCCTGGAAAAGCCCCTGGTGGTGGCGGTGAACGGGCCGGCGGCGGGGGCGGGGATGAGCCTCGCCCTTTGGGGGGACTTACGCCTGGCCGCCGCCGGGGCCACCTTCACCACCGCCTTCGTCCGGATCGGGCTGGTGCCGGACTCGGGGATGAGCTTCCTCCTACCCCGGCTCGTGGGGCTCGCCAAGGCCCAGGAGCTCCTCTTCCTCTCCCCGCGCCTTTCCGCCGAGGACGCCTTGGCCCTGGGCCTCGTCCACCGGGTGGTGCCGGCGGAAAGGCTCATGGAGGAGGCCCTGGCCCTGGCCCGGGAACTGGCCCAAGGCCCCACCCGGGCCTACGTCCTCACGCGGAAGCTCCTCCTGGAAACCTATCGGCTTTCCTTGGAGGAGGCCTTGGGCCTCGAGGCCATACTGCAAGGGGAGGCGGGCCGCACCCTGGACCACGAGGAAGGGGTGAGGGCCTTTAGGGAAAAGCGCCCACCCCGCTTCCAAGGCCGATGATCCGCTACCTCCAGGGGAAGGTCCTCAAGAAGGAGGAGGGGGGCTTCCTCCTCCTGGTGGGCGGGGTTGGGTTTTTCGTCCAAGCCCCAGGCCCCTTCCTGGCAAGCCTGCGGGAGGGCCAGGAGGTGGCGGTCCACACCCACCTCCAGCTCAAGGAGGAGGGCCTCGCCCTCTTCGGCTTCCCCGAGGAGGAAAGCCTCGCCCTCTTTGAACTCCTCCTCTCCGTGAGCGGGGTGGGGCCCAAGGTGGCCCTCTCCCTCCTCTCCGCCCTTACCCCCAAGCTCCTGGCCCGGGCCCTAATGGAAGGGGACCTAAGGCTCCTCACCGCGGCAAGCGGCGTGGGGCGGCGGCTTGCCGAGCGCCTGGCCCTGGAGCTCAAGGGCAAGGTCCCCCCAAGCCTCCTCACCGGGGAAAAGGTGGAAAGCGAGGCGGCGGAGGAAGCGGTGTTGGCCCTGGCCGCCTTGGGCTTCAAGGAGGGGCAGGCGCGGAGCGTGGTCCTGGACCTCCTGGCCCAAAACCCCAAGGCCAAGGCGCAAGAGCTCATCAAGGAGGCCCTAAAGCGCCTGCGCTAAGCCTCGGCCAGGGGCAAGACCAGCCGGGCCACCAGGCCAGAGGGGGCGTTGGGAAGAAGTTCCAACCTCCCCCCGTGGGCCTCCGCCACCTTCTTGGCCACGGACAGGCCAAGCCCCTCCCCGGGAGCCCTCGAGGCCCTAAAGAAGGGGCGGCCCGCCTCCTTCAAGGCTTCTTCCGGCATCCCCGGGCCCTGGTCCAGGACCGATAAGGTGGCCTCCTTCCCCGCCACCTCCAAGACCACCCGCACCCCCTTCCCTTCCCCGTGGAGGAGGGCGTTTTGCAGGAGGTTCCTCAGGGCCTGGGTCAGGAGGAGGGGATCGCCCTGGAAGGGAAGGGTCTGAGGCCCCTGGTAGGGCACGCCGAAGGCCGCCGCCTCCCTTTGGGCCAGTGCGGCCAGGTCCAGGTCCGCCCGCTCCACCCTTCCCTCCCGGGCCAGGAGCAAAAGGGCCTCCACCAGCCGCTTCATGCGGAGAAGCTCCTCCTTGGCGGCGGAAAGGGCCTCCTCCTGGGAGAGGTAGCCCCGCTCCGCCGCCTCCACCTGGGCGAGGGCGGCGGCCACCGGGGTCCTCAGCTCGTGGGCGGCGTCCCGGGTGAAGCGCCGCTCCCTTTCCCAAAAGGCCTCCAAGCGCTCCAGCATGTGGTTGAAGGCCCCGGCCAAGGCCCTAAGCTCCCCCCCGCCCTCCGGAGGCACGCGCAGGGACAGGTCCTGGGAGTCCGCCACCCTTCGCGCCACCTCCGTGAGGCGGGAAAGGGGCCTGAGGGCGGCCCCCGCCAGGCGCCCGGCAAGGAGGGCGAAGAGGAGGGTCAGCACCCCCCCCACCCCGAAAAGGGTCAGGCGGAAGCGGCTTAGGGCGAAGGCGGCCCCGGGGTCGTACCGGGCCACGCTCAAGGTTCCCCCCGGCACCTCCAGGACCAAAACCCGCCACCCCTCCCGCCAGTAGGCCCCCGGGGGTAGATCAGCGAGCTCGGGGAAGTTGGCGCTCTGCTGCCTCGCCTCCCCCTGCACCAAGCGGAAGGCGAACTCGCCCCTAGGGGGCCTCCGCCCCTCGGCCAGGGCCTGAACGTAAAAGAGAAGGGAGCGGTCCAGGTCCGCCTCCACCAGGCGCTTAAGGGCCACGTAGCTCAAGGCCCCCTGGAAGAGGAGGGCAAGCCCGATGGCCAGGGCAAAAAAAGGGCCAGGCGGGTCCTAAGGCTCATCCCCAAGCCGGTACCCCCCGGGCACGGTGCGCACCACCTGGGGGTGGAGCTTCTGCCTGAGGTAGTGCACGTACACCTTCACCGCCCCCACCCTCTCCCCGTCCCCGAAGACCTTCTCCGCCACCTCCTCGGGGGAGAAAACCCGCTCCGGGTGGAGGACGAAAAGCTCCAAAAGGGCAAACTCCCTTAAGGAGAGGTCCACCCGCTTTCCCCCCACATAGACCGCCCGCGCCGCCAGGTCCACCTCCAAAGCCCCAAGGCGCACCCGGCTTTCCTTGACCGCGGAGGCCCGGCGCAAGAGGGCCCGCACCCGGGCCAGGAGCTCCTCCAGGTGGAAGGGCTTCACCAGATAGTCGTCCCCGCCCAGGTCCAGGCCCAAAACGCGGTCCTCCAAGGCGTCCCGGGCGGTGAGGAAGAGGATGGGCCCCTGGTAGCCCGCCTCCCGCACCTCCTGGGCGAAGCGGAAGCCCCCGTCCGGGTCCTCGGGCAGGCGCACGTCCAGGATCATGAGGTCGGGCTCCCCTTCCAAAAAGGCCTCCCGGGCCGCCTCGAGGCCCTGGGCCCAGCGCACCCCGTACCCCTGGGCCGCCAGCGCCCCCGCCACCGCCCGGCCCAGGCGGGGCTCGTCCTCCAAGAGGAACACCTGCACGCTTCCAGTATGCGCCGGGCGGGTTAGCCGGGGGTTATGGCCCGCTAACGCCCGCCTAACCGCCCTACCCTACCCTTTAGGGCATGGGCCGGCACGGGGCCAGGTGGGAAGGCGTCCTGGGAAGCTTCCTGGAGGTGGAGGTGGAAGCGCCCTGGGGCCGGGGGCCAAAGGTCCTCGCGGCCGCTTTAGAAGAGGTGCGCCGCCTGGAGGGCGTCTTCAGTCGCCACCGGGAAAGCGAGCTCACCCACCTGGTGCGCCAAGGCGGGGGAAGGCCGGGCCCGGAGCTTATGGAGGTCCTCCGCCTGGCCCTAAGCCTCCAGGAGGCCACGGGCGGGGCCTTCCACCCCGCCCCCCGCCATGGGGGTGAGGCCTTGCGCTTCCAGGGGGAAGAGGTGGCCATCCTCGCCCCCCTGGACCTGGACGGCCTGGCCAAAGGGCTACATCGCCGACAAGGCGGTGGCGGCCGCCCTAAGGGCGGGGGCCCGGGCCGCCTTGGTGAACCTGGGCGGGACCTGGCCCGGCAGGGCCCAGGGGAGGCGGAGTCCTGGTGGAAGACCCCCTGGGTCCCGATAACGCCCCCCCCGCCTTCCGCCTCCGCCTCGGCCAAGGGGGGGTGGCCACCAGCGGGGTGCGCCACAAGGGGGCCCACCTCCTGGACCCCCGCACCCTAAGGCCCGCTCCCGGGCTCCAGGCCACGGTCCTGGCCCCTTCCGCCTGCCTGGCGGATGGCCTCACCAAGGCCCTTTTCGTCTTGGGACGGGAGGCTTTTCCAGTCCTCGCCCGCTTCCGGGCCCAAGGGGTGCTCTTCACCCCCCAAGGCCCCGTGGCCGGCCCATAGGAGGGGAGAATGCTCAAGCGCTACTACAGCCGGAGGAGCTTTTTCAGGCGGGTTTTGGGCGGGGTTTTGGCCTTAGGGATGGCCCGGGCCCAGGGGAAGCCCTGGCCCCAAGGGATGGAACTCCAGGTGAGCTTCGCCTATGAGGGCGGGGGCTTCCGCTACCGCGCCCCCTACGTGGCGGTGTACGTGGAGGACGAGCGGGGCAACCTGGTGCGCACCCTGGGCCTTTTCCTCATGCCGGGGAAAGGGGAAAGGTGGTGGAACGAGCTGAGGCGCTACTTCGCCCTGGGGGACCTGGCCCGCATGCGGGCCCTCTCCGGCCCCACCCGGCCCCCGGGGCGCTACACCCTGGCCTGGGACGGCAAGGACGAAGGGGGGCGCACCGTGGCCCAAGGGAACTACCACGTGTGCGTGGAGTACGCCCGGGAGCACGGGCCCTACGAGCTCTTCCGCGAGAAGGTGGAAATCGGGGAAAAGCCCTTCCAAAAGACCTACGCCCTGAAGGGGGAACTCCAGGAGGTGCGCCTTGACTACGGCCGGAAGGCCTAGGGGCGGGACGAGCTCCTTGCGGGCCAAGCTTTACGCCTGGGCCCGGACCCTGCACCTTTACCTCTCCCTGGTGGCCTTTCTCTCCATCCTCTTCTTCGCCGTGACAGGCCTCACCCTGAACCACCCCGAGTGGTTCGGGGAAGGGAAGGTGGGGAAGCTCTCCGGCACCCTCCCCCATGCGCCCTACCTAGAGGGGGAAAGCGTGGACTGGCTCGCCTTGGCGGAGGACCTGAGGGCCTTGGGGCTCAGGGGACGGGTGGCAGACCGGGGGCAAAGCGGCGACCAAGCCTGGCTTTCCTTCCGCGCCCCCGGCTACGGGGCCGACGCCCAGGTGGACCTCAAGACGGGGGCCTACACCCTAACCCTCACGGAGGCGGGCCTGGTGGCGGTTCTGAACGACCTGCACAAGGGTCGGGACACCCCTTCGGGGTGGCGGTGGGTCCTGGACCTCTCCGCCCTCTTCCTGGCTCTGGTGAGCCTCACGGGGCTTCTCCTGAGCCTCCTCTTCCGCAAGACGCGGAAGGCGGCCCTCCTCACCCTCCTTTCGGGCCTCCTCCTCTTCGGGGGCCTGGCCCTTTGGGCCGCCTTATAGCTCGTCCAAGACCTCCCTGGGCGCGCGCTGCACGCCCAGGTACCCCCCTTCCTTCAGGATGAGGGGGAAAAGGGCCTCCAAAGGCCCCTCCAGGGCCAAAAGGGTCTCCCCGCGCAAGGCCCTTAGCCCCTCGGGGATGGGGGCCTCGAGGCCATAGGGGAAAAGGGCCAAGGCCCCTTCCCCCGGCGTCCCCTCCCCTCGGTCCAGGTGGAGGGCCACGGGCTCCAAAAAGCCCAGGAAGCGGGTGCGGTTCGCCTCGCGGCGGAAGGCCTGGAGGGCCTTTGGGCTTTCCGCCCCCTGCCAAAGAAGGAGGTCCGCCTCCCCGGAAAACCCCACCAGGCTGTACACGGCCAAGAACCCCTCCCGCCCCTGCCAGCGGGCGAGGAACTGGGCGAAATCCTCCTTCAGGTGCTCCTGCTGCTCCGCCTCGAGGCGGCGGAACTCGGGGAGGAGGCGGAAGAGGGCGAAGCTAAAAATCATCTAGCCCACCCCCAGGAAGCGGGCCAAACCCTCCTCGGAAAGGTACTTCCCCACGTAGAAGGGCCCAAACTCGCCAAAGCGGGCGGAGACCTCGTCAAAGCGCATCTCGTAGACGATCTTCTTGAACTGGATGGGGTCCTCGCTGAAGAGGTCCACCCCCCACTCCCAGTCGTCCAGGCCCTGGGCCCCGCTGATGACCTGCATCACCTTCCCCTGGTACTTCCTCCCCGTCTCCCCGTGGGCCTTCATGAGGAGGGCCCTCTCCTTTGCGGGGAGCAGGTACCAGTTGTCCGGCCCCTGGCGGCGCTTGTTCATGGGGTAGAAGCAGACGTAGCCCCCCTTGGGCACCCGGGGGGTGAGGCGGGGCTTCACGTAGGGGGCCTCGGGGTCCAGGGGGCCCGCCTGGCTTCCCAGCTCCACCACGGAGTAAAAGCCGTAGGCGGGCCGGAGGTGGCGGGCGAAGCGGCTCTTGTTGAGCCGCTCCTCCACGGCCAAAAGGGCGTCCAGGCCTTCCCTGAGGTTGAGGAAAAGGAGGTCGGCCTTCTGGGTCACCACCTGGTAGACGCCAAAGGAGCCCTCTCCCTTGGCCTCCGCCTCCTGCCACTCGGCCAGGATGGCCCGTAGCTCCTCCCAGGCGGCGCGCCGCTCCTCCTCGGGGGCAGCGAGCCAGGCCCCAAAGTCCAGGCGGCGGAAATCGTGGAGGACGTGCCAGCCCTCGAGGGTAAAGGTGGGCTCGGGTGCGTGGCCTTCCATGCTCCTCACTATACCCTTGGGGTATGGTCCTCTACATGAGCCTGGTTCAGACCGCCTTGGTCTTGCTGGTGGTGGTGGTTTTAGGCCGCCTGGGGGGAAGGTTTTTCGCCGCCTTGGCCCAGGCGGTGCCCGGGGAGCGGGACGACGCTTTTTTCCGCCTCTTGGGCTTCCTCTGGTGGGGGTTTTTGGCCGTGGCGGGGGCTTCTTACCTGGTCCACGCCCTGGGGCTCCCCCACGAGCCCTTCCGCACCTGGGGGGAAAGCCTGGTGCGCTGGGCCGGGGCCAAGGGGGTGGCGGCCCTAGGTGCCCTGGCCCTGACCTATTTGGGCTATCGCCTCACCCCTTTCCTCCTCGGCCGGCTCCCCGTGCCGGAAACGGGGGAGCACACCCGGGAGGCGGTCCGGCGGAAAACCCTCAGGGCCGTGGCCGAATCCGCCTTGCGGGTGGGCATCCTGGTCTTGGGAGGGCTCTTCTTTCTCTCCAACCTGGGCCTCAACGTCACCGCCCTCCTGGCGGGGGCCGGGGTGGCGGGGCTTGCGGTGAGCTTCGCGGCGCAGAACCTGATCCGCGACTTCATCAACGGCTTCTTCATCCTCCTGGAGGACCAGTACGGGGTGGGGGATATCGTCCAGATCGGGAATGTTGGCGGGCAGGTGGAGCGCTTCACCCTACGGATCACCGTCTTGAGGGACCTCGAGGGCCGGGTCCACTTCTTCCCCAACTCCGAGGTGCGCCAGGTCACCGTCCTCACCCAGGAGTGGAGCCGGGCGGTGGTGGACGTGGGCGTGGCCTACAAGGAGGACATTGACCGGGTCCTGGAGGTCTTCCGGGACGAGGTGGCGCGCTTCCACCAGGACCCCGAGTGGCGGGAGCGCTTCACCGAGCCCCCCGAGGTCCTGGGAGTCCAGGCCCTGGGGGACTCCTCCGTGGTGATTCGGGTTCTCTTCAACACCAAGCCCGCCCAGCAGTGGGCGGTGGCCCGGGAGTTCCGCCGCCGGATCAAAAAGCGCCTGGACCAGGAGGGCATAGAGATCCCCTTCCCCCACCAGAAGCTCTACTTCGGGGAGCCCTTGCGGCTGGAAAGGGTGTAGGCTAAAGGGGATGCCGGAAGTGTACCAGGAGATCCTAAAGGCGCTCCAACCCCACTTGGGCCCCAGGGCCGAGGTGGTGCTGGACGAAGGCCTTAAGCGCCTGGGCAAGCGCCCGAACGAGCTCACCCCCAAGGACGGGGAGTTCCTCCTAAAGGGCTTGGTCTTCCGCGAGCTGCAAGCTCGGCTGCCCGCGGAACAAGCCCGGCGGGTGGTGGAGGAAACTTTAGAACGCATACAGGACGCTCCTTTAGCCCTGGAGGACCTGGAGCGGGGCCTCAAGCGCTTCGGCCTCTACGTGGACTGGCCGGAGGTGGCCCGGCTCCGGGCCCTGACCAACCGCCTGCGCCAGGGCAAAGAACCCGCCCTCCTCGCCGAGGCCAAGGCCCTTCTGGAGGCCTTGGAGGAGAAGGCGGAGGAGGCCCTTTTGCGCCAGGCTAAGGACCTGGCCCACCTGGAGGAAAGCTTAGAGCGGGTGCGCCACCTGGGCGGCCCCAAGGTGCGACGCCTGGAAGGCCTCCTGGATACCATCCGTCAGGCCCACGGGGAAGGGCTTTTGGCCCAAGCGGAGGTGGAGCGGGCGAGGGCGCTGGCCCTGGAGCTCCGCAAGTTCCTGGAGTCCAGCGCCGTGCGGGCCCCCACCTTGCCCGAGATGGTCTTTGAAACCCAAGAAAGCCCCCCCGAAACGCCCAGGCACCCCACGGACGTCTTCCTCACGGTGGAAGAGGCGGCCGAGCTGGAAGGGGAACTGGTCATTGACCTGGGCCCCCTCTCCGAGGAGGCAAGCCAGCGCATCCAGGCCCTGGAGGTGGAGGAAGAGCGGCGCCGGCTGGAAGCCCTCCTCGCCCGCCACGCCCACCTTCTAGAAAGGGCCACGGTGAGCCCCCTCCTGGCCGAGGTCCAAGCCCTCTTGGAAGCGGGGACGCCCGCCGGGGAAAGGCTCAAAGCCCTGGAAGAAGCCTTGGCCGAGGCGGAGAAAAACTTCCGGGCGGAAAAGCGGGCCCGCCTCATCCAGCTGGAGGAGGCCCTCCGGGCTCTTCCCCTTCCCGAGGAGGCCAAGGCGCCTTTGGAAAGCGCCTTGCGCTTGGCGGAGGAAACCCTCGAGGAGGGAGGCTATCCGGACCTCTCCCCCTTGGAAGAAAGCCTAAGGCGCCTAGAGGAAGAGGCCAAGCGGAAGAAGGAGGAAGAAGTCCGCCTGGAAGAGGAGCGGAAAGGGCTCCTGGCGGAGCTTTCCACCAAAGGCGAGGCCTTCGCCCCCTTGGCCGAGGCGCTTAAAGCCCTTCCCAAGGAGCGCTTAGCGGAGGCCCTCCCCGAGCTTCGCGCCCGCTACGCCGAGCTCCTTAAGGCCAAGGGGGAAGAGGAAGCCCTCAAGGCCAAGCTGGAGGAGGCCAGACGGGCGCTCCTCGCCCTCAAGCCGGAGGCGGAGGCCCTGGGCCTCGGGGAGGAGGTGCAAAGGGTAGAAGAGGCCCTAGCCCAGGGGGAGCTTCCCGACCTCGAGGCCCTCCGCCAAAAGATGGCCCAGGCCCGTGGCGAGGCCCGGGAACGGGCCTTGCAAGAGCTCGCTCGCCTCCAGGTGCTGGCGGAACGCTTCGTGGGCTTCGGCGGCGAGGCGGTCCTAAAGGCCATAGAGGAGGAAAAGCGCAAACCCCTCCCCGACCCCACCCCCACCGCCCGGGCCCTGCAGGCCCTGAAGCGCAAGCTGGAGGCCAAGCGGGAGGAGCTCACCACCCGCCTCACCGCCTTCTTCCAGGCGGAGGCGCGCTTAAGCGGCTTTGAAAGCGAAACCCGGCGCCGCCTAAAACCCCTCCTGGCCTTCCTGCAAAGCGCCAAAGAACGGCTTCCCCTCCTGGGCCCCAAAGGGCTTTTGCAAGTGGAAAAGACCCTGGGTGAGGCGGAAGGCCTCCTAAGGGAGCTGGAGCGGGAAAAGGAGGCGGCCCAGGCGGTGCTCAAGGAGATCGGGCAGGAAAACCTCGAGGCCCTCCTCGGGGCCTTGGTGCCCGGGGAAGACCCCCTGACCCGGCTCCGGCTACCTGGGGTAGAGGCCTTGGGCTTCCTGGAAGACCCCTTGCCCCTTCCCAAAGAAGCCCTCCTGAACCTAAAGGAAGCCCTAGACCGCCTGGACCAAAGCCTGGGGCAAAGGCGGGGGCCCGTGGCGGTGCTCTTTGGGGAAAAGGCCCTGGTGCTGGCCCCCAAGGAGGGGCGGAGCCTGGTGGCCCTCCTGGAGCGGCCAAGCCTTTCCGCCTTCCTCCTGGAGCTATCCGCCTAGGGGGGTGCTAGACTAAAAATAGTGGTCCGCGCGCCCGCCCTTTGGGAAAAGCTGGAGCCCCACCTAGAATACCTCTCCCCGGAGGAACGGGAGAAGGTGAGGGAGGCTTACCTTTTCGCCGAGGAGGCCCACCGGGGGCAGGTGCGCAAGAGCGGGGAGCCCTACATCACCCACCCGGTGGCGGTGGCGGAGATCCTCGCCTCCTTGCGCATGGACGCCGACACCGTGGCGGCGGGGCTCCTGCACGACACCCTGGAGGACTGCGGCGTGGCCGCGGAGGAGCTGGAAAGGCGCTTCGGCCCGGCGGTGCGCCGCATCGTGGAGGGGGAGACCAAGGTCAGCAAGCTCTACAAGCTGGCCAACCTCGAGGGGGAGGAGAAGCGGGCCGAGGACCTCCGCCAGATGTTCATCGCCATGGCGGAGGACGTGCGCATCATCATCGTGAAGCTGGCGGACCGCCTGCACAACCTGCGCACCCTGGAGTTCATGCCCCCCGAGAAGCAAAAGCGCATCGCCCAGGAAACCCTGGAGATCTACGCCCCCCTGGCCCACCGCCTGGGGATGGGGCAGCTGAAGTGGGAGCTGGAGGACCTCTCCTTCCGCTACCTCCACCCCGAGGCCTACCAGGCCCTCCTCTCCCGCATCCAGGAAACCCAAGAGGCCCGGGAGCGCCTGGTGAAAAAGGCCATGGCCGCCCTGGAGGAGGCCCTAAAGCGGGACGAGCTCCTCCAGGCCCAGCTCCAGGGCTTTGAGGTCACGGGCCGGCCCAAGCACCTCTACTCCATCTGGAAGAAGATGGAGCGGGAGAAAAAGGCCCTGGAGCAGATCTACGACCTCCTGGCGGTGCGGGTCATCCTGGACCCCAAGCCAAGCCCCACGGAGGAGGGCCGGGCCCTAAGGGAAAAGCAGGTTTGCTACCACGTCCTGGGCCTGGTCCACGCCCTTTGGCAGCCCATTCCCGGCCGGGTCAAGGACTACATCGCCGTGCCCAAGCCGAACGGCTACCAAAGCCTCCACACCACGGTCATCGCCCTGGAAGGCCTCCCCCTGGAGGTGCAGATCCGCACCCGGGAGATGCACCGCATCGCCGAGTACGGCATCGCCGCCCACTGGCTTTACAAGGAGGGCCTCACCGACCCCGAGGAGATCAAGCGCCGGGTTTCCTGGCTCAAGAGCATCCAGGAGTGGCAGCAGGAGTTTTCCAGCTCCCGGGAGTTCGTGGAGGCGGTGACCCGGGACCTTTTGGGGGGGCGGGTCTTCGTCTTCACCCCCAAGGGGCGGATCATCAACCTGCCCAAGGGGGCCACCCCGGTGGACTTCGCCTACCACATCCACACCGAGGTGGGGCACCACATGGTGGGGGCCAAGGTGAACGGGCGCATCGTCCCCCTCTCCTACGAGCTGCAAAACGGGGACATGGTGGAAATCCTCACCGCCAAAAACGCCCACCCCTCCAAGGGCTGGCTGGAGTTCGCCAAAACCCGGAGCGCCAAGAGCAAGATCCGGCAGTACTTCCGCGCCCAGGAGCGCCAGGAAACCCTGGAAACGGGCCAAGGCCTCTTGGAGCGCTACCTGAAGCGCAAAGGGCTTCCCAAACCCACGGACAGCCAGCTGGAGGAGGCGGCCAAGCGCCTGGGCCTTCCCCCTTCCCCCGAGGAGCTCTACCTGGCCCTGGCCCTAAACCGCCTCACCCCCAAGCAGGTGGCGGAAAAACTCTACCCAAAGGCCCTCCTCAAGCCGGAAAAGCCCAAGCCCGCGCCCAAGAACGAGTGGGGCATACGCCTGGAGCAAGACCTCCACGCCCCCATCCGCCTCGCCTCCTGCTGCGAGCCCATGAAGGGAGACGCCATCCTGGGCTTCGTCACCCGGGGCCGGGGGGTCACGGTCCACCGGGCGGACTGCCCCAACCTGCGGCGCATCCTCCAGGGGCCGGAGGCGGACCGGGTGATTGGGGCCTACTGGGAGGGGGTGGGGGGAAAGGTGGCCACCCTCGAGGTCCTGGCCCAGGACCGGGCAGGCCTCCTCCGGGACGTGATGCAGGTGGTGACGGAGGCGGGAAAAAGCGCCCTGGGCTCGGAAACCCGCATCCTGGGCCCCATGGCCCGCATACGGCTTCGCCTCACCGTGCAGGACGGGGAGCGGGAAGCCCTCCTGGAAGCCATCCGGGGGGTGAAGAGCGTGCAGGAGGTGCGCTGGGTCTAAAGGGGCCGCACCCACACCTCCCGGGTCCTCGGCCCGTCAAACTCCGCCAGGAAGACCTGCTGCCAGCGGCCCAGCTTAAGCCTACCCCCCTCGGCGAAGAGGAGCAGGTGGACCCCGGTGAGGAGGGTTTTCAGGTGGGCGTGGGTGTTGCCCTCCGCGTGGCGGTCCTTGGGGTGGAAGCGGGGGGCGAGCTCCTCCAGGCGGGCCAGGAGGTCGTGGGCCACGTCGGGGTCGGCCCCCTCCTGGAGCAAGAGGCCGCAGGTGGTGTGGGGCACGAAGAGGTAGACGAGGCCCGTATGCCCCTCTAAGGCCCCCTCCACGAGCCCCGTGATGTTCACCAGGCCCTCTTGGGGCGTGCGCACGGTAAGCCTTCGCATAGGGCCAGGATACCTAGCCCAGGCGGGTCACCCGCAGGAAAAAGCTCTTTTGCAGAGTGAAGGAGCGGTCTAGCCCGCCAAACTCCGCCTCGGCCCAGGCCCTGAGCCTTGGCATCACCTTGGCGTGCACCGCCTCGGGCACGGCCTGGGTGAAGGAGTAGAGGCGCTCATCCAGGGCCTCCAAAGCCTCCCGCACCGTGCGCTCCTCCCGCCAGACCACCACCTGGCGGGCCTTGGGCCTAAGGCCAAGCCGCTTCAGGGCTTCCTCCACCTCGGCGAGGCGCCTTTGGTGCAGGCCCCTTTCCACCCGCACGCCGTCCTCCGCCACCAAGGCCCGCCAGCGCTCCTGCAGGGCCCACTCCTCCGCCGCTTCCACCTGGTCCCACCCCTCCAGGAGGGCCCCCCCAGGCTTGAGCACCCTTAGGGCCTCGGCCAAGGCCTTGGGCCAGTCGGGAAGGAGGTGCCAGAGGTGGACCACGATGACCCCGTGGACGCTCTCCCCCGGCAGGGGGATGGCCCGGGCGTCCGCCTCCAAAAGCCGCACCTTGCGCATCACCCCCGCCGCCTTCTGGCGGAAGACCTCCAGCATGGCGGGGTTCACGTCCAAGGCGATGTAGGGAAAGCCGCGGGCGATGAGGGGCAGGGCGATGCGCCCCGTGCCCACCCCGAGCTCCAAAAGGACGGGCTCCTCCCCCCGGCCGGAGACCGCGTTGGCCATGGCGGTGGCGATGCGGCCCGCCACCTCGGGCGGGTAGGCCCGGAGGCGATCGTAGGCGTAGGCCACCCGGGTGAGGGCGCTGGACATGTCCAACTCCATTGTACGAGGTATACTTCGGCCCATGAAGGGGCTCATCCTGGCCGCCGGGCGGGGCACGCGGCTCCGCCCCCTCACCCACACCCGTCCCAAGCCGGTGATCCGGGTGGCGGGCCGGCCCATCATCCACTACGCCGTGGAAAACCTGCGGGAAGCGGGGGTGGACGAAATTGGGGTGGTGGTCTCCCCGGAAACGGAAAAGGACATCCGCGAGGCCCTATCGGGATACCCCGTGCGCTACGTCCTCCAGGAGGAGCCCCAGGGCCTGGCCCACGCCGTGGCGGTGGCCCGGGGCTTCCTGGGGGATAGCCCCTTTGTCCTCTACCTGGGGGATAACCTCTTCCAAAAGGGGATCCGATGCTTCCTTCAGGCCTTCCAGGAGGGGGTGAGCGCGGTGATCGCCCTGGTGCGGGTGGAAGACCCCAGGCAGTTCGGGGTGGCGGTGCTGGAAGGAGACCGGGTGGTGCGCCTTTTGGAAAAGCCCAAAGACCCCCCCTCGGACCTGGCGGTGGCTGGGGTGTACGTCTTCACCCCCGAGGTCTTGGAGGTCATCCAGGACCTCAAGCCCTCGGCCCGGGGGGAGTACGAGATCACCGACGCCATCCAGGGCCTCATTGACCGGGGCCGGCGGGTGGTGGGGGTGGAGGTCACGGGCTGGTGGAAGGACACGGGCCGCCCCAAGGACCTCCTGGACGCCAACCGCCTCCTCCTGGAGGAGCTTTCCCCCAGGGTGGAGGGCGAGGTGGAGGGTAGCGAGCTCACGGGCCGGGTGGTGGTGGAGAAGGGGGCGAGGGTGGTCCGGAGCACCGTCATCGGCCCCGCCTTTATCGGGGAAGGGGCGGTGGTGGAGGAGGCCTACGTGGGGCCCTTCACCTCCTTGGGGCCGGGGGCACGGGTGGTGCGCTCGGAGGTGGAGTACTCCATCCTCGAGGACCACGCCGCCCTAGAGGACGTGGCCCTGCGCCTCCAGGAGAGCATCCTGGGCGTGGGGGCCAGGGTGCAAAGCCGTAACGGCCTTCCCCGGGCCCACCGCCTCATCCTTGGGGACCTCTCCCAGGTGGAACTGGCCTAGATGCCGGCGCTCCTTTCCCTTCTCACGGAGGAGTTCCAAAGCGGCGAGGCCCTGGCCCGGCGCCTGGGGGTGAGCCGGGCCGCCATCTCCAAGGAGGCGCACCGGCTTTTGGAAGAGGGTTTCCCCCTGGAGGTGGGCCGGCAGGGCTACCGCATCCTCCCCGGCACCCCTCTCCCCCACCTCTTCCACCCCCCGGGGCGGCTCGGGAGGCCCTACCGCTACCTGGGCCGGGTGGGGAGCACCCAGGACGCCCTCCGGGCCTGGGCCGAGGCGGGGGCCCTCGAGGGGGCCTTGGTCCTGGCGGAAGTCCAGGAAAGGGGCCGGGGCAGGCGGGGAAGGACGTGGGAAAGCCGCCCCGGGGTAAGCCTCACCTTTTCCCTCCTCCTAAGGCCCCGCCTCCCCCTCCCCGCCCTAGGGCTTCTCCCGCTCCTCGCGGGCCTCGCCCTCTATGAGGCGGTGGGGGTGGGGGGGCTCAAGTGGCCCAACGACCTCCTGAGCCCCGACGGCCGCAAGCTGGCCGGGGTGCTCCTCGAGGCCAAGGCGGAGGGAGAGGAGGTGGCCCACGCCCTCTTGGGGGTGGGGGTGAACGTGGCCTGGGCCCCGGAAGGGGCGGCCTTTTTGCAGGAGTTCACCCCCCTTTCCCGGCGGGAGGTCCTGGAAAGGTTCCTGGCCCGCCTCGAGGCCCTCCTCCCCCTTTTGGAAGACCCGGAAGCCTTCCTCCCCCGCTACGCCCAGGCCTCCTACACCCTGGGGCGCCGGGTGCGGGTGGAAACCTCCAAGGGCCCCGTGGAGGGGGTGGCGGAGGCCGTCCTCCCCGACGGGAGCCTCATGGTGGGGGGGGTGCGGGTGGGGGCGGGGGAGGTGGTCCTCCTGGACCTTGAGTGAGCCACGCTTAGATTTTCCTCACATCTTGTGCTAGGATTAGGGCAGGTATGTTCGCCCGCATCTTCACCAAGGAAGAGGCGGACGCCCTCCTGCCCGAGATCCGCCGGGTTTTGGCCCAGATGCGCAAGGCCCGGACCGAACTCCAGGAGGTTCAGAGCCAACTCCCCGAGGCCCGGGGGCTAAAGCGGCGGGCCCTGGAGGAGGAAGCCCGCTTCCTCCTGGGCTCCCTGGAAGCGGACGCCCGCCACCTGGCCTCCTTAGGCGTCCTCCTCAAGGACCTGGACCGGGGCCTGGTGGACTTCCCCGCCCGGGTAGGGGGCGAGGTGGTCTTCCTCTGCTGGCAGGAGGGGGAGCCGGAGGTGGCCCACTACCACCCCCTTTCCGGGGGCTTCGCCGAGCGGCGGCCCCTGGGGGAGGCCCCTAGCCTCCTTCCCCCCGAGGCCCGCCCCGGCGAAAGGCGTCCAGGCGCCTGAGGTCCTCCCGCACCAGGTCCTCCCGCCCCGCCAAGGACTCCAGGTGGTGGCGGAGTTCGTGGAGGAGGGTTTCCCACACCTCCCCTTCCCAGTCAAACCCCGGCCCCGCCACCGCCCGAAAAGAGCCGTAATAGAGGGCGATGTGCCGCCCGAGGCCCTCAAAGCCGCCCAAGGCGCTAGGAGGCCCGGGGTCCAGGTATTCCCCAAGCCGCCACACCCCGGGAAGCCCGGGCTCGGGCTTGGCCTCAGGGAAAACGTGCACCCCCTGGAGGCCCCGCTTGAACTCAGGCGGGATCTCCTCCCAAAGCCCCTCCACAAGCCGCACGAAGGCCTCGTAGGTCATGGCCGGTGGTAGGGGTGGCCCGCCCTTAGGGTGAGGACCCGGTAGAGCTGCTCCATCAGGACCAAAAGGGCTAGCTCGTGCTGCAGGGTGAGGGGGGAAAGGGAGAGGAGGAAGTCCGCCGCCTCCCGCACCGCCTCCTTGTGCCCCTCGGCCCCGCCCACCAGGAAGGCCACCTTTTCCCCTTCCCACCCCTGGAGGAGCCTAAGGAAGCCCTCGGTGGAAAGGAGCTTTCCCCTTTCGTCCAGGACCACCTTGCGGTGGCCCTCCGCCCTGGGAAGGAGGTCCTCGTCCTTGACGAAGAGGACCTCGAGGGGAGCGTACCGCCCAATCCGCCGGGCGTACTCCTCCACCCCAAGCCGGGCGTAGGCCAGCTTGGGCTTTCCCACCGCCACCACCCGCAGGCGCACACCCCCATCCTAACGGGGTATACTCGGGGCGAAGGGAAAGTGGGGCCAAGCCCACCCCCGAAAAGGAGGCCCAAGCCCTTACCCAGGGCGGGCTTCCCGGCGCCACAAGCGCCACGCAAGGAGGGTGCTATGGTAAAGGAAACCCGCAGGTTCCAGCCCTTCACCCCCGAGCCCATAAGGCTCCTCGGGGAGAAGGGGGAGTGGCTAGGGGAGTTTCCCCTGGACTTGGGGGAGGAAAAGCTACGCCGCCTCTACCGGGACATGCTGGCGGCCCGGATGCTGGACGAGCGCTACACCATCCTCATCCGCACCGGCAAGACCAGCTTCATCGCCCCCGCCGCCGGCCATGAGGCGGCCCAGGTGGCCATCGCCCACGCCATCCGCCCCGGCTTTGACTGGGTCTTCCCCTACTACCGCGACCACGGCCTGGCCCTGGCCCTGGGCGTCCCCATAAAGGAGCTCTTCGGCCAGATGCTGGCCACCCGGGCCGACCCCAACAAGGGCCGCCAGATGCCAGAGCACCCCGGTTCCAAGCCCCTCAACTACTTCACCGTGGCGAGCCCCATCGCCTCCCACGTGCCTCCCGCCGTGGGGGCCGCCCTCAGCATGAAGCTTTTGGGCACGGGGCAGGTGGCGGTCTGCACCTTCGGCGACGGGGCCACCAGCGAGGGGGACTGGTACGCCGGCATCAACCTCGCCGCCGTGCAGGGAGCGCCCGCCGTCTTCATCGCCGAGAACAACTTCTACGCCATCAGCGTGGACTACGCCCGCCAGACCCATAGCCCCACCCTGGCGGAGAAGGCCCACGCCTTCGGCATCCTGGGCTACCTGGTGGACGGGATGGACGTCCTGGCCAGCTACTACGTGGTGAAGGAGGCGGTGGAGCGGGCCCGCCTGGGGGGAGGCCCAAGCCTTGTGGAGCTTCGGGTCTACCGCTACGGCCCCCACTCCTCCGCCGACGACGACAGCCGCTACCGCCCCCGGGAGGAGGTGGAGGCTTGGCGGAAGCGGGACCCCATCCTCCGGTTCCAGCGCTTCCTCGAGGCCCAAGGCCTCTGGACCCTGGAATGGGAGGAGGACCTGAAGGCGGAGATCCGCGCCGAACTGGAACGGGGGCTTAAGGAGGCGGAAGAAGCGGGCCCCGTGCCCCCGGAGTGGATGTTTGACGACGTCTTCGCGGAAAAGCCCTGGCACCTAAAGCGCCAGGAGGCCCTCCTCAAGGAAGAGCTTTAGGAGGCGGCATGGCCCTCATGACCATGGTGCAGGCCCTCAACCGGGCCCTGGACGAGGAGATGGCCAAGGATCCCCGGGTGGTGGTCCTGGGGGAGGACGTGGGCAAAAGGGGCGGGGTCTTTTTGGTGACGGAGGGGCTTTTGCAGAAGTACGGCCCCGACCGGGTCATGGACACCCCCCTCTCCGAGGCGGCCATCGTGGGGGCGGCCTTGGGCATGGCCGCCCACGGCCTGAGGCCCGTGGCGGAGATCCAGTTCGCCGACTACATCTTCCCCGGCTTTGACCAGCTGGTGAGCCAGGTGGCCAAGCTCCGCTACCGCTCCGGGGGACAGTTCACCGCTCCCCTGGTCATCCGCATGCCCTCGGGGGGCGGGGTGAAGGGCGGGCACCACCACTCGCAAAGCCCCGAGGCCCACTTCGTCCACACCGCCGGGCTCAAGGTGGTGGCGGTCTCCACCCCCTACGACGCCAAGGGCCTCTTGAAGGCCGCCATCCGCGACGAGGACCCCGTGGTCTTCCTGGAGCCCAAGCGCCTCTACCGCTCGGTGAAGGAGGAGGTGCCGGAGGAAGACTATGTCCTGCCCCTGGGCAAAGCGGCCCTGCGGCGGGAGGGCAAGGACCTCACCTTAATCGGCTACGGCACGGTGATGCCCGAGGTGCTCCAGGCCGCCGAGGAGCTTGCCAAGGCCGGGGTTTCCGCCGAGGTGCTGGACCTACGGAGCCTCATGCCCTGGGACTACGAGGCGGTGATGAGCTCCGTGGCCAAGACGGGGCGGGTGGTCCTGGTCTCCGACGCCCCCAGGCACGCCAGCTTCGTGAGCGAGGTGGCGGCCACCATCGCCGAGGACATCCTGGACATGCTCCTCGCTCCCCCCATCCGGGTCACGGGGTTTGACACCCCTTACCCCTACGCCCAGGACAAGCTTTACCTGCCCAGCGTCACCCGCATCCTCAACGCCGCCAAGCGGGCGCTAGACTACTGAAGGAGACCTATGCCCAAAGAGATCCTCATGCCCGAGCTCGCCGAAAGCGTGGTGGAAGGCGAGATCCTCAAGTGGTTGGTGGAGGAAGGGGACTACCTCAAAAAGGACCAGCCCTTCGTGGAGGTGATGACGGACAAGGTCACGGTGGAACTTCCCTCCCCCTACGAGGGAGTCCTCATCAAAAAGCTGGCCAAGGAGGGGGAGGTGGTGAAGGTCCACGCCCCCATCGCCCTCGTCGCCGAACCCCACGAGGCGGCGGCCCCGGTGCAGGCGGTGGAGGAGCGCTCCATCGTGGAGCCGGGGCTTCCGACCCCAGAGGAGAGGGAAGACCTCTCCCTCTTCAAGCCCGACCCCACGCAGGTGGCGGTGAAAAACCCCTTCCTGAGCCAGGCCAAGCCCCAGGAGGAGGCCAGGCCCCAAGGCCGGATCCTGGCCGTGCCCGCCGCCAGGAAACTGGCGCGGGAGCTGGGCATCCCCATTGAGGAGGTGCCGGGCTCGGGGCCCTTGGGGCGGGTGCGGGTGGAGGACGTGCGGGCCTACGCGGCCAAGAAGGCGGCCCCCACTCCCCAGGAAGCCCCCTCCCCCACCCCCTTCCCCCACCCCCCCGCTACGCCCCGCCCAAGGGCTACGAGCACCTGGAGGAGCGCGCGCCCTTAAGGGGCGTGCGCCGGGCCATCGCCCAGGGGCTTTGGCAAAGCCACCTCTACACCGTGCGCACCCTCAACGTGGACGAGGCGGACCTCACGGAGCTGGTGGCCTTAAGGGAGCGCCTCAAGCCCGAGGCGGAGGCCCAAGGGGTCAAGCTCACCTACCTGCCCTTCATCGTCAAGGCGGTGGTGCGGGCCCTGAAGAAGTACCCCATGCTCAACACCAGCCTGGACGAGGAAAGGCAGGAAATCGTCTACAAGCGCTACTACCACATCGGCCTGGCGGTGGCCACGGAGCGGGGCCTGGTGGTGCCCGTGGTGCGGGACGCCGACCGCAAGAGCGTCCTGGAACTGGCCCAGGCCATCGCTGAGCTCTCCGCCAAGGCCCGGGAAGGGCGCCTAAGCCCCGAGGAGGTGTCGGGCTCCAGCTTCACCATCACCAACATCGGCTCCGTGGGGGCCACCTTGAGCTTCCCCATCATCAACCTGCCGGACGCCGCCATCCTGGGCGTCCACTCCATCCGCAAGCGGCCTTGGGTTATGCCGGATGGCTCCATCCAGGCGCGGGACATCATGTTCCTCTCCCTCTCCTTTGACCACCGCCTGGTGGACGGGGCCGAGGCGGCCCTCTTCACCCGGGAAGTGATCCGGCTTTTGGAAAACCCCGACCTCCTCCTTCTGGAAATGTAGGATAGCGCCATGGATGCTTACGACCTCATCGTCATCGGCACGGGACCAGGGGGTTACCACGCCGCCATCAGGGGAGCGCAGCTCGGCCTGAAGGTCCTGGCGGTGGAGGCCGCCGAGGTGGGGGGGGTGTGCCTGAATGTGGGCTGCATTCCCACCAAGGCCCTCCTCCACGCCGCGGAAACCCTGCACCACCTCAAGGTGGGGGAGGGCTTCGGCCTAAAGGCGGCCCCGGAGCTAGACCTTAAAAAGCTCGGCTCCTGGCGGGAAAGCGTGGTGAAGAAGCTCACCGGGGGGGTGGCCACCCTCCTCAAGGGGAACAAGGTGGAGCTTGTGCGGGGCTTCGCCCGCTTTGCCGGGCCCAAGGAAATAGAGGTGAACGGGGAACGCTACGGGGCCAAAAGCGTCATCCTGGCCACGGGGAGCGAGCCCGCAAGCCTCCCGGGTTTTCCCTTTGGCGAGGACGTCTGGGACTCCACCCGGGCCCTGCGGGTGGAGGAGGGGATCCCTGGGCGCCTCCTCGTGATCGGGGGCGGGGCGGTGGGGCTGGAGCTCGGCCAGGTCTACCACCGCCTAGGGGCCCAGGTGACCCTCATTGAATACATGCCAGAGATCCTCCCCGCGGGCGACCCGGAAACCGCGGCCCTCCTCCGCCGGGCCCTGGAGAAGGAGGGCATCCGGGTGCGCACGGGCACCAAGGCCGTGGGCTACGAGAAGAAGAAGGACGGCCTCCACGTGCGCCTCGAGGCCGCCCAGGGAGGCGGGGGGGAAGAGATCGTGGTGGACAAGATCCTGGTGGCGGTGGGCCGCAAGCCCCGCACCGAGGGCCTGAACCTGGAAAAAGCGGGCGTGGCCCTGGACGCCAAGGGCTTCGTCCAGGTGAACGCCAGGATGGAAACCACCGCCCCCGGGGTCTACGCCATCGGGGACGTGGCCCGGCCCCCCCTCCTCGCCCACAAGGCCATGAAGGAGGGGCTGGTGGCCGCGGAGAACGCCGCCGGCAAGGACGCCGCCTTTGATTACCAAATCCCCAGCGTGGTCTACACCTCCCCCGAGTGGGCGGGGGTGGGCCTCACGGAGGAGGAGGCCAAGCGGGCGGGCTACCGGGTGAGGGTGGGCAAGTTCCCCTTTTCCGCCAGCGGCCGGGCCCTCACCCTGGGGGCCACGGAGGGGCTCATCAAGGTGGTGGGGGACGAGGAAACGGACCTCCTCCTTGGCGTCTTCATCGTGGGCCCCCAGGCGGGGGAGCTCATCGCCGAGGCCACCTTGGCCCTGGAGATGGCGGCCACGGTCTCCGACCTGGCCCTCACCGTCCACGCCCACCCCACGCTTTCCGAAGGGCTCATGGAGGCGGCGGAGGCCTTCCACAAAGAGGCCATCCACATCCTGAACCGCTAGCCTTAGCGGATCTCCACCCCGGCCCAACGCTCCAGGAGCCTTAAGGCCTCCACATGGTCCGCCTCGGGGGAAAGCTCCCGCTTGGCCATCTCGTAGACCTCCCGGGTGAGGCGGAGAAGGGGGCTTGGGTCCCTGGCCCCCTCCAGCACCCCCATGGCGATGCCCAGGTCCTTCACCAAAAGCCCCAGGGCGAAGGTCTTGGGGAAGGCCCGGGTGAGGACCCTCTCCGGGATGAGGTTCTCCGTGGCGTTGGAGCGGCCGCTGGAGGCGTTGATCACCTCTAACGCCTTTTCCGCGGAAACCCCCTGCCGCACCAGGGCCACGAGCCCCTCCCCCGCCGCCCAGAGGTTCACCGCCAAAAGGGCGTTGTTGATGGCCTTCACCGCGTGCCCCGCCCCCACGGGGCCCACGTGGACCACCTTGCCGGCGTAGGCCAAAAAGGGCTTCACCCGCTCCACGCTCCTTGGGGCCTCCCATCATCACCGTGAGGGTACCCGCTCCGCCCCCGCCGTGCCCCCGGAGACGGGGGCGTCCAGGTAAGTGACCCCCCTTTCCCCAAGCCGCTCCGCCAGGCGTCGGCTCCCTTCGGGCTCGCCGCTGGTGGCGTCCACCCAGTAGGCGCCGGGCCTGAGGTGGGGCAGGAGGGCCTCCGCCACCTCCGCCACCTCCTTGGTGGTGGGCAGGCAGGTGAAGATCACCTTCGCCTCCGCCACCCGCTCCAAGGGCACGGCCTCGGAGCCGAACTCCTCCTGGTGCCGCAGGGCCTTGGCGAAGGTCCGGTTCCAGACCAGGGTGGGAAAGCGCTTGGCCAGATGCCCCGCCATGGGGTAGCCCATGGCCCCAAGCCCGAGGAAGGCCACCTTCTCCATGCCCCTTTTTTACCAGAGCCTGAGGAGCTTGGCGAGGCCTCGGAGGAGGAGGAGGAAGATGAGGCTAAAGGCCATGGCCACCCCCAGGAAGACGAAAAACCCCAGCCCGAAGCTCCCCCCAAGGACCATCTGCCGAAGCCATAGCCCGCTGGGGAAGGCGAGGAGCCAGGTGAGGAGGAGGTTGCGCCAGCTGGGCCTCCGGTAGGTGCCGAGGAAGGGGGAAAGGAGCATCCAGACGAAAAGCACCGGGAGGACGTTGCGGGCAAGGCCCGCCAGGGTCACCGCCTGGCCGTGGGAAAGAAGCCCCAAGGCGGCGAAGAGGAGGAGGGCCAGAAGGTCCAGGAGGAAGAGGTAGGGGGAAGGCTTTTCCACGGCGGGATTTTACCGGGAGGTGGCCTCGAGGAAGACCCGGTCCGCCCGGTAGGAGCTTCGCACCAAGGGCCCGGAAAAGACCTCCTTGAAGCCGAGCCCGTACCCCCAGGCCTCGTACTTCTTGAAGTCCTCGGGGGGCACGTAACGCTCCACGGGCAGGTGGGCCGGGGTGGGCCGCAGGTACTGGCCCAAGGTGAGGATGTCCACCCCCGCCGCCCGGAGGTCCCGCATGGCCTCCAAGATCTCCTCCTCCGTCTCCCCTAAGCCCAGCATCAGGCTGGACTTGGTGAGGACCTGGGGCCTGTACCGCTTGGCGTGGGCCAGGACCTTTAGGGTCTGATCGTACCCCGCCCGGGGGTCCCGCACCTTGGGGGTGAGGCGGCGCACCGTTTCCAGGTTCTGGGCGTAGACCTCAGGGCCCGCATCCAAAACCGTTTCCACCGCCTTCAGGTCCCCTTGGAAGTCGGGGGTGAGGGCCTCCACCAGGACCCCAGGCGCCCTCTCCTTGATGGCCCGGATGGTGGCGGCGAAGTGGGCGGCCCCCCCATCGGGCAGGTCGTCCCGGTCCACGCTGGTGAGGACCACATAGCGGATGCCGAGCCGGGCGATGGCCTCCGCCACCCGCCTGGGCTCCTCGAGGTCCACCAGGCCCCTGGGGTTCCCCGTGTGCACGGCGCAGAACTTGCAGGCCCGGGTGCAGATATCCCCCAGGATCATCACCGTGAGGGTGCCGTGGGTCCAGCACTCCCCCACGTTGGGGCATAGGGCCTCCTGGCACACGGTGTGAAGCCTCAGCTCCTCCACCGTGCGCTTCAGGGCTTGGTACTTGGCCCCCGTGGGCAAGGTGGCGCGAAGCCAAGCGGGCTTGTTCCGGTCCACGGGCTCGGGCCGGGCCTGGGCCAGGCCCCGCTTCACCACCTTGAGCTCCACCACCTCCCCCGAGGGGGCCAAAAGCTCCACCACCTCAAACTTGGGCTTCATGGCTCGCGTTCCTCTCCCACCTGGGCACCAGGCCGAACACCTCGGCGAAGGCCTCCACCACCTTGGCCTTGGCCTCCTCCATGGGCACCTTCCGCCGCAAAAGCCTTTCCAAGGAGGTGACCCCCTTACCCTTTAGGCCGCAGGGGACGATGACGCTGAAGTCGTTGAGGTCGGTGGAGACGTTCAGGGCGAAGCCGTGGAAGCTCACCCCCTCCTTCACCGCCACCCCGATGGCGCAAAGCTTATCCTCCCCCACCCAGACCCCGGCGTACCCGGGGGTGGGGTAGGCCGCGATGCCGTAGGCCCGGGCCACCCGGACGATAGCCTCCTCAATCTGCCGCAGGAAGCGGCGCACCTCCCGCCCCACGGGGAAGATGGGGTAGCCCACCAGCTGCCCTGGGCCGTGGTAGGTCACGTCCCCGCCCCGCTCCACCCAGTAGAGCTCAAAGCCGCTTTCCCGGTACCAACCCTCGGGAAAGAGGAGGTTCTCCCCCGTGGCCTTGCGGCCTAAGGTGATGACCCGGGGGTGCTCCAGGAGGAGGAGGGTGGGGGGACGCTTCCCCGCCACCACCTCCCGGTGCACCGCCTTCTGGTAGGCCCAGGCCTCCCCGTAAGGCACCAGGCCGAGGTCTTCCACCCGGAACTCCACGTCCCTAAGGATACCCCCGAAGCCCCCAAGGGCCCAAGGCCCAGGGCACACTACGAGAGGAAGCGGGCGATGAGGCGGTCCCGCCAGGGGGCGGGAAGGAGCCTCAAAAGAAGGGTTTCCCGGATGCGGGCCGGGTGGGCCACCAGGTAGCGGGCCTTGGGGTTCGGGCTCTCCAGGGCCTTCAGCACCGCCTCCGCCACCCTCTCGGGGGGAAGGCCCCTTTGGGCGTTCCTTTCCGCTAGCCGCCGGGCCACCTCCAGATAGCGGCCATAAACCCCTTCGGTGCCCGGGGGAGGGGGTTCCAGGTAGGCCTCGGCCCGCTTTAGGGAGCGCTCCCAGATGGGGGTGGCCACGGAGCCGGGCTCAATGAGGGAAACCCGGACGCCAAAAGGGGAAAGCTCCACCCTGAGGGCGTCCGCCAGGGCCTCGAGGGCGAACTTGCTGGCGGCGTAGGGCCCCATGAGGGGCAGGGCCACCAGGCCCGAGACCGAGCCCATGAGGACCACCCGCCCCCGGCTTTGGCGCAAGGAGGGCAAAAAGGCCTTCACCGTGGCGAAGGCCCCGAGGACGTTCACCTCCAGAGCCTCGCGAAAAGCAGCCACGGGCACAAGCTCCAAGGGCCCAGCCACCGCCACGCCGGCGTTGGCCAAGAGGCCATAGAGCCCCTCCTGCAAGGCCTCCCGGGCCCTCGCCAGGTCCTCCTCCCGGGTCACGTCCAGGAGAAGGGGGGTGATCCCCTCCGCCCTTAGGGCCTCCGCCTCCTCCTCCCGCCGCACCCCGCCGTAGACGCGATAGCCCCTTTGGCAAAGAAGCCTCGCCGTGGCCCGGCCGATGCCGCTTCCGCCCGGTGCAACTTGACCGCTATACCGCATAGAGCCCCAGGAAGCGCAGGGCGGAGAGGGGGTTGAAGGAGAAGGCCTCCAAGGCCGCCTTCTTCTCCCTGACCCCTTGGCGGTGAAGCATGGAGACCAGAAAGGCCCGGAGGGCCGCCAAGACCTGTGCCCCCACCCCCCGCACCTGGCAGGCATCCTCGTGGAGGAGAACGTCCCGTACCCAAAAGGACCGGTTCTCTACCTCCCACCGGTAAAGGAGAAGCTCCCCAAGCCGCCTCGCCTCCGCCACCTCCGGCCCCAAGCTGGTGAGGGCGTAGCTCACCGTCCGCCGCACCTCCCCCGTCCCCTTGTGCCTCACCTCCCGCTCCATCCGCACCACCTGCCTGGCCCCAGGGAAGGCCCGCACCTCTTCCGGCAGGTAGGGGGAAGCCCAAACCCGGTAGGTCCACACCTCCCCATCCCGCACCAGATTCCACACCGCCTCGGTCTCGCCAGGAAGCCGCCTCTCCTCCATGCCCTTGAACACCTCCAAGGCCCACTCCAAAAGTTCCCCCTGGTTAGCCTTCAGGACAAAGAGGTACGCCCCCCTTTTTGCACCACCTTCCCCGCTAACTCCGGGTACAGGTACCCCGCGTCCCCCACCACCACCTTCCCCTTGAGCCCCTCCGCCCCCAGGCGGTCCAGGAGCTCCAAAAGGGCTTGGTCCTCCCTCCCCTCCGCCCGGGCTGGGCCAGGGTGGTATGGAGGTGCAGGGCCAGGACCTCCACCAGCTTCACCTGGGCGCTTTTCCCCTTGCCGCTTCCCCGCAGGTGCTTCCCGTCTACCACCAGGACTTCCCCAAGGTCGGCTTCGGGGAAGACCTGGAGGAGGGCCGCTTGGAGCTTTTCAGGATCCAGGCGGTGAAGGAGAAGGGTGATGGCGGTGTGGCCTGGGGCCTTGCGCAGGCCCAGGTGGGGCAAGAGGTGGGGGTTGGCGCGGGCGAAGCGTTCCACGCCCCTCAGGGAGTCCACGCGGGAAAGAAAAGCCACCAGGATGAGGGCCAGGAGGCCCCAAAGGGGGTACTGCCGGTTGCGGGCCCGGGGGTCGGGGATCTGGGACAGGGCTTCGCGCAGGGTCATGCCCCCTCTTTACTCCAGGAGCCGCATATAGGTCAAGTCTGCGCCCCGGTGATGAGCACTTGCCTTCCATTGGACGGAGTATAATCCGGGCAAACCCATGTGGGGAAGAAGCGTGCAACAGGCCATCTACCTGCGGGGCTTCCTGGGGGAAAGGCCGCCTTTGCCCCTGCACCCCGAGGCCCTGGAGGAGGCGGCGAAAAAGCGCATGTCCCCCGAGGCCTTCGCCTACGTGGCGGGCGGGGCGGGCGCGGAGGCCACCATGGTGCAAAACCGAAAGGCCTTCACCGAGATCGCCCTCTGGCCCAGGATGCTCCGGGGGGTCCCGCCCCCGGACCTCAAAACCATCCTTTGGCACAAGACCTGGTCCGCCCCCCTCTTCCTCGCCCCCATCGGCGTTTTGGAACTCGCCCACCCCCAGGCGGAGCTGGCGGCGGCACGGGCCGCGGCCCGGAGGGGAATCCCCCTCATGGTCTCCAACCAGGCCTCCCACCCTTGGAGCGGGTGGTGGAAGCCGCCAAAGGGGTGAACCCCGAGGCCCTGGTCTTCTTCCAGCTCTACCACTCCACCGACCCCCGGGTGGTGGAAAGCTTCCTCCGGCGGGCGGAGCAAGCAGGGTGCGCCGGGGTGGTCCTCACCGTGGACACGGTGCAGCTCGGCTGGCGCCCTAGGGACCTCGCCCTAGGCCACCTCCCCTTCCTCAAGGGGCAGGGCCTGGCCATCTACCTCACCGACCCCGCCTTCCTAAGGGCCTTGGAAGAACCCCTGGAGGGGCCTGCCCTGCGCCCCAGGCCCACCTTGGCCCTCCTCAAGAACCTCCTCGCCCTCCGGCGGACGGGGAGGCGCTTCGGCCTAAGCCTCACCCAGATGCAAAAGGCGGTGCGCCGCTTCGTGGCCACCTACTCCTTCCCCGAGCTCTCCTGGGAGGAGGTGCGCCGGGTGCGGGAGGCCACTTCCCTTCCCCTCCTCCTCAAGGGCCTCCTCCACCCCGAGGACGTGGCCAAGGCGGTGGCCCTCGGGGTGGACGGGGTCTACGTCTCAAACCACGGAGGGCGGCAGGTGGACGGGAGCATAGCCGCCCTAAAGGCCCTTCCCCTGGCGGTGGAAGCGGCCGAGGGCAAGGTCCCCGTTCTGATGGATAGCGGCGTCCGCACCGGGGCGGACGCGGTCAAAGCCCTGGCCCTGGGGGCCAAGGCGGTGGGGCTGGGGCGGCCCTACGTCTACGCCCTGGCCCTGAAGGGGGAGGAAGGGGTGGGGGCCCTCTTGGACCACTTCCTGGCGGAGGTGGAGCTCACCTTGGCCCTCATGGGGGTGGCCCGCCTCGAGGAGCTCGGCCCAGCCTGGCTACAAAGCTAAAGGGCGGGGCTTCCCCCGCCCTGCGGCCTGCCGGGCTTCGCCCCTACTGGGCCACCACGCTCACCTTGAGCTGGATGGGCACCTCGGGGTGGGGCTTGTAGGTGAGGACATACTCCCCGAGTTCCTTGATGGGCCGCTCCAGGGCGAGGCGCTTGGGGTCAATGGTGATGCCGTGCTGGCGGGCCAGGGCCTCGGCGATGTCCTTGGCGGTCACGGAGCCGTAGATCTTGTTCTCCCCCGCCCGCACCGGGATGGTGAGGGTGAGGTTTTCCAGGATCTCCTTAAGCCGCTCCGCTTCCGCCTTGCGCTCCGCCAGGCGCTTGGCCTGGGCGCGGATCTTGGCCTCCAGGGCCTTCAGGTTGCTCTCCGTGGCCAAGACCGCCAGGCCCCGGGGAAGGAGGTAGTTCTTGGCGTAGCCGGGCTTGACGTTCACCACCTGGCCCACGTCGCCCAGGTTCTCCAGGGGTTCCAGCAGGATGACCTTCATCTCCACCCCCTACTTGCGCACCAGCTTCTCCGTGAAGGGAAGAAGCCCCAGGATCCTGGCCCGCTTGATGGTCTTGGCCAGGATCCGCTGCTCCTTGGCGGAAAGCCCCGTGCGGCGGCGGGGAAGGATCTTCCCCGTCTCCGACAGGAACCGCTTCAGAACCTCCACGTTCCGGTAGTCCTTCAGGTCAAACTCTCCCAGGGTGGCCTTCACCTTGGCCTTCCGGGAGGGGCGCCGCTGCGCCTCCTTCTTGGTGGGTTTAGCGTTCTTCGTGCTCAAAACGGCAGATCCTCCTCCGGCGGGAAGTCCTCGAGTCCCTCGTCAATGTCCACCCCACCCGTCTGGACCGGTTGGGGCCTGCTTCCGCCGGTCTGGGCAGGCCCACGGGTGGGTCGCTCCAAGCGGAGGGCTTCCACGCGGGTCTGGAAGCGCCTTTCCCCGCTGGAGCTCGTCCAGGAGTCGTTCACCAAACGGCCGATCACCAAAAGCCCGTCGCCCTTCCTGAGCTCCCCGGCCCACTCGGCCAGTTCGCGCCAGGCCTGAACCTCTATGAAATGGGTTTTTTCCTCCTCGGCCCCCGGCCCCCGGCGGCGCTCGTTCACCGCCAGGCCCAGCCGGGCCACCGCCGTCCCCTGGGGGGTGTAGCGGAGCTCGGCGTCGCGGGTGAGGTTGCCCATGAGGACCACCTGGTTCAGGGCGTGGCGGAGCCTGGGCTGGTTGCGGGCGTCCTCCTGGGTTTCCCGCCCGCGGGCGTCCAAGGGGTCAATGAAGTCGGCCCGCACCTGGAGCTCGCTCCGCTTCTCCCCGTCCCGCTCCCACTGGCGGTATTCCAGCCTTCCCTCCACGAAGAGGAGCTGGCCCTTCTCCAAAACATCCCCCCACATCTCCGCCTGGCGGCCCAGAAGCCGCACCCGGTGGTACCAGGGGAGTTCCCGCTCCTGGCCGGACTCGTCCCAAAGGGTGTCCTGCCCGGCCAGGTTGAGCTCCAGGATGGCGAGCCCCCCCGGGGTGTAGCGCATGTCGGGCCGGGAGGTGAGGGAGCCGATGAGGTATACGCGGTTCAGGCCTCTTGCCATGTCAAAAGTTTACGCCTTGCTAAGGAGGGGCTCCTGGGCCTTAACCACCATGACCCGGCGCACGTTGTCGCGGATGCGGAGTTCCCGGGCTAGGTCGTTCACCCGGTCCTCGGGCATCTCCACCTGGTAGAAGAGGAAATACCCTTGGGGGTCCTTGGCGATGGGGTAGGCCAGGCGCCGCACCCCCCATTCCTCCACCTTCAGCACCTGCGCCCCAAAGGCCTCGAGGGCCCTCCCGATGATCTCCTTCTCCAGGGCGAGCTGGCTTTGGTCCAGGCTGGGGTTAAGGATGATGTTCACCTCGTACCTGCGCATCTTCACCTCCTTTCCGGGCCCGGCAGGCCGCACGAGGGAAGATTATACCCCCTCCTCTCCCCAAATAAAAGACCCAGGGGGCCCGAAGGCCCCCACCTGGCTCCGCGGGCAGGACTCGAACCTGCGACCAACCGGTTAACAGCCGGCCGCTCTACCAGCTGAGCTACCGCGGACCGGCCGCAAGGAGCACTATACCAGGCTCCCCCCTAAGCGTCAAGGGCGCCGCCTACGCCGCTTTTTCCCCGGCACCGGCTCAGGGGTCCTGAGGCCCTGGAGGCGGGCCTCGAGGGCCCGAAGCTCATCCCTAAGCCGGGCCGCCCGCTCAAAGTCCAGGCTCTCCGCCGCCTGCCACATGGCGAGCTCCAGCTCGGCGATGCGCTCCTTAAGGTCCTCCGCCGGAAGCCCTTCCTCCAGGGGGGCCTCCTCGTACCCCTCGGGGCGGATCACCGCCCGCACCTCCTTCCGCACCGTTTGGGGCACGATGCCGTGCTCCCGGTTGTAGGCCTCCTGGATGGCCCGCCTGCGGTTGGTCTCGGCGATGGCCCTTTCCATGGCCTCGGACACCTGGTCGGCGTAGAGCCAGACCTCCCCTCGGGCGTTCCGCGCCGCCCGGCCGATGGTCTGGATGAGGCTTCGCTCGCTCCTTAGGAAGCCCGTCTTGTCGGCGTCCAGGATGGCCACCAAGGAGACCTCGGGGATATCCAGCCCCTCCCTCAGAAGGTTGATCCCCACCAGGCAGTCGTAGTGGCCTAGCCGGAGGTCGCGGACCAGGGCCTGGCGCTCAAAGGCGTCCAGCTCGTGGTGGAGGTAGCGGGCGCGGATGCCGTGCTCCACCAGAAAGCTCGTGAGCTCCTCCGCCATGCGCACCGTGAGCACCGTGACCAGGGTGCGCTCGCCCCTTTGCGCCCGTTCCCGGATGCCCTCCATGAGGTCCAGGATCTGGTTCTCCGTGGGCTTCACCACCACCAAGGGGTCCAGGAGCCCCGTGGGACGGATGATCTGCTCCACCACGCGGCCCGAATGTTCTAGCTCAAAGGGCCCCGGGGTGGCGGAGACGAAAACCACCTGGGAAACCCGTTCCAAGAACTCCTCAAAGCGCAAGGGGCGGTTGTCCAGGGCGCTGGGCAGGCGGAAGCCGTAGTCCACCAGGGTTTTCTTGCGGGCGTAGTCCCCCCGGTACATGCCCTGGAGCTGGGGCACGGTGACGTGGGACTCGTCCAGGAAGACCAGAAAGTCCTCGGGGAAGTAGTCCAAAAGGGTGTAAGGGGGCTCCCCCGGGGCCTTGCCCGTGAAGTAGCGGGCGTAGTTCTCCACCCCCGGGCAGGTGCCCATGACCCGGAGCATCTCCAGGTCGTAAAGGGTGCGCTCCTTGAGGCGCTGGGCGTAGAGGGGCTCTCCCCGCTCCTCAAAGTAGCGGACCCTTTCCCAGAGCTCCTTTTCTATTTCCTTCAGGATCTCCTCGAGGCCCTCCGGGGAGAGGTAGTGGGTGGCGGGGAAAAGCACGAAGCCGGGAAGATCCCGAAGCCTTTCCCCGGTGACGGGGTGGACCTGGCTGATGCGCTCCACCTCGTCGCCCCATAGCTCCACCCGGATGGGCTCGGTGTCATAGGCGGGGAAGATCTCCAGGATCTCCCCCTTGGCCCGAAAGCGCCCGGGGGCAAGGTCTATATCGTTCCGCTGGTAGCCCAGCTCTAAGAGGCGCTCCAAGAGCGCCTCCCGCGGGTAGACCGCCCCCCGCTCCACCACCAGGTTCCGCGCCCGGTACTCCCTGGGATCCCCCAGGCCGTAAATGGCGGAAACCGAGGCCACCACGATCACGTCCCGCCGGGTGAGGAGGCTTCGGGTGGTGGAGTGCCTTAAGCGCTCAATCTCGGGGTTGATGCTGGCGTCCTTCTCTATGTAGAGGTCCTTCCCCGGCACGTAGGCCTCGGGCTGGTAGTAGTCGTAGTAGCTGATGAAGTACTCCACGGCGTTCTCCGGGAAAAGCTCCCGGAACTCCGCGGCGAGCTGCGCCGCCAGGATCTTGTTGGGGGCGAGGACCAAGGCGGGGCGGCCCAGGGCCTCTATGACCTTGGCCATGGTCACCGTCTTCCCCGTGCCCGTGGCCCCGAGGAGGGTCAGGTAGCGCTCTCCATCTCTTAAAGCTGCCACCAGCTCCCCGATGGCCTTGGGCTGGTCCCCCTTGGGTTCGGGACCCCGGTAGCGGAAGGTCATCCCCTTAGTTTAGGGCAAAGGAAAACCCCCCGCCCAGGGGCGGGGGGAAGGGCCCAAGGAGCCCTTAGAACTTCACGGTGTAGCTCACACGGAAGGCCTTGGCCACGGTGTCCACCGTGCCCCCGAAGGGGGAGTTGGCCTGGCCCTGGCGGAGGCGGAAGTAACCGCCCGCCACAGAGAGGTCGTAGTACTTAAGCTCCCCGTAGAGGCCTTCCACAGAGCCCGAGTTGCTGCCGAAGGAAGCCGTGGGAGCACCCGTGCCACCCGGGCTGGCGAAGAGGCGGTCGCGGTCGTAGGAGAAGGCGTTCTCCCCAGCGCCCACGGTGATGAGACCCCCCGCACCCTGGGCCACGTTCCAAGCCCCGTAGATGGCCCCCGCCACGGTGAAGCTGAGGCCAGGAGCGAAGAGCTCATTCAGGGTGAGCCCAGCCCGGCCGTAGACCTCGCCCGCGCGGGCACCGCCGCCAAAGCGGGTGGAGCGGTAAGCAGCGTCGGCGCTCAAGCTTGGCTTGAAGGGCAGGGCCAAGGGGTCGGTGCTGAGCCGCACGCCCGCCTTAAGGGCGCTGTAGTCCAGGTTGCCGCCGCCAGTACCATCGTCAAAGTAGTGGAAGCGGACCCCAGGCTGAGCCTTGATGGGGCCAAGGGCCATGGGCTGGGCGAAGAAGGCGGCCACCTGGAAGTCGTTGTGGTTGCTCACGGTGAAGCGGGTGTACTGGGCCACCACGGAAAGCCCCTTGATCAGGGCATCCTCGGCGTCGGCCTTGTGCTCCAAGCGGGCGCCGAAGCTGGAGGAGTAGCGCTGGGTAGGGTTGTTGAGGAAGTAATCCGAGCCAGAATTCAAGAAGTCCCTCTGGGTACCGCCCGTGCAGCCGAAGGCGGTGGGGCTGGTGGCGTTGTCGCAAGCCCGGTTGAAGTAGCCCGTGAGGCTGAAGCCGCGGAAGAGGGAAACCTTGGCCGCAAGGCCGAAGGCGATGTCGTTGGTATTGGAGTTGGCAGCGTCGTTGTAGCCCCGGGCGCTGTCCAGGTAAGCCTCCACCCCCACCGGGCCCACGCTGGCCTTGGCCTCCACGCCGAAGCCCCGGGTGTCGTAGCCGTAGGGGACCGTGGAGATATTCTCGCCGTAGTAGTTGGCGTCCTCGTTCTCGGACATGCTGGCCTGGCCGTCGGCGTACTCGGTGTCCACGGCCCGGTAGTTGGCGGAGAGGTTCACGGAGCCCAGGTTCACCTCGGCCTCGCCGTAGTAGGCCCAGCTGGAGCGGTTCCTGTCAAAGTAGGCGGTGAAGGGTTCGCCGAGGCCCAGGGTCTTGGAGCTCACCCAGAGCCCGGAGAGCTTGGCAGGGCCAAGCTCCAGGCTGGCATCGGCCCCAATGGCGGAGCGGATACCCACGTTGAGGGCGTAGTTCAGGCCAAGGCTTGCGCCCTGGAGGGGCTTGAGCACCGTGCGAATGCCGAAGTAGTTGCCGTTGATGGCAGGCGCTGCGTCCGCCGGAGAGCCCGGCCCCGCCACACCCCCCACGAGGGTGACTTCAGGGCTAAAGGGCAGGTTGGTGCCCGAGAAGGTGGCCACCACGCCCTGGCGGTAGTGGGCAACACCGCCCTCGGCGTCGTTGGCGAAGAGGTAGTCGTTGAACTTGAACTTGCTCGCCACCCGGCTATAGGCCACGCTGAAGGGCTGGCCGTCCACCTCACCCTTCACGCTCACCGCATCCAGACGCACGGTAGGGGTAGGAACGAGGCTCGTGTCGTAGACCCGCACCCCAAAGGCGGCAGAAGCCTCGCTCACCGCCACACCGGTAGCGGCGGGAGTGTTGTTCTTCACCCCTAGGGTCAGCGTGGCATTCCCGCGGAAGAGGTTGTCAGCCCCTTCCTCCAAAGCAACCCTGCTAGAAGCGTAAGAGGCACTGCCGAACTGCCCCGTGGAGAAGACGCTCCCCGGGAAGAGACGGTCCCAGTCAAAGGCCGTGCTACCCTGGGTGAAGTACCGCAAGCCCGCCGTGGCGGTAAGGCTGCCGGAGATGGAGTACTGCACCTTGGAGAGTTCTTTGAGTTGCCCCTCGAGGCCGGAAACCCGCTCGGTGAGGGCCCCCACCTTCTCGGAAAGCCCCACCAGGTCAGAGCGGAGGGCGGCGGCGAACTCCTGGACAGCGGCCACGTCCTCCTTGGAGGCAAACTGTTCAACATCAGCCCCCTGGAGGTCGGCCAGGCCCTTCTCCAGGGCGGTGACCCGGTCCTGAAGGGCCAGCACGTCCTGGTTGAGGAGGACGGCGAGCTCGTTCAGGGCCTGGATGGCCTGGGCGTTGGCCTCCACCTGGGTTTGAAGGGCGGCCACGTCGCCCTTCACGCCCTCCACGTCCTTGGCCAAGGCGTCCAGTTGCTCGGCCAGCTGCTGGGCCTGGGCCAGGGCGGTGTCGGCGGCGATGGAGGCGGCCTCCACCCGGTCGGCCAGGTCCTGGAGGGCGGCCTGGTCCATGCCGGGCTCAGGGGCCGGCTGGGCCTTGAGCTCCTCAATCATGGCCTCGAGGCGGGCGATGTCCTCCTTGGTGGCGGCGCTGTCCTCGAGGGCGGAAACCCGCACGCCCAAGGCGGCGAGCTCAGCGGCGAGCTCCTGCACAGCGTTCTTCAGGGCCTCCAGGTCCTCGGAGGACATGGCCTCCATGGTGGGGGACTCGCCCTTGGTCTTCAGCTCCTCCTCAATCTGCTGCAGGAGGCGGTAGATGATGAGGGCGGCCTGGTAGCGGGTGAGCGTTTCGTTCCCCCGGTAGGTGCCGTCAGGGAAGCCCACGATGATGCCCTTGGCCGCTAGGCTCTCCACGGCCTCCTTGGCCCAGTGCCCAGCGGGCACGTCGGAGAACTGGGCCAGACCGAAGCCCATGGAGAGCACGGTCAAAAGCCCTGCCAGAAGTACCACTAGCCTTTTCTTCATATTCCCGTACACCCCCTTCAGGGTTTTCGGGGAAGGCGGGGCGGGCGAGTTTCCGCGTTTCCTCTCCGAACCGCCTTTCCCCTAGATGCAGGGCTTAAGCTCTAGAAGAGCCGGTTTTCCCCGCATCCGCAGGTATCATAAAAGCCTCACACAAACCCTGTCAAGCCCTGGCGCCTTTAGGTTTGCTATACTCCCGCGAAGGGAGGTGGGAGCCTGGCGTGAAATGGGTCTTGGGAAGGCGGGAAGCGCAGGGGGTTCGGAAGAACCTCACGAGGTGGCGGACCCCGCAAGGGGATTACCGGCAAGGGCCGGGAAAGATCGAGGGATCCGCGGATGCCGCCCGGGGTGTGCCCGCCCCGCCCGCCTGAGCAAAGCCTTCCGGGAAAGCCGCCCCCGTGAGGGGGGGACAACCGGGGGGCAGGGCGCAAGGAAGTCGCCTAGGGGGTAAACCAGCCCCTTTGCCCATAGGTTAAGGAGCCTCATGTGCGGCATCGTCGGCTACGTGGGTTTTAGAAACGCCACAGACATTCTGCTGGACGGCCTAAAGCGCCTGGAGTACCGGGGGTACGACTCCGCCGGGGTGGCGGTGAAGACGGAAGAAGGGCTTAAGGTGGCCAAGCGCTCGGGGAAGCTTTCCGCCCTCGAGGCCCTCCTGAAGGAGGAGCGCCTGGAAGGCCCCTTGGGCGTCGGCCACACCCGCTGGGCCACCCACGGGGCCCCCACCGACCCCAACGCCCACCCCCACACCACGGAGGACGGCAAAATCGCCGTGATCCATAACGGCATCATTGAGAACTACCTGGAGCTCAAGGAGGCCCTCCTGGCCCGGGGGCACCGCTTCGCCTCGGAAACGGATAGCGAGGTCCTGGCCCACCTCATTGAGGAGAAGTACCGGGGCGACCTCTTCCAGGCCCTGCGGGAAGCCTTGAAGGAGGTGCGGGGGGCCTACGCCGTGGTGGTGGCCCACAGCGACCACGAGGAGATCGTGGCCGCCCGCACGGTGAGCCCCCTGGTGGTGGGCCTGGGCGAAGGGGAGAACTTCCTGGCCTCGGACGTACCCGCCCTCCTCCCCTACACGCGCCGGGTCATCTTCCTCCACGACGGCGACCTGGTGCGCTTGACCCGGGAGGGGGTGGAGATCACCGACCTTTCCGGGAAAGCGGTGGCGCGGGAAGTGGTGGAGGTGGACTGGACCCTCGAGGCGGCGGAAAAGGGCGGCTTCCCCCACTACATGCTCAAGGAAATCTACGAGCAACCTTGGGTCCTGGAAAACACCCTGGGGGGGCGCCTTTGGGAGGAGGAAGGGGATGTGGAGCTCGGCCTCGCCCTGGACCCAAGGGAGGTGGAAAGGGTCCAGTTCCTCGCCTGCGGCACCGCCGCCTACGCTGGCTGGTACGGCAAGTACCTCATGGAAATCCTGGCCCGCCTCCCCGCCGAATGGGAGGTGGCGAGCGAGTACCGCTACCGCGACCCCGTGGTGGACGGGAAGACCCTGGCCATCGCCATCAGCCAGTCCGGGGAGACCATTGACACCCTGGAGGGCGTCCGCGAGGCCAAGGCCAAGGGGGCCCGCACCCTGGGGGTTATCAACGCCAAGGGCTCCAGCATCACCCGGGAGGTGGAGGAGGTGCTTTACATCCACGCTGGGCCCGAGATCGGCGTGGCCTCCACCAAGGCCTACACCGCTATGCTGGCGGCCATGGCCCTTTTGGCGGTGCGCTTTGGCCGGGGACGGGGCACCCTCTCCCGGGAGGCGGCCCAGGCCCTCATCCGGGAGATGCGCAAGCTCCCCCGCCTGGTGGAGGAGGCCCTGGAGAAGCGGCCCCTCGTGGCCCACATCGCCGAAAAGTACCACCAGGCCCAGGACTTCCTCTTCCTGGGCCGCCACGTGCAAGCCCCCACCGCCCACGAGGGGGCCTTAAAGCTCAAGGAGATCAGCTACATCCACGCCGAGGCCTACCCCGCCGGGGAGATGAAGCACGGCCCCATCGCCCTCATTGACGAGCACCTTCCCGTGGTGGTCCTGGCCACCCAGGGGCCCCTTTACGAGAAGACCCTCTCCAACATCCAAGAGGTACGGGCCCGGGGGGGCAGGGTGATCGCCGTGGCCACGGAAGGGGACGAGGAGATCAAGAAGCTCGTCCAGGACGTGATTTACGTACCCGAGGTCCACCCCCTCCTCGCCCCCATCGTGAGCGTGGTGCCCCTCCAGCTCCTCGCCTACGAGGTGGCGGTACTCCTGGGCCGGGACGTGGACCAGCCCCGGAACCTGGCCAAGAGCGTGACCGTGGAATAGTCTAGATTATCTCCACAAACTTCGCCACCACTTCCGGGTCCAGGCCCTTCCCCGCCTGGGCCCGAAGCTCTTCTAAAGCCTCCTCCTTGCTCCAGGCCCGCTTGTAGGGGCGTTCCGAGATAAGGGCATCGTAAACGTCCACCACGGCGAAGATGCGGGCCTCGAGGGGAATGGCCTCCCCCTTCAGGCCAAAGGGGTAACCCGAGCCGTCAAAGCGCTCGTGGTGGTAGAGGACCACGTTCAAAGCGGTCTGGGGCAAAAAGGGCAAGTTTCGCAAGATTTCCAAGCCCACCTCGGGGTGGGTTTTCACCACCTTCCACTCCCCCGTGGAAAGGGCGGTGGGCTTGCGCAGGATCTCGTCGGGCAAGGCCAGCTTGCCCAGGTCGTGGAAGTAGGCCCCCAGGCGGAGGCCCTCGAGGTCGGAAAACCCCAAAGCCTGGCCCAAGCGCAAGGAGAGCTCCGCCACCCGCTCCGTGTGCCCTTGGGTTTCCAGGTCCCGGTACTCCAGCACCCGGGAAAGGGCCCGCAGGGCCGCCTCACGGGTGCTCTTGAGGACCCGGAGGTGGAAAAGCCGCTCTAAAGCCTCCTCCAACCGCTTGGCCACCACCCGCAAAACCGCCTCGTCCTCCCGGCGGTGGGGCACCTTTTCCCCAAACGAGCCCAAGGCCAGCACCCCGTACCGCCGCCCTTCGGGTTTTAGGGGAACCAAGAGGGCTGAACGCAACCCCGCTTCTACATAGGGCCTCAGGGCCCCAGGAAAGGTGGCGTAATCCTCCACGTAAATGGGGCCTTCCCACAGCCGGGGGTGGCCCAGGAGCCCCTCGCCAAAGCGGATAGGATGCTCCACGTAAAGCCTGGAGAAACCCGAGGGGTAACGGCCCGCCATCACCGCCGGCCGCACCCGCCCCCCCTGGAAGAGGTAAAGGGCCCCCCCATGATATGGGGTTAGCCTTAGCAGGGTTTCCAGGGCCTCTTGCGCCATCCCAGACTTGACCTATATGCGGCTCCTGGAGTAAAGAGGGGGCATGACCCTGCGCGAAGCCCTGTCCCAGATCCCCGACCCCCGGGCCCGCAACCGGCAGTACCCCCTTTGGGGCCTCCTGGCCCTCATCCTGGTGGCTTTTCTTTCCCGCGTGGACTCCCTGAGGGGCGTGGAACGCTTCGCCCGCGCCAACCCCCACCTCTTGCCCCACCTGGGCCTGCGCAAGGCCCCAGGCCACACCGCCATCACCCTTCTCCTTCACCGCCTGGATCCTGAAAAGCTCCAAGCGGCCCTCCTCCAGGTCTTCCCCGAAGCCGACCTTGGGGAAGTCCTGGTGGTAGACGGGAAGCACCTGCGGGGAAGCGGCAAGGGGAAAAGCGCCCAGGTGAAGCTGGTGGAGGTCCTGGCCCTGCACCTCCATACCACCCTGGCCCAGGCCCGGGCGGAGGGGAGGGAGGACCAAGCCCTTTTGGAGCTCCTGGACCGCCTGGGGGCGGAGGGGCTCAAGGGGAAGGTGGTGGTGGGGGACGCGGGGTACCTGTACCCGGAGTTAGCGGGGAAGGTGGTGCAAAAAGGGGGGCGTACCTCTTTGTCCTGAAGGCTAACCAGGGGGAACTTTTGGAGTGGGCCTTGGAGGTGTTCAAGGGCATGGAGGAGAGGCGGCTTCCTGGCGAGACCGAGGCGGTGTGGAATCTGGTGCGGGATGGGGAGGTGTGGACCTACCGGGTTTGGGCTTCCCCCTACCTGCCGGAAGAGGTGCGGGCCTTCCCTGGGGCCAGGCAGGTGGTGCGGATGGAGCGGGAGGTGAGGCACAAGGGGACGGGGGAGGTGCGGCGGACGGTGAGCTACGCCCTCACCAGCTTGGGGCCGGAGGTGGCGGAGGCGAGGCGGCTTGGGGAGCTTCTCCTTTACCGGTGGGAGGTAGAGAACCGGTCCTTTTGGGTACGGGACGTTCTCCTCCACGAGGATGCCTGCCAGGTGCGGGGGGTGGGGGCACAGGTCTTGGCGGCCCTCCGGGCCTTTCTGGTCTCCATGCTTCACCGCCAAGGGGTCAGGGAGAAGAAGGCGGCCTTGGAGGCCTTCTCCTTCAACCCCCTCTCCGCCCTGCGCTTCCTGGGGCTCTATGCGGTATAGCGGTCAAGTCTGTGCGCCATCCCTAAAGGCTCGCGGGCGCTCTCCAGGGAAAGGGAAAGCTCCAAGAGCGCTCGGGTGCGCTCCGCCTCCTCCCGGGCTTTCTCCAAAGCCTCTATGCGGCCCAAGACCATCCCCGCCGCCTCCGCCAGGGCCTGAAGCCAGAACCGCTCCTCAGGGAGGATCTCCCCCACCCCCCCAGCGGTGTCCATGGAAAGCACTCCCAAGACCTTCCCCCGCGGATCCCGAAGGGGGACACCCAGGTAAACCCCAGGCTGCGGCTGGCCTGTTAGGAAAACCACCCGGGGATCTTGGGAAACATCAGGTACGAAAAGGGGCTCCCCGCTTTCCAACACCACCCAAGAAACCCCTTTACCACGGGGTAGGCGAAAGCCCACACGCTCCCGAGAAAGACCCTCCGCCGCCACCAGCTCCAAGGCGTCCTCCTCCGGGCGGTAGAGGAAAAGAAGGACCGAGACCGCCCGGGTTTGGGCCTTGGCCGCCTGCACCACCTGGCGGAAGACCTCCTCCCGCCGGTCTAAAGGTGCGAGGAGACGCCACGCGCGGACCAGGGCCTCCAGGCGTTTTAGCTCCAGCACCCCTGAGGCCATGACGCCCTTCACTCTACCAGGTGAACCGGGGAAGGCAGGGGGACGAGGCTTAACCGAGCCTCAGCCTCAAAGGAGCGGTGCCAGGGAAAAGCGAGGGCCTTAAGGTCTACCCGGTACCCTTCCCACGCCACGTAGGGCCAAAGGGAGGCCACCCCAAGCGCCTCCTCCCCCAAGGGCTCGGGAAAACGGCCCCGCACCCAAGGCCTCCCCACCTCCCCCCACCAGTAGGCGAAGTAGGCCTCGGCCAAGCGCTGAAGGCGCCCTTCCCGGTCCCTTAGAAAAAGCCCCCCTTGGGCCAGGGCGCTCCCCAGGTTGTTGGCCGGGGTGCCCCAAGCGGCGTAGGCGGCGAGCCGGCCGTAAAGCCCCAGGGCCTGGAGGTAGCCCATGAGCCCCGCATCCCCCCGGTTCACCCGGGAAAGGTCCGCCAAAGCCACGGGGTATTGGGCCATCAGGCGGAGGAGGTCTTGGGTGGCTCCTCTAGGGCTTTTGCCCCCGTAAACGTAAAGGACCAGGTCCGGAATATTCTCCAGGGCCACCTCCTCCGCCCCGGCGCTTCGCAAAAGCCTCCTTACCGTCTCCTCTAGGGGCAAGGCCTCATACGGGGTGGTGCGCTCCGCTAAGGCCGCTTCCTCGTGGACCACCGCCACCCTAAGCCCCGGGGAAAGGGCCCTAAGGAGGAGGACCTGCCCCGCCTCGTCCGCCCCCGGGCGGCTGGGGTAGGGCAGGGCCCGGGCCTCCTTGGGGGCGGGCGAACCCCTTAGGGCATCGTCCCATACCGCTTCCAGGTAAAGCCCCTTTAGCGCAGCCCACGGGGCAAGGGCGTGGAGCACCTTTAGGTTTCGCTCCCTCCGAGTGGCGTCCCAGCGGGGCACCACGCCGAAGAGGAAGACCTCCCCGCCATACCGCGCCTTCCAGGCCAAAAGGGGCCCAAGCCGGGCCAAAGCGTCCTCGGCGGGGAGGTCAAGGTGGCGGCTTTGCAGGAGCCCGCCATAGGCGAGGGCGTCCAGGCTGGCCACCAACCCCTTCCCCGGGGTGGAAAGAAGCCAGGCCCTAAGGAGGGGGAGGTCCGCCCCCTCCGGGCCTCGGTAAACCTCCCGGGGAGGACAGCGCACCCCCTCCCAGCCGCACGGGGCCCAGTTGGGCGGGCGGTCGTCCAGGGGGAGGTACAAAACCCCCGCCCCCAGGGCCAACCCCCAAAGGAGGGCGAGGAACCCAAGCCTAGCCACGCCTCCTTAAGGCTTGGCGGCTTCCTCGTGGGGTTTGGCTTCTTGTTCCGCCAGGTACTTCTCCGCGGTCATGGCCGCCCGGGTGCCCGCCCCCACGCTGGTGGTGAGCTGGCGGTAGATGGGGTCGGCCACGTCCCCGGCGGCGAAGATCCCCGGCACCGAGGTGTAGACCTCGTCCCGCACGGCCACGTAGCCATCGGGCCTGAGCTCCACCACCCCCTTAAGGAAGCCGGTGTTGGGCTCGTGGCCGATGAAGACGAAGACCCCGTCCGTGGGGTAGACGTACTCCTCTCCCGTCTTCAGGTTCTTGAGCCGCACCCCCGTCACCTGGTCCTCGCCCAGGATTTCCGTGACCACGTGGGAGAAGAGGAAGTGCATCTTGGGGTTTTGAAAGGCCCGGGCCTGGGCCAGCTTGTTGGCCCTAAGCTCATCCCGGCGGTGGACCAGGGTTACCTTGCGGGCGAACTTGGTGAGGAAAAGTCCCTCCTCCACGGCGGCGTCCCCGCCGCCCACCACCACCACCTCCTTGTCCCGGTAAAAGAAGCCGTCGCAGGTGGCGCAGGTGGAAACCCCCCGGCCGTAGAACTTGTCCTCGCCGGGAACGCCAAGCCGCCTGGGGTTAGCCCCGGTGGCCACGATCACCACCCGGGCGGGGTAGGTCCGCTCAAACCCCCGGACCAAGAAGCCGTCCTCCTGGGGCTCTATCCCCAGGACCTCGTCCATGACGATCCTGGCCCCGAACTTCTCCGCCTGCTGCACCATGCGGCTCGCCAGCTCGGGCCCGGAGATGCCCTCGGGGAAGCCCGGGTAGTTTTCCACCTCCTCCGTCTGGGCGATCTGCCCCCCGGGAAGGCCCTTTTCCACGATGATCGTCTTGAGGCCCGCCCGGCCCGCGTAGATGCCGGCGGTGAGGCCCGCCGGCCCCCCGCCCAGGATGACCACGTCGTAGCGCTCCTCCGTCGCCCCGCTCGCCGAGAGTCCTGCCAAGGAAAACTCCATCTTCCCCTCCTTCGTTTCCAGGCTACACCCCCACATACCTAGCGGGGGTATATGGCGAACCCAGTTTCGCGGAGCGTGCGCAAGGTGTCAAGGGATAAAAGGGCAATCCGAGCCGCTTCTGGTGACCCCAGGGGGATTCGAACCCCCGTCTCGGCCTTGAGAGGGCCGTGTCCTAGGCCTCTAGACGATGGGGCCATGCGCGGCTCGGACTGCTTCTGGTGACCCCAGGGGGATTCGAACCCCCGCCGCCGCCTTGAAAGGGCGGTGACCTAACCACTAGTCGATGGGGCCAAACGTTTGGCTGGGGTGCGTGGACTCGAACCACGACCGGCGGATCCAGAGTCCGCTGTCCTGCCGTTAGACGACACCCCAGCGGCGGGCGCCCGATCCCTCGGGCAGACGATATGGTACACTCTAAAGGGCGGATTGGCAAGCCCCTGATGCCTATGGAGGAAAGCCTTTTACAAATCCTGAGCCGCTATATCTCGCCCATGGCGGCGGAAAACCTCTTGCGCCGGGCCCTAGGCCCCAAAGCGCCCGCCACCCCCGGGGAGTGGGCGCGGTTCATAGAAGGGAGCCTTTGGCCCGAGCTTGGCCGCCTCCTTCCCTTTCGCGAGATGCCTCCCGAGCTGAAGGCGTTGGTGCGGGAGCTGAAGCAGCTTTCCCTCCAGGAGGCGGAAGGGGAAAGCGAGGAACCGGAGGAGGAAGAAGCCCTTCTGGAGGAGGCGGTGGACCTCGAGGACCCCGCCGCCCGGGAGCACCTGGCGAGGCGGCTCGCCCGCCTGGAGGGGGTTTTGGGGGTGGTGGTGGCCGGTAAGAGCGGCAAGGAGGAGCTTTTCGCCGGGGAGCCCATCCCTTTGGAGCTCGTCCACCGCCTCCTCACCCGTCAAGGCTACGGGGTTTTCTACGCCCTTCTCCAGGAAAACCTGGTGGCCCTTAGGCCCTTAGGCCTCGGGTACGTGGGCCTTCTGGCCCGCAAGGAAACCAACATCGGCCGCCTGCTCCACGCCCTGAGGCGGCTTGTACCCATCACGGAGGTAACTGGATGAAAGGATGGCTTCCCCTGGTTCTGGCCCTGGTCCTTCCGGCCCTAGCCGCGCCCTTGCCCCAGGCGTACGACCGCCTGGAGGAAGCCCTGGCCCAGGTGGGCCTCGCCAACCCCACCCAAGCCCTAGCGGCCCTAGACCGGGCGCAAAGCCTGTTGCGCCAGGAGGCGGAAGGCCTTCCCCCCGTGATCCGCGACGCCGTCTTGAACAACCTCGAGGGCCTGCGGCAGGCGGTGGTGCAGAGGAGCCGGGCGGACCTGGAAGCCCGCCTTCTCCTCGTTCGCCACCTCTTGGGCAAGGCGCTTTACGATGGGTTTTTCCAGGCGAACCCCTCGGAAAAGCCCGCCTACCTAAGCCGCCTGGCCCGGGCCACGGGCCTCCCCCCGTCCCTCGTCCAAGGGGTCCAGGGCTTAGGGGCCGAGGAAGCCAGGCGCCGCCTCGAGGCCTTTTTCCTCCAGGCCATGAGCGAGGACCTGGGTAAGGCCCTAGGGGCGGCCTCGAGGCCCGAGGCCTACCTGGCCTTGGCCCGGGCTTACGCCCGCTTTTTGGTGGTCCAGGATAGCCCGCAAAGCACCTTGAAGGCCCAGGACTTCATCCAGGCCTTGGCCAAGGTTTCCTCGGGGGAGGCCTTCCGCCCCGAGGTGGAACGGCTTCGGAACCAAGTGGCCGCCTGGCGCAAGGCCCTCCTGGCCCCGGCCCCCAAAGCCCAGGCCAGCCCCACGCCTGCCCCGGCCCCCGCCACATCCCCCACCGCCCCTGCGCCTTCCCCCACACCCACCGCACTCCCCAGTCCCTCCCAATCCGCCCCCACTCCCCCAGCGGACACAGCGCAGGCCAGCCCTCCTTCGGTGGAAACCTTCTACACCCCGCCCTGGATGGACCGGGCACGGCGGAGGCGGTGCGCCGCCAGGCCTACACTCTGGGCTACAACTACAACTTTGAACTGCTGGAAGCCCTAAACCAAGTGCAAGCGGAGGTGGGTCTCGCCATTGCCACTTTGGGGCGGGGAAACCTGGCGCAGGGAAGGTACCACCTGGACCGGGCGTTGTGGCAGTTCCGCGCCAACCTCGAGCCCGTCTTCGCCGTCATTGATCCCGCCCTTACGGACCAGGTTTCCCGCACCCTCGTGCACCTCTCAGGGGCCACGGGTATCCGGACCCTGGACGCCCTGGTGGTGTATGAGGCCCTTGAAGAGCTAAAACGAGCATTTGGGCAAGGACCCAGCCAAAACCCTTGGCTCTTCTTGAAGCTTTTCCTGGCCCAAACGGCGGGGGTTCCCCGGGCGGTCTTCTTCCTCTTGGCCGCCGCCTTGAGCCTTTTTCCCCTTTACCTCATCCGCCTCACCTTCGGCGGGCGGAACGTGTACTGGAACCTCCTGGGCCTCGCCTTTCTCCTCCTTTTTTTGCCCATTCTGGCCGAAGGGCTTTCCTACTTCGGCTCGGTCATGGCGGACTACGGCAAACCTTCCCTTCCTGGGTTTCCTTGCCAACCTTTCCATCGGTCAGGGCCTCATCCCCTACCTGGCCTGGGGGCTCACCGTGTTCCTGGTGGTGGCCTTCGCCGGGGCGGGGCTGAGGGGTATCGCCGCCCAGTTCGGCCTCCTGAAGGAGCGGGGGGAAGAGGTGGCGGCCACCACCGAGCGCCCCGCCACCACCTTGACCAGCGAAACCATCGTGGAGTGGGACGAGGAGTTTTAGCCGAGCCGGGTGCCCGGGGCCACCCCATAGCCCCGGGCCCAGTCGGCGGCGGGCATGGGGCGCCTGCCTTCCGGCTGGACCTGAAGGAGGCGGATAAGACCCTCCCCGGTGCCCACCAAAACCCCCTCCCGGTCCACGGCCCGGACCACCCCAGGCTCCCCCTCCCCGGGCTCGGGCCGCAGGGCGAGGACCTTGACCCGCTTGCCCCCGTGGAAGAAGTAGCTCCCCGGCCAGGGCTGCACCCCCCGGTGGCGGTTGTAGATGGCCTGGGCGCTTTCCTCAAAGCGGATCCGCCCTTCCTCCTTGGTGAGGAGGGGGGCGTAGGAGGGCTCCCCCTCCTGGGGCACAGGGGTGAGGTGGGGGAGGTTTTGGAGCACCTCTAGGAGGAGCTCCACCCCCTTATCCCGGAGGCGCCTGGCGAGGGCCTCGGCGTCCTCGTCAGGAGCGATTTCCGTGCGCCAAAGGGCGTAAAGGGGCCCGGTGTCCACCCCCTCCTCCGTCTTCATGATGGCCACCCCCGTTTCCTTCTCCCCCCGGATGAGGGCCCAGGGCACGGGGGCGGGCCCCCGGTACTTGGGAAGAAGGGAGGGGTGGAGGTTGAGGAAGCCGTGGGGCGGCACCTCGAGGACCTCCTTGGGCAGGATCTTCCCGTAGGCGGCGGTGACCGCCACCTCGGGGGCCGCCTCTCGGAAAACTTTTAGAAAAGCCTCGTTCCCCTTAAGCCGCTCGGGCTTTAAAAGGGGAAGCCCGTGGGCCTCGGCGTACTGGGCCACGGGGCTCGGCGTCGGCCTTAGGCCCCGCCCCTTGGGCTTGTCCGGCTGGGTCACCACCAAGACCACCTGGTGGTGGCGGTTTAAGGCGTCCAGGACGGGCACCGCCCACTCGGGGGTGCCGAAAAAGGCGACCCTCATCGCCCGGAAAGCTCCTTGAGGAGGGCTCTGGCCTCCTTTTGCAGGCGGGCCAGCTCCGCCCGGTTCGCCTCCAAAAAGGCCTCCCGCTTAGGCCCAGGCAGGCGCTCAAAGAAGAGGACCCCGTCCAGGTGGTCCATCTCGTGCTGGAAGACCCGGGCCATGTACCCCTCCAGCTCCAGGACCCGGGGGTTGCCCTCCTCGTCCTGGTAAGCCACGCGGATGCGCTCCGCCCGGGGCACCTCCTCGGAGTAGAGGCCGGGGAGGGAAAGGCACCCCTCCGTGCCCTCCACCTCTCCCTCCCGGTGGAGGAGGACGGGGTTGGCCACCACGTAGACCCGGCGCACCAGGTCGCGAAGGGGCTTTTCTTCCTCGTCGGGCTCGTCGGCGTACTCCACGGCCACGAAAAGGCGCTCGGAAAGCCCGATCTGGGGAGCGGCGAGGCCCACCCCCCGGGCCTCGAGCATGGTTTCCAGCATGTCCTCGGCGAGCTTTTTCACCCGGGCGAAGTCCCGCACGGGCTGGGCCCGCTTGCGCAAGACCGGGTCGCCGTAGAGGCGGATGGGGTAGATCATCCTAGCTATTGTAGCGCAACCCGCACCCTTCCCAAAACCTGGCCCACCGCCTGGACCCCAGGGGGGAGGTTGAGGAGGAGGGGCCCTTCCACCACCCCGGGGCGGAAGCCCCCTTGGGGCCTCGCCTCCACCTCCTTTAGGCCCTCCAGGGCCTCCTTGGGCCCCACCACCTGGACGGCCTTGGGGGCGTAGTCCTCCACCCTAAGCCCCTCCGGCGGGCGGAGAACGAGGGGCACCTCCTTGCGGAAAAGGGGCGCCTCCCGGGCCACCAGGCGCACCTTCTCGGGCGTGAGCTCCACCCCGGGCAAGGGCCCTTCCGGGCCGAAGGCGGTGAGGGCCACCTCCTCCCCCCCAAGGTCCACAACCCCAAGGCCGCCACCGCCCCCTCCACCTGGCTCCGTGGGCCCCTGGCCTCCACGAAGGCGGGGTCCGTGGCCACCCAGGCCCCCTGGGAAAGGACCTCCACGGGCAGGGTGCGGCGCAAGACCGCCTCCACCCGCCCCTCCACCCGGGCCGGGCGCACCTCCAGGACCTCCACCCCCTGGGGCACCGCCACCCGCACCTCCCGGGCGAAGGTCCCCTCCACCTCGGAGAGGTCCAGGTAGGCGGAAACGGGGGGCGTGCCCTCCACCAAGGGGGCGGGCCCCCTAAGGCGCAGGAGGACCTCCTTGGGCACGCCCTCCGCCACCTTCTCCCCTTCCAAGCCCAAAACCCGCAAGGGCACGCTCACCGCCCGCTCCACCACCGGGGCCCTTTCCCTTAAGGAGTACCAGAGGGCAAAGGCCACGAGCAGCGCCAGGAGAAAGCCACCCCACTCACGCACGGACCGCCTCCTTTAAGCGTTCCCGCAGGGCCTCGAGGGCCAAGGGGGGCGAAAGCCTTCCCCCCTCGGCCAGCCGGATGGCCCCCGTCTCCTCGCTCACCACCAGGACCAAGGCGTCGGAAACCTCGGAAAGCCCCAAGGCGGCCCGGTGCCGGGTGCCCAGGCCAAGCCGGGCCTCGGAAAGGGGGAAGACGCACCCCGCGGCGAAGACCCGGTCCCCCCGGAGGATGGCCCCCCCGTCGTGCAGGGGGGTGCCGGGGTAGAAGAGGGTTTCCAGAAGCCTAGCGCTAAGCCGCGCCTCCAGCACCTCCCCCGTGGCGGCGTACTCCCCCAAGGGGGTGCGCCGCTCTAGGGCGATCAGGGCCCCGTAGCGCCGCTCGGAAAGGCGGGAAAGGCCGAGGAGAAGCTCCTCCAAGGCCAAGGAGGGGGCCCGGGGGCCTTGCGCCCGGCCGAGCCGCTCCAAAAGCCCCTCAGCTCCGGTTGGAAGACCACGATGAGGGCGAAGGCCCCCAAGGTGGCGGCGTTGCCCAAAAGCCAGGACAGGGTGGAAAGCCCAAGGAGGCTGGCCACGAACCAGACCAAGAGGTAGACCAGGACCCCCCGCACCAGGTTTAGGGCCCGGGTTCCGGCGATGAGCCGCCAGAGGTAGTAGAAGAGGACGGCCACCAGGAGGATGTCCAGGAGGTCGCGCCAGGTGAAGGGCATGGCTAGCGGATGGGCGTCCCCGGGCCCTCCCAGGGAAGGCCAAAGAGCCTCGCCCAGGTGGCCCCGAGGTCGGCGAAGGTGTCCCGGGTGCCCAGGTCCCCCTCCACCCCCGGCCCCACCCAAAGGAGCATCCCGTACTCCCGGGTGTGGTCGGTGCCGAAGAAGGTGGGGTCGTTCCCGTGGTCGGAAACCAGGAAGAGGTGGTCCTCCGGGCCCAAGGCCGCCAGGAGCTGGGGAAGGAAGTCATCCACCTGGACCAAGGCTTCGCCGTAACCCAAAGGGTTGCGGCGGTGGCCGTACTTGCTGTCAAAGTCCACCAGGTTGACGAGGAGGAGCCCGGAAAAGGGCTCCCGCAGGAGGGCAAGGGTCTTCTGCAGGCCGTCGGCGTTGTCCTTGGTCTTCACCTCCCGGGTGAAGCCCCGGTGGGCGTAGATGTCCGGGATCTTCCCCACCCCCACCACCTCGAGGCCCCCCTCCTTCAGCACGTCCAGCACGTTTCTAGGGGGCTCCAGGGCGAAGTCCTTGCGGTGCTCCTCCAGGCGGTAAAAGTTCCCCGGGCTTCCGGCGAAAGGCCGGGCGATGACCCGGGCCACCTGGTACTCGCCCACGAGCATCTCCCGCGCCACCTGGCAGAAGCGGTAAAGCTCCTCCAGGGGAACCACGTCCACATGGGCCGCCACCTGGAAGACGGAGTCCGCCGAGGTGTAGACGATGGGGTAGCCCGTCTTCAGGTGGGCCTCGCCGTAGTGGCGGATGGCCTCGGTGCCGGAGTAGGGCTTGTTCAAAAGCCAGCCCCGGACCCCAATCCGCTCCGCCCAAGCCCGCAGGAACTCCTCGGGGAAGCCCTCGGGGAAGGTGCGGAAGGGTTTTTCCAGGTGGACGCCCACGAACTCCCAGTGCCCCGTGGTGGTGTCCTTGCCCGGGTTCACCTCCCGCATGCGGCCAAACCCTCCCTTGGGGGAGGAAGGCCGCTCCAGGGTGTGCACCCCCGGCACCCAGCCCAGGCCCAGGGCGGCGAGGTTGGGAAGGGCGATCCCCGCCTTCAAGACCGTGTGGTCCAGGGTGTCCGCCCCCTCGTCGCCGAAGCTCGGGGCGTCCGGCAGGTAGCCTAACCCCACGGAATCCAGGACGATGGCCGTGACCTTCATCAGGAACGAAGCCCCTCTTCGTCCTCCTCCTCCGCCAGGGCCATGAGCTCCTCCGGGGTCATCTCGGAGAGGGCCCGCACCGCCTGGAACTCTTCCAGTAGGCCCTGGATCTCCTCCATGGCCTCCTTGAGGGAAAGCTCCCCGTCCTTGTACTCGTCCACCACCTCTTCTATGGCCTCGAGGATCCCCACCGCCGCGCTCGCCTGGGAAAGGGCCTGGGCCAGCTCGGAAAGCCTTTCCGCTAGGTCCATGCCCCCATGCTACCCCAAAAGCTCCGCAAGCCGGGACAGGGCCCGCCCGTACTTCTTGGCGAAGGGCCCGTGGCGGTAGCTCTCCGGGAAGATCTCCTTGAGGGGCGCCCCGGAGGCCCGCAGGGCGAGACCCAAGTTATAGAGCTGGTCCACGAAGTGCACGAAGCGGAGGGCGTCGTTCTGGTCGGGGATGGGGGCGAGGCCCTGGAGGTACACCACCTCCAAACCCTCAAAGAGGTAGCGGTAGCGGATGGGGTGCAGGGCGCGCAGGTGGGCGAGGAGCTCGGGGAAGGCGTCCAGGCTTTTGGGCCTCGGGTCTTCCCGGTGGAGGGCGAGGAGGGCCCCATCGGAAAGGGGCTCGGGCAGGCGCTCGGGGTCGCGGTGGCGGAAGTCTTCCCCTTCTATGCGCTCCACGGCGAAGCGCTTGGCCAGGCTTTGGATCTGGTGCCGGAACTGCTCGGCGTTGAAGCGGCCCTCCCCCAGGGCCCCCGGGGGGGTGTTGGAGGTGGTGGCCACCCTGAGGCCCCGGTCCATGGTGAGGGCCAGGAAGTGGGTGGCCATCTGGGCGTTCCCCGGGTCGTCCAGCTCAAACTCGTCCAGGAAGAGGTAGCGAAGGGCGGCGAACCGCCTCGCCCCCTCCCTCAAGCCCAGGAGGCCCAGGGTGTAGGTGAGCTCCTCAAAGGTGAGGAAGGCCTTGGGCGGGGGGGCCTCGAGGTAGGCCGCCACCAGGAGGTGGGTCTTCCCCACCCCAAACCCCCCGTCCAGATAAATCCCCTGGGGCCCCGGCATCCGGGGCCGCAAAAGGCCCCTGGGCCGGTCATGCACCCATCTTCGCAGCCTTTCCTTGGCCAGGGCCTGGGAGGGGTAGCGGGGGTCGGGGCGGTAGGCGGCGAAGGTGGCCTGCTGGAAGCGGGGCGGGGGGACAAAGCTCGCCAAGAGCCTTTCCAGGTCCACCTCGGGGTAGCGGTCCACCAAGCGCATATAGGCATTCTACGGGGGGTGGTCCCAGGGCGCTCCCTTTGCTACCCTATAGGGGTATGGTGCGGCTTTACGGCGTCCCGGGGTGCGGCCCCTGCGAGATCGTGAAGATGTTCCTGGCGCAAAAGGGCGTGCCCTTCACCTTCGTGAACGCCCGGGAGGATCCAGCGGCGGCGAAAAAGGTGGCGGAGCTCGCCGGAAGCCCCACCGCCGGGGTGGTCCTGGAGTGGGACGGCAAGACCGAGGTCATCCGCGGGGTATCCCCCGCCGCCCTCAACGCCTGGTACGCCCGCTACCGGGAAGGGAAGGCCTCTGAAGCGCCTTCAGGTGATGGGCCTCGTGGTAGGCGGCGGCCCGCACCCAGCCCAAGGCGGTGAGGTCCCCGAAGAAGGGGTGGGGGAAGGTGGCGGGGTGGGTGGGGTCGGCCTTCTGGGCCTCCTCCAGGAGTAAGGCCCGGGCCCTCGCCAAAAGGCCAAGCACCTCCTCCCGGGAAAGCCCCCCTTGGGGCCTTACCCCCTCGGGGGCCTGGGGCTTGCCGTCCTTGTACTCCCCGGGCTTCACGGGGACAGGCGGAAGCTCCTCCCCCGCCGCCAGGCGCCTCAGCCGCCTTAGAACCCGGGCGGTGGACTCCTCCACGAGGGCGATGTGCTCCGCCACCATCAAGGGCGTCCAGGCCCCTTCCCGCAAGGGGCGGGTAAGCCAGGCGGGCTCCGCCCCTTGCAAAAGGGCAAGGAGCGCTTTCCGGCTTTCCCCAAGCCGGGCAAGGGCTTCCTCCCAAGTGCCGTAGGCTTCCAGCGCCATACCCCAGGATACCCCGGTATAATCCCCCCATGCTCACCCTGGACCTTTCCGGCAAGAAGGCCCTGGTCATGGGGGTCACCAACCAGCGGAGCCTGGGCTACGCCATCGCCGAAAAGCTAAGGCAAGCGGGGGCCGAGGTGGCCTTAAGCTACCAAGGGGAAAGGATCCGCCCCGAGGCGGAAAAGCTCGCCGAGGCCCTGGGGGGCGCCCTCCTCTTCCAGGCGGACGTGACCCAAGACGCCGAGCTAGACGCCCTCTTCGCCGGCCTGAAGGAGGCCTGGGGAAGCCTGGACTACCTGGTCCACGCCATCGCCTTCGCCCCCCGGGAGGCCATGGAGGGGAGGTACATAGACACGAGGCGGCAGGACTGGCTTCTGGCCCTCGAGGTTTCCGCCTACTCCCTGGTGGCGGTGGCGAAGCGGGCGGAACCCCTCCTTAGGGAAGGCGGGAGCATCGTCACCCTCACCTACTACGCCAGCGAGAAGGTGGTGCCCAAGTACAACGTCATGGCCATCGCCAAGGCCGCCCTCGAGGCCAGCGTCCGCTACCTGGCCTACGAGCTTGGGCCCAAAGGGGTCAGGGTGAACGCCATCTCCGCCGGCCCCGTGCGCACCGTGGCCGCACGGAGCATCCCCGGCTTCACCAAGATGTACGACCGCGTGGCCCAGACCGCCCCCCTCAAGCGCAACGTCACCCAGGAGGAGGTGGGCAACCTGGGCCTCTTCCTCCTCTCCCCCTTGGCAAGCGGCATCACCGGGGAGGTGATCTACGTGGACGCCGGGTACCACATCATGGGGATGGAGCTGGAGTAAGGCTCACCCCTTTTTCCCCCACGCTTCCGCTAGCATGGAGGGGATGAGACGGCCCACGCCCACGGTCTGGGTGGGGCGGGTGCCCGTGGGAGGCGCCCACCCCATCGCCGTGCAGTCCATGACCAACACCCCCACCGCCCAGGTGGAGGCCACCTTCCGCCAGGTGGCGGAGCTTTACCGGGCGGGAAGCGAGATCGTGCGCCTCACGGTGAACGACGAGGCCGCCGCCCGGGCGGTGCCCGAGATCAAGGAAAGGCTCCTGGGCGAAGGGATAGACGTGCCCTTGGTGGGGGACTTCCACTTTAACGGCCACCTCCTCCTTAGGAAGTACCCCAAGATGGCCCAGGCCCTGGACAAGTTCCGCATCAACCCGGGCACCCTGGGCCGGGGCCGCCACAAGGACCTCCACTTCGCCGAGATGGTGCAAATCGCCCTGGACCTGGGCAAGCCCATCCGCATCGGGGCCAACTGGGGCAGCCTGGACCCCGCCCTCCTCACCGAGCTCATGGACCGAAACGCCAAGCGCCCCGAGCCCAAAAGCGCCCACGAGGTGGTCCTCGAGGCCCTGGTGGAAAGCGCCGTCCGCTCCTACGAGGCAGCCCGGGAGCTGGGCCTGGGGGAGGACAAGATCGTCCTTTCCGCCAAGGTGTCCAAGGCCCCCGACCTGGTCTGGGTCTACCGGGAGCTGGCCCGGCGCACCCCGGCCCCCCTCCACCTGGGCCTCACCGAGGCGGGGATGGGGGTGAAGGGGATCGTGGCCTCCGCCGCCGCCTTGGCCCCCCTGCTTTTGGAGGGGATTGGGGACACCATCCGCGTCTCCCTCACCCCAAGCCCCACGGAGCCCCGCACCAAGGAGGTGGAGGTGGCCCAGGAGATCCTCCAGGCCCTGGGCCTCCGCACCTTCGCCCCCGAGGTGGCGAGCTGCCCCGGGTGCGGCCGCACCACCAGCACCTTTTTCCAGGAGCTGGCGGAGGAAGTTTCCCGCCACCTCAAGGAAAAACTCCCCGAGTGGCGCCGGCGCTACCCCGGGGTGGAGGGGCTCAAGGTGGCGGTGATGGGGTGCGTGGTGAACGGCCCCGGGGAGAGCAAGCACGCCCATATCGGCATCTCCCTCCCCGGGGCAGGCGAGGAGCCCAAAGCCCCCGTCTACGCCGACGGCAAGCTCCTCACCATCCTCAAGGGGGAGAACCTGGCGGAGGAGTTCCTGAAACTCCTGGAGGCCTACGTGGAGGAGCGCTTCGCCCCCCAGGCCGGATGAAGCCCTTCGCCTTCCACATAGAAGCCCGAAGCGGCCGGGCCCGGGTGGGTCGCCTCCACACCCCCCACGGGGTGGTGGAAACGCCCCTTTTCATGCCCGTGGGCACCCAGGGTTCGGTGAAGGGCCTCCTGCCCAAAGACCTTAAGGAAATCGGAAGCCAGATCCTCCTGGCCAACACCTACCACCTCCTCCTGCGCCCGGGGCCGGAGCGGGTGAGGGCCTTAGGGGGGCTTCACGGCTTCGCCGGGTGGCGGGGGCCCTGGCTCACGGACTCCGGGGGCTTCCAGGTGATGAGCCTGGGGCACCTAAGGCGCATAGACGAGGAAGGGGTGGTCTTCCAAAACCACCTGGACGGGAGCCTCCTCCGGCTCACCCCGGAAAGGAGCATCGCCGTGCAGGAGGCCCTGGGAGCGGACATCGCCATGGCCTTTGACGAGTGCCCCCCCTACCCCGCAAGCCGGGCCTACCTTAAGGAGTCCCTGGAGCGCACCCTGCGCTGGCTGGAGCGCTCCCTCAAGGCCAAGACCCGCCAGGACCAAGCCCTTTTCGGCATCGCCCAGGGGGGGACGGACCCCGAGCTCAGGCGGCTTTCCACGGAGGAAACCCTCCGCTTTGACCTTCCCGGCTACGCCATCGGGGGGCTGGCGGTGGGAGAGCCCAAGGAGGCCATGTTCCGCATGGTGGAGCTCTCCACCCGCCTTCTCCCCGAGGGCCGCCCCCGCTACCTCATGGGGGTGGGCCACCCCGAGGACCTGGTGGCGGCCATGGGGCTTGGGGTGGACCTCTTTGACTGCGTCTACCCCACGCGCACGGGCCGCTTCGGGAGCGCCCTGGTGCCCGAGGGCCGCCTCAACCTGAAAAACGCCCGCTTCCTGGAGGAAAAGGGGCCCTTGGAGGAAGGGTGCGACTGCTACGCCTGCCAGACCTTCAGCCGGGGCTACATCGCCCACCTGGTGCGCTCCGGGGAGATGCTTGGGGGAATTCTCCTTTCCCTGCACAACCTGCGCCACCTCCACCGCCTCACCGAGGGGGCGCGGGAGGCCATCCGGCAAGGGGCCTACGGGGCCTTCGCCCGCGCCTTCGCCGAGCGGCGCTTCGGCCGGGAGGTGCCCCTTTGGTTCCGGGAGGCCCTGGCGGCGGGGGGGCATTGGTAGTCCGGCGGGAGGGCCGCGCTGAAGGCCATGGCGCCTCCGGCCTAAAGTGGCCCCCCCAAGGGCGGCACCCCTAGCCTTCCCGGTAAAAGCGGCTTTTCTTGTAGTAGTCCTCCAGGAGGACCTTGAAGAAGGCGGCGGCGGGCACCCCCAAAAGGGCGCCCCAGAGGCCAAAGAGGCTCGCCCCGGTGAGGATGGCGGCGATGGCCGTCACCGGGTGGAGCCTCGTGGCCCGGCCCACGATGAGGGGGCCGAAGAGGTTGCCCTCCAGCTGGTTGGCGAGCCAGAGGACCAGGAGGGCGAGGAGGACCTTGAGCCAGCCCCCGGTGGCGGCGAGGAGCAAGGCGGGCACCCCGGAGACGATCACCCCCACGAAGGGGATGAGGTTGAAGACCCCGGCCAGAAAACCCAGGCTCGCCGCCAAAGGCACCCCCACAAGCCATAGCCCCACCCCCACCATGAGGCCCACCAAGAAGGCCACGAGGAGCTGCCCCCGCACGTAGCCCCCCACGCTCCGGTCCAGCTTGGCGGCGAGCTCCGCCACCAGGGGCTGGTAGGGCTCGGGGAAGGCCAGGAGGGCGGCTCGGCCCAGGCGGGGCAGGTCGTAGAGGAAGTAGAGGGAGAGAGCAAGGGCGGTGAGGAGCTGGAAGACCCCGCCCAGAAGCCCGGTGAAAAAGCCCAGGAGATCGCCTCCTTGGGCGAGGAGGCCCTGGAGCCAGCGGACCAGGGTTTCCAAAAACCCTTGCAAAAGCCCCTGGAGGTTGCGGCTGGCCTCGGCCAGGATCGGGTTTAGCGCCTCGGGCACGGGCACGGACCGGACCCTATCGGGCAGGGAGAGGAGCCAGGTGAAAAGGGGCTCCAGGAGCCTGGGGAGTTCCTGGGCGAGGCGGGAAAGCTCCAAGACCGTCTGGGCGGTGAGGAAGGAGGCGAAGCCCAAGAAAAGACCCAAAAGGAGGTAGACCAGGGCCACCCCCGCCGCCCGGGGAAGCCTAAGCCCCTCAAAAAAGCGCACCAAGGGGTGGGCCAGGTAGGCGAAGGCGAAGGCGAAGAGGAGGACGGAAAGGGCAGGCCAGGCCCGGGCCAGGAGGCGGTAGAGGAGGTAGAGGAGGAGGAGGTAGACCAGGACCCGCACGTAGGGGTTTTCCCACACCTTGGCGAAGGCCTCGCGCATGGGGCTATTCTAGGCCGAAAAAGGCCTTGGCCTGGCGCAAAAGCTCCTCTCCCGCAAGGCCCTGGAAGAGGAAGTGCCCCCGGTCGGGCTCGCCTTCCCAGACCTCAAAGAGGAGCCTGGGGGCCCCGCCCTGGAGGCCGGTGTTGCCCACGTAGCCCAAGGGGTCGCCCCGGTGGAGGCGGCTTCCCACCTTTAGCCCCGGGTACGGGGCCTGCAGGTGGCCGTAGACGGAAGTGCGGCCATCGGGGTGGCGGAGCCAGACCTCGAGGCCCCGCAAAACGTCCATCTCCTCGGGCCCCGCCCCCTCCTTCACCCGCTCCAGGAGGGCGCGGAAGGCTTCGGGGGAAGGCTCTTGGTAGTTCAGGTCCACCTTCACCACCTCGCCGCTCGCCGCCGCCACCACCCCCATGCCCCGCACCACGGGCACGCAGGCGTCCCCCGCCTGGAAGACAAAGCCGGCGTTCACCCCCTTGCGGTAAGGGCGGGGGGCGCCCGGGAGGTTTTCCGGGCGCCGGGGCAGGCAGGCCCCGGGCAGGGGCAGGCGGTAGCCCTCGGGGGCCCAGAGGACTTGGGCCTTGTAAAGGGCCACCTCCTGGCCCAGGGCGGCAAGCTGCCGCCCACGGGAGAAAAACCCCAGGGTCACCACCAGGGCGTAGAGGGAAAGGAAAAGAAGAAGGTAGTGCCCCGGCTTCCACGCCACAGGGACATGCTACAGGAAAAGGCCCCCCCACGGGGGGCCCTGGGGAGGCAGGAAGGCTAAAGGAGCTGAAGGAGCCGCTCTTTGATCTCCTTGGCGGAAAGGCCCTCCAGCTTTAGGCCCTTCGCCCGTTCCAAAAGCTCGTAGACCTTAGGGATGTGGCTCGTGGCTACACGGAAGGTGATCTCCTGGCCCGCCACCTTCACCCGCACCTTCTGGAGGTTGGGGTACTGGCGCCGCTTGGAGATGCCGGTGGTCTTCTTACCCACGCCCCCTTCCCGCTTGGCCTTACCCCGCCGCTGGATGCTGTTGGCCACGATGGGCCGCTTTCCGCTGATCTCACACACCTTAGCCATGGCACCCTCCCGTGCCCGAAGGCAAACCCTATGGAGTATAGCACAAAGGGCGGAGTCCGGTAGACTCTGGGGGATGCCCACGGTGCTCGTGCCCTTACTCCTGACCTTTGACCAGATCCTAAAGCTATGGGCCCTGGAAACCCTCTCCCCCGTGCCGAAGCCCCTTTTGGGCGACCTCCTCTACCTCACCCTGGTGAAAAACACCGGGGCGGGCTTTGGCCTTTTGCAGGGAAAGGCCTCCCTCCTGGGGTGGCTGAGCCTTTTGGTGGGGGCGGCCCTCCTTTACCTCTTAGCCCAAAGGCGCTACGCTCCCCTCTTCACCCTGGCCCTTTCCCTCATCGCCGCAGGGGCCCTGGGGAACGGGATAGACCGCCTGGGCCGGGGGTGGGTGGTGGACTACCTGGACCTCGGCACCCCCATCCCCCTCCTCGCCAACTTTCCCGTCTTCAACCTGGCGGATGTTTATGTGACCCTGGGGGCCCTTCTCCTCCTCTTCGCCCCCAGGCGGCGGAAAAGGGCGTTCTAAACCTTTTGCAGCACCCGGGCGAAGCGCTCCAGGGCCTTCCTCAGGTTTTCCTCGCTGGTAGCGTAGGAAAGCCGCACGTGGCCGAAGGCGGCGAAGTCCGTGCCCGGGACCACGGCCACCCCCGCCTCCAGGAGCTTTTCCGCCGCCTTCACCTCGTCCTCGGCGATGGCCGCCGTGTCCATCAGGACGTAGAAGGCCCCTTGCGGACGCACCGCCTTCAGGCCGACCCGGGCTAAACCCTCCAGGAGGAGGTCCCGCCGCCTGCGGTACGCCTCGCGGGCCGTCTCCACGAAGGCGCGGGAGGCTTCCTGGTTGGTGAGGGCCTCGAGGGCCGCCCACTGGGCGATGGTGTCGGGGCTGGTGGTGGACTGGCTGGACACGTCCGCCATGGCCTTGATGACCTCCTTGGGCCCGCAGGCGTAGCCGATGCGCCAGCCCGTCATGGCGAAGGCCTTGGCCGCCCCGTTCACGGTGATGGTGTGCTCCGGGGCCACCCTACCTGGGGAGAAATGGGTCCCCTCGTAGATGAGGTGCTCGTAGATCTCGTCGGAGATGAGGTAGAAATCGTGGGCCTGGGCGAGCTCCGCCAGGGCCCTTAAGACCTCCTCCGGGTAGACGGCCCCCGTGGGGTTGTTGGGGGAGTTCACCACCAGGGCCTTGGTGCGGGGGGTGATGGCCCGCTTCACCCGCTCGGGGTCCGGCACGAAGCCCTCCTCGGGGCGGGTTTCCACCTCCACCGGCACCCCCCCGGCGAAGCGCACCATCTCCGGGTAGCTCACCCAGTAGGGGGCCAGGACGATGACCTCGTCCCCCGGGTCCAGGATGGCCTGGAAAAGGTTGAAAAGGGCCTGCTTCCCCCCCACGGTGACGATGGTTTCCTCGGGGCGCACAATGAGGCCGTTTTCCCGCCGGAACTTCTCCGCCACCGCCTCCCTAAGCTCGGGGATGCCCGCCGGGGGAGCGTACTTGGTCTTGCCCTGGGCCAGGGCCCGCCGCGCCGCCTCCTTCACGTGCTCCGGGGTGTCAAAGTCGGGCTCGCCGGCGGTGAGGGCCACCAGGTCCACCCCTTGGCGCTTTAGCTCCAGGGCGCGGGCGTTCACCGCCACCGTGGCCGAGGGCTTCATGGCCTTGACCCTTTGCGAAAGGCCGCGCATGGCATAAGTATAGAGGATGAGCGGTAGGATTAAGGACGTGGACCCTGCCCTGGCCCTGCTCGCCGAACCTCCCTTGGACCTGGCCACCCCAGCCCGGCTGCGGGAAGCCCTGGAGGAACTCCCCGTGCTCCAGACCTTTGACCTGGTGGAGCTTTCCTGGGCTCCTGGACTGAAGGAAGTGGTAGAAAAGGAGGGGGTCCTCCTTGCCCGGGGAGAATAAGCTTGCGGCCCAGATTGCCCTTTTCGCCCGGCCGGTTTCGCGCCTGGAAAGCGCCCTGGCCGCTTTCGCTACCTTCTAGAACGTCTTCAAGAACCTCTCTAAGAAGCCCCCGCGGGCTGAAGGAGGGGTTCTTTCCCCTTGGCCCCAGCCCGCCTGCCCACCACCCGGAGGCCCAAAGGCTCCACCGCAGCCCGGTAGGTGGCGGTCTCGGGCAGAAGCTCCCCGTCGGCGTGGGCTGGAACAGGGTGGGGAAAGGCCACCTCCACCTCCCGCGCGGCGAAGGCCGCCACCTGGGGATGGGATAGGTGCTTGCCCAGGAGGAGCCGGGGAAGGATGAGGACCACCCCGGGTCGGGAAAAGCGCCGGGCCAAGACCACGGAGAGGAGCCCATCCCGGGGGTCGGCCATGGGGGCGATGGGAATGCCCCCGCCGTAGGCGGGGCCATTCATGGCGGCGAGGAGCAAAAGGGGGCCTTGGTAAACCTCCTCCCCGTCCAAAAGGACCCGGCCCTCGGGCAGGCGGAGATCCTTGAGCACGGCGAAGAGGGCGTAGAGGTAGCGGGGCATGCCGCGGAGGAAGGAGGGGGCGGAAAGGGCCCTCTTGGCCACCAGGGCGTCAAACCCCACCCCCAAGGAGGCCCCGAAGGGCTCCCCGTTCACCCGGCAGAGGTCCACCGCCTCCTCGGGGGCAAGGAGGGCGTGCTCCAGGGCCTCAGGCCAAGGAAGCCCTCTTAGGCCCAGCATGCGGGCGAAGTCGTTCCCGCTCCCGATGGGCACCACCCCCAGGGCCTTTTCCGTGCCGGCGAGGCCCCTGAGCACCTCGTGCACGGTGCCGTCCCCCCCCACCGCCACCACCCGGGCCCCGGGGGGAGCCTCCCGGGCGAGGAGGGTGGCGTGGCCCGGCCCCTCGGTGAGGAAGGCCTTGGCCCCCCGCCTGCGGGCCGCCTCGAGGATGGCCCCCGAAAGCCTCCCCACCTTGCCCCGGCCCGCGGCGGGGTTCACGATGACCCAGCGTTCCACCCCCGTATTCTTATAAACCTTTACATGAACTCCATGAGGCTCCTCGGGTACGGGATAGATACCCTGGTGGTCAATCTCTACTGGGACACCGGTGCCTACAACCTGCCTGAGGGGTTGGAGTCCACCCTGGACAACCTGAAGGAGTTAGGCCGAGAAGACCCGGATGCGGGTGTGTTCTGGGGTGTTGACGCCTATCTGCCCCTGCCTAACCCGTTGCGTGGGTGGTCCAGTTGTTCTGAGATTGAGCCTGAGTTGTTCCAGTCCGCCAGTGTGCATTCGGTTCGGCATTACCGGTGGCTGTTGGACTTTGCCGGCCTTGTGTTCTGGCGGTTGTCATCGGTCAAGGAGACTACTCGGCGGGCTAGCTTCCCCGCTATGCGGGTGGAGTTTACTGGCCGGTACCTGATGTATGCCCGTAGGCGGGCGGATGAGGTAGTGCGGTGGGCTGTGGAGGCCGCTACTAACCTCGTAGGGGTCCGTCCGTCTAGGGTGCAGGTGTCCCGGGCGGACCTGTTTTGTGATGTGGAGGTGCCCCCGGGGTATTTCAGTCTGGAAAGCCTAAACCGCTTTACTTCGAGGAGCCGTGCCCGTGGGCTCTACGCCGTGGAGCCGGCGGCCCTGGGCGAAGCCCAGGCCCCGGCTACTGGCGGGGGGCCCATGAGTATCACGCCCCCCGCTACGTCAGGGCTGAGGGTGCCCGAGTCCTGGGCTGAGGGGCCGGGTCATTTGTCGGCCCATCTGCGGGGTCGGGACTGGTCGGGCTTTACGTTCGGTCGGGGTCCTCTCCACGCTAGGGTTTACTCCAAGACGATTGAAGCTAAGAGCAAGCCTGGTGCTAGGGCCTTGCTGGAGGTGTATGCCCAGGAGTACGGCCCCATTCAAGGGGAAGTGGTACGGGTGGAGTTCCAACTGACCACGGAGGCTCTGGCCGAAATGGTGGTTCCCGGTGATGGCTCGGATGTGCGGGACTGGGACACGTTCTTGTGGGTGGTCCCGGCTATCTGGCGCTATCTGACTGGTGAGTGGCTTCAGTACCGTGCGGATGGTGGGCATAAGCATATGCGGCATAACGAGGTGGATGAGGTCTGGAGACTCGTCCAGTCCGCTTTTCAGTCGGGGGAGGTGGGAAGTGGCGGGATAGTTCGGCACGCATGGAAGGCTGTGGTGGACCCGGTGATGCTTGCGAGCAGGCTCTCGGTGCTTACCTATCGGCGTTGGTGGCCGTGGGGAAGGTCGTTGACCGGGTTCGAGGTGTGTGGGTTCGCCTCTTCCGTGAGCTTGGCTTGGATGAGGAAGGGGAAAAGGCCCTAGCGAAGATGGGGTATTGGGCGGTTAAGAAGGCAGAAAGGATCAAGTTGGCTAAGTTCGGCATGATGCCGGAGTTTGGAGGTGTCTGATGGCTCAAGTGATGGTTCTGGCGGTCAATGTCTACCAGAAGGGTCGTGTCAAGAGTTATGTGTAAGAGTCTGTGTACGGGGGGCATACCGCTCCTGAAGCATCTTCTCCAGCACCTCCTTCACCTCCGAGAACCCCTTTAGTTTCCGTTCTGCCCACCTCCCTTCCTGCCTCTCCGACTCCAGGTAAAGAAGCTTGTACACCGCCTCTTCCTTAGGAAACTTGTGGTCCCGCACCTTCGTCCCCCGCCGTAGCTCCCGGATAAACCGCTCCATCAGGTTGGTGCTCCGCAGGTACGGCCAAAGCACCTTGGGGTACCCGTAGAACCGCAGGAAGGCCCCCGAATCCTGTACCCAAAGCCCCACCACCCCCGGGTACCGCGAACCCCAGGCGGCCTTCACCTCCTCCAAGGCCCCAAGAGCTTCTTCCCGGCTCTCCGCCCCGTACACCCGCCTCAGGTCCTCCGCCAGCAGGGCCCGGTCCCGGGAGCGCACCTGGGACAGGCTCCACCGCACCCCGTGCACCACGCACCGCTGCCACTCCGCCTGAGGGTAGACCCTGCGGATCGCTTCAGGAAGCCCGGGCAGCCCGTCGGTGATGAAGAGCAATACCCGCCGCAGGCCCCGCTGCCAAAGCTCCCCCAGGACCCCCTCCCATCCCAGGGCGCTCTCCGTGGGCAACAGCCAGAACCCCAGGACCCGCCTCTCCCCATTAGGGGCGATGCCCAGGGCCACATACACGCTTTCCCGTACGATCCCTTCTCCTTCCCTGAAGACCTTTAGGGAAAGCCCGTCCAGGTAGACGAAGGCCATCTCCTCGGGCAAAGGCCGGGTGCGGAAGGCTCCTGCCGCCTCCAGGACTTGGTCGGTCAGAGCGCTCAGGGTCTCGTGGGAGTAGCGGTGGCCTAAGAGCAGGCTCAGTATCTCGGCCGCCTTGCGCTGACTGACCCCGGCGGCGTAAAGGGCTACCGCCACTTCCCCCACGTCCACCAGGCGGCGGACGTAGGGCTTAAGGAAAGCCGGGTAATACCGAGATTCCCGATCCCTAGGGACCTTCAGGTCCACCTGGCCGAAGGTGGTCTCCAGCTTGCGGGGGTAGTAGCCGTTCCTGCGGCCTCCGTGCACCTGCAAGAAGGCCGTCCGGTCCAGCTCCAGAACCGTCTGCAGAACCTCGGCTACTGTCTCCCGCACCGCTTCCCTCAGCAAGATCCGCAAGGTATCCTGGTCCACGGGGCACCTCCTCGTGCTAAGGTGTGCCCCCCTATTAAACACGGACCCTTACACATAAATCCTTACACGACCACCAGAAGAAAGACGGGACGTCTGGGGCTCGTGTGGTGGTGGCGTCTACGCCCCGCAATCCTAACTTTCGTGGTCTTTTGCCGGTGGAGTTTGAAGCTCTCCCCGAGGTGGCGGATACCATGAAGGTCTCCCGGGGGTCTATGACGTGGACGTGGACCTGCCCGTGGCCTCGGGGTTTGGGAAGGCTAACGAGGTGCGGCCTCTGGTAGTGGGTGCCCGCTTCGTGGCGGCTGTTGTGCCGGATAAGAAGCATGCTCAGTCCTGAGGAGCTTCAGGAAGTCTTGAAGGCCCTCATGTTTGCCTTGGGCGTGATTGCGGGGGCGCTGGTTGGAGGTGAGTGGTGAACCCGGTGGTGTGGTTCGGGATCGTGTTGGCCTGGGTAGTTATGCCGTACACCCTTCTGGCCGCCTATCGCTACACGGGGAGGCTCTATGGAGGCTTGTAAGGCTCGCATAGTGGATTGCCCCGAGTGTTGGGGGCAGGGGTTTACTCTGTTTGAGCAGCCCTGTGAGGTGTGTGATGGGTTAGGCTCCGTCCTTGCTGTGGTGATTGATGAGCTCAGCGTGGATGGTGAAGTGTTGCGGGGGGTTATATGGACCTCACTCAAGTATTTGCGGCGTTCTGGTGGGGCTTCGGGGCCGGGTTGGTTTCTGCATTTCTCCGCAATATCCTCAAGCGGCTCTAGGGACAATCGGGAGGACACTCCCGTGATGGTCCAGAAAGGAGGTGAGTAGGGTGAAGCAGAAGGTCAAGCTCCTGGTTGGTGCCGGCCTTGCCGCATTGCCTGCCGTTCTCCCGGCGTTTGCTCAGGCTCAAGATGTGGAGTTTAACGCCGGGACTATCGCTAGTAAGGTTGCGACCTATATCGGTGGGATTGCGCTTGCGGGCGTCGGCATCCTTGGGCTGACTGTCGGTCTGACTGCCGCCTGGCGCTACGCTCGGCGCTTCCTGCGGGGTTAAGCGTATGAGGAAGGCCCTCCTGCTGGCGGCTCTCCTGCTGGTAGGGGGGCCTTCACTCGCTCGAACCCAGTTCAAGGACGCAATAAAGGGAGCAGTTCAGGGTGCGACCCTGGACGAGATTATTCGGTGGCCTAACGCTCAGTTCCGCCGCCAGGCCACCGTAGGCCGCTACGTGCGCTGGGGCGGTTCCATAGTCCTCGGGGCGGCACTAGTGGCGGCGGGTTTAGACTATTACTATAACTACCTGCGGCGTGAGACAGGAACTTCCCTTGACGAGTGGTATCACTGGCAGGGTGGTCCGTGGGTGTACTATATCAGGGAAGGTGGTTGCGATACGTATTTTGGGAGGTATAGCTGGATCTATTTCTATGCGGGTGCGGGTAGGGAGTGGGACTGGCTGAGTCCTGACTCGTGTGCCGTGCCTAACCCTCAGTCTGCCATGGACTACGTTGTTGGGCGTTTCGGTGCTAGGGAGGGGTATCGGTGGTATGGTCCTGTTGTTGTCGATGGGCGCAAGTACTGGTACTATCGGCAGGCTGACCGGCCTCCGCTATCAGACTGGTTGGTCAATCATCCTGATGCGGCTAATGGAGTGAAGACTGCGGTTGGAACCTATCTGGATAGTGTTCCTATCGGCTCACCTTCTGCCCCGTACCCGGGAGTCCAGTTTGAACCGGTTCCTAACCCTAACCAGTGGACGGACAACCCCTTCACCCGTCCGGATATAGATACCGATGGAGACGGCTGGCCTGACCCGGTGGAGTGGAGGGAAGCGAATAGGAAGGGCGTGCCGTGGCCCGATGTTATCAACGACCCTAACGTCTACCCTGACCCTAACGGAGACCCTGACGGGGACAGCTGGCCTACCCTCAAGGAAGTTGAGCTGGGTACTGACCCGTATGACGCTACGTCTAAACCCAGTACTGGCACTAACCCTGCCACGCGTTCACCGGATACAGACGGAGACGGCTGGCCTGATGACGTAGAGATAAGCCAGGGCACTAATCCCCAGGACCCGGCCAGTCATCCTGAGGGGGAACCCCCAACACAGCAGAACCCGGGTGAACCCCAGTGGCCGGGTGGTCCGGCTCCGGTTAAGCCTGGTGATGTGCAGTTGCCCGGTATCCCCCAGGAGGAGCGGCAGAAACTGCCCCGGGTAAGCGAGTTGCAGGAGCTGTGGCAACCTTTTGAGCAACAAGTACTGGACCGGTGGCGTGAGGAGTTGGGGAGACTGCGTCAACAGGCGGCGAACAAGTTCCCGTTCGCCATCTTGACCGCCTGGAACTTCCGGGTACAAACAGGGTCTTCGCAGTGCGCTTTCACGGTGCCCATAGCGGAGTGGCAAGCCCAGGTGGACATTTGCAACACCCCATTCTGGCAAACGGCCGCCACCTTCCGGCCTATCCTCGCGATGATGGTCTGGGTTGGGGCCGCTTTCCTCCTAATCCGGCGTGCGCTGGACATTCAGGGGTGAGATTATGAAACCGCCCACCAAGCCATTTTTCCCCAAGCCCCTTCCCCAAGCTTTTTGGGGTGTGGGGGGGCCGGGGTCCCCGTCAAGGGCCTCTGGCCCCGAGCCCGCACGTAGACCTCTGCGTTCCCCGGAGGGCACGAGGACGGGTGGAGCGTCGCCGGGCGGGCGAGGGGTGCGTAGCACCCTTGACGGGGTGGCCCCCCCGCTACGCTGGTCTGCGGGAAGGGGCTTGGGGGGCCTTTTGAGCTGGTTAGGTATCCTCTTTTGTTTTGGGGGTTCTCTTCACTGGGAATAGGGGGTGAAGCATGGGCGCAATCATCAGTGGCCTGCTGGACCTGTTGCAGTGGCTGGCTAGCACTATAGGGGGCTTCTTTTCCTGGCTCGTTGCCACTATCCAGGCGGTGGCCACTTGGTTTCTGGGTCTTTTGCAGTGGGTCTTTGTCCACGCTTGGAACCTCCTCATTGAGTTTATCCAGTGGGTTTTGACTGTGGTTTTCTGGTTCCTGGGCAACATACTGGTTTTGCCCCTTAAGCTTGCTGGGCTTGTGGTTGCGTTGCTACCCAATATGCCTAAAGAGTGGTCCTTTATGTGGAACGTGGTTATTCCCGCTTTCAACGTGGCTAACCAAATACTGCCCATATCCGAGGCCTTAGCGGTGGGTAGCTTGTGGCTGACGTTCTATGGATTGATGGCCGCATGGCGGGTCATTACCTTCATCCGAGGTGGCCGGTGATAGAAGCCTTTGTGGGTATACCCGGGTCGGGCAAAAGCTACGCCCTGGTTCTGAAGGGTCTTGAGGCTTTGGCGGCAGATAGGCCTAGGCCGGTCTATGCTAACTTCGGCTTCATTCGGGAGAATGTCTATCACTACCTGCGTAAGCGGAAGCGTCTTTCTCACCGGGAAGCCGTATTGCGCACTGACCTAATCCACGAGATACGGGACTATGCCGAGCTTCTCAACGTGCATGACGGGGTCCTGCTGTTTGATGAAGCCCACATGTGGCTCCCGTCGCGCCAGTTTGACCTAATCCCAGTTGAGGTCATTGCGTTTTGGTCCCAGCACCGTAAGGTGGGCGTGGACGTGTACCTGGCTACTCAACGCTATGGTTCGGTGGACGCTATAGTCCGTGAGTTGGTGGCTTTCGTCTACTGGGCTAGGCCGGCTCCCTTTGCTCTCAGGCTCCTGCTCCTCCCGTGGTCCCGGGGCCGCAAGGTTCTCCGGTACACGTCCATCATGGACGAGTCCCTTGGCATGATGCAGAAGCAAACTCGGAGCATCTACGAGGGGATTGCCCGAAACTCCATCGTCATTCTGGACCCCCTAGCGGCGGCCTGCTACGATACGTACGCCATCTTTGAGCCGCCTATCGTCCGCCTTCAGCGTGAGCTGGACCCTAAGAAGCGGGCTATCTTTGAGCGCATGGGTTTGTCCTGGGACTCTTCCAAAGTACGGGGCCGTAGGGATAAGCCCCGTGCGGTAGATGGTATGCCGTACCTGACTATGGAGGAGCTGGCGGCGGCGTACCGGGAAGGTCGTCCCGCATGGCAGGTGCTACGTGAGCGTTGGGATGCCTGGGTAAACTCTTTGCATGACCCTGCTCCTATTGGCGGTTCTTCTCCTGGGCACGTACCTGCTCCTGAAGAGGACGCGGGGCCGGGCTTTGACTGGTCCCGGTTTGCGTGGGGTGGCTAGGTGCCCGGTATGCGGTATGCCCCATTCCTTGGCTATGCAAGTTAACCGGTATAAGCGGCATTGCCCCTATGTGGCCTTTGGTCGGTGCCCTTATGACCCTCGGCGTGGTATCTACCGCATGAGGCGGTAGAATGGTTCTGGGCAGTAGGCCGCCCCGTATTCTGGCCTGCGTGGTCGTGCCCTAGACTGGCCTAGGGTCCCCGGCGTTGGTTAGGTTGGCCCGTTGTGGCCGGTTATAAGAGTGCCGGGGGCCTGCCCTTTTGGGGGGTGGTGTGGTCTTTGTTGGCGTGGACGTATCCGCTAGGTGGTTGGATGTAGCTTATGGGTCTGAGGTCCGGCGTTTTGCTAACCCGGGCGGTATCCCTGACTTAGTTGCGTGGTTGCCGCCGGGTTCGGTGGTTGGTGTGGAGGCTACGGGTAGCTACCATAAGCCGGTGGCGTATGCCTTGCGTCAGGCGGGTCATTCGGTCTACGTCGTCAACCCTTTGGCGGTCAAGTCGTATGCCCGTTCTCTGCTCCGACGGGCTAAAACGGACCGGGTGGATGCCTGTCTGATAGCCCGCTACGTGTCTGAGCGCTACCATGAGCTTCCGCCTTATGAGCCTATCCCCGAGGCGCTTATGTTGCTCTCGTTGCTGGTGCGCTTGGCGGGTGGCATACGTTCTGACCGGGGCGGGGTGCTGAACCGCCTGCATGCCTGGCAGTACGTTGCGCCTGGTCTGGCTGGTCTATTGGGCTTTGTTGGCTCTGAGCTTGAGGCGTTGCGGCGAGAAGTGGAGGCTCGGGCTCGGTTGGTTGTTGAGTCTGACCCTCTTCTGACCAGGTGGTACGTGGCCCTCCAGTCGTTGCCGGGTATCGGTCCCACCTTGGCCCTTCGTGTTCTGGCCTATTCTGGGGATATGAGGCGCTTCCGGTCTGCTCGGGCGTACGCTGCTTTCACGGGTCTGACGCCTTGGGTCTATCAGTCGGGCACTCTCCCCGAGGTGGGGCGCATCTCGAGGTTCGGCCCTCCTGCTCTGCGGGCCGCCTTCTGGTGGGCGGCGCTCCAGGCCTCGAGGTTTGACCCCGAGCGTCGGGCGTGGGTGGAGGCTCTCGTGGCTCGTGGGAAGCCGAAGAAGGTAGCTATAACTGCTCTAGCAAATCACCTGGCACGTGCGGCATGGGCCGTGTGCGTCGGTGTTGATGGAGGGGGGCTTGACAAAAGGGGTGGTTAGGTCTAGGGCCATGGGCCTCCTCGCCCACTTCCTGCAAGGCCCCCACCCCAAGACCACCCTGCTCCTCACCCGCGCCGGGCCGGTGGAAAACCCCCACCACCTCCTCTACAGCCACCCAGGCCTCCCCCTCTCGGGGGAAGGCAGGTGGGCCCTTCACGCCCTCCTCCCCCTCCTCAGGCGCTACCCCGTGGCCCACGTCTACGCCGCCGACAGCCTGGCGGAAAGCGAAGCCGCCTCCCTCCTGGCCCAGGCCCTGGGGGTGGGCCACACCCTCCTCCCCGAGCTTCGGGAGCGGAGCTGGGGAGCTTGGGAGGGGAAAAGCTTCGCCGAGGTGGAAACCCTCTATCCCGAGGCGGTAAGGGCCTGGATGGCGGACGAGGCGGGCTTCGCCCCGCCCTTGGGGGAAAGCGTGCGGGAAGCGTGGGCGAGGGGCCGGGAGGCGGTGCGGACCCTTCTGGCGCGGCACCGGGGCCAGGCCCTCCTGGTGGTGGGCAACTGCACGCTAAACCGCGCCGCCTTAAGCCTGGCCCTGCCCCTTCCCCCGGAGGAAGGCCTGAGGCTGGAGCAGGACTACGCCCGGCTCACCGTGGTGGACTTTTACGGGGAGGAAGGGGTGGTGAAGGCCCTCAACCTGGACCCTTGTCCCTAGCGGCCCGATGGGCCTTAGGGGTAGACTTAGGGCATGATCCGGCCCGTGGCCCGCAAGGACCTCCCGGGGCTTCTCAAGCTCCTTCGCTTCATGGACGAAAGCCCCCAAAGGGGGGTCCTGGCCCCGGAGGCGCGGGACCTCGAGGGCCTGGCCGAGGAGCTGGAGGACGGCCTCGTCCTCCTCCGGGAGGGGGAGGTGGCGGGGTACGTGGGGCTTTACCCCTTCTGGGATGGGGCCGCCCTGGAAGGGCCCTTGGCCTACCGGGAAGAGGACCTCGCCCCCCTTCTGGAAGCGGCGGAAAAGCGGGCCAGGGAGCTTGGGGTGGAAAGGCTTTACGCCTTTCCCCGGGAGGAGAACCAAGGGGTGCGCCGGGCCTTGGAGGCGGCGGGCTACGGCCTCCTCCACGTCACCTACTTCTTCATGAAAAACCCGGAGGGCCTGGACTTCCCTCCCCCCGAGGGGGTGCGGATCCGGGAGGGCTTCCCCGGGCCCGGGGTCTACCGGGAGCTCTACCGGGAAAGCGAGGAAGGCTGGGCCTTGCGCCTCAAGTGGACGGACGAGGAGCTCCTGGAGCACTTCGCCGACCCCGCCATCCACCTCCTGGTGGCCTACCAAGGGGAAACGCCGGTGGGCATGGCCGAGGTGGAGCTGGAGGACCAGGAGGCCAGCGTGGCCTACATCGGCGTGGTGCCCGCGGCCCGGGGAAAGGGCATCGGCCGCACCCTCTTGGCGGAGGCGGCCAGGCTTGCCCGGAAGAAGGGGGTGAGGCTTCTCAGGGTGCGGGCCCACGACCACGAAAAAGGGGCCCTGGAGCTTTACCGGAGCCTGGGCTTTAGCCTGGAAGAGGCGGTGGCCACCTACGCCAAGGAGCTTAGGGCCAGGCGGTAGGTCAGGGCGTGGGCGGCCACGGTGAGGGCGGGGTCCCGGTTGTACCCCCCGCCCATGACCACCACCAGGGGCACACCAAGCCGCCGGACGAAGCGAAAGACCAAAAGGTCCCGCCGCCCCACCCCTTCCGGGCTCAAGGCCAGGCGGCCAAAGCGGTCCCCCTTTAGGACGTCCACCCCGGCGTTGTAAAAGACCAGGTCCGGGCGAAAGGCGAAAGCCCTCTCCAAAGCCTCTTCCAGGGCCCGGAGGTAGCCTTCGTCCCCTGTGCCGTCGGGAAGGCCCACGTCCAGGTCGCCCTTCTCCTTTTTCAAGGGGTAGTTCCGCTCCCCGTGGAGGGAGAGGGTGAAGACCGTGGGGTCGTTTTGGAAAAAGAAGGCGGTGCCGTTGCCCTGGTGGGCGTCCAGGTCCACCACCAGGACCCGTCCCCCAAAGCCTCGCTTGGCCCGCAGCCAATGGATGGCCACGGCCACGTCGTTGAAGAGGCTATACCCCTCCGCCCGTCCCGGAAAGGCATGGTGGGTGCCGCCTGCAAGGTTAAGGCCAAGCCCCAGCTCCAAAGCGTCCTCCGCCGCCCGCAGGGTTCCCCCGGCGGCGTGGAGGGCCCGTTTTAGGAGCCCCTGACTGAAAGGAAGGCCCAGGCGCAAGGACTCCTCCCGGGTAAGCCCTTCCGTAAAGAGCCTATCCAGATAGGCCCGCTCGTGGGCCAGGTAGAGCGCCTCCTTGGGCGCCTCTGGAGCAGGCAAGATGGGAAGGAGGCCCTTTAGGGCCTCCGCCACCCCCGGGTACTTGTAGAGGGGGAAGGGGTGCCCCTCGGGCAGGGCGAAGGAAAGGTGCGCCGTGGTGTAAGCCCGCACGCTCCTATCCTTGCGCCTTTTTGCCAAAATGAAAAGAAGCGTGCGCCTCCTTCTCCTCTCCGACCAGGTCCACCCCCACATCCACTCCCCCCGCTTCCCCCATAACCTTCCCCCCTTTGACCTGGTGCTGGCGGCGGGGGACCTGCCGGGGGAGTACCTGGAGTACGTGGCCAGCCAGGTGGCGGTGCCCGTGCTCTTTGTGCCCGGCAACCACGGGGAGGAGTGGGTGTGGGAAGAGGGACGGAAGAAGCGCCCCGGGGGGGTGGTGAACCTCCACGGGAGGCTTTTCCGCCACGGGGGCCTCCTCTTCTACGGCATCGGCGGGGTGCCCCGCTACCGGGAAGGGGAAGGGCAGCTTGCGGAAACGGAGCTTTACCGCCTGGCCCTCAAGCCCCTTTTCCTCCTACCCAGGCGGCTTCTTAGAGGGCGCGCGGTGGACGTCCTCCTCACCCACGCCCCACCCCCAGGACCCACGGCGGGGAAGGATTTCCCCCACCGGGGGGCGGGGGCGTTCCTCCTCTTCCACCGCCTTTTCCGCCCCCGGCTCCACGTCCACGGCCACACCCCCCTCCTGGGGGCGAACCCCTTAAGGGGCTACCGCACCCCCTTGGGGGTGGAGGTGGTCCACGCCCAAGGCTACGCCTTCTTTAGCCTCTAGCCGCCCCCGCGGCTTGCGGCGAAGACGATGCGGTTAAACCAGGCCTCCGCCTCCTCCCCTTCCACCTCCACCCAAAGCTGGGGGACGCTGAGGCTTCCCACCTTTAGGGGCTCCGCCTCGGCGAAGCGCACCTTGGCCCCAGGCAGGGCGTAAAGGCCTTCTTCCGGCCTCTTTCCTCCCCAGGAGGCGAGGTACTCCTCCAAAAGCCAGGCCGGGAAGGCGCCAAAGTTCCGGGTCAACGCCCCGCCCGCCACCGGGGGGAAGAGGTCCAAGGTGGCCTCCGGGGCCAAGGGGGTGGAAAGGCCCTCGAGGTACCGCACGTCCCGCCCATCCAAGAAGACCGAAACCCGCTCCGCCAAAGCCTCCCCTTCAAAGAGCTCCTCCTTGAGCTTGGGGTAGGCCTGGACCAGATTGGCCAGCACCTCCCCCACGGTCCGGCCCTCCACCTCCAGGTGGCTCGTTCCCGTGAGGTCGCGGAAGGTGGCGTAAAGGTTCACCTTGGGCATAACGGGAGTTTAAAGGAAACCCCGGCCCCTAGGGCCGGGGTCCTGACCGGAGGGCCTAATCGCCCGCCGCCTGGGAAAGGATGCCCAGCTCCGCCAGCTTGGCCGGGGGCACCACCCCCCGTTCCCAGCCCCGCTCCCGGTAGTACTCCTCCAGCATGAGGTCCAGCTCCGTGCGCTGCCCCTTGGAACCGGCGCAGTCGGAGGGCTCCTCCAGGAAGCGCTTGGGCAGGTAGTCCGAGCCCTCAGCCCAGCCCGCCAGGTTGTTGTAGTAGCGCTCCAGGTTGTAGATGCGCTCCCCGATCTTCAGGATCTCCTCCGGGGTCACCGGGCGGCCCCAGTAGGCGGCGAGCTGCTTGGCGTACTCTTCGGGCCCCTCGGCGAACTGGCTGAACTTGCAGAGGTCCAGGGAGTCGGTGAAGGCGGAAAGGTCCTGGAAGAGCTTGGTGAGCTTGCCCTTGCCCTCCCAGGCCAGGGGGTCGGTCTTGTAGGGCACGCCCAGGATCTCCGAGGCGGGGGTGTAGGCCCGGAGGTGGCAGGCCCCGCGGTTGGAGGTGGCGTAGGCGATGCCCATGCCCTTGAGACCCCGGGGATCGTAGGCGGGGATGGACTGGCCCTTCACCTCCAAGGAGATCTCCGGGTGGCCGATGGCCTTGGCGAAGCGGGCCGGGCCTTCCGCCAGCATGTCCCCCACCCCCTTGCGGTGGGCGATGGCCTCCAGGATGCGGATCTCCCCCTCCTTGTCCCCGAAGCGAATCCCGTCCTCGCCCTGGTAGTAGCCCTTCTCCGTGGCCTCCATGAGCACGGCGATGGCGTTGCCCGCCTCAATGGTGTCCATGCCGTAGGCGTTGCAGAGGTAGATGGCGTAGCCCGTCCAGTCAGTATCCGTGTGGCCCGAGTGCGCCCCCAAAGCCCAGGCGGACTCGTACTCGTAGGACTCAAAGCGGATGGTCTTGCCGTTTACGTGGACCTCCACCATCTTCTTGCAGGCCACGGGGCAGGCGTGGCAGGTGTTGTCCTTGACGAGGCGGTGCTCCCGGATGTACTCCCCGGAGATGGTCTGGACCCCGTCTATGCAGGTGTGCTGGGCGTTAAAGGTGGGCAGGGCCCCCATGACGTTGGTGATGTTCATGAGGACGTTGGTGCCGTAGAGGGAAAGCCCGCCCTTCTTGGGCGCGGTGACGTTCTTGGGGTCGTTGATGGTGGCGGAGGCCAGCCGGTCCGCCTCCCGCCAAAGCTCGGGGTCCTTGGGCTGGGGCATGTGGTCCTGCTTCCCCACCACCACGATGGCCTTGAGCCGCTTGCTCCCCGCCACCGCCCCTGTGCCCCCGCGGCCCGCCGCCCGCTCGTCGTTATTGATCCAGTTGGCGAAGCGCACCCGGTTCTCCCCGGCGGGCCCGATGGCCATCACGTCCGCCTCCTCCCCGTGCCGCTCGCGGAGGATGCGGTGCACCTCGTGGGTGGTCTTGCCCCAGAGGTCGGAAGCGTCGCGGATGGAAACCTCCCCGTCCTTCACCAAGAGGTAAACGGGCTTTTCCGCGGCCCCCTTGATGAGGAGGCCGTCAAACCCCGCCCACTTCAGCTTGGCGGCGGTCCAGCCTCCCATGTGGCTATCGGTCACCGTGCCGGTGAGGGGGCTTTTGGTCACCACGGCGAGCCGCCCCGACATCTTGGCCCGGGTGCCGGAAAGGGGCCCGTTCATGATGGCGAGGAGGTTTTCTGGGCTGAAGGGGTCCACCTGGGGGCCGTTTTCAAACACGTACTTCACCCCAAGGCCCCGCCCCCCCACGTACATCTCCAGGTCCTTGGGGTCGGGGGCAAAGTACTCCACCTTGCCGCTGGTGAGGTCTATACGGGCGATCCTGTGGGCATATCCTCCAAGCATCCTGCACCTCCTATGGGCGGGATAAAAGCGAAGGGCGCCATGAAGACCGCGCGGGGTTGCCCTGGTTGCGGGAAGGATTATACCACCTTTCCCCCAAAGAATGTGAAGCCAGCCGGGGCATAATGGACCCATGCTGGCCCTGTGCGGCGAGGTCCTGGTGGACCTCATCCTGGAAGGGGAAAACCCCTTGCGCTTCACCGGGGTCCTGGGGGGCTCGGTGCTGAACACCGCCACCACCCTGGCCCGCCTTGGCTTTCCCGTGCGCTTCCTCTCGGAGGTGGGGGAGGACTGGCTTTCCGCCTGGAGCGAAGAGGAGATGGGGCGGCGGGGCCTGGAGGGCTGGCTCAAACGCCACCCCACCCCCATGCCCCTGGCCTTGGTGCGCTTGGACCAAGGAGGGAACGCCCTTTACAGCTTCCATCGTCCCTTCCAAGAACCCTTCCGTTTGGAAGGTGGGGCCCTGAAGGGGGCCCAGGCCTTCCACTTCGGCTCCCTCTTCGCCCTGGAGGCGCGGGCGGCGGAAGGGCTTTGGGCCCTCCTGGAGGAGGCGGAGCGGGAAGGGGCCCTCCTCTCCTATGACCCCAACCTGCGCCACCCCCTCACGGGGGAGGAAAGGGGGTGGATAGAGGCTTACCTAGCGCGGGTGGACCTCCTGAAGCTCTCCCTGGAGGACGCCGCCCTCCTCTTCCCGGAAGACCCCGTGGAGGCGGTGCGCAGGCTCCCCCCACCCCTCAAGGTCCTCACCCTGGGGAAGGAAGGGGCCCTGGGCTTCCTGGGGGAGGGGGCGGTGCGGGTGGAGGCGGTGGCGGTGCCGGTGGCGGACACGGTAGGAGCGGGGGATAGCTTCACGGCAGGCCTCCTCGCCCTCCTCCTGCGGAAGGGCTACACCAAGGAAAGCCTCCCTCGCCTTTCTCGGGAGGACCTGGAGGAAAGCCTAAAGGGGGCGGCGGCCCTGGCCGCCTTGGCCTGCACCGTGCGGGGGGCTTACCTCCCGGAGGAGGGCCTAAAGGCCTGGAAGGCCCGCTATCTAGGGGATTAGGAGGACCTTGCCCGTGGTCTTTCGCCCCTCCAGGGCCTCGTGGGCCTCCTTGGCCCTTTCCAGGGGAAACTCGGCCCCGAGGAGGACCTTAAGCCACCCCTCCCGCACCGCCTGGAAGACCTCCCCCGCCCGCCAAAGGAGCTCCTTGCGGCTCGCCGTGTAGTGGTGGAGGGTGGGGCGGGTGAGGAAGAGGCTTCCCTTGCGGTTTAGGATCTGGGGGTCCTGGGGCGGCACGGGGCCCGAGGACTGGCCGAAGAGGACCAGGTAGCCCCGGGGCCTCAGGGCCTCGAGGCTCCCCAAAAAGGTGTCCTTCCCCACCCCGTCGTAGACCACGTCCACCCCGCCCCCAGAAAGGGCCTTCACCGCCTCGGCGAAGCCCTCGTAGGGAAGGGCGTAGTCCGCCCCCAAAGAGCGGGCCAAGGCCCGCTTCTCCTCGGTGCTGGCCGTGGCGTAAACCGTGGCCCCAAGCCGCTTGGCCCACTGGACGAGGAGGGTGCCCACGCCCCCCGCGGCGGCGTGCACCAGGACCTGGGTCCCGGGGCCCACGGGGTAGGTGCTCTTCAGGAGGTAGTGCACCGTCATGCCCTGGAGGAGGACCGCCGCCGCCAGCTTGGGGCTAAGCCCCTCGGGAATGGGCACCAGGCGCTCGGCGGGGACGAGCTGGTACTGGGCGTAGGACCCTTGCACGTTGGCGAAGGCCACCCGGTCCCCAGGGCGCACCCCCAAGACCCCGTCCCCCACCTGCTCCACCACCCCCGCCCCCTCCTCCCCCAGGGTGAAGGGAAGGGGCATGGGGTAGAGGCCCTTCCGCTTGTAGGTGTCAATGTAGTTGACCCCAATGGCCTCCAAACGGACGAGGACCTCCCCCGGCCCTGGCTCGGGCGTGGGAAGCTCCTCCAGCCGAAGCACCTCGGGCCCGCCCACCTCGTGTACCCGGATCGCCCGCATGGGGCCAGTTTACCTCCCCGCGCCCCTTGACATCCTCTTAACTTTGCATTACAAAGTAGTTTGTAGGAGGTGAGCATGCGGCGGATGGCGCGAGCGCTGGCGGTCCTGACCCTCGCCACCCCCGCCCTGGCGGGCTCCCTGGGCTACGGCTTCCTGGGCTACCAAGGGGGGTTCCAAGGCGGGGGTGGGGGTTTTGGCACCTTCCACGGCCTGGCCCTGGGCGGGGAGGCCTGGGGCGGGCCCTGGGGTAGGGGCGGCGCCTTGATGGTGGGGCCTTGGCTTTCCCTGGGGAAGGGCTTCTACCTCCTGCCCGGCCTGGGCCTGGGGGGTGGGGAGGTGGGCCAACAGGGGGGGTTCCTCCTGGACCTGGGGGTGCGGGCCTTTCGCTTCCTGGGCCCGAAAGGGGGCTGGGCGGTGGGGCTCGGGGCGGGGTACACCTACTCCCCCGCCTTCCCCGGCGGGTTCTACCTGAGGCTTCTCCTGGGGGGAGGGCGGCCATGAGGCGGGAGGAGGCGCGCCACCTTCTGGAGGCCGCCCAGGCCAGCCAACGGGAGGTACGGCTTAGGGTGGCCCTCCTCGGGGGGTGGTACCTGGTCCTCTGGGGCGGGGTCTGGGCCCTGGGCTACCTTCTCCTGGCCCTGCGCCCCGCCTGGGCGGGGCCCTTCTTCGCCCTCACCGCTCCCCTCGCCACCCTCCTCACCTTCTACCTGGGGTTCAGGCAGGGGGAGGCGGTGCGAAGCGAAGGGGGCCTCCTCACCTTCGCCCTGTGGGGGCTCCTCACCCTCTTCTACCTCCTGCACTGGGCGTTTCTCCTCCCTCCCCGGGGCCTCGAGGGGCAGAGCTTCCTGGTGAGCCTCGTGGCCTTCGGCCTCGCCCTCACCGGGGCTCTCTGGAAGGCACGCGAGCTTTTCTTGGGCGGCCTGGGCCTCTTCCTCCTCGCCCTCCTGCTCTACCGCCTCTTCCCCGAAGGGTGGCCCTGGGGCATGGCCTTGGTGGGCCTCTTCGCCCTCCTCCTAGGGGCGCGGCTCGTATGGCGCTGGACCCCTTGATCCACCAGGAGACCCGCCTCCGCCTCATGGCCCTCCTGGCCGCCTTGGGGGAGGAGGCTGAGGTGGAGTTCTCCTGGCTCAAAAACGCCCTAGGGCTCACCGAGGGGAACCTGGCAAGCCACCTGCAGAAGCTGGAGGAGGCGGGGTACGTGGCGGTGCGGAAGGGCTTTGTGGGCCGCAGGCCCAAGACCTGGGTGAGGCTCACCCCCAAGGGGCGGGCCGCCTACCTGGCCCACCGGGAAGCCCTCCTGGCCATCCTCCAGGGGGGCTAGAAGGCCCGGTCGTACTGGGGCGGCACCTCCGCCTTGACCCCCAGGGCCTGGGCCGCCCGCAAGGGGAAGTAGGGGTCGCGGAGGAGCACCCGCCCCAGGAGGACGAGGTCGGCGCTTCCCGCCTGCAGAAGGGTCTCCGCCTGCTCCGGGGTGGTGATGAGGCCCACCGCCCCGGTGCGAAGCCCCACCCGCTTGCGCACCGCATCGGCGAAGGGCACCTGGAAGCCCGGGGCCACGGGGATCCTCACCCCCGGCACCACCCCCCCGCTGGAGAGGTCCAAAAGGTCCACCCCCAGGGCCTTAAGCCGCTCGGCGAAGGCCAGGGTGTCCTCCAGGCCCCACCCCCCTTCCCCCCAGTCCGTGGCGGAAACCCGCACGAAAAGGGGAACCTCGGGGGGAAGGGCCTCCCGCACCGCCCTCGCCACCTCCAGGGGAAAGCGCATGCGGTTTTCCAGGCTTCCCCCATAGGCGTCCTCCCGCCGGTTGCTCAAAGGGGAGAGGAAGGAGGAGAGGAGGTAGCCGTGGGCCATGTGGAGCTCCACCACCCGGAAGCCCGCCCGCAGGGCCCGCTTGGCCCCCGCCACAAAGGCCTCGAGGACCCGCGCCATCCCCCCCTCGTCCAAGGGCTCGGGCACGGGGTAGCCTTCAGCGAAGGGGATGGGGCTTGGCCCCACCACCCGCCAGCCCAAGGGCTTCCCCCCTTCCCAGGGCCGTGCCACCCCCGCCTTGCGCCCGGCGTGGGCCAGCTGGATGCCGGGCACCGCCCCCGCCTCCTGGATGCGCCGGGCGAGCTCCTTTAGCCCCGGCAGGTGGTCCTCGGACCAGATGCCCAGGTCAAAGGGACTGATGCGCCCCTCGGGGAGGACGGCGGTGGCCTCGAGGAGGACGAGCCCCACGCCCCCCAGGGCCCGGGTGGGGTAGTGGAGGAGGTGCCAGTCCGTGACCTCCCCGTCCTCCGTGGCCGAGTACTGGCACATGGGGGACATGGAGAGGCGGTTCTTGAGCCGCACGCCGCGGAGCTCTAAGGGCGTGAAGAGAAGGGCCATGAGTCCATTATGGCCCCCTTTAGGGTAAAATCCTGCCATGGATCCCGGCCTCGAGGCCGCCTTCCGCTACGTGGAGCGCCTCCTCTTCGGGGACATGGAGCGCCCCGGCCTCACCATCTACGACCTGGAGCGCCTGGTGGGCTACCCGGCCCGGGGAGAAGGGCCTTTGAGCTACACCCTTCCCCGCAACAAAAGCCTTTCCGGCGTCCAGGCGGTGCGCCTTTTTTACTATCCCAAAGACCCGAACCTCCAGCTCATCGTGGAAATAGAGGACCTGGAGGGGAAAAAGCACCTCCGCCACTTCCGCTGGAACGGCTTCACCTGGGAGGTGCCCGAGGGCAAGCGGGGCGACTTGAAGGTCACGGAGGAAACCCTGGGCCTGGTCCAGCTGGGGGAGGACTACTTCCTGGGCTTCCCCCGGGAAGAGGCTCGGGAGCTGGCCGAGGCGGTGCGCAAAGGGGAGGCCTTGGGGGCCAAGTACCTCCTTTGCCCCCGGTGCGGGGCCCGGGTCTTCTACGCCCCCTCGGTGCGCCCGGCGGAGGTGTCCTGCCCCCGGTGCGGCAACGCCACCTTGCTTTTCAAGACCTTCGCGGGAAGCGAGGCGCCCAAAGACCCCCTGGAAGCCCTGGCCGAGGAGCAACGGGCCTTGCGGCGCACCTTAGAGGAGCTTTTAAGCTACTTGAAGCGGAAGCTCGGCCCCTAAACCCGCACCCCCGGCTGGCCCCAGCCCGCGTAGGCGTAAAAGCGGCCCCGCTCCCCGGAAAGGTAGTCCAAAAGGGGCTCCCGCAAGGGGCCTTTCTCGGCGAGCCGAGCCGCCACCTCCTCCGGGGTGAAGAAGCGGGCTTCCACGATGTGCCCGTCGGGGTCCTTGGGGTTCAAAAGCCCCTCGTAGGTGGCCTTGAAGGCCAGGGCCAAGGTGCGCTCGTTCTTGCGGCGGTCCTCCACCTGGATCACATAGGCCAGGTGCTCCACCGCCTTGACGCTAAGCCCCGTTTCCTCCCGCACCTCCCGCGCCAGGGCTTCCAACACCGTTTCCCCCGGCTCCACCGTGCCCCCGGGGAGGGTGTAGCGCACCTGGCCCCGGCGGCCCCAGTCGTTCCCCACCAAGAGGACCCGCCCCTGGCGGTCCAGAAGGATGGCCGCCACCACCAGGATCTCGCGGCGCATCACGCTTCCGTCATGGCCTCCAGCTGGCGCTCCTGGTCGGCCCGCTTGAGGGCCTCCAAGAGGGGCTGGAGGTGGCCCGAGAGGACGCCCTCGAGGTCGTGGGTGGTGAAGCCGATGCGGTGGTCCGTGACCCGGGACTGGGGAAAGTTGTAGGTGCGGATCTTCTCCGAGCGCTCCCCGGTGCCGATCTGGGCCAGGCGGGTCTGGCGGAGCTTTTCCGCCTCCTCCGCCCGCTTCATCTCCAGGAGGCGGCTACGGAGGATCATGAGGGCCTTCTCCCGGTTCTTGATCTGGCTGCGGGAGTCTTGGCAGGTGACCATGATCCCCGTGGGCAGGTGGACCACCCGCACCGCGGAGTCCGTGGTGTTCACCCCCTGCCCGCCCGGCCCCGAGGCCCGCATCACGTCAATGCGGACCTCGTCCATGTTGAGCTGGAAGTCCGCCTCCTCCGCCTTGGGCAAGACCGCCACGGTGGCGGTGGAGGTGTGGATCCGCCCCTGGGTTTCCGTGGCCGGGACCCGCTGCACCCGGTGAACCCCGCTTTCGTACTTGAAGGTGCCGTAGGCCCCGGGCCCCCGCACCTCAAAGACCACCTTGGAAAAGCCGCCAAGGTCTGTGGGGTTGGAGTCCAGGATCTCCGTTTCAAAGCCCATCTCCTCGGCGAAGCGGAGGTACATCTCCAGGAGGTCGCGGGCGAAGAGGGCCGCCTCCTCGCCCCCGGTGCCGGCACGAATCTCCACGATGGCGTCCCGCTCGTCCATGGGGTCTTTGGGCAGGAGGTGGCGCTCAAGCTCCTTTTCTAGCGCTTCCTTCCGGGTGAGAAGCCGCTCCTTTTCCGCCTTGGCTTCCTCCTTGAGTTCGGGGTCTTCCAGAAGGGTTTCCAGGCCCTCGAGGTCCTCCAGCACCTTTCGGTACTCCCGAATGAGGGCGATGATCTCCCCCATCTCCGCATACCGCCGGGAAAGGTTCTGGTAGCGCTTGGGGTCCTTTAAGACCCCGGGGTCGGCGAGGAGCACTTCCAGCTCCCGGTACTCTTCTTCTAAGCGCGCAAGCTTATCCAGCATACCTTACCTCAGGATACCCCAAAGCGGGCTTGCCCCGGGATTTAGGTTCCCCTAAAATCGGGGGCATGGACACCCCGGTTCTCCACGCCCTTCTTGGGGGCCTCTTCACCTGGGGCCTCACCGCAGTGGGGGCGGCCAGCGTCTTCCTGGCCCGGGAGCCGAGCCGCAAGCTCCTGGACGGCATGCTGGGCTTCGCCGCCGGGGTGATGCTGGCGGCCAGCGTCTTCTCCCTCCTCCTGCCCGGGATGGAGATGGCGGAGGCCCAAGGGCAAAACCCCCTGGTTCCGGCGGTGGTGGGCTTCCTCCTGGGCGGGGGGTTTCTCCGCTTGTTGGACCGCTTACTGCCCCACGTGCACCTTTTCCCCGGGGCCCAGGCGGAAGGCCTCCCCACCCACTGGCGGCGCACCACCCTCCTCATCCTGGCCATCACCCTGCACAACTTCCCCGAAGGGCTCGCCGTGGGGGTGGCCTTCGGGGCCGCCGGCCTGGACCCCACGGGGGCGGCGAGCCTGGGGGGAGCCATCGCCTTGGCCGTGGGCATCGGGCTTCAGAACCTGCCCGAGGGCCTGGCGGTGGCCTGGCCCCTGCGGCGGGCGGGGGTGGGCGCGGGGCTCGCCTTTTTTTACGGCCAGCTTTCCGCCCTCGTGGAACCCCTGGGAGCGGTCTTGGGGGCGCTCTTGGTAGGGCAGATGATGGCCCTCCTCCCCTACCTCATGGCCCTGGCGGCGGGGGCCATGATCTTCGTCATCGTGGAGGAGGTGATCCCGGAAAGCCAGGCGGAGGGCAACGGGGACGTGTCCACCTTCGGGGTCATGGTGGGCTTCGCCACCATGATGGCCCTGGACGTGGCCTTGGGCTAGCCCCGGCCCAGGCGCTCCCGGAGGAGGCGGGCGGCCTCCTCCGCCTTGGCCCTGGCGGTTTCCGCCGCCTTTTTGGCGGCCTCGGCCAGGCCCCTCAGGCGGTCGGGGACCCCGTCTTGGTCTTGGTCCAGCTCCTTGAGCCGGGCCTTGGCCTCCTCCAAAGCCTTTTTGGCCTCCTCCAGGGCCCGCTCCACCACGTCGGGCCGGCCGTCCTTGTCCTGGTCCAGCTTCTCCTTGAGCTCCAAAAGGCGCTTTTCCGCCTCCCCCGCCGCTTCCCTAACCGCTTCCCGCGCCTTGTCCAGGAGTTCTTTTAGATCCGCCATTCGGTCATTCTACAACAAAGCCCTGAGGTCCGCCACCACCTTGTCCGTGGCCTCCACCTTCTCGGGGCTGAAGAGGAGGACGAGCCTCCCCCCCCGCACCACGAAGGTGGTGGCGGTGTGGTCCACCAGGTACTCCCCCGGCCCCCGGTACTGGGTCTTCTGGTAGTAGACGCCAAAGCGTTGGGCCACCTCCTGGATGGCCTCAGGGCTTCCGGAAAGGCCCAGGAAGCTGGGGTGGAAGTTCTTGGCGTAGCGGTCCGCCACCTCGGGGGAATCCCGCTCCGGGTCCACGCTGACGAAGACCACCCGCACCCGCGCCTGCTCCGCGGGGGAAAGCCCCTCATAGGCCCGCTTCAGGGCCAGGAGGGTGGTGGGGCAGACATCGGGGCAGTGGACGTAGCCGAAGAAGAGGAGGACCACCTCGCCCAAATCCGCCAGGCGCACCGGGCCCTTCGGGCCTTCCAAGGTGAAGTCCACGGGCTTGGGGTTCATGAGCCGGGTGCCGTGGAAGCTATGCCCCTTGGGCAGGAAAAGGTAGGCCACCCCCAAGAGGGCCAAAAGGGCAAGGGGAAGCCATAGCCGCCTCATCGTTCCTCCACGGGTAGGCGTACCTTAAGCTGGGTACCGTTTTGGAACTTGAGGACAAGCTCCACCCTCTCCCCCAGCTTGAGGGGCCGCCTGAGGTTGAAGAGCATGAGGTGGTATCCCCCGGGCTTGAGGACAAGCCTGCCCTTAGGCGGGACCTCGGCGAAGTCCACGGGCCGCATCCCCATGACCATCTTGCCGTCTTTTTCCTGGTGGAAGGTACCGTGGAGCTCCACCCGCTCCGCCCACGCCGCCTCCGCCCCCACCAGGCGCAAGGGGGCGTCCCCCAGGTTTTCCAGGGTCAGGTAGGCGGCGGTGACGGCCAGGGTGGCCGGATACCGGACCCAGCCCTCCACCACCCGCACCTCTTGCGCCAGGGCAAAACCGAGGAGAAGAAAAAGGACCATCCCGCGCCGCATGGCCTCAGGATAGGGGCTTTGGGGGGAACAAATGTACTTCACCGGGGTAAGATGCCCTCCATGCTCCGCTTGGCCGGGATCCTCCTTACCCTCCCCTTCTTCCTCCAGCTCCTCGGCCTGGGGGATACCCCCTTGGGCGGGGGGCTTTGCGGGGAGGTCTTCCGCCTGAAAGACCCCGCCTTGGCCTTAGCGACCCCGGGTTTCTGGTACGGGCTCCTCTTCATGGTCCTTTTGGCCTTGGAGCTCGGCTTTGGGCTTTCCCTCCTCCTTCTCCCCCTTCTAGAGGTGCGCCTTGGACCCAGTTGGCTTCGGGCGGGGCGCCTTTTGGTGGGGGGGCTTTTCCTCCTCTTCCTCCTCACCCGCACCACCGGGCTCCCCGTGCCCACCCCGGCGGGGGTGGTCCTGGAGCCTGCCCCCATGGACCCCTTAAGCCTCCTTTTGGTGGGGCTATCCCTTTTGGGCGGGCTCCTTTTGCGGGAGAATGGGGGGCATGGAACGCCTGCTTGAGGTGATGCGCCGCCTCAGGGGCCCCGGGGGGTGCCCTTGGGACCGGGCCCAGACCCACGAGAGCCTGGTGCCCTACCTTTTGGAGGAGGCTTCCGAAGCGGCGGACGCCCTCCTTAAAGGCAACCCCAAGGAGATGGCGGAGGAGCTGGGGGACGTCCTCTTGCAGGTGGCCTTCCACAGCGTCATCGCCGAGGAGGAGGGGCGGTTTTCCTACGCCGATGTGGAAGGGGCCATCGTGGAGAAGCTCATCCGCCGCCACCCCCACGTCTTCGGGGAGGCCAAGGCCAACACCCCGGAGGAGGTGAAGGCCCGCTGGGAAGACCTAAAGGCCCAAGAGGGGAAGCGGGAAGACCCCTGCGGCCTGCCCCAGCACCTCCCCACCCTCCTCCGGGCCTACGAGCTCCAGAAGAAGGGGGTAGACCCGGGAAGCGAGGAAGGGCTTAAGCGAGCCCTGGAGGAAGGGGACCTCGAGGAGGCGCTTTGGAACCTGGTGGGGCTTTTCGCCAAAAAGGGCCTGGACCCCGAGACCGCCTTAAGAAGGCGCTCCCTCAAAGCCTGCCAGCGGTAGCCCCGCCCGTGGGCTTCCGCTTGGCGGCGGTGGCGGTTCCCCTCTTGGGGGGGCCACCTCCTCTTCACCCGGCGTAGCCCCCACCTCCCCACCCACGCCGGCCAGGTGAGTTTCCCCGGGGGGGTGGTGGAGCCGGGGGAAGGGGTGGTGGAAGCAGCCCTGCGGGAGGCGGCGGAGGAGGTGGGGCTAAAGGGGGTGGAGCCTTTAGGCTTCCTCTCCCCTACCCTTTCCCCCCAGGGGTTTTGGGTGCAGCCCGTGGTGGTCTTCCGGGAGGACCTCCCCGCCCTAGAGCCTAACCCGGAGGAGGTGGCGGAGGTCCTCCTGGCCCCCTTGGAGGAGCTCTTAAGCCTTTCCCCCTGGAGCGAGGTGCGCTTGGGCCGCACCGTCTGGCACTTCCCCTGGCGGGGGGTGGACATCTGGGGGGTGACGGGGAATATCCTGAAGGAGTTCCTGGAGGTGTGGCGTGAAGCGCATCGGGATCCTGCTGGCGGACCTCTTTGACGAGCGGGAGTTCCTCTACCCCTACTACCGGGTACTGGAGGCGGGCTACCTGCCGGTGGTCCTGGGGCCGGAGGCCCGGGAGTACCGGGCCAAGTCGGGCTTTGCCTGGAAGGCGGAGCTGGGGGCGGCGGAGGCCCCGGAGCTCGCCGGGCTTCTCATTCCCGGGGGCTTCGCCCCCGACTACCTGCGCCGAAGCCCGGCCGTCTTGGACCTGGTGCGGAGGGTGGCGGAAGCGGGCAAACCCTTAGGGGCCATCTGCCATGCGGGCTGGGTCCTCATCAGCGCCGGGCTGGTGCGGGGCAAAAGGGTCACGGGCTTCGCCTCCATCCGGGACGACCTGGTGAACGCCGGGGGGCTTTACCAGGAGGAAGGGGTGGTGGTGGACGGCACCCTGGTGACCGCCCAGGGCCCGAAGGACCTCCCCGAGTTTATGCGGGCTTTTCTCCGGCTCCTAGGGTGAAGCGGGTCCCCGCCTGGCCCAGGCGGACCCCCTCCAAGACCCCAGGCCCCCCCTTGGCGATGGCCGCCCAAGGAGCCCCGGCCCGAAGGGCCGCCAGGGCCGCTTCCACCTTGGGGATCATCCCCCCTTGGATGACCCCTTGCCGCTTTAGGGCCTCCACCTCTTCCGGGGTGAGGTGGGGAAGGCGGGTCTTGGGGTCCGTGGGGTCGCGGTACACCCCTTCCACGTCGGTGAGGAAAAGGGCGGGCCAGCCCAAGGCCCCAGCCACCGCCGCGGCGGCGGTGTCGGCGTTGACGTTTAGGGGGCCCTCCTCGTCCAGGGCGATGGGGGCGAGGAGGGGGGTGTAGCCCTTTTCCAGAAGGTCCAAGAGGAGCCCCGCCTCCACCCCCACCACCTCCCCCACCCGGCCCAGCTCCGGCAAGGCCCGGCCCCGAAGGCACAAGGCGTCCCGGCCGGAAAGGGCGATGGCCTTCCTGCCCCTTCTGGAAAGCCCCTCCGCCAGGCGCTTGCCCGTGAGGTAAAGGGCCATCTCCACCGCCTCCACCTGCTCCTTGGGGGTTACGCGGAGGCCCCCCACGAAGCGGCTCTCGTACCCCAGCCGGGCGAGGAGGGCCCCGATCTCGGGGCCGCCCCCGTGAACCAAAACCAGGGGCCCGGGGTAAGCGGCGAGCTCGTTCAAAAGGGCCTCAGCCCCCCTTAGGCTTCCTCCCACCTTCACCAGCAAGGCCTCACTCAAGGTAGACCACCTCCTCGGGCAAGCCTCCTTCCTCCTCCGCCTCCAGAAGGTCCAAGAATCCCAGAAGGGCGTGGTCGGGGTGGAGGCCGAAGTGGGCGGCCAGGGCCTGAACGGCGTTTAGGGGGGGCATCCGCGCCGCCCCTTGCAGAAGGGGAAGGAGGGCCTCGGGGGCCAGGAGAGCCTCCCCCAGCTCCGGGCCCCGCCGGAGCTCCGCCACCCCCTTGCCCTCTTCCGCCAGGAGGAAGAGGAGGTCCTCCTCGTTTAGGACCATAAAGGCCAGGGCGGGCCCCAGATGGGAAAGCGCCTCCAGGAAGGCCCTTATGGCCTTTGGATCTTCGTCGGCCTCGAGGGCCTCGTGATAGAGGCTCACCCATGGGCTGTCGGGCACCACGTAGACCCCGGCCCCCCGGGTTTCGCTTTGGGCCCAGGCCACCACCCGCTCTGGGGGGGCCTCCACATGGAAGGAGAGGAAGCTCCGCACCACGCCCTATACTAGCCCTTGTGAGCGCCCTCTACCGCCGGGTGCGCCCCCTCACCTTCGCCGAGGTGGTGGGCCAAGAGCACGTGAAGGAACCCCTCACCCGGGCCATCCGGGAAGGGCGGCTGGCCCAGGCCTACCTCTTCTCCGGCCCCCGGGGCGTGGGGAAGACCACCACCGCCCGCCTCCTGGCCATGGGTGTGGGCTGCCAAGGGGAGGAGCGCCCCTGCGGGGCCTGCGCCCACTGCCAGGCGGTGCAAAAAGGAGCCCACCCCGACGTGGTGGAGATTGACGCCGCCAGCAACAACTCGGTGGAGGACGTGCGGGAGCTTAGGGAAAGGATCCTCCTCGCCCCCCTTGTCGCCCCCAAGAAGGTCTTCATCCTGGACGAGGCCCACATGCTCTCCAAAAGCGCCTTCAACGCCCTCCTCAAGACCCTGGAGGAGCCCCCGCCCCACGTCCTCTTCGTCTTCGCCACCACGGAGCCGGAAAGGATGCCCCCCACCATCCTCTCCCGCACGCAGCATTACCGCTTCCGCCGCCTCACGGAGGAGGAGATCGCCGCCAAGCTCACGCGCATCCTCGAGGACCTGGGCCGGCGGGCGGAACGGGAAGCCCTTCTCCTGGTGGCCCGCCTGGCGGACGGGGCCATGCGGGATGCGGAAAGCCTCCTGGACCGCCTCCTCCTCCTGGAGGACCCCCTCACCCGGGCCAAGGTGGAGGAGGCCTTGGGCCTTCCCCCCAAGGAGGCCCTTTTCAGCCTCGCCCAGGCCCTGGGAGAGGGCCGGATGAAGGAGGCCCTGGAGGAAGCCCGCAGGCTCTACGGCCAGGGCTTCGCCCCCAGGAGCCTGGTGGGGGGGCTCATGGAAGCCTTGCGGGAAGCGCTCTACGCCGCCTACGGCCTTCCGGGAAGGTCCCTTTCCCTTCCCCCCGAGGCCCTCCTCGCCGCCCTCACCCGGCTGGACGAGGCCCTGGAGCGCCTGGCTCGGCGCTCCGACCTCCTGGCCCTGGAGGCGGCCCTCCTCGCCGCCTTCGCCCCCACCCCCAAGGCCCCGGCGGAACCCGCCCAGGCCCCGCCCCCGGAACCCCCCTTGCCCGAGTTTGACCCCTTGGCCCCCCCACCCCGCCGCGCCGGGGTGAGGGCGAGGCCCAACCGAAGCCCAGTGGGGAAGAAGCCTTGGCTCCCCGCTTCCGCGCCTTTTTGGAGGCCCTTCGGCCCACCCTGCGGGCCTTCGTGCGGGAGGCCAGGCCCGAGGTGGTGGGGTCCGCCCTCTACCTCCGCTTCCCCGAAGGCAAGGCCTTCCACCACAAGCGGGCGGTGGAGCAAAAGGCGGCCCTTTTGCCCTTGGCCCAAGCCCACTTCGGGGTGGAGGAGGTCCATTTCGTTCTGGAAAAAAAAACCCCTGAGCCGGTAAGCCCCAAGCCTAAACCCCCTCCCCCGGCCCCGGAACCTCCCCCTCCGGCCCCGCGGGAGGCTCGGCCTCCGGAAGGAGAGATGGGAAAAGACCCCGAAACCCGCCTTCACCAGATCGCCCGCCTCCTGGGGGGGAAGCTCCTTTGGGTGCGCAAACCCAAGGCCCCGGAGCCCGAGGAACCCGTGAGCGAGGACAACATAGGGGGTAGTGGTATATAATGCCCCCATGACCAAGACCACCGAGCTGGGACAAGACACCGTGGAAAACATCCTGAAGCGTCTTCGGCGCATTGAGGGCCAGGTTCGGGGCCTGCAGAAGATGGTGGCGGAAGGCCGCCCCTGCGACGAGGTCCTCACCCAGATGACCGCCACCAAGAAGGCCATGGAGGCGGCGGCCACCCTAATCCTCCACGAGTTCCTAAACGTCTGCGCCACCGAGGTTTCCGAGGGCAAGGTGGACCCCAAGAAGCCCGAAGAAATCGCCAACATGCTGAAGAAGTTCATCTAGGATGGCAGGCCGGCTCGCCCGGCTGAAAAAGCGGCTTTTTCGCCTTTTCCTGGCCTTCTTCCCCCAAAGGGCGGCGCCGGAGGATGGCTTCGCCTTGGCCTTCTTGAAGGAAGGCGAAAGGGCCCTTTACCTGGCCATGGACCCCCGGGACCGGGCCCACGCGGTGCGGGTGGCCCGCCGCCTCCTCCAAGCCCACCCGGAGGCCCCACCGGAGGCGGTGCGGGCCGCCCTCCTTCACGACGCCGGCAAGGCCCTAAGGCCCTACCGCCCCCTGGAACGCATCCTCACGGGGCTTTTCGCCCCGCCCCTTCCCCCCTACCCCTTGCGCTCAGGGCTTCTTGGGGCCTTCCAGGTGCGCCGCCACCACGCCCTCTACGCCGCCGAGCGCATAGAAGACCCCCTCGTGCGGGCCCTGGTCCTGGAGCACCACGCCCCCAAGACCCTCTGGGGCAAAAGGCTCCACCAAGCGGACCAGGAGGAGTGATTCGGGCAAATGCCCCTAGCCAACCCGAGGCATAAGGAGTAGCGTAGTCCTGGACCAAGGAGGGCTTATGGAGGAGTTCACTTGGCGCGTGGGCGGCCCCCAAGGGGGCGGGATAGAGACGGCGGCCACCCTTTTCGCCCGGGCCGTGGCCAAGGGGGGGTGGTGGGTGGCCACCAAGCGGGAGTACCACTCCAACATCATGGGGCGGCACTCCTACCTGGACGTACGCCTGGGGCGAAAACCCGTGGGGGCCTTCCGGGACAGGGTGGACTTCCTGGTGGCCCTGGACGGGGAAACCCTAGCCCGCCACCTGGGCGAGGTGCGGCCTGGGGGGGTGCTCCTTTACGACCCCAAGGTGCTGGACCTTTCGGTGCACAAGCTCCCCATGTTGGACCACCGGGTGCAGGAGGCCCTGGCCGAGCGCTTTGGCAAGGGCGACCCAAGCCTTAAGGAGATCCTCGCCGCTTACGCCGAGGCGGGCGTCCAACCCCTCCCCTACCCCTATGAGGAGGTGGCGGACCGCATTGGGGCGGAGCTCGGGGTGCCCTCGTTGCAGACCCGGCGCACCCTGAACACCATCGCCGTGGCGGCGAGCCTCCACCTCCTGGGCTTTCCCCTAGAACCCCTGCTGGAGGCCTTGGCCCTGCAGTTTAGGGGGAAGGTGCTGGAGCTCAACGAGAAGGTGGCCCAGGCAGTCTACCGGGAGGAGGTGCCGAGGCTTTCCCTTTCCCTCCGCCTAAACGGCTACGAGCCGGGCCGGGTCTACCTCACCGGGGCCCAGGCCGCCGCCCTTGGCAAGCTCGCCGGGGGGCTTCGCTTCCAGACCTACTACCCCATCAGCCCGGCCACGGACGAAAGCGTTTACCTCGAGGCCCACACCAACTTCCAAGGAGCGGACGTGGCCGTGGTGCAGACGGAGGACGAAATCGCCGCGGTGACCATGGCCATTGGCGCCGCCCTCACCGGGGCCAGGGCGGCCACCGCCACCAGCGGCCCCGGCTTCAGCCTCATGGCCGAGGGGATGGGCTTCGCCGGGATGATTGAGGCCCCCTTGGTGGTGACCCTCTACCAGCGGGGCGGGCCCTCCACGGGGCTTCCCACCCGCACGGAGCAGGGGGACCTCCTCTTCGCCATCCGGGGCGGGCACGGGGAGTATCCCAGGCTCGTCCTCGCCTCCGGCGACATCCTGGACGCCTTCTTGGACGCCCAGAAAGCCCTGGCCTGGGCCTGGCGGTACCAGACGGTGGTGGTCCACCTCCTGGACAAGTTCCTGGCCTCCATGGCGCAAAGCCTCCCCAAGGAGGCCCTCACGCCCCTTCCCCAAAACGGGGAGAAACGGCTGGCGCCCCGGGAGGGCTTTGGCCCTTACGAGCGCTACGCCCCCGCGGAAGACGGCATCTCCCCCTTCATCCCCCTCGGGACCCCAGGGGGCTTCTACTGGATGACCTCGGACGAGCACGACCTCGAGGGGCACATCACGGAAGACCCCGTCCTCCGGGAGTACCAGATGGAAAAGCGCATGGAAAAGCTCCGCACCGCCCGGCGGGAAATCCCCCTGGAGGACCAGTACACCCTTTACCGGGATGGGGACGTTTTGGTCCTGGGCTTCGGCACGGTGAAGGGAACCCTCCTGGAAGCCTTGGACCACCTCCCCGGGGTGGGGTACCTGCACCTAAAGCTCCTTTGGCCCTTCCCCGAGATCGGCCCCCTCCTGGAGGGGAAGCGGCTCGTCACCGTGGAGCACAACTACTCCGGGCAGCTCGCCGATCTGGTGCAGCAGGAAACCCTGAAGAAGGTCCACCACCGGGTGGTGAAGTACAACGGCCGTCCCATCACCCTGGACGAGGCGGTGGAGGCGCTCAAAGCGGTGCTCGCGGGGACGGCCCCCGAGCGCCTGGTCTTGAGGAAGGGAGTCTAGCATGGTGGAGCTTAAGCTTCAGGACTACAAGGCGGAGAAGCAGCCCGACTGGTGCCCGGGCTGCGGGGACTACGGCATCCTCTCCGCCCTCCAGATGGCCCTCTTTGAGCTGAAGAAGAACCCGAGCCAGACCGTGGTCTTCTCCGGCATCGGCTGCTCGGCCAAGACCCCCCACTACCTGAACGTCTACGGCGTCCACACCCTCCACGGGCGCGTCCTGCCCGTGGCCCAGGGGGCCAAGCTGGCCAACCCCCACCTCACCGTGGTGGCGGTGGGAGGGGACGGGGACGGCCTGGGCATCGGGGCCGGGCACTTCGTGGCCTCGGGCCGGAGGAACGTGGACATGCTCTACATCCTCTACGACAACGAGGTCTACGGCCTCACCAAGGGGCAGGCGGGGCCCACCTTGGGCCTGGGGGAGAAGACCAAGAGCCTGCCCAAGCCCAACCCCCAAGGGCGCATTAACCCCCTCCTCCTGGCCTTCGCCGCGGGGTACACCTGGATCGCCCGGGGCTACGCCTACGACGTGAAGGGCCTAAAAGAGCTCATCAAGGAGGGCATAACCCACAAGGGCCTCGCCTTCCTCCACGTCCTGCAGCCCTGCCCCACCTACAACGACCTGCACACCAAGGAGTGGTTCGCCCTCAGGCTCTACAAGCTCCAGGAGGAGGGCTACGACCCCTATGTTCCCGAAGGGCTCTCCCCCGAGGAGCTAGACCAAAAAATGGCCAAGTTCCAGGAAAAGGCGGCGGAGTGGGGGGAAAGGATCCCCACCGGGGTCTTCTGGAAGGCGGAGGTGCCCACCTTTGAGGAGCGCCTTAAGGCCTACCTCCCCCGCTACCCCGAGGTCTACCCCGCCCTGGGGCAGAAGGAGGCCTTGGACCTGGAAGGGCTCCTCAAGGAGTTCGCCCTCTAAAGCTGGGCCCGGGCCGCCGCCCCCTGGGGGCGGTAGCCGGGGTCGCGGTAGCGGGCAGGCAGGAAGGAATAGGCCCAGGGGGGAAGCGCCTCCCCCAGGACCATCCGGGCCAGTACCTCCCCCGCCCCCAAGGCGGCCATGACCCCATAGCCGGAAAAGGCGGCGAGGAGGTAGACCCCTTCGGCCACGGGGCCCAAAAGGGGCAGGTTCTCCGGGGTGCGCACGTAGTACCCCCCGTCCACCCGGGGCCGCACCCCCAGGTAGGCCCTAAGGCCCGGCAAGATGGGGAACAGGCCCCGCAGGGCCACCTCCCCCGCCCAAGAAGGCGGGGTGGGGCCGCAGGCCCGGGGTTCCTCCGCCCGGGGCCAGGGGTTATAGAGGGCGAGGAAGCCTTCCCCCTCGGGCCGCCCGTGGGCCCCCGGGGGCAAGGGGCCGAGGAGGGGGGCGAGGTCCTCCGCCTCCGCCAGGAGGGCCCGCTCCTCGGGGGAGAAGATCTCCCCGGGCTCGTTCCAGATGAGGAGGGGGGCCTCCCGGGGGAAGAGGCGCAAGGGATCGGGAAACCAGGCCTTGAAGTGGGGCTCGGCCGCCACGGGAAGGCCAGGGTCTAGCCCCCGCAGGAGGGGAAGAAGGCCGGGCCCGGGGGCCAGGACCAGGGCGAGGAAGGACCAGACCTCTTCCTTCCCCTCAAGCCGCACCCAGGCGGAGCCTTTCCCCTCCAAGCCCAAAAACTCCCCCCGCACCACCCTTCCCCCCGCCGCCCGCAAGGCCTCCAATAGGGCCATCCCCAGGCCTTGGGCGGAAAGCCAGCCCGCCCTGCGCACGTGGAGCCCCGCCCTGGCCTTCAGGTGGGCCAGGTAGGGGAAAACCTCCCCCAGGGCCCCGGGCAGGAGGAGGTCCATCCCCTCTTCCGCCCCTTCGGGGTAGGTGGCGGCCTTGCGGTGGACCCGCAAGGGCCCGGCGTGGGGAGCGGCCTGGGCCAGGGCGAGGAGGTCCTCCGCCCGGCCCAGGTAGAGGTAGCCCCGGGGCTTCATCCGGGCCGCCTCCGCAAAGGGGCCCAGGTGCTCCAGGCCATGGGCCACCAAGGCGGCCAAGGACTCCTCCCCGGGCCAAAAGACCCGGTAGCACTCCGTGGACTTGTCGCTGGTGCAGGAAAGGGGGGCTTCCCGCTCCAAAACGAGGACCGGAAGCCCCTTCTGGGCCAAGAAGTGGGCGGCGGATAGCCCCAGGATCCCCGCCCCCACCACCAAGACGCTCTCCCTGGGCACCCCCCTTAGGGTACTACACTGGGACCATGGACCTCACCCACTTCAAGGACGGCAAGCCCCAGATGGTGGACGTGACGGAAAAGCCAAAGACCTTCCGCGCCGCCACCGCCGAGGCCTTCGTGGAGCTCACGGAGGAGGCCCTCTTGGCCTTGGAAAAGGGGGGGTGGGCAAGGGGGACCCCTTGACGGTGGCCCAACTCGCCGGCATTCAGGGGGCCAAGAAGACGGCGGACCTCATCCCCCTCTGCCACCCACTTCCCCTCACAGGGGTGGAGGTGAAGGTGGAGCTCTTGCGGGAGGAAAAGCAGGTGCGCATAGAGGCCACGGCCCGCACCAAGGCGGAAACCGGGGTGGAGATGGAGGCCCTAACCGCCTGCGCCGTGGCGGCCCTCACGGTGTACGACATGCTCAAGGCGGCTTCCAAGGGGCTCGTGATCTCCCAGGTGCGCCTCCTCCACAAGGCGGGAGGGAAAAGCGGGGAGTGGCGGCGGGAGGGATAGCGTTTACCCCAGGGGTGTATCCTAAAGCCATGCGCGTCGCCATCGCTTTGGGCAAGGAGGAGGGCCGGGTCTACCCGGGGCCCTTCGGCCACGCTCCCCGCTACGCCATCTACGAGGCGGCAGAGGAAGGGCTAAGGCTTGTGGAGGTGCGGGAAAACCCCCACGCCAACGAGCACGGGGAGGAGAAGCACGCCAAGATGCGGGCCCTCCTCCAGGACGTGGACCTCAAGGTGGGGGCCCGCTTCGGCCACGGGGGGTCCTTGGGGGCCTTTCCCGTGGCGGGGCGCCTCGAGGTGGGCCCCGTTTCCCTGGAAGAGGCCCTAGCCCTCCTCATGGAGCGGCGAAATAGCGCCGGATGAGCTCCTGGGCCTCGGGGGCCAGGAGGGTCTTCTCCAGGTAGACCTCCACCCCCCGCCGCACCCTTTCCGGGGGCCTCCCCCCAGGCCAAGGGGAAGGAAGGGCGGCGCCTCCCCCTTCCCCCGGGGCGAGAAGCCCCGCCTCCTCCCCCTGGGGCGTCAGGGGAAGGACGGGAGGGCCCTTTTGGGCATCCCCGGTGCCCGCCCTTCCCTCGGAAGCCGGGGAAGCCCTCTCCCCCCTGGCCCCGGGCGAGGCTGGGGGGCCTTCTCCCTTCCCCTGCAGCGTACCGCCCCCTGGGGAAGGCGGGGGGGTTTCCCCTTGGGGCGTCCCGCTCCCCGAGATTCCTTCCCCCTCTTGTGTTCCATTCCCTTTGGCCCCGCCCCCGTGGGCCGGGGAGCCTTCCTCTTCCTGGGGTGCGCCGTTTCCTTGGACCCCACCCCCAGGGACCCTGGAGCCTTCCCCTTGCCCTTCCCTTCCAGAAGCCCCTTGGGGCGGGGCAGGCCGCTCCAGGCCGGGCAGGGTCCAAGGGGCCCCACCCCCTTCCGCCCGCCAAGCGGCGAGGAGAAGGGCCAAGAGCAAGGCCAGAAGGTAGAGGAAAAGAAGCCCATTGGGAAAGGGTGGAAGTTTCAGGGGGGCTTTCCTCGCCTCCGCCCAAAGCCTTTCCTCCCGTAGGCCAAGGCGGTGGGTAGGCGAGGTCACCCGGGCGATCTCCCTTAAGGCCCTTCCCTCCCAAAGGCGGCTTGGCAGGAGGAGGGCGAAGGGGGAAAGGAGGGCAAAAAGGGGGTGGAAAAAACCCAAGAGGGCGAGGCCCAGGGCCAAAAGGAGGCGGTGGCGCCAGGCCAGGCGGCTGGCGTAGGCGCGGTGGAAGCCGGGGCCCACAAGGCGATTATGGCGCAAAGAGGGCCAGGACGCTCACCACGGGGCGGGGGCTTCCCGAAGAGGGGCTTCGCAACGCTCCCTTCACCCAAAGCTGGGCCGAGCCGCCCCCGTCCATCCGAAGGGCGTTCCAGGCCCCGAGGGCGAGGAGGGCCCGGGCCAGGACCCCCGGGGTGGTGGGCTCGGAAACGAGGAGCCAAAGCCTTCCCTCCTTGGTCCAGGCCACGGCGGCCTGGGGGGCCACGGCCAAGAGGGGCCTCGGGTCTTTAAAGTTCTCCTTGTCCGGGTCAAAGGCGTACCGGCCCTCCTGGAGGAGGAGGGGCCCCCCTTCCAGGGCGTAGCGGAAGGGGGGGTCCAGCCGCCCGTAAAGGCTCAGGCGGTCCCCCAGCGCCAAGGGGAAGGGCGGGGCCCCTTTGGGGAAGGTAAGGGCCCAAGCCCCCGGGGGAAGCTCCGCCGGGGCGGGGAGGAGGGCCACCACCCGGTCCTCCCGCACCAGGGCCACCTCCTCCCCTTCCCGCCCCACGGGGCCCGGCACGGTGTGGGCGGTGTAGCGGGCCCTCGAGGCGTTCACCCCCACCCGCACCCGCTCCCCCTTGGGCCCCGCCACCACCGCCTCAAAGCGGGGAAGGCCCAGAAAGAAGGCGAAATCGTCCCACATCAGGGCGGCCCGGCCAAAGGGGTAGGCAACCGTGACCCCGTCCTGGACCCAAAGCCCGATGGGGGTGGCGGTCTTGGGGTCAAAGTAGCCCCCGTTGAGCACCACCAAGGCCCCCGGGGCCAGGTCCTTGGGGAGGGCCCTTTTCCCCGGGGTGCCTACGGGAAGAAGCCTTCCCCTTTCCGCCTCCACCAGGTAAAGCCTGAGGGGCTCCGGGGTGAAGGCCCAGACCTCGCGGTAGCGCACCCCCGGGGCCAAAGCCTCCTCCACCTCCGGAGCCAGGAGGTAGAGGTCCAAAACGAGGCGGGGCGGGTTTTCCAGGGGAAAAAGCCGATAGCGGAGGAGCTTCCCGGGGGCGGAAAGGGTTAGCTCGGTACCCTCGGGAAGGAGCCGCACCGAGGCGGAAAGGCCCTGGGGCCAGGGGACCTCCAGGGCTTGGGGCGCCAGGTAGGGAAGGAGGAGGCGGGCGCTTCCCCGCCCCGTCCCCTCCTTTGGCGCATGGGGGGAGGAGGTGGGAAGGTCCAGGACCAGGCGGAAGGCCCGCCCTTGGTTGCCGAAGCGCACCCCCACCTCCGGCACCTGGAAGTAGCCCAGGGCCTTTAGGACTTCCAGGGGAAGCCTCTCCCCTTCCGGGGCGGGCCAGTTCCCCAAGGGCTCGGCCCAGCCCACCCCGGGCACGTACACAAAGCGCTTCCCACTCCCCTCGTACACCCAAGCCCCCCCCTCCTCCCGAAAGGCGAGGCCGAAGACCTGGGCGGGAAGGCTTTGGCCGAAGGCGAACCCCAAGGCGAGGAAGAGGGCAAAAAGCCTCATCCCCCCATGAAAGCAAAGCCCGGTGAGAATGGCCTTAGCCCTTCACCACGATGAGGGGGCGCAGGCGGGCCACCTTCTTGCCGATCCCCGCCCCCTCCACCGCCTCCACCACCAGGGAGACGTCCTTGTAGGCCTCCGGCATCTCCTCGTCCACCGTGGCCCGGGTGGCGGCCCGCACCAGGATGCCCCGCTCCGCAAGTTCCTTGACGAGGTTGCGCTCCCGGGCCACCCGCTTGGCCTGGTGGCGGCTCATCTTCCGCCCCGCCCCGTGGCAGCTGGAGCCGAAGGAGACCTCCATGGCCTTGGCCGTGCCCGCCAGGACGTAGGAGTAGCGGCCCATGTCCCCCGGCACCAAAACGGGCTGGCCCACCCGGCGGTACTCCGGGGGGATCTCGGGGTTGCCGGGGCCAAAGGCCCGGGTGGCCCCCTTGCGGTGGACGAGAACCCGCCGCCCCTTGTGCTCCTCAAACTTGGCGTTGTTGTGGGCGAGGTCGTAAAGCACCCTCAGGCCATGGTCCCGGGGCGCGTAGCCCACCGCCTCAAAGGCCTCCCGCACGAAGTGGGCGATGAGCTGGCGGTTGGCGAAGGCGAAGTTGGCGGCGGCGGCCATGGCCTGGAGGTAGTCCTGGCCCTCGGGGCTCTGGATGGGGGCCGCCGCCAGCTGCTTGTCCACCAGCTCAATCCCGTAGCGGGGGGCCACCTTGAGGAAGCGCTCCACGTAGTCCTGGCAGACCTGGTGGCCCAGGCCCCGGCTTCCCGTGTGGATGAGGACGGTGATCTGGCCCCTAAAAAGCCCGTAGGCCTCCGCGGCCTCGAGGTCGTACACCTCGTCCACGTACTGCACCTCCAGGAAGTGGTTGCCGCTTCCCAAGGTGCCGATCTGGGGGGCTCCCCGCTCAAAGGCCCTTTCCGAGACCTTGTCGGGGTTGGCCCAAGGGAGGCGGCCCTCGGACTCCATGAAGCGCACGTCCTCGGGGTAGCCATAACCCCGCTTCACCAGCCACCCCGCCCCCTCCTTGAGGATTTCCTTGAGCTCGCGCTTGCTGAAGCGCACGTCCCGCCGCTCGCTCCCCACCCCCGAGGGGATGAGGCGGTAAAGGGCGTCAGCGAGCTCCCGCTGGCGGGGGAGGAGGTCTTGTAAAGTAAGATGAGAAACTAAGAGACGGACCCCACAATTTATATCAAAACCAACTCCACCCGGGCTCACCACCCCGCCCTCCTCCGGGTCAAAGGCCGCCACCCCGCCGATGGGAAAGCCATACCCCCAGTGAATGTCGGGCATGGCCAGGGCCGGCTCCACGATGCCGGGCAAGGTGGCCACGTTCATGAGCTGTTGCAAGGAGGCGAAGTTTTCCGCCTCCAGGTCCTTCAGGATCTCCTCCGAGGCGAAGAAGACGGCGTCCACCCGCATCTTGCCCTGCTTGGGAATGCGGTAGGTGTAGGGGGCGATTTTCTCAAAGTGCATAGCGCCCTCCCAAAACAAAACCGCCGGGCTCTTGGGGCCCGGGCTCACCTTCAAGCTACCGCCATATGCGGTATGCGTCAAGGATATGCGGTAAAATCCCCCCGTGCCGGAGCTCTCCTTCGCCCTGGAAACCCACCCCGGCCGCAAGCGCCCCAAGAACGAGGACGCCGTGGGCCACGCCCTCACCCCTTGGGGCGGCGTGTTCGTGGTGGCGGACGGGATGGGGGGGCACCGCACGGGGGAGGTGGCGGCCAGGCTGGCGGTGGACACCATCCTGGAACACCTGAAGGACAAGGAGCCCTCCCCCAAAGCCCTCCTCGAGGCCTTTGAACGGGCCAACGAGCGCATCTTCCAGGAGGCGCAGCGCCCGGAGAACCGGGGCATGGGGACCACCGCCACCTCCTTGGTCCTGGACCTCCCCTACGCCCTCATCGCCCACGTGGGGGACTCGAGGGCCTACCTCCTCCGCCAAGGGGAGCTTTCCCTCCTCACCGAGGACCACTCCTGGGTGGCGGAACGGGTGCGCCAGGGCCTCCTCACCCCCGAGGAGGCCCGGACCCACCGCTGGCGCAACGTGATCACCAACGCCCTGGGCTCCTTCCCCCAGGCCCGGGTGGACCTCCTGGGCCTCAAGCTGGAACCAGGTGATGCGTTTCTCCTCTGCACCGACGGGCTTTCCGGGGTGCTGGACGAGCGCACCCTAAAGGAAGTCCTGAAAACCTTCCCCCCCGAGGAGGCCGCCCGGCGCCTGGTGGCCCTGGCCAACGAGTGGGGCGGCCCCGACAACGTGAGCGCCATCGTGGTGCGGGTGCCGGAGGAATTGCCCAGCGGCAACCGCCCCTACGCCCTGCCCCTGGAGGCCGCCCGAGGCGCCCCGGTGCGGCTGAAGCTGGGGGAGGAGCCCGACGCGCTCCCCACCCAGGTGATGGAACCGCCCAAGCGCCCCCGCATCGGCTGGCGGGACGTGCTCCTCATCGCCCTTTGGATCCTGGTGGTGGGCTACATCCTCCTGGGCTACTTCAAAGGCCCCTGAGGACCTGCTAGACTCCTAAGGGTATGGAGCGCACCTTCGTCATGGTCAAACCCGACGGCTTCCGGCGCGGCCTGGTGGGGGAGATCCTCGCCCGGTTTGAGCGCAAGGGCTTCCGCATCGTGGGGCTAAAGGCCCTCAGACTCTCCCAGGAACTGGCGGAAAAGCACTACGCCGAACACCGGGAAAAACCCTTTTTTCCCGGCCTGGTGGGCTTCATCACCTCGGGGCCGGTGGTGGCCATGGTCCTGGAAGGCCCCAACGCCATCGCCGAGGTGCGCAAGATGATGGGGGCCACCCACCCCAAGGACGCCCTCCCGGGCACCATCCGCGGGGACTTCGCCACCACCATTGACGAAAACGTGATCCACGGCTCCGCCACCCCGGAGGACGCCCAGAGGGAGATCGCCCTCTTCTTCCGCCCCGAGGAGCTCCTCTAGCCCTCCCCGCCCTCCGGGGCCTGGGGGAGGCTGGGCGCCCGAAGCCTCTCCCAGGGAAAGTCGTCCAGGGGGTAGAAGCGGTCCGCCTGCTGGGCCAGGCGGTGGGAGGAAAGGGCGTGGAAGGTGGTGTTCTCCACCTGCTTGCCCATGTCCTGCACCACCCGCACCACCTCGGCGAAGTCCCCATCCCCCGACACCAGCACCGCCACGTCGTAAGCGTCGGCGTAAGCCAGGCGCAGGATGTCAATGGCGATCTGGATGTCCACCCCCTTTTCCACGAAGCCGTCCGCCCGGCGCTCCAGCCGCCCCAGGCGCACCGCCACGTAGGGCACCCGCTTCAGGTAGTTGAGGAAGCTCTGGTGGGCCTTGGCCGCGGGGTCTTCCGGGGGAAGGGGGGCGTTGTAGTAGTAGGCGCGCAGAAGCCGCCTCCCGGCGGTGAGGAGGGTGATGAACTCCACGAAGTTCAGCCGATAGTCCGAGCCCAGGTGCTGCACCAACCCCTTGTAGAGGTTGGAGCCGTCAATAAATATGGCCACCCTTTCCATAATCGGCCCGCCCCTTTCCGGGCACCCTCAGTTTAGCCCCGGGGCGTGAGAAAGTTTATAGCCCACCGCTCCATGAGCGGTGGGGGAGGCATACCAGCTTCGGCTTAGCCCTTTCGGGCGAGACCATCCTATCATGGATTTCTCAAAATGTGCAAGATTCTGTAGTCGGTCAAGACATTCCTTCGTGTGCTACCTCAAATCCCCACCCCTGCCATCCTGAGAAGGATCCGGCTCCGGATGAGGTTGTGAGCTAAGGTCACGCGATAGCGTACCTTGCGGATGAGGTTCACCCCCGCCAAAAGACCCCAAAAGGACCTGACCCCTACCCGAGGAAGCCCCAAAGAGCGCACCATCACGCTGAAGCGGGTTTCTATCCAGTTCCTCACCTCCCGGACCCAGCGAAACCCCCGGTCCCCCAGGACGGCGGGAAGCCCAAGCAAAAGCGCTTCCCCCCAAGTCTCCCCGAGCGTTGCCGGGCGGGAGGCCAAAGGGGAAAAACAGGCCTTTGGCCAGGGAGATGGGTTTGAGGTCCACCACCTGGGTCACGGGCGAAGCCCGTAGATTGCGCAAGCCTTCTCCCCCGGCGAAGGTTTGGGCGGGTAGCGTAGCGTATTTTGTGGGTTAATCTGGAGGTGTCCGATGACCCAAGAGAAGCTCCAGCGGTTGACCAAGGAGGAGATCCGCCGGCGCACTCGGTAAGGGGTGAAAGCGGTCCGTGAGCGGGCGCTGGAGGAGGAGATGACCGAGCACCTGGCCGCCGGCTACCAGGAGCGCACATCCAGCCGGCGGGTGGAGAAGGGAAGGAGGCGTGGAGGAACCTTCTGAAGGGTTTGGTGGAGCGGGGGCTTCGGGGGATGAAGGTGGTGATTTCCGACGACCACCCATCCATCCGTGGGGCGGTGATGGCGGAGCTACCTGGGGCGAGGTGGCGGCGCTTGGCGTGCGACGTGTTGGCCCATGTACTGGGCGGATCAAGCGCGCGAACGTGCGGGAGCGGCTATTCAGGGAGGTGAAGCGGAGGACCGGGGTGGTGGGGGTGTTTCCGAGCGAGAGGAGCCTGGGCAACCTGGCCACGGTGGTGATGCTGAGGGCGAGGGAGGACTGGGCGTTCAGGCGCTACAGGGACATGGGCCCCCTCTGGGCCGTGGAGGAGAAACCCACAAAAAAGGCTACTTGACCAACCGGGAAGCTTTCCTCTGGGAAAACGGCGGCGGCAAGAACGGCTACTACCTAAGGAAGTTCTTGATCGCCCTTACAGAACAGATGGGTTACCCAAGGGTTGCGGGGCTTCGCTGAAGTAGAGGGAGTGCTGGGGAGGATGCTTTGGGAGCGGTGTGCTCCCCGTACGCAGATTCCTACACACAACACCTAACTCGACCGGCCAAATCCCTTATCGCCATAAAAGGGCCTCCCCGCCTCACTATCAAGGCGGGGAGTTTTGCCTTTCCATCGTGGTGGGCGGCGTAGGACTTGAACCTACGACCTCTCGCGTGTGAGGCGAGCGCTCTTCCGCTGAGCTAGCCGCCCTCAGCCTTTTGAAGGTTAGCACGGGCCGGGAAAGCCTGTCAAGCAAAGGGGGGCTTGCCTAGTAAATCGCCTTGTACCCCGGCGGAGGGGGGAGGAGGGAAAAGAGAACCCTGAGGCCATAAGCCAAAAGCTCCAAGAACACCCGCACCATCGCCGTCTTGGGCTTCCTTTCCGCCAAATACCCACCCCTAAGCCCCGTCTTCATCCCCCGCTCCCACCGCACCAGGGCCAGGAGCCGGCTATGCCCCCGCACCCGCCGCACCTCCTCCCCCCTGCGGTACCGCAGTACCTGGTCCTTGCTCCAGTAGCTCAGGCCGGTGGTGTCCATGAGGTAAAGGGGGGGTCGGGGTCTTGGGGTGCGAGGTGGGCCTCCACCTCCTGGGCCAGGCGGTGGAGGAGGTCCTCCAGGAGGCTTGGGTCCAGGTGGTGGAGGGCGTAGCGGGCCAGGGACGGGTGGGAGGGGAAGGGGTCTTCCATCAGGTCTTGGATACGGCTTCGGTTTTCCGGTAGGTGAGCTTGTAGAAGGCGCGGGTCACGCGAAGCGTAACTTGCCTAGGAGGAGGGCGAGGTAGAGGGCGTGGGAGTAGCGCCAGGGTCTCCCCCTTCGGCCCGTGGGGGTGGGAGGGGCCACCTCCTGGGCGAGGCGGAGGCAGTGGGTGAGGACCTCTTTGGGGCTCGGTTCTCGCCGGGGAAAGCCGCGCTTGCCCATGGGGTTAGGATGCATAGACCTAACGGATTTTGCAAGGCAAGCCCAGCAAAGGGCTTGACCATGCCCTGACAAAGGGGAGGCTAGACTGAAGGCGTTGCCACGGTGCTCCTGGTGGAGGACGAGCCGGCGGTGCGGCTTGGGGTTCGCCTCGCCTTGGAGCGGGCCGGGCACCGGGTCCTCGAGGCGGAAAGCGCCCAGGGGGCTTGGCCCCTCCTCAAGGAGGCGGAGGCGGTGATCCTAGACTGGATGCTCCCCGACGAACCCGGGATCAAGCTCCTAGAAAGGATGCGGCAGGGCCCTTTCCCCGAGCTTCCCGTCCTCCTCCTCACCGCCCGGGCCGAGGTGCGGGACCGGGTGGAGGGCCTGAGCCGGGGGGCGGACGATTATCTGGCCAAACCCTTCGCCACGGAGGAGCTTCTGGCCCGCCTCGAGGCCCTGTTGCGCCGGGCGGGAAAGCGCAAGCTCCTCAGGCGGGGCCCCCTCCTCCTGGACCTGGAGCGCATGGAGGCGAGCCTGGGGGGCAGGCCCCTCCCCCTCACCCGGCGGGAGTTCGCCCTCTTGGCCTTCTTGGCCCAGCGCCCGGGCCGGGTCTACACCCGGGAGGAGCTCCTGGAGGCGGTCTGGGGCCAAGACTACCTCGGCACCCCCAGGACCGTGGACCAGCACGTGCTGCAACTCCGGGAAAAGCTCGGGGAAGACCCCAAAGCGCCCCGCTTTTTGGAAACGGTGCGGGGCATAGGCTACCGCTTCCGGGAGGCGGGGTGAAGGAGCTTCTGGCCGCCTGGGAGGAGGCCCTGGAGGGGCTGGTCCTCCACCGCAACCGGGAGGTGGTCTACCTGAACCCCAAGGCGGAGGAGCTCCTGGAGGTGAGCCGGGACAAGGTGGTGGGCCGTCCCCTCCTCCTGGCCCTGCGGGACCACCGCCTCGAGGCCCTGGCCCTCCACGGGGGGGAAAGAACCTTAGAGGTGCGGGGCCGCCTCCTTCGGGCCAAGGCCCTTCCGGGGAGGCTCTACCTCCTGGACGAAACCGAGGTGAGGCGGCGGCTAGAGGCCTTGGAGGAGGCCACCCTCACCCTGGCCCACGAGCTCAGGACCCCCCTGGCGGGGATGGGCCCCCTCCTGGAGGCCCTGACCCCCAGGACCCGGCAGGAAAAAGAGGTCCTGGACCTCCTTAAAGGGGAGGTGGCCCGCTTGGGCCGCCTGGCGCAAAGCCTTTCCTTCACCCAGCCCGGCCCCAAGCGAACCTTTCCCCTGGAGGAGCTCTGGCCCCGCCTGGAAAGGCTCCTTCAGGAAAGGCTTCGGGGAAGGCGGGTGGAGGTCCACCTCCCCTACACCGTCCACACCGACCCCGACGCCCTCTTCCAGATCCTCCTGAACCTTCTGGAGAATGCCCTCAAGTACGGCCAAGACCCCATCCACCTCTGCGCGCGGGTGGAAGACGGCCACCTCCACCTGGAGGTGCGGGACCAAGGCCCTCCCTTACCCGACTACGAGACCCTCTTCCTCCCCGGGCGCCGGGGGTTCCAGGGGGGCTTGGGGCAGGGGCTTGGCCTTTACCTGGTGCGCCGTCTGGCTCGAGGCCTGGGAGGCGAGGCCTACGCCAAGCGGGAAGGGGCGGAGAACGTTTTCGGCATCCGCCTTCCCCTAGACTAAAGCAAGGAGGAACCCATGCGGGAAGCCCTTGACCGAGCGCTCAACCAGCTATTGGAAGAAACCCTAAGGATGCTCTCCCTGGTGCGGGAGATGACCCAGGAGGCCACGGAGGCCCTCGTCCAGCAAGACGCCGCCCGGGCCCAGGAGGTCATCGCCAAGGACAAGGAGGTGGACGCCCTGGAGCTTAAGGTTGAAAACCAGGCCATCGCCGTCATCGCCCGCCACCAGCCCGTGGCCACGGACCTCCGGCTCATCTTCACCGTCATCAAGGCCCTCACCGATCTGGAGCGGGCGGGGGACTACGCCATGCACGTGGCGGAAGACACCCTCCTCCTGAGCAAGGAACCCCCCTTGAAGCGCTACGTGACCCTGCCGGAGATGGGCCGGCGCCTTCTGGAGATGACGGACACCCTAGGGAGGAGCGTGGCCGAGCGGGACGCCGCCCTCGCCCGTAAGGTCCTGGAACTGGACGACCAGGTGGACGGCCTCTACGAGGAGGTGACCCGGGAGCTCATCACCTACATGATGGAAGACCCCAGGACCATCACCAAGGCCCTCACCCTGATGCGGGTGGCCCGCAGCTACGAGCGGCTCGGGGACCACCTGGAAAACGTGGCGGAGCGGGTCATCTACTGGCTTACCGGGGAGGTTTACAAGGCCCCGGAGGACGTCTACTAGCATGGCCCGCCCCCAAGACCCCGAGGCGGTGTTGGCGGCCATAGAAGGCTGGCCCGAGCCCGACCGCTCCTTGGCCCTCCGCCTCCACGCCCTGGTGCAAAAGACCGCCCCCGCCCTCACCTTGCGCCTTTGGTACGGCATGCCCGCCTACGCCCTAAAGGGCAAGGTCCTCTGCTTCTTCCAGCCCGCCCACCGCTTCAAGACCCGCTACGCCACCTTGGGCTTCACCGACCAGGCCCGGTTGGACCAGGGAAGGATGTGGCCCGTGGCTTTTGCCCTAAAAGATCTAGGCCCGGAGGAGGAGGCCCAGATCCAAGCCCTCCTGCGCCGGGCCGTGGGCTAGTCCGCCTCCACCTCTTCCGCCGCTTGGCGGCGGCCTGCCTTCCACTCCAGCCCCGCCCAGATGAAGTCCATGAGGTCCCCGTCCAGGACGTTTTGCGGGTCAAAGCGCATGAGCCCCGTGCGGTGGTCCTTCACGTACTGCTTGTCCAAGACGTAGCTGCGGATCTGGCTTCCCCACTCAATGGGCCGCACCTCGCCCTTGAGCTTCCTCAGCTCCTCCTGCTTCTTCTTCCACTCCAGCTCAAAAAGCCGGGAGCGGAGGACCTTTAGGGCCAGCTCCTTGTTCTTGATCTGGCTCCGGGTGGTCTGGCAGGTGACGGTGATCCCCGTGGGCAGGTGGACGATGCGCACCGCGGAGTCCGTGGTGTTCACCCCCTGCCCCCCGTGGCCTTGGGAGCGGAAGACGTCAATGCGCAGATCCTCGGGGCGGATCACCACCTCCACACTCTCGTCCACCTCCGGCACCACCTCCACCCCGGCGAAGGAGGTGTGGCGGCGGCCCGAGGCGTCAAAGGGGGAAGGCCGCACCAGGCGGTGCACCCCCGCCTCGGGGGAAAGAAGGCCGTAGGCGTTTTCCCCCTTCACCAGGATCTGGGCGTAGTCAATCCCCGCCTCCGCCCCCGGCGTGAGGTCCACCACCTCCACCTGGAAGCCTTGGCGCTCGGCGAAGCGGGTGTACATGCGGAAAAGCATCTCCGCCCAGTCGCAGGCCTCCGTGCCCCCCGCCCCGGGTTGGATGGTGAGGATGGCGTTTTTCTCGGCGTGGGGGAAGCTGAGGAGGGTTTCGTGGTAGAGGTCGTCCAGCTTCTTGGCCGCCTCCTCCAGCTCGGGCCTCAAGGCCTCCCGCTCCTCGGCGGGAAGCTCCTCCCAAAGCTCAAGGAGGCCCTGGAGGTCTCCCTCTAGGGAGCGGAAGGTGTCCACCACCCGCCTGAGGCGGGCCGCCTCCTGGCTCACCCGCCTTGCCTCCTCCGGGTTTTGCCAGAGGGTGGGGTCCTCGAGGCGCCGGTTTAGCTCCTGCAGCCGGGCTTCCTTTCCGGGGATGTCAAAGATACCCCCGGAGGCTCTCTAAGCGTTTGGCGAGAAGGTCCAAGTCCATACCGCCTTCAGTATAGCGCAAAACCTTGCCTTGATAACATCACGCGCAAGATTTATTATAGCTCTAGGAGGTGATGGTATGGACCTCAAAGACCTGGCCCAAGCCCTGCGCCAAGGCCACCCCGAAGGGCTTCCCGGGGAGCGGGACGCCTTGGTGACCCTTCTGGTCCAGCGGGGCTACCCCCACCCCGAGGCGGTGCGCCTGGCCCAAGCCCTCGAGGCCCAAGGCTACGCCCACTTCCTCCCCGGGGCCAAAAGCCGCTGGTTCTTCACGGAAAGGCCTGTGGACCTTCAGGCCCTGATGCAGGCCCTGGACCAGGAGTACCGGGAGTTCGTGGGCGAGGGGGACGAGGAGGAAGAAGCCCTCACCTTCCTCACCGGCAGGCTGGAGGGGGACCGGGCGGTGGCCAAGGAGGTGCTGGAAGCCCTCCGCCTCGCAGGCTACGTGGAGGCTGCCTATAGCCCCGAGCTGGAGCGGAACCGGCTTTTCTTCCGCTTCCCCGAGGCCTTGGGGCTATTGGGCTAGTCCGCCGCCTGGGCCAAAGCCACCTCCGCCACGCCCACCCGGGCCCCCAGGGCCTTCAGGCGCTCCTCCAGGTCCTCGTACCCCCGTTCCAGGAAGTAGACCCCCTCAATCTCGGAAACTCCCTCGGCGCTCAAGGCCGCCACCACCAAGGCGCCGCCGGCGCGGATGTCCAAGGCCTTCACCTGGGCCCCGTGGAGGCGTCGGCCCTGGACCAAAAGCGTCCGGTCCCGCAGGTAAAGCTCCGCTCCCATGCGGGCCAGCTCCCCCACGTGGGTGAAGCGGTCGGGGTAGACGCGGTCGCTCACGGCGCTTTGCCCGGGCACCGTGGCCAAATAGGCGGTCACGATGGGCTGGAGGTCCGTGGGGAAGCCGGGGTACTCCCGGGCCTCCACAAAAAGGGGAAGGGGGTCCTTGGTGGCGGTGAAGTGGATCCAGTCAGGCCCCACCTCCAAGCGGTGCCCCGCCTGGCGGAGCTTGTCCAAAAGGGCGTCCAGGTGGTCGGGGCGCACCTCGCGCAGGGTGATGGCCCCCCGGGTGGCCGCCGCCGCCAGGAGGTAGGTGCCCGCCTCAATGCGGTCGGGGATGATGCGGTACGTCCCCCCGCCCAGGCGCTTGGCACCGCGGACGTGCACCATGGCGCTCCCCAAGCCCTCCACCTTCACCCCCAGCATGCGGAGGAAACGCCCCAGGTCCTCAATCTCCGGCTCCATGGCCGCTTGGACCAAGGTGGCCTCGCCGCCCAAGGCCACGGCCAGCATGGCCTGTTCCGTCCCCCCCACCGTGGGTAGGTCAAAGACCACCCGCCCGGAAAGGGGGCGGACGCGCCGGGCGTAGAAGGTCCCCTCCTCCTCCACCACCTCGGCCCCCAAGGCCCGGAGGGCCTTCACGTGCTGGTCCACGGGGCGGGCGCCGAAGGCGCACCCCCCGGGCAGGGAGATGCGCCCCTCCCCCACCCGGGCCAAAAGGGCCCCCCAAACGATGAAGCTGGCCCGCATCTGCCCCACCAGCTCGTAGGGGGCGTGGGTGTTGCGGATCTCGGGGGTGTGGAGGTGGAGGGTGCGCCCTTCCCACTGGTAATGGGTCCCCAGGTGGGCCAGGAGCTCCAGCATCACCTCCACGTCCCGAAGCCGCGGCACCTCCACCAAGGTGATGGGCTCCGGGGTGAGGAGGCTTGCCGCCAGGATGGGCAAGGCGGCGTTCTTGGCCGGGTAGACGCGAAGCTCGCCGGACAGGGGAGAGCCCCCTTCAATCCGCAGGATCTTGCTCCGCCCCGAGTCCGTGAGCATCATACTCACCTTACTCACCGTGAGGATATACAGGAAGGTGTGCATTGTCAAGGCCATGCGGTTTTTGCTACACTACCCGCCAAGGAGCGGTATGCCCAAGAAGGAGAAAAAGCGGCTGCAGGTGGTCATCTCCGAGGAGCAGGACGCCCTCCTCACCCGGGCGGCCTACGCCCTCTCCAGCCCCGAGCGGCTGGTGTCCAAGTCGGAGGTGGTGCGCCTGGCCATCGCCAAAATTGTCCAGGAACTGGAAGAGGGCAAGGAGGAATTGGCCGAGCTCTTGAAGCGCTTGGAGCCCGAGGAAGAAACCCCCTAAAATGACCCGGATGCTCCTGGCCGGGCGGTACCGCCTCGAGGCCCCCCTGGGCTCCGGGGGCATGGCCGAGGTGTGGCAAGCGGTGGACGAGCGCCTGGGGCGGAAAGTGGCGGTGAAGCTCCTCCACCCCAGGGCCCTGCCCCCTGAGCGGGAGCGGTTCCTTTTGGAGGTCCGGGCCCTTTCCCGCCTCTTCCATCCCGGCATCGTCCAGGTCCTGGACCTGGGGGAGGAGGAGGGGCGGCCCTATTTCGTCATGGAGCTGGTGGAGGGGGGCACCTTTGACCGCCTGGGCCCGTTTGAGGAGGGACCGGAAGGGGACAGGATCCTCCTGGCGGCAGCCCAGGTCATGGAAGCCTTGGCCCACCTCCACGCCCAAGGCATCCTCCACCGGGACCTGACCCCCAAGAACATCCTCCTCACCAAGGAAGGCCACCCCAAGGTGATGGACTTCGGCCTGGCCTACCTGCTCCAGGAAAGCCGCCACCTGACCCGCACGGGCTACACCCTGGGCACCCCCACCTACATGGCCCCGGAGCAAGCCAAGGGTCTCCCCCTCACCCCCAAAGCCGACCTCTACAGCCTGGGAGCGGTCCTCTACCGCACCCTCACCGGCCGCCCTCCCTTTGAGGGGGAAAACGACCAAGCGGTCCTCTACCAGCATGTGTACGAGGAGCCAAGGCCCCCGGAAGCCCTGAACCCCGCCATCCCCAAGGGAGTGGGGCAGGCGGTGCTGGGGCTTCTGGCCAAGCACCCCGAGGAGCGCCCCGCCCACCCCGACCTCTTCTATAGCGCCCTAAGGGAGTTCCAGGCCCTGCGCCTTTCCACCCCCCGGGCGGGGGCGGGCCGCTCTGGCCACTACCCCCTGGCCCCGGACCCCAGACGGCTCGCCCTCAAGGGCAAGGTGGACCTGGGGGGAGAGGCGGCCTGGCCCGGGGAGATAGTCTACGCCGGGGGGCGGGTGTACCTGGGGGTGGGCCGGGGTTGGGTGGAGGTGGACCTCCTTAGCGGGGAGGTGCGCCGGGAGGCCCTGCCCGAGGAGGCCACCGCCCCCCCGGTGGTGCGGGGCGGGGTGTATGTGGGAAGCTTTGACGGCAAGGTGCGGCGTTTCCGCGGCCGCCACCTGGAGTGGAGCGTGGAAACCGGGGCGGAGGTCACCGCCGCTCCCTTGGTCTTGGGAGAGCGGGTCTACGTGGCGAGCCGCGACGGCACCCTGTACGCCTTCCACAAGGACGCTCCCCTCTTCCGCTTCCGGGCCGGGGGGCACCTCTCCGCAAGCCCCACCTTTTACCGGGGGCTCCTCTTCGTGGGCTCGGAGGACGGGTGGCTCTACGCCCTGGACCCGGAAACGGGCGTCCTTCGCTACAAGGTGCGCACCGGGTCCATCCACGCCCCCGTGGCCGCGGGGCGGGGGCTGCTTTTCATCCCCACCTGGGAAGGGGAGGTCTACGCCTTTGACCCCTTGAGCCGGGAAACCCTTTGGAACGCCGCGGTGGAGGGCGAGATATGGGGCGGGCTTGCCCTGGACGGGGAGCGGGTCTATGTGGCCGCATGGGATGGGGTCCTTCGGGCCCTGGACGCCGCCACGGGGGAGGAGGTGTGGAGCCTGGAGGTGGGCAAGGTAACGGCGGGGCTCTCCTACGCCTCGGGGCACGTTTTCGCCGCCACGGAGGAGGGCCGCTTCCTGGCGGTGGACCGGCGGGGCCAGGTGGTCTTTGAGGCCACGGGCCTGGGGGCGGTGCAGGTGCCCCCCTTGCCCCTGCCGGGAGAGGTGCTGGTGGCGAGCCTTTCGGGCAAACTCTACCGCTTCGCCGTAGGATAGGGGCATGGAAGCCGTTCAGACCGAAAAAGCCCCCCAGGCCATCGGCCCCTATAGCCAAGCGGTGCGGGCCGGAGGGCTCGTCTTCGTTTCCGGCCAGATCCCCCTGACCCCGGAGGGCGCCGTGGTGGAGGGGGACATCCGCCAGCAGGCCGAGCGGGTGATGGAAAACCTCAAGGCCATCCTCGAGGCGGCGGGCTCCGGGCTGGACCGGGTAGTGCAGACCACCTGCTTCTTGGCGGACATGGAGGACTTTCCCGGCTTCAATGAGGTCTACGCCCGCTACTTCTCCCCTCCCTACCCCGCCCGGGCCACGGTGGCGGTCAAGGCCCTGCCCCGAGGGGTGCGGGTGGAGGTGGCCTGCGTGGCCCTGGCGGAATGATACGCTCCTGCAAAAAAGCGTAGAATAGCCCTATGGCGCAGGAAGCCCACCTGGAGGAGCTGGAAAGCCGCTTTCGGGCGGGGGACGTGCGGGCTTTGGCCCGGGCCCTCACCTTGGTGGAAGCCGGCCACCCCCTGGGCCAGGCTCTCCTCAAGCGGGTGCGGGGCCAAGGAAGGGCCAAGGTGGTGGGCATCACCGGAAGCCCAGGGGCGGGGAAGAGTACCCTCACGGACCGCCTCATCCTCGAGGCCCGCAAGCAGGGCGAAAGGGTGGGGGTGCTGGCGGTGGACCCCAGCAGCCCCTTCACCGGGGGGGCCATACTGGGCGACCGGATCCGCATGATGCGCCACCACCAAGACCCCGGGGTCTACATCCGCTCCCTGGCTTCCCGGGGCGCCCTAGGAGGGCTTGCCGGGGCCACGGTGGCGGCCTTGGCCCTCCTGGAAGCCTTCGGCTTTGACCGCATCTTCGTGGAAACCGTGGGGGTGGGCCAAAGCGAGGTGGACATCGCCCGGGTGGCGGACACCACCCTCCTCGTCCTCACCCCCGCGGCGGGGGATGCGGTGCAGGCCTTCAAGGCGGGGGTTATGGAGATCGCCGACCTCTTCGCCGTGAACAAGTTTGACCTGCCGGGCGGGGAGCGCCTCATCCAGGAGCTGAAAAGCGCCCTAGAGCTCTCGCCCCCAAGGCCTGGGGGTTGGCGCCCCCCCATCTACCCCACGGTGGCGGCCACAGGGGAGGGGGTAGAGGCGCTTTTTGAGGGGCTGGAAGCCCACCACCGCCACCTCGAGGCCCACGGCCTCCTGGAGGGCCACCGCCTGGAGCGGGCCCGGTTTGAGGTGGAAAGCGTCATCCAGGAATGGGGCCGCCGCCGCACCCAACAGGCCGGGGAACTGGTCCGGCGCGTGGCCCAAGGCGAGGTCTCCCCAGAGGAAGCCGCTTTCACCCTGCTCAACCCCAGCGCCCAGCCCGCTTAACCCCGCCTGTACCGCATAAGGGCCTTGCGGAGCATGTCCCGCTCGTTGGGGTAGGAAAGCCGGTTTAAGGCCTCAGCCACCGGCAAGAAGTAGGCCGCCTCCACCTCGGAAAGCTGGGGTCTGGGCTCCCCGCCCCGGTAGGCCATGAGGAAGTAGTGCACCTCCTTGCTCACCGTCACCGGGACCTCCCCGTCCTTCACCGTGAAGTAGTAGCGCACCTTGCCCACGGGAGAGAGTACCGCCGCCTCTACCCCGGTCTCCTCCCGCACCTCCCGCACGGCGGTCTCAGGGTAACGCTCTCCCGGCTCCACCTGGCCTTTGGGCAAGGTGACCACCCTCCCCCCTTTCAGGGACACCACCAGGACCTCGGGCGGGTCCCCACGGAGGACCACCCCCCCGGCGGAACCACCCGCTTCCTGGCTGCCCGCACCTGACGCTTCCTGCGCAAGACTCCGCTCCTCGGCAATAAAAAAGGGCGCCCGAAGGCGCCCCCAAGGATCCAAAAGGGGAGAGCAGAGGCCTTAAGCTCCTTAGAAAGGAGGTGATCCAGCCGCACCTTCCGGTACAGCTACCTTGTTACGACTTCGCCCCAGTCACGGGCCCTACCCTCGGCGCCTGCCCTCAGGCTCCCGGCGACTTCGGGTAGAACCCGCTCCCATGGCGTGACGGGCGGTGTGTACAAGGCCCGGGAACGTATTCACCGCGGCATGGCTGATCCGCGATTACTAGCGATTCCGGCTTCATGGGGTCGGGTTGCAGACCCCAATCCGAACTACGCCCACCTTTCCGCGATTCGCTCCCCGTCACCAGGTCGCAACGCTCTGTAGTGGGCATTGTAGCACGTGTGTCGCCCAGGCCGTAAGGGCCATGATGACCAGACGTCGTCCCCGCCTTCCTCCTGCTTTCGCAGGCAGTCCCGTTAGAGTGCCCGGCTTCACCCGCTGGCAACTAACGGCAGGGGTTGCGCTCGTTGCGGGACTTAACCCAACATCTCACGACACGAGCTGACGACGGCCATGCAGCACCTGTGCTAGGGCTCCCCTCGCAGGGCACCCCACCCTTTCAGGTAGGTCCCCTAGCATGTCAAGGCCTGGTAAGGTTCTTCGCGTTGCTTCGAATTAAACCACATGCTCCACCGCTTGTGCGGGCCCCCGTCAATTCCTTTGAGTTTCAGCCTTGCGGCCGTACTCCCCAGGCGGCGCGCTTAACGCGTTGGCTTCGGCCCCCAGAAAACCCAGAGACCTAGCGCGCATCGTTTAGGGCGTGGACTACCCGGGTATCTAATCCGGTTTGCTCCCCACGCTTTCGCGCCTCAGCGTCACGAACGAGCCAGGTGGCTGCCTTCGCCATCGGCGTTCCTCCCGGTATCTGCGCATTTCACCGCTACTCCGGGAATTCCACCACCCCCTCCCGCCGTCTAGCCTGAGCGTATCCCACGCTCCCCCACGGTTGAGCCGTGGTCTTTCACATGGGACGCCCCAAGCCGCCTACACGCCCTTTACGCCCAGTAAATCCGGGTAACGCTCGCGCCCTCCGTATTACCGCGGCTGCTGGCACGGAGTTGGCCGGCGCTATTACCTGGGTACCGTCATCCCCCTCATCAGGGCTTTCGTCCCCAGTTCAGGAGTTTACACCCCGAAGGGCTTCCTCCTCCAAGCGGCGTCGCTCCGTCAGGCTTGCGCCCATTGCGGAAGATTCCTAACTGCTGCCTCCCGTAGGAGTGGGGCCCGTGTCTCAGTGCCCCTGTGGCCGGCCATCCTCTCAGACCGGCTACCCGTCGTCGCCTTGGTGGGCCTTTACCCCACCAACTAGCTGATGGGACGCGGGCCCATCCGGAAGCAGACCCCTCGGCCCTTTAATCATGCCCCACAGGACATGACCACATGCGGGATTAGCCCGAGTTTCCCCGGGTTGTCCCACACTTCCGGGTAGGTCACCCACGCGTTACTCACCCGTCCGCCGCTGACCACAGAGTAAAACCCCGTGGCCCGCCCGACTTGCATGTCTTAGGCACGCCGCCAGCGTTCACCCTGAGCCAGGATCAAACTCTCCACAAAAAAGACGCCATGATGGCGTTAGATGCGTGTTTGCGTTGACCTCTGCTCTCCCCTTTTCAAGATCCCCCTGCTTGGGCTTCGCCCGCGCAGCAAAAGCTATGCTATCAACCTCCTTCCTTCTTGTCAACACCCTCTAGCCGGCGGATCTCCTCAATGAAGCGCTCCACGGAGTCAAACTCCCGGTAGACGGAGGCGAAGCGGATGTAGGCCACGTGGTCTAGGTCGCGCAAAAAGGCCATGGCCTTGAGGCCGATCTCCTCCGAGGTGATCTCCGGGCCCGCCACCTGGTCTTCAAAGGTGTAGGCGAAGCGCCGCAGGGCCTCCTGGTCCACGGGCCGCTTTTCGCAGGCCAAGAGGAGCCCCCGGAGGAGCTTGTCCGGGTTGAAGGGCTCCTTGCGCCCATCCCGCTTGACCACCATCAAGGGCTCCAGCTGCGTGCGCTCGTAGGTGGTGAAGCGGCGGCCACAAGCGGGGCACTCCCTGCGGCGGCGGATGGCCGCCCCCTCGTCGGAGGGGCGAGAGTCCACCACCCGGGTGTCGGGATGGCCGCAGTACGGGCACTTCATGGGACTTCCCGCAGGAGCTCGTAGACCTCGGGCGGAGCGGGGGGCTCGGGAAGCTGCACCTCCAGCACCACCCCCCGGATGCCCTCCGAAACCATGGAGCCGAGGCCCAAGGCGGCCCGCACCAGGGCCTGGTCGTACGCCTCCCCCACGGGATCGCGGGAAGGCACCACCCCGTTCACCCGCACCCCGGGGAAGGTGCGGCTCGCCCCCTCAATGAGCCCTTCCACCGCCTTGCGCACGGAAAGGGTGTGGGGCTCAATCCGGGCCGCGGGCGGCAGGACCAAGGTGACGAAGCCGCCCCCCGCCAGGTGGCGGAGGCCGTGCTGCAGGACGTACAAGCTACTCTTCACGTCCTGGCTCATGAGGTCGTACCACTCCCCTTCCAGGAGTTCCACGAAGGGAGTCTTGCTTTCGGCGGTGGTGACGTGGACGATGCCGTCCAGGAGGCCAAAGAGCTCCTCCACCTTCTCAAAGGTGCTGGTCACGTCCAAGACCACGCTCATATCCCCGCGGATGGGGATGGCGGTGGCCCCCAAGGCCTCCACCTCGGAGGCCACGGAGGTGGCCAGCTCCACGTCCGGGTCCACGGCGATGACCGTGGCCCCGTTGCGCCCGTAGCCGTGGGCGATGGCCCGCCCGAAGCCCCGGCCGGCCCCGGTCACCATGACGATCCGCCCCTCGAGGCCCAGAAGATCCCGTGACATCAGGCCCATTGTAAGGGAAAATAAGGGCATGGCCCGAATCCGCGTGGCCCAAGGGGACATCACCGAGTTCCGGGGGGACGCCATCGTCAACGCCGCCAACAACTACCTGAGACTGGGGGCGGGGGTGGCGGGGGCCATCTTGCGCAAGGGGGGGCCCTCCATCCAGGAGGAGTGCGACCGGATTGGCAAGATCCGGGTGGGGGAAGCGGCGGTCACGGGGGCGGGAAGCCTGCCCGTGCGCCATGTGATCCACGCCGCCGTCTTAGGGGACGAGCCGGCGAGCCTGGAGACGGTACGCCAAGCCACCCGAAGCGCCTTGGAGAAGGCGGTGGCGCTGGGCCTGAAAACCGTGGCCTTCCCCCTCTTGGGCACAGGGGTAGGCGGGCTTCCCGTGGCGGAGGTGGCCCGGGTGATGCTGGAAGAGATCAAGCGGGCGCCGGACACCCTCGAGGTCACCCTCTACGGCTACCGGGAAGAGGACGCCGAGGCCATCCGCCGGGCCCTTTAACAAGACCCCCGGCTCGCTTTCCCCCGCTCGGGCCACCCCCTCATGGAAGTGGGGGGGCGCCACCCCCTTTACGGTGCCTTCTCCTCCCCTTCCGGGCTGGCGGGAGCCTGTTTGGAAAAGTACCCCTCGCCCAGGGCCTTTAGGTCCTCGCCATCCACCTTGCCGTCCCCGTTTACATCCCCCTTGAGCCCCTGGCCCTCCTTGCCCAGGTTCTGCGCCACCTCCCAAAGCGAGGCGAAGGGCTTGCCCCGAGGCAGGGCCTGGCCCACGGGCTTCCCCTCCTTGTCGTAGAGGACCACCTTGGGGGAAAGCCGGGGGGTGAGGGGCTTTGCGGGGGTGAGGAGGAGGCGGAAGACCTCCTGGTCCTTCACGGGCTTGGCGAAGGCCATATCCAGGCGGAGGAGGCCCGTCCCCGGGTCGTAGTCCAGAAGGTGGGCGGGGCTCGCCGCCTTCAGGCTTTCCAAGGCGGGGGTGAGGTCCTTTAGGGGAAGCTCCAGTTGAAAGCCCACCGCCTCCCGCACCTCCACCCGGGCCAGGAGGAGGAAGGGGGCCTCCACCTGGGCCTGGGGGGCCACCAAGGTGAGCCTGGGGGGTGGCGGATCGGAAACGCTGAGGGTGAGCTTTTGGGCCCGGCTGTTCTTGGCCCCGTCCTCCACGGTGAGGATGAGGGGGAACTGGCCCTTCTCCTTGGGCACGCCGCCAAGCCGCCCCCCCTGGAAGGTGAGGCCCTGGGGGAGCTTGCCCTCCAGGCTGAAGGTGTAGGGCCTCACCCCCCCTTCGGCGCTGAAGGTGGCGCTGTAGGGCTCGCCCAGGTAGGCGGGAGGCAAGGAGGTGGCGGTGAGGCGGAGGGCCTCGAGGCCCGTCCCCGTGGGGTCTTGGGTGCCGCAGGCGGCCAAGAGGATGAGAAGGGCCCAGGCCTTGCGCATAAGGAAAGTCTAGCCGCTATAGTTGAAGGCATGATTAAGCCGGACTGGTGGATCCGGGAGATGGCCAAAAAGGGAATGATTGAGCCCTTTGAGGAAAGGCTCGTGCGGGAAGGGGTCATAAGCTACGGCCTTTCCTCCTTCGGCTACGACCTGAGGGCCGCCCCGGAGTGGAAGATCTTCACCAACGTCTTCTCCACGGTGGTGGACCCCAAGGGGTTTGACGAGCGGAGCTTCGTGGAGTACGAGGGGGAGGAAGTCATCATCCCCCCCAACTCCTTCGCCCTCACCCGAAGCATAGAGTACATCCGCATGCCCGAGAACGTGATCGCCATCGCCCTGGGCAAGAGCACCTACGCCCGCTGCGGCATCGTGGCCAACGTCACCCCCTTGGAGCCTGGCTGGGAAGGGCACGTGACCTTGGAAATCTCCAACACCACCCCCCTTCCCGCCAAGGTCTACGCCGGGGAAGGGATTGTGCAGATCGTCTTCCTGGAAGGCCCAAGGCCCGAGGTGACCTACAAGGACCGCAAGGGGAAGTACCAGGGGCAAAAGGGCATCACCCTGCCCCGGGTGTAGGCTATGGGGGTGCGCATCCTCCTTTTACTCCTCGCTTTCCTTAGCGCCTGCAAGGGTGAGAGCATGAAACCCCTTCCCTACCTTTCGGAAAAACCGGTGCGTTCCTTCCAAGCCCCCGAGCCGGTGCTGGAACCCGGCAAGGACTACTACGCCCGCTTGAAGACCACCAAGGGGGAAATCCTCCTAGACCTCCTGGAAAAAGAGGCGCCCAACACGGTGAACTCCTTCGTCTTCCTGGCCCTCCACCGCTACTTTGACGGGGTGGTCTGGCACCGGGTCATCCCCGGGTTCGTGGCCCAGACCGGGGACCCCACGGGCACGGGCCGGGGTGGGCCTGGCTACACCTTCGGCCTGGAGATCGCCCCGGGCCTAGCCTTTGACCGGGAGGGCATGGTGGGCATGGCCCGCACCCAAGACCCCAACTCCAACGGGAGCCAGTTCTTCATCACCTTGGCCCCCACCCCCCACCTCACGGGCCAGTACACCCTCTTCGCCAAAGTGGTGGAGGGGATGGAGGTGGTGCGCCGCCTCGCCTCCACAGAGGGCCCGGGAGCAGGAGGGGAGCGGGACCAGATCCTGGGCGTGGAAATCCTTGTGAAGGAATGATCCCCGAGGGCACCCGCTTCCTCCTCCCCCCCGAGGCCAGGCTGAAGGCCGAGCTCCAGGGGCGGCTTCAGGCGCTCTTCCTGCGCCACGGGTACGAGCCCGTGGAGCTTCCCGCCCTGGAGGTCTACGACCCCCACCACCCCCTGGCGGCACGGGCCTTCAAGCTGGTGGACAAGACGGGGGAGGTCTTGGCCCTAAGGAGCGAGTTCACCACCCTTTTGGCCAAGCTCCTAAGGCCCCACCTGGGGGAGGGGGTCCACCGCTTCCAGTACGCCGGAGCCCTGTGGCTTCGGGAAGGGGACGCGGAGCTGGGGCGGCTTCGCGAGTACACCCAGGTGGGGCTAGAGCTCATCGGCGTCACGGGGCCCAAGGCGGACGCGGAGGTGTTGCACCTGGCCTTCGCCGCCCTCGAGGCCTTGGGCATAGAAGGGGTGGTGGAGGTGGGGCTTCCGAGCCTGGTGGGCGAGGTGCTCCGGGCCTCGGGACTGCCGCCAGGGGCCAAGAAGGCGGCGCAGGCAGCCATCCACCGCAAGAACCTCCCCGAGCTCACCGCCCTCCTCGCCCGCCACCCGGTGCCGGAGGAGATCAAAAAGGCGCTTCTGGCCCTCCCCGACCTCTACGGGGAGCCCGAGGTCCTCCAGGAGGCCCAAGCCCTCCCCCTTCCCCCGCGGGCCCAGGCGGCCTTGGCGGGGCTGGAAGCCACCTTGGCCCTTCTGGATAGGCCCGTCCTCCTGGACCTGGGCATGGCCCGGCGCTACGAGTACTACTCGGGCATCTTCTTCCGGGCCTACACCCCGAGCTTCGGCCTCCCCCTTTTGGGAGGCGGGCGGTACGACGGGGCCCTTTTGCCCCAGGCGGCGGGCTTCGCCCTGGGGGTGGAACGGGTCTTGGAGGCGCTCAAGCCCCCCCAGGTGGAAGCGCCCCCCGAGGTCTTGGCCCTGGACCTCAAAGCCCTCCGCCGCTTCGCCCGGGAAAAGCGGGTGGAGCTTTTCCACGGGGACAACCCCGTGGCCTACGCTAAAGCCAAGGGCATCCCCTTCCTGGCGGAAGGGGAACGCATCTGGGAGGTGCCGTGAAGCGCTACGCCCTCACCGTGGCCCTGCCCAAGGGGCGGATGTTCCAGGAAGCCTACGAGGCCCTGCGGCGAGCGGGCCTTCCCCTTCCCCCCATCCGGGACGCCCGGGCCCTCCTCCACGGGGAAGAAGGCGGCGTGGCCCTTCTGGAACTCCGCAACAAGGATGTGCCCGTCTACGTGGACCTAGGCATCGCCGAGATTGGGGTGGTGGGGAAGGACATCCTCCTGGACTCGGGGCGGGACCTCTACGAGCCCGTGGACCTGGGGTTTGGCGCCTGCCGTCTTTCCCTCATCCGGCGCCCCGGGGACACCTCCCCCATCCGCCGCATCGCCACCAAGTACCCGAGCTTCACCGCCCGGCTCCTGCGGGAGCGGGGCTGGGTGGCGGACGTGGTGGAGCTTACCGGCAACATTGAGCTGGCCGCGGTCACGGGCCTGGCGGACGCCGTGGTGGACGTGGTGCAGACTGGGGCCACCCTAAAGGCGGCGGGGCTTGTGGAGGTGGAGGTCCTGGCCCACTCCACCGCCCGGCTCGTGGTGAACCGCCAGTCCCTGAAGCTCAAGCGCTCGCTTATAAAGCCCCTGATCGCTAAGCTTAGAGAGCGTGACGGAGGCCCGTAGAAGGCGCATAGAAGAAGTCCTCAAGCGGCGGCAACCCGACCTCACGGTGCTCCTGGAAAACGTGCACAAGCCCCACAACCTCTCCGCCATCCTCCGCTCCTGCGACGCCGTGGGGGTGCTGGAGGCCCATGCGGTGAACCCCACGGGGGGCGTGCCCACCTTCAACGAAACCAGCGGGGGAAGCCACAAGTGGGTCTACCTCCGGGTCCACCCGGACATCCAAACGGCTTTCCGCTTCCTCCGGGAGCGGGGCTTTAGCGTCTACGCCACCGCCCTAAGGGAGGACGCCCAGGACTTCCGGGAGGTGGACTACACCAAGCCCACCGCCATCCTCCTGGGGGCGGAGAAGTGGGGGGTTTCCGAGGAGGCCCTGGCCTTGGCGGACGGGGCCATCCAGATCCCCATGTTCGGCATGGTGCAGAGCCTCAACGTGAGCGTGGCTGGGGCGGTCATCCTCTTTGAGGCGCAACGGCAACGCCTAAAGGCGGGGCTATACGAGAAGCCCCGCCTAGACTCCGAGCTTTACGAGAGGGTGCTCCAGGATTGGCTCAGGAAGTGACGTAGGTGAGCCACCCCTCGTACTCCGGCCGCCTCCCCGTGACCGCCTCCAAGTAAACCTCCCGCAGGCGCAGGGCGATGGGGCCCGCCGTGCCGGAGCCGATGGGCCGCCAGTCAATCATGGACACCGGGGTCACCTCGGCGGCGGTGCCGGTCATGAAGACCTCGTCCGCCATGTAGAGCTGGTCGCGGGTGGCCCGCACCACCTGCACCTCGTAGCCCAGGTCCTTGGCGATGCGGATCACCGAGTCCCGGGTGATGCCCTCGAGGTTCACCGAGTGCTCCAAGGCGTAGATAACCCCGTCCCGCACGAAGAAGAGGTTCTCGCCGCTCCCCTCGGCCACGTAGCCCTCCTCGTCCAGCAAAAGGGCCTCGTCGGCCCCCGCGGCCACCGCCTCCATCTTGGCCAAGGCGGAGTTCACGTAGTTGCCCCCCACCTTGGCCTTGCCTGGCATCACGTTGGCGGGGAAGCGGGCCCAGGAGCTGGTGATGAGCTTAGCCCCTTTGCGCACCGCCTCCTCCCCCAAATAGGCCCCCCACTCCCAGGCGGCCACCATAACCTCCGCCGGGTTGTTGGGCAGGGGGTTCACCCCGAGGGCCTTGGCCCCCATCCAGGCTAGGGGGCGGATGTAGCAGCTTTTGTAGCCGTTTTTCCGCACCACCTCCCTGATGGCCTCCTCCAGCTCCTCGGGGGTGAAGGGGATTTCCATGCGGAGCACCTTGGCGGAGTTATAAAAGCGCCGCACATGCTCCTTTAGGCGGAAAATGGCGGGGCCTTTGGGGGTTTCATAGGCCCGGATGCCCTCAAAGACACTGGTCCCGTAGTGCAAGGCGTGGCTTAGAACGCTGGTCTTGGCCTCCTCTTGGGGTACCAAAGCCCCGTTCATCCAGATAAGCCCGGCTTTGATGTGCACGTCCCCGCCTTTGGCCTCAGGCTTGGTCATGGCGAACCTCCGCCCCCATCATAACGCCTTCTTCCTTCGGGGAAAAAAGGCGTAGCGCGGGGAAGACCTCTTGGGCCTCCTGCGCCAGGGCTTGGGCCACAGGGGCCTTGAGGCTTCCTTCCCGCAGAAGGAGGTACACCGTGCGCCCCGCCCCCGGGGGCAGAAGGGGCCTCAGGTGGACCCGCTTCTCTGGAGGTAACGTCCAAAGGGCCACCTCTGGTAGAAGGGTAAGCCCGCCCACCTCCTCCACCAAGCGGACCAGGGTTTCCAAATCCCCGCTTTGGAACTCCACCGCCCGCTTGGACAGGCTAGGGCGGCACACGGAGAGTACCTGGTCCCGGAAACAAAAACCCTCGGAAAGAATCCAGGTATCCTCCAAGGGGATCTCCAAGGGGTGCAAGGCCTCCCTGGCGTAAAGGGGGTGGCGCGGCGAAACATAGCCAAAAAGCTTTCGGAAAAAATGGGCAGGGCTTGGAGGCCCGGCGCCCGTTCTTCGGTACCCACCAGCCCTGCATCCAACCGCCCTTCCAGAATGCCCGCCACAATCCCCGGGTGAGCTCCTCCCGGATGGAAAAGGTCAGGCCGGTACCGCGCCACCCACCGGGAAGGAGCCGAGGAAGGAGATAGGGGGCTAAGGTGGGGATGACGCCCACGCGAAAGGGACCTTGGAACACCCCTTCCTGGCCTCGAGCCAGGGCTACAAGGCGCTCCACCTCCTCCAGCACCCGCCGCGCCTGAGCCACCACCGCCTGCCCCACCTCCGTGGGCGATCCCTTCCTGCGGTCAAAAAGCCGCACCCCTAAAGCCTCTTCCAGCTTGCGGATCTGCACGCTTAAAGCGGGTTGGGTGAGGTACACGCGTTCCGCCGCCCGAGTGAAGCTTCCCTCCTCGGCCAAGACCACCAAGTAGCGCAACTGATCCAAGGTGGGTCCCATAGCAATATTTTATGGTAAGAGGAACCATAATCTATTGGACTTATAGATCCCGCCCGTCTAAGGTGGAAAGTGCCAGGCGGGAAAACCCCCTGGCAAAGGAGGTGGGTATGTTTCTGAGGATAGATCGGTTGCAGATTGAGTTGCCCATGCCCAAGGAGCAGGACCCCAACGCCGCCGCGGCGGTGCAGGCCCTTCTGGGCGGGCGGTTCGGGGAGATGTCCACCCTGATGAACTACATGTACCAGTCCTTCAACTTCCGGGGGAAGAAGGCGCTCAAGCCCTACTACGACCTCATCGCCAACATCGCCACGGAGGAGCTCGGGCACATTGAGCTCGTCTCCGCCACCATCAACAGCCTCCTGGCCAAGAACCCCGGCAAGGACCTGGAGGAAGGGGTGGACCCCGTAAGCGCCCCCTTGGGCTTCGCCAAGGATGCCCGCAACGCCGCCCACTTCATCGCCGGGGGGGCCAACACCCTGGTGATGGGGGCCATGGGCGAGCACTGGAACGGGGAGTACGTCTTCACCAGCGGCAACCTCATCCTGGACCTTCTGCACAACTTCTTCCTGGAGGTGGCGGCCCGCACCCACAAGCTCCGGGTCTACGAGATGACGGACAACCCTGTGGCCCGGGAGATGATCGGCTACCTCCTGGTGCGGGGCGGGGTCCACGCCGCCGCCTACGGCAAGGCCCTGGAAACCCTCACCGGGGTGGAGATGACCAAGATGCTCCCCATCCCCCGCCTAGAGAACAGCAAGATCCCCGAGGCCAAGAAGTACATGGACCTGGGCTTCCACCGCAACCTCTACCGCTTTAGCCCCTCCGATTACCAAGACCTGGGCCTCATCTGGAAGGGCGCCTCCCCCGAGGACGGAACCGAGGTGGTGGTGGTGGACGGCCCCCCCACGGGCGGCCCGGTGTTTGACGCCGGCCACGATGCCGCGGAGTTCGCCCCCGAGTTCCACCCGGGTGAGCTCTACGAGATCGCCAAGAAGCTCTACGAGAAGGCAAAGTAAGGCTTAGCCTGGCCCGTAGCGCCCGCCCGGCAGGGCCCGGGCCAGGCCTTTTAGCTCTAGTAGGGTGAGGAGGGAAAGCACCCGCTCCGCAGGCATCCCCAAGGCCTGGGCCAGGTCCTCAGGAAGGGCTTCCCCCTGGCGGAGAAGGACGCAAAGGGCCTCCTCCTCCGGGGAAAGCCCGGGGGGAGCCTTGGGCTTTGGGGCGAAACCCAGGTAGGAGAGAACGTCCTCGGCGGAAAGCACCGGGTACGCCCCGTCCTGGATGAGGCGGTTGGCGCCCAAGGAAGCGTCGTCCGTGGGGCGGCCTGGCACCGCCATCACCTCCTTGCCCAGTTCCAGGGCGTAGCGGGCGGTGATGAGGGCCCCGGAGTCCAGAGGGGCTTCCACCACCAAAACCGCCCGGGCAAGCCCGGCGATGAGGCGGTTCCGCCGGGGGAAGAACTCCGGCTTCGGCCCCGTTCCCAATGGAAACTCGGAAACCAGGTCCATACGCCCCGCCAAGGCGCGGTGTTCCGGGGGATAAACCCGGTCCAAGGCGCTCCCCAAAACCCCTAGGGTCCGCCCGCCCCCTTCCAAGGCCCCCAGGTGGGCCTCCCGGTCCACGCCCCGGGCGAGGCCCGAAACCACCCATACCCCCGCCTCGGCCAGCTCCCGGGCGAGCCTCCGGGTGAAGCCCAAGGCCCAGGCCGAGGCCCGGCGGGTGCCCACCACGGCCACCGCCTTTTCCTCCTCAGGAATCTCCCCCTGGAGGTAGAGGTGGGTGGGAGGCTGGGGAAGCCGCTTTAGGCCTTCGGGAAACCCTTCTTCCCAGAGGCCAAGGATGCGCACCCCCAGGGCCTCCGCCCGCCTTCGTTCCCCTTTTGCCCGCCCTTCTGCCTCCCGGTAAAGGGCCGCCGCTTGGGGAAAGCGCTCCCGCAGAAAGCCAAGGGGGTCTTCCTGGGCCAGCACTTCCAAAAGCCGCTTGGGCCCAATCCCGGGAAGGAAGGCCAAGGCCAAGGGGTCCACGGCCTGGAGTATACTGGAAAGCCTAGAAGGTCCGGCTTCCGCCCCTTGAGGGCAATCCCAGGGAGCCGGGATCACCTGAACCATGAGCGAGAAGACCTATTCCGGATTTGTGGCCATCGTGGGTAAGCCCAATGTGGGCAAGTCCACCCTGCTCAACAACCTCCTGGGGGTCAAGGTGGCCCCCATCAGCCCCAAGCCCCAAACCACGAGGAAGCGCCTTCGGGGCATCCTCACGGAGGGGAAGCGGCAGATCGTCTTCGTGGACACCCCCGGCCTGCACAAGCCCATGGACGCCCTGGGGGAGTTCATGGACCAGGAGGTCTACGAGGCCTTGGCGGACGTGAACGCCGTGGTCTGGGTGGTGGACCTGCGCCACCCCCCCACCCCGGAGGACGAGCTGGTGGCCAAGGCCCTCAAGTCCCTGGCGGGCAAGGTGCCCATCCTCCTGGTGGGGAACAAGCTGGACGCCGCCAAGTACCCCGAGGAAGCCCTAAAGGCCTACCACGCCCTCCTGCCCGAGGCTGAGCCCCGGACGCTTTCCGCTTTGGACGAAAGGCAGGTGGCGGAGCTCAAGGCGGAGCTTTTGGCCCTTTTACCCGAAGGTCCTTTCTTTTACCCGGAGGACTTCGCCAAAAGCGACCAGGAGTTTGGAGAATGGGTGGCGGAGATCATCCGGGAAGAAGCCATGAAGCGGCTTTGGCACGAGGTGCCCTACGCCATCGCCGTGAAGACGGAGGAGGTGGCGGAGCGAGAGAACGGGGTGCTCTACATCAAGGCGCTCCTCTATGTGGAGCGCCCCTCGCAAAAGGGCATCGTCATCGGGGAAGGGGGAAGGAAGCTCAAGGAGATCGGCCAGGCGGCGAGGAAGCAGCTGGAGGTTTTCCTGAACCGGAAGGTGTATCTGGACCTCGAGGTCAAGGTCTACCCCGACTGGCGCAAGGACCCCGAGGCCCTGAGGGAGCTGGGCTACCGCTCCTCCGTAGGGTGAGCCCAGGGGTTTTCCCTGGGGCAAGGGAGGGTTAGCATAACCCTATGCCTTGGCTCCTTCCCCGCGAAATCGCCCCCCTGCACGAAAAGGCTCTGGAGCGCTATTTGGGAAGCCTAACGGAACGCCTTTCCGACCCCAACGTGGACCGGAGCGTCCTGGTGCGGGAGGAACTCGCCCGCCTCCTCTACGGTCAGCCCTACGCCGAGCTCCTGGAGACAAACCCCTTGGCCGCCTTAGGGCTGGACCCAGAGGGGATCACCTTTGAGGCGGAGTACTACGCCGCCACCGACCTAGAGAAGTTTCGCAAGGTGAAGCCCCTCCTTTGGTTCTGGAAGGTGCTGGACCTCACTCCCCTCGGCCAGTCCGTCCACTCCGGGGTGGCCATCAGGCGGGCCCTAGCTCCTTTCATCTTCAAGCGGGTGGGGAAAAACCCCAAGTTCTTCCAGAACGTGGAGTTCTCCGTGGGCTACAACCTGGAACTCGGGGATGACGTGGTGGTCCACCGCTATGTCCTTTTGGACGACATCGGGGGAATCAAGATCGGCGACAGAACCTCCCTTTCAGACTACGTGAATGTCTACAGCCACACCCACCACGTCCTGGCCTCGCCCGACGTGACGCTCAAGGAGACCATCATCGGCGCCGGGGTGCGCATCACCTACCACGCCACCATCCTGGCCGGGGTGCGCATCGGGGACGACGCCATGGTGGGCACGGGGGCCGTGGTCACCCGAGACGTTCCACCCCACGCCATCGCCTTGGGCATCCCCGCCCGCCCCGTGCGCTACAAGGTGCGCCACGACTGCCCCTACTGCCGCAAGGGGGAGCCCCACCCCTCGGACCTCATCCCGAAGCTCCCCGACCGCAAGGGCAACCCCGACTACCCCGACTTCCTTCCCCCCGGCTTCGGCACCCGGGAGGCCTAGATGTGGACCAAGGAGGAGCTGGACCGCTACCACCGGCAGATGATCCTGCCCCAGGTGGGTCCCGAGGGGCAGGCGCGACTTAAGGAGGCCTCCGTGGCCGTGGTGGGGGCCGGGGGGCTGGGGGTGCCGGTCCTCCAGTACCTGGTGGCGGCGGGGGTGGGCCGGGTGGGGATCGTGGAGATGGACCGGGTGGAGCTCTCCAACCTCCACCGCCAGGTCCTCTACGCCACGGAGGATGTGGGCAAGCCCAAGGCCCTGGCGGCCAAGGAACGCCTCCTAGCCCTAAACCCCTTGGTACGGATTGAGGCCCACCCGGTCCGCCTCACCTCGGAAAACGCCCTGGAGATCCTGAAGGACTACGAGGTCTTGGTGGACGCCTCGGACAACTTCCCCACCCGCTACCTGGTGAACGACGCCGCCGTCCTGCTGGGAAAGCCCCTGGTCTTCGGGGCCGTTTACCAGTTTGACGGCCAGGTGGCGGTCTTCCATCACCCCACGGCGGAGGGCGAGATGGGCCCCTGCTACCGTTGCCTCTTTCCTAAACCCCCGCCTCCCGGCTCCGTGCCCTCCTGCGCCGAGGCCGGGGTGTTCGGGGTACTGCCGGGCGTGGTGGGGGCGCTCATGGCGGCGGAGGTCCTAAAGATCCTCTTGGGCCTCGGCAAGCCCCTTGCGGGCTCCCTCCTCCTCTACGACGCCCTGGAGGTTGGCTTCCGCAAGCTTAAGGTGCGCCGCAACCCCACCTGCCCCGTGTGCGGGGACCACCCCACGCAACGGGAACTCATTGACTACGAGGTCTTCTGCGGCCTGTAAAAAGGGCTTGGGGCCTAACGCCCCAAGCCCGCAAAAACCTCAGCGCTCCTCCAAGGGAATATAGGGCCTATCCAACTCGCCGATGTACTTGGCGTCGGGGCGCAGGAGGCGGTTGTCCAGTTCCTTGTACTCCAGGATGTGCCCCACCCAACCCGAGATGCGGGCCACGGCGAAGATGGGGGTGAAGAACTCCAGGCCAAAGCCCAGGTCAGAGTAGACCACCCCCGAGTAGAAGTCCACGTTGGGGTAGATGCCCCGGGGGTTTAGGACCTTCCCCGCTTCTTCCTCCACGATCTTGAGGATCTGGTACTCCTGGGAGTGGCCGTGCTTTTCCGCCACCAACCGGGCTAAGCGTTCCAGGACCCCGGCCCGCGGATCAAAGGCCTTGTAAACCCGGTGGCCCATGCCCATGATGCGCTCCTTCTTGGCCAGCTTCTCCTGGACCCACTCCCGGGCCCTTTCCGGGGTACCGATCTCCCGGATCATCTTCATCACCGCCTCGTTGGCCCCGCCATGCCGGGGACCCTTCAGGGAAGCCACGGCGGCGGTGATGGCGGAGTAGAGGTCGGTTTCCGTGGAAAAGGCGGCGATGGCGGTGAAGGTGCTGGCGTTGAAGCCGTGCTCCGCGTGCAGGATGAGAGCGGCGTCCATGAGCCGCTCCTGCTCGGGGGAGGGCTCCACCCCGTTCGCCATGTAGAGGAAGTTGGCGGCGTGGGAGAGGTCCTCCCGGGGCGGGATGGGCTCTTTACCTTCCTTAAGCCGCTTGTTGGCGGCCACGATGGTGGCGAACTTGGCGATGAGGTCCAGCCCCTTTTGGTACAAGGCCTCCTTGGAGATATCCCCCTCCGTGGGGTCCAGCATCCCCAGCTCGGACACGGCGGTGCGCAGGAAGCTCATGGGATGGGCGGAGGTGGGGTAGCGGCGGAAGGAGAAGAGGAGGTGCTCCGGCAAGCCCCGGCGGGAAGCCAAGTCCCGCTTGAACGCCTCCAGCTCTTCTCGCTTGGGAAGTCTGCCGTGGAGGAGGAGAAATGTGGTTTCCTCAAAGGTGCTCTTCTCGGCGAGCTCCTGGATGGGGATGCCGTAGTAGTAAAGCTTTCCCGCCTCCCCGTCAATGAAGCACATCCGGCTTTCCGTGAACAGGACACCTTCTAGACCCCGTGCTACTTCCATACTGGCCTCCTTTTCCGCACCCCCAGGGTGCTTCGCCTTCCATCATACCCCCTTAAAGGGCGTCTTCCTGCAGGATGAGCGTCTTGAGGTAGAGGCTTTCCGGCACATGGAGGCTCCAGGGGTGGTCCTTGGGCTGGTAGGTGACGGCGTGCACCCGCAGGCGCAGGCCCAGGTCCCCGGCCGCGCGGCGGGCCACCTCCAGGAGGTCCTCTACCTTGAGGTAGTAGCTGCAGGCGGAAAGCCAAAGGTAGCCCCCGGGGGCGAGGAGCCGTAAGGCCTCCCGGGTGAGGTCCACCAGGTGGCGCTTCATGGCGGGGAGCTCCTCCGGGCGCTTCACCAGGGTGGGCGGGTCCAGGAGGACGTGATGGAAGGACCCCTGCAGGCCCCGCAGGACCTCGAGGGCCTCCCCAGCCCGGATATCCACCCGTAGCCCCGCCCGTAGGGCCGCCCGGTCCAAGACGGAAAGGGCCTGTAGGTCCTTGTCCACCGCCAGGGCGTAGGCTCCTTTGCGGGCCGCCCGAAGGGCGAAGCCCCCCACGTAGCTGAACACGTCCAGCACCCGCTCCCCCGGCCGCACCATGGCCTCAAAGAGGCGGCGGTTTTCCCGCTGGTCCAGGTAAAAACCGGTCTTTTGGGCTAGGGCCAGGGGGATGGAAAAGAGGAGGCCATCCTCCTCCACCTCCAAGACCTCGGGCACCTCCCCGTAGACCACCCCCACCCGCTCCGGGAGGCCCTCCTGCCGCCTGTTCTCCACGTCGCTCCGCTCGTAGACCCCCTTGGGGAGGGTGGCCTCGAGGAGGGCCGGGAACCACACCTCCCTTAAGGCCTCCATCCCTCGGACGCGCACCTGGAGGACCAAAACCTCGCCAAAGCGGTCCACCACCAGCCCCGGAAGCCCGTCCGCCTCCCCGTGGACGAGGCGAAGGAAGGTCCCAAGCCCCTCCCGCTTCGCTAGGGCCTTTTGGAAGCGAGCAAGGAAGAAGCGCCGGTCCAAGGGCCCCGGGTCAAAGCGGAAGGCGCGGAAGGGGGCTTTGGAGCGGGGATCATAGTACCCCACTGCCAGGAAGCTCCCGTCCTGGGCCACCGCCTCCGCCACCCCTGCCCCGGGGGGAGCCTCTTGGATCTCGTCCCGGTAGAGGTTGGGGTAGAAGTTCTTGAGCTTCCGCTCCTTGCCTGGCCGGACCACCACCCGCAGCACGGCCTAAGAATAGCATTTACCCAAGTTGCCACCTATTTTCTGCCTTGGGATGCAAAAATAGAGGCCGCTAGGCTCAGAGAAACGATAGCGGCCTTCTGCATTCTCCTTCGTGTGCTACCTCAAATCCCCCACCCCCGCCATCCTGAGAAGGATCCGGCTCCGGATGAGGTTGTGGGCTAAGGTCACGCGATAGCGTACCTTGCGGATGAGGTTCACCCGCGCCAAAAGACCCCGTCAGGGGAACACCTTGGAAAACAGGCCTCTCTCGTTCATCACCGCCACCAAGCCCGCGAAGGCGCCCAAGGGCCCCACCCCCGCGGCGGACTCGGGAAGGGAGAAGCGGTGGACGCGGTGGCCGTGGGCTAAGGGGATGGGTTTGAGGTCCACCACCTGGGTCACGGGCGAAGCCCCTAGCTTGCGCAAGCCTTCTCCCCCGGCCAGGGTTTGGGCGAGGTGGGCCAAAAGGGAACGCGCGTTTTTGAGCACCCGGTGGAAGCGGGAGAGGTGGGGGAGAGAGGGGAAGTAAGCGCGGAGGGTGACCTTAGCGGCGAGGTAGCCTTTGGCGAGGTCTTGGCCCTGAAGGAGGATGAAGAGGGCGAGGGTGAGGAGTTCGGCCAGGGTGGCCTTTTGATGTTTCTGCCTCTTGGGGAGTTTGATGCCTTGGGCTTGGAGGGCCTTTAAGGCGTCGTCTACCCAGCG